>NZ_JBIUXU010000003.1:0-143477 GCF_044744165.1 Streptomyces sp. NPDC087420
CCGGGAGATCCCGCCAGGCCGCCCCGGTCGACAGCTTCCACAAGATCCCGTTCATCACCTGCCGCCGGTCCCGCACAGGCCGCCCCATCCGCGACCGCGGCAACAACGGCTCCACCACAGCCCACGACTCATCACTCAACTCATGACGCCTCACCACGACTTACCAACGAACCAACCACTTTGCGGACACGCCCTAGGGGTGGGCCGGAGCGAGAGGCGCGACCGGTACGGCGTGGACGGACCGGGCCGCGCGTTCCAGGGCGCTGGCGAGCAGCGCCAGGTCCGTCGGTCCGTTGCCCAGCTCCCTGACGGGCCTGCGGGCCGGCGGGTCGCCCATGCGCTCCCACTCCAGCGGTACGACGGTCGGCCGCAGCGTCGCCGTACGGGGGATACGGCCCGTCACCCGGCCGCCCTGGAACGGGGTGACCCGGCCGTCCGGATGGCCGAGGCGGCCCCGGCCCGGCGACGGATCGTCCGGGGAAGGGGTCGCGGGCGGCGGGTCCAGCACCACACGGAGCCGGGCGCCCTGCGCCAGATCCGTGTCGCTGGTGCGGTTCGGACAGGCGGACGACGCCACCAGATGCACGCCGAGCCGCTCGCCGTCCCTGGCCACCGCCTCCAGCGCCCGGACGACGGAACCGGCGGCCGGGCGGCCGGGGCTGCCGAGCGCGGGAGCCACCAGCGCGTCGAAGTCGTCCACCAGCACGACGAGCCGGGGCAGCGACGGCTGTTCCGGCTCCGGTTCCGGTTCCGTACGCGCCGAGGTCGTCCTGAGCCGGAGCGTGCCGCCGGACGGCGTCCGCTGTTCGGTGCCGCTCGGCGGGCGCGGGCCGACCATCCGCTCCGCCACCTCGCGCCTGCTGTGCCATTCGGTGAAGTCCAGCCGGCCCAGCAGCTCCGCACGCCGTTTCAGCTCCGCGCCCAGCGCCTGGGCGAACTCGCGCATCCGCACCGGCTCCGAGGCGACCAACAGCTCCAGGACGTGCGGCAGTTCCGTACAGGCCCCGAGCCCCTCGCCCCGCTCGCCGCCCGCGCCGTCCACCAGCAGCAGCCCCAGCCGGTCGGGCCGGTCGGCGGCGGCCAGCGAGGCGGCGACGGAGCGCAGCAGTTCCGAACGGCCGCTGCCGGACGGGCCCTCGATCAGCAGATGCGGGCCCTCCTCGGCCAGATCGACACTCACGGGGCCGTGCGGCCCGGCGCCGAGCACCGCCGTGCAGTCGGCCGTGCCGTCCGCTGCGGACGCCCAACGGGCCATCAGGGACGCCGGGGTGGCCCGCGCCAGCCCCAACTCGTCGAGCAGCCGCGCCGACGACGGCAGCGCGGCGGCGGGCCGCCCCGGGCCGCCGCCACCGACCGCCGTACGCAGCGGCGCCAGCGCCCGGCCGAAGCGCTCGGCCCAGGCCGGCGAGACCGCGTCCACGACGGCGACCGTGCCGTGCCCCGCGGGCTCCCCCACCGCCGTACGCAACAGGCGCAGCGCGGTGGCCACGTCGCCGCTCAGCAGGCCGACCGCCCCGCACTCACGGAAGGGCAGCGAGGCCGCGCACGCCGTCTCGTAGGTCGCGGCGACCGGTGAGAGGGGCGAGGCGGCCGGGGTCTCGGCCAGACAGATCAGATGGATGCCGGCGGCGGCGCCGGCGCTCGCCAGCCGCGCCGTCACCTGGCGCAGCGAGGCGGAACCGGGATCACCGTCCACGACCACGACCGTGTACGGCCCCTCGTGGGCCTCGGCCGCCCGCGCGACGGACTCCGGGCCGGCCGAGGCCCACCCCGTGCCGAGCGGCCCGGCGTCGAGCCTGCGGGTCAGCTCGGCGGTCCTGGCGGTGGCCTGGTCCCGGTCGTAGGCGAGCAGCAGCCGGCAGTCCTGGCCGTGCGCGGGGCGCACCTGGGGGAGCCAGCCGAGCCAGCCCCACTCCTGTCTGCGCTGCTCGGGGGTGCGCGCCCGGTCCGTGCTGATCAGGACGATCTCCAGATCGGCGGGGGAGTGCAGCGCGGCGAGCTGGGCGACGACCGAGCGGGCCAGGCCGGTCAGCCGCTCCCGGGGGCCGGCCAGGCCGAGCGAACCGGCCTCGCGCAGCCCGAGGGTCACGGGCACGCCGGGCAGCAGCCCCGCGCCGTCCGGCGCCGGGCGGTCCGCCGTGCCCAGCCGGACGACCAGCGCCTCGGTGTGGTGGCTGTCGCGCTCCCAGAGCCGGGGCCCCGGGCCGAGCGCCGTCAGCAGGACTTCGGCGGGGTCCGGCCAGGTCTCCGCGAGAGGGGCGCGCCCCGCCGGGCCGGCCGGGGGCCGGGGGCCCGGGGCGCTCTCGGCGGGTTCTTCCTCCCGGCTCCCGGCCAGCCGCCTGGCCCACGCTCCTATGCCGCCGCGCCGCCGGGCGGCGGCGTCGGGCAGCTGGGTGCCCCGGGTGGGCGTGCCCTGACGGCGGGTGCCGGTGGTCCTGCTGTGCGACTGGGGGCCGTCTCCGTGTTCGTCGTCGGCGGGCGCGTACGGCTGCTCGCTGTCCGCCGCCCTGCTGTGCGCGCCTCCGGGGCCGGTGTCGGCGTCGGAGCCCCGGCCTTCGGAGCCCCTGCCGTCAGCGCCCGGTCCTGAGGTCGAGAAGCCGTAGTGCGTGTCGACGGCGCTCCGGGGGTCGGGCACCCGTGAGTCACGGGGCCGGCCGCCGTACGAGTGGACCGTCCGGCCGTGGGGCTCCTCGGGCGCGTTCCGGTCCTGCCCGGTGCCGTACGCGTCCCTCGCGCCGTGGCGCGGATCCTGCCCGGAGGCACGGCCGGAGCCGGGCTGGAGTCCGGGGCGCAGTCCGGGCTGAGCGGTGTGCTGGGGTCCGCGCGGGGACCCCTCGCCGTACGAGCCGTCCTGTGAGCCGTCCCACGGCGGCCCCTGGGGCTGTCCCTGCCGCGCTCCCGGTACGGACCGCTGCTCCGGGAACGGCGACCCTGCCCCGGACGAACCGGACCCGGACGAACCGGACCCGGACCGCTGTCCGCCGTACTGGGGCCCCGGCGAGGCCCCCGCGGGGCCGAGGCCCGAGCCGTCCGTGCCGTACCCCCCGGAGCCGTACGCGCCCGTCTCCGTGGACCTGCCGTCGGCGTCGCCCGCGCGCGCGTCGTCCTCGTACCCGCCCGCGTACCCGTCCCCGCCCGCCGGGCGCACCACCCGCAGATGGCCCTCCCCGTCCGGGGTCGTCGGCAGCGGGGGCGTCAGGCCGCCCGTCATGAGCCGGACCGCCGACTCGCCGATCCGCAGCAGCGCCCCGGGCGGCAGCCGGACCGGCCGGGGCCCGACCTCGGCGCCCTCCAGCGTCGTACCGTTCGTCGAGCCGAGGTCCGCGACCGACACCCCGCCGTCGTCCGCGACCGTCACCGCGCAGTGCAGCCGCGAGACGTCCGGGTCGTCGAGCGGGACGTCCGCGTCGGCGGAGCGGCCGATCCTGATCTGCCCGCCGTGCAGCAGATGGACCCCGCCCGCGTCGGGCCCCGCGACCACCCGCAGCTGGGCCGGCGCGTCCATCTCCGCCACGCCGTGCGTCTCGTCCTGCCCCGGGACCTGGAGGGAGAGCACCGCGCCGTCGATCAGCGGCGGCTCCCCGAGGGCGCAGCGCTGCGCGTCGAGCCGCTCGGCGCCCGCGTACAGCACCACGGTGCCCGACGCGTCGGGTCCCGACACGGCGGTGGCGAGGGCGGAGGCGACGGCGGCCAGCGCCGTCCCGGCGGGTGCGGTGACGAGCACGTCGCACGCGCGTCCCGCGGCGTGGCCGCTGCGCGGCGCGAGGACGGTCAGCCGGATCTGCATCGCGTCAGCGGTCCCTTCTGCGCGGGGTCCCCGGCTCTGCGCGGGGTGCCCGGCAGGGGTACTGCCCTGTGATTCCCCCCACCACGCACGGGACGCGTCGTCCGGTACAGGTCGGCGCGTACGGTGCCGTCCCCGGCCGGCACCCGACGCGCTGAGGGCATCCTCGCACCTGCCACCGACAACACGCCCGGGGGCCGCAGACAAGTGATCTTGAATGGTCGGCTGTGGGTGCAAAAGTGCCTGCTTGGGCGCCCCTTGGAACGACGTTGAGATCATCACTGATGCCCGGGGGACAGCCGTTCGGCAACCATCACCTTCCGGTTCGCGTCTCTCGTCCCGACGGGACAGACGTGCGACACGCATGCGACAGACGTACGACTGTCAGTGCGACGGGACCTGTCGATGACCGGCCTCCGACTCGTTCGGCCGGTCTAAAGTGGGTCGGAACCCCGGCGGGTCCGGGACGATGCAAGAGGACACACCAGCAGCAGGGAGCCCATGACGTGCGGCCGGTAGGCAGCAAGTACCTCCTGGAGGAGCCGCTCGGACGCGGCGCCACCGGTGTCGTCTGGCGGGCCCGTCAGCGCGAGACCGCGGGTGCCGAGGCGGCCGTCGCCGGCCAGCCCGGCGAGACCGTCGCGATCAAGGTCCTCAAGGAGGAGCTGGCCAACGACGCGGACGTCGTGATGCGGTTCCTGCGGGAGCGCTCCGTCCTGCTCCGCCTCACGCACCCCAACATCGTGCGTACCCGCGACCTGGTCGTGGAGGGGGACCTCCTCGCCCTCGTCATGGACCTGGTCGACGGCCCCGACCTGCACCGCTACCTGCGCGACAACGGCCCGTTCAGCCCCGTCGCCGCCTCCCTGCTCACCGCACAGATCGCGGACGCGCTCGCCGCCAGCCACGCGGACGGCGTCGTCCACCGCGACCTCAAGCCCGCCAACGTCCTCCTGAAGGACGACAACGGGCAGATGCACCCGATGCTCACCGACTTCGGCATCGCGCGCCTCGCGGACTCGCCGGGCCTGACCCGTACCCACGAATTTGTCGGCACGCCCGCGTATGTCGCACCGGAGTCCGCCGAGGGTCGTCCGCAGACGTCCGCCGTCGACATCTACGGCGCGGGCATCCTGATGTACGAGCTGGTCACGGGCCACCCGCCGTTCGCCGGGGCGACCGCCCTTGAAGTGCTGCACCGCCACCTCAGCGAGGAGCCGCGCCGGCCCTCGACCGTGCCCGAGCCGCTCTGGACGGTCATCGAGCGCTGCCTGCGCAAGAACCCCGACCAGCGGCCCAGCGCCGAGAACCTGGCCCGCGCGCTGCGGGTCGTCGCCGCCGGGGTCGGAGTCCATTCCAGTGCCGCCCAGATCGACGCGGCGCTCGGCGTCGGCGCGCTGCTCGCGCCCGACCCGGCGCCCGCCGCCGTGCCGGACACCCCGGGCGCGGCGGACCCGACGCAGGTCCTGCCGAGCAACGCCGCCGCCTTCGACCCGAACGCGGCGACCAGCTTCCTGCCCTCCGGCGGATACGCGGGAGCGGGCGGCCCCGGCGGTCCCGGCGGTCCCGGACAGGGGTACGGCGCGCCCGGCCCGAACGCCGACCCGACGTCGGTCATGCCACCCGTACCCCCGGGAGAACCGGACGGCCCGCACCCCTGGCAGAGCCAGCTCCAGGCCGCCAGGGACCGCAACGAACAGACCCAGGTCCAGTACCTCGACCCCAGCCAGGACCCGCTGCGCCGCCGTCCGCACCGGCCGCAGCCCCCGCGCCAGCAGCAGCCGCCGCCTCCGCCCGAGAACCGGCAGGCGGCGCAACAGGGGTACCCGCAGCAACAGCAACAGCAACAGCAGCCGCAGTCGCGCCAGCAGCAACGGCAGCAACGGCAGCAACAACAGCAGCAACAGCCTCAGCAGCAGCGGTACGCCCCGCCGCCCCCGCAGCAACAGCAGTACGCCCCGCCGCAGCCGCCGCCCCAGCAACCGGCCCCCCGGCAGCCGCGTGAGCCACGCCAGCCCCGCCAGCGCAGCGCCAACCCGATGCGCATTCCGGGCCTCGGCTGCCTCAAGGGCTGTCTCTTCACGCTGGTGGTGCTGTTCGTGGCCGGCTGGCTGGTCTGGGAGCTGACACCGCTCCAGGACTGGATCGGTACGAGTAAGAGTTTCCTGTCGACGATCGGCGACGGCATCTCCTCGGTGTCGAAGTGGATCTCGGATCTGGGGAATTCGACCGGCGCGTAGTGACCCTTTCGAGGGCAATACGGCGGCGCGGACAGCCCAGAACCACACTTTTCGCCCCACGGAGGTGCGGGCGTGTCCCGGCCTGGGCACTGAACACCCCGATTGCCGCGTACTTTGAGGGGCAACGCCAGCCGCTGAGGGAGCAGTCTTGGCACGGAATATCGGCAGCCGGTACATCGCCCACCAGATCCTGGGACGGGGCAGCGCCGGCACGGTGTGGCTCGGCGAGGGGCCCGAAGGCCCCGTCGCCATCAAGCTGTTGCGCGAGGACCTGGCGTCCGACCAGGAGCTCGTCGGGCGCTTCGTCCAGGAGCGCACGGCCCTGCTCGGGCTCGACCACCCCCGGGTGGTCGGCGTCCGCGACCTCGTCGTGGACGGCAACGACCTCGCGCTGGTCATGGAGTTGGTACGCGGCACCGACTTGCGCACCCGTCTCGACCGCGAGCGCAGACTCGCCCCCGAGGCGGCCGTCGCGATCGTCGCCGATGTCGCCGACGCGCTCGCGGCCGCCCACAAGGCCGGGATCGTGCACCGCGACGTCAAGCCGGAGAACATCCTGCTCGACATGGAGGGGCCGCTCGGCCCCGGCGGCGCCCACCCGGCGCTGCTCACCGACTTCGGCGTCGCCAAGCTGATCGACACCCCGCGCCGTACGAAGGCGACCAGGATCATCGGCACACCGGACTACCTGGCGCCCGAGATCGTCGAAGGGCTCCCGCCGCGCGCGGCCGTCGACATCTACGCGCTCGCCACCGTCCTGTACGAACTGCTCGCCGGCTTCACGCCGTTCGGCGGCGGCCACCCCGGAGCCGTACTGCGCCGGCACGTCACCGAGACCGTCGTGCCGCTGCCCGGCATCCCCGACGAGCTGTGGCAGCTGCTCGTCCAGTGCCTGGCGAAGGCGCCGGCCTCCCGGCTGCGCGCCTCGGAACTCGCCGCCCGCCTGCGGGAACAGCTGCCGGGACTCGCGGGCATCCCGCCGCTGGACGTGGACGAGCCGGACGGTGAGCCGACCGAGCAGCCGTACGAGGAACCGCGGCCCGGTTCCCCCGAGGAGCCGCGCCGCCGCGGCGCGGTCCCGCTCGTGCCCGGCGCCGTACCGGACTCCAACCGGGACACCCACACCAGCATGCGCGTCCCGGCGCCGGACGAGCTGGCGGGCGGCGCGCGCGGTACGGCCCGCGCGCCCCGGTCGCCGAGCCTGCGCAAGCCGGGCGCGGCCCGGCACAAGGCGGAGACCGTGCGCAAGCGCCGTATCACCCTGGCGGTAGCGGCGGTCCTGCTGGCGGCCGCCCTGGGCGGGGGCGGCTGGCTGGCCGCGAGCGGCGGCGGGGACGGCCCCCCGCAGGATTCCAAGCGGACGACATCCCCGGAGCCGTAGCCGTAGGGGGAGCTGTGAGGGCGGGACCGTGGGCACGCGGCTGTAGGCGCGGGGCTGTAGGCGCGGCGGATACGCGGGGACGGGACCCCCGAAGCCCGCGGGGGGAGGGTTCGCGCGCTCAGCCGTTACGCTGGACCCGTGGCAGTCGTCGATGTATCCGAAGAGCTGAAGTCCCTCTCCTCGACCATGGGGTCGATCGAGGCCGTCCTGGACCTCGACAAACTGAGGGCCGACATCGCCGTGCTCGAGGAGCAGGCCGCGGCCCCGTCCCTGTGGGACGACCCGGAGGCCGCGCAGAAGATCACCAGCAAGCTTTCGCACCTCCAGGCCGAACTCCGCAAGACGGAGACCCTGCGCGGGCGCATCGACGACCTGGAGATCCTGTTCGAGCTCGCCGAGGGCGAGGACGACGCCGACGCGCTCGCCGAGGCCGAGGCCGAGCTGGAGTCGGTGCGCAAGGCGCTGGACGAGATGGAGGTCCGTACGCTCCTTTCCGGCCAGTACGACGCCCGTGAGGCGCTGGTCAACATCCGCGCCGAGGCGGGCGGGGTGGACGCCGCGGACTTCGCGGAGCAGCTCCAGCGGATGTACCTGCGCTGGGCCGAGCGCCACAACTACGGCACGGAGATCTACGAGACGTCCTTCGCGGAAGAGGCCGGCATCAAGTCGACCACCTTCGCGGTGAAGGTCCCGTACGCCTACGGCACGCTCTCCGTGGAGCAGGGCACCCACCGCCTGGTCCGTATCTCGCCGTTCGACAACCAGGGCCGCCGCCAGACGTCGTTCGCCGGTGTCGAGGTGCTGCCGGTCGTGGAGTCCAGCGACCATGTCGAGATCGACGAGTCCGAGCTGCGCGTGGACGTGTACCGCGCCTCGGGTCCCGGCGGACAGGGCGTCAACACCACCGACTCCGCGGTGCGGATCACCCACGTACCGACCGGCATCGTCGTCTCCTGCCAGAACGAGCGGTCGCAGATCCAGAACAAGGCGAGCGCGATGAACGTGCTCCAGGCGAAGCTGCTCGAACGCCGCCGCCAGGAGGAGCAGGCCGAGATGGACGCCCTCAAGGGCGACGGCGGCAACTCCTGGGGAAACCAGATGCGTTCGTACGTCCTGCACCCCTACCAGATGGTCAAGGACCTGCGGACAGACTTCGAGGTCGGCAATCCGCACGCGGTGCTCGACGGGGAGATCGACGGTTTCCTCGAGGCCGGAATTCGCTGGCGCAAGCAGCGCGAACGGTAAAAACGCGCTTTGTCGACACGGGAACTGCCGCCCCAGGGGCGGCAGTTCCCTTTTGTGTCACAGTTGGATGCCCATGCCCGGGACATCTGGCGTGAATCCGGTCATCGCGCGCGCGGCGGCCTTGACGCGTATATGGAAAATGGGAAAGCTGCCCGTGGCATGCGTATTCCTGGGGCGCGTGTGACCGGGGGCGGACCAGATGTACCCCCCGCGCGGCCGCTGCCCCGGACGCTGCACCTCAACGAATCGGCTACTGGGGGTAGCAAGCAGATGACCAAGAAGACACGCGTTCGCGTGGCGCGGATCGCGGCGGGCGCGGTGATCGCCGCCGGCGCGTCGCTGACCGTCGCGGGCGTCGCACAGGCCGCAGGTGTGGGTGTGACCGTAGACGCCGGTCTCGGTATCGGCAATGACGGAGACCCGGGTGGCGTCGATGGAGGCGGCGACCCGGGCGGCGTGGACGGTGGCGCCGACCAGGGTGGTGCCGCTGCCGTTGGTGGCGGTGAGCAGGGTGGTGCCGCCGCCGTTGGTGGTGGCGAGCAGGGTGGTGCTGCCGCGGTCGGTGGTGGCGAGCAGGGTGGTGCCGCTGCCGTTGGTGGTGGCGAGCAGGGTGGTGCTGCCGCGGTCGGTGGTGGCGAGCAGGGTGGCGCCGCTGCCGTTGGTGGCGGTGAGCAAGGTGGTGCCGACCAGGGTGGTGCTGCTGCCGTTGGCGGTGGCGAGCAGGGTGGTGCTGCCGCGGTTGGTGGTGGCGAGCAGGGTGGTGCTGCCGCGGTTGGTGGTGGCGAGCAGGGTGGTGCCGCTGCCGTTGGTGGTGGCGAGCAAGGTGGTGCCGGTGAGCAGGGCGGCACCGGCGACCAGGGCGGTACCGGTGACGGTGGCGCGACCACGAGCGGCAACACGAGCGGCGGGGGCACCACCGGCGGTGGCGACACCGGCGGCTCCGCCTCCACGACCGGTGGCGGCGGGACCGACACCGACAGCCTCGGCTCTCAGCCGGTGCAGCAGGGTGAGGCCAAGGAGGAGCTGGCGGAAACCGGTGCCTTCGAGACCACGTTCCTGCTGATCGGCGCCGCGACCATGATCGCGGGTGGCATCGGATTCCGGATGCTGCCGCGTCTGGTGGCCGGCGGACGTACCGCCGTCTGAGGACGTCGTCCTGGGCATCGTCCACGACATACGGAAGGGCCCGGACACCGTGCATGGTGTCCGGGCCCTTCCCATGTTCGCGCCGCGCGCTACGCGGTCTGCTGCACCGCCACGAAGGCCACCGCGGCGAGCAGCACAACGATCATCGTCAGCAGGGCCACCGGGCTCAGGCCGCCGAAGGGGCCCTCCTGCTGGAGGCGCTCCCGGCTCGCCCGGCAGACGCGGCACCTGCCCTCGCTGACGGGTCCCGCGCAGTTGGCGCACACCAATCTGTCGTAGGTCATGCGCATTCCTCCTCACCGCGCGGCGGAGCCGCAGCCAGTGTCTCCCCGCTCAACGCTCGGGGAATCGTGACTGTTCCCCTTACCACTGTGCCAGTTCCCGGCCGGTTCGGCGCGCCCGGCCGGTTTCCGGTGTGACCGCTGCCACTGGCGGACGCCGCGCATCCGTGATAAATCGCCCAAGCCCGTCCCAACCTCCGCAGCGGACTGCGCGCGCCAGTCGGGTTCGCGTAAGGTCACGCACACCTGCTCCCGGCCGACCGTGGTGTATCTCGTGATTCGATTCGACAACGTTTCCAAGACCTACCCGAGGCAGAACCGCCCCGCGCTGCGTGATGTCTCGCTCGACATCGAGAAGGGGGAGTTCGTCTTCCTCGTCGGCTCGTCCGGTTCCGGCAAGTCGACCTTCCTGAGACTGATCCTCCGCGAGGAGCGCACCAGCACCGGCATGGTCCACGTCCTCGGCAAGGACCTGGCGCGCCTGTCCAACTGGAAGGTGCCCCAGATGCGCCGCCAGCTGGGCACGGTCTTCCAGGACTTCCGGCTGCTGCCGAACAAGACCGTCGCGCAGAACGTGGCGTTCGCGCAGGAGGTCATCGGCAAGTCCCGCGGCGAGACCCGCAAGTCCGTCCCGCAGGTCCTCGACCTGGTCGGACTCGGCGGCAAGGAGGACCGGATGCCCGGTGAACTCTCCGGTGGTGAGCAGCAGCGCGTCGCCATCGCGCGGGCCTTCGTGAACCGCCCCATGCTGCTGATCGCGGACGAGCCGACCGGTAACCTCGACCCGCAGACCTCCGTGGGCATCATGAAGCTGCTGGACCGCATCAACCGCACTGGTACGACCGTGCTGATGGCGACGCACGACCAGAACATCGTCGACCAGATGCGCAAGCGCGTGCTGGAACTCGACCAGGGCCGCCTGGTGCGCGACCAGGTGCGCGGCGTCTACGGCTACCAGCACTGAGCACGGCCCGCGTCGCGTACGTACGGGGCAGTGAGCACGACCGCATTGAGCACCGAAAGCTGAAAGGACGCCATGCGCGCCCAGTTCGTCCTGTCGGAGATCGGCGTCGGCCTCCGCCGCAATCTCACGATGACCTTCGCCGTCATCATCTCCGTGGCCCTCTCGCTCGCCCTGTTCGGCGGCGCGCTGCTCATGCGCGATCAGGTCAGCACGATGAAGGACTACTGGTACGACAAGGTCAACGTCTCCATCTTCCTCTGCAACAAGGGAGATGTGACGACGTCGCCGCAGTGCACCAAGGGCGCGGTCACGACGGAGCAGCGGAATCAGATCGAGGGCGATCTGAAGAAGATGACGACGATCGTCGAGACCGTTCACTACGAGAACGCCGATGAAGCGTACAAGCACTACAAGGAGCAGTACGGCGATTCGCCGCTCGCCGCCACCATCACCCCGGACCAGATGCCGGAGTCCTTCCGCGTCAAGCTCAAGGACCCCGAGAAGTACAAGGTGGTGGCGACCGCCTTCGCGGGGCGGGACGGTGTCCAGTCCGTCCAGGACCAGCGCGACATCCTCCAGAACCTGTTCGGGCTGATGCAGGGCATGAATGTCGCCGCGCTCTTCGTCATGGCGCTGATGCTCGTCATCGCGATCATGCTGATCGTCAACACCGTGCGGGTGTCGGCGTTCAGCCGACGGCGTGAGACCGGGATCATGCGCCTGGTGGGCGCCTCCAGCTTCTACATCCAGATGCCGTTCATCATGGAGGCCGCGTTTGCCGGGCTGCTCGGTGGTGTCGTCGCGTGCGCGATGTTGCTCCTCGGGCGTTACTTCCTGATCGATCATGGTCTTGATCTGTCGCACAAGATGGAACTCGTCAACTTCATCGGCTGGGACGCCGTGCTGACCAAGCTCCCGCTGGTGCTGGCGATCGCGCTGCTGATGCCCGCTCTCGCCGCTTTCATCGCGTTGCGCAAGTACCTCAGGGTGTGACAAGTGCCCTTGGCGTCGTGTCGCCAAGGACCCGTTCGCCGGGGGGCGTTGTCCTAGACTCAACGCCATGTCGGGCTCCGAGTTGCCTCAAAGATCCCGCGGCGTCCGCCGTGGCGCGGCCCTGACCTTCGTATTCGCCAGTGTGCTGGCCACGGCCGCGGCCACGAACTCCCTGCCGCGCAGCGACGAGAAATCGCCGGTGCTGCCGCTGCGCGCCGCCTCCTCCACGGTCCACGGCGACGACGTCGCCCGGGCCGCCGCCGAGGCGATGGCCGACGGCAAGTCGGCCACGGAAGCGGCCGAGGAGGTCGTCAGCCGCAGCGGTGACCGCTGGGGCGCGGTGTACGACAAGAGTGAGTACGAGGAGTTTGAACAGGGCCTCGACGGCCGGTACACCGGAGTCGGGCTCGCGGCCCGCGGCGCGGCGGGCGGTCTGATCGAGGTGACCCGGGTCCAGCCCGGGGCGCCCGCGGCCCGGGCGGGCATCAAGGCCGGGGACACCGTACGGACCATCGACGGCGCGTCCGTCGCGAAGCGGCCCGTGACGGACGTCATGGCGCTGCTGCGCGGCGACACGAAGAGCGCGCCGGCCGGCTCCTCCGTGGTGCTGGGCCTGGAGCGGGACGGCCACCGCTGGACGCGTACGCTGCGGCGGGCCGAGCTGACCACCGAGTCGGTCACGGTCGGCACGCTGGCGGGCGGCGCCCGGCTGATCAAGGTCGAGGCGTTCACGAAGGGCACGGGCGCGCGGGTACGGGACGCGGTGTTGGACGCCCCCGACGAGGCCGGCGTCCTCCTCGACCTGCGGGGCAACGGCGGCGGGCTGGTCTCCGAGGCCGTCACGGCCGCCTCCGCGTTCCTGGACGGCGGCCTGGTCGCCACGTACGACATAAACGGGGAGCAGCGGGTGTTGAACGCTGATCCGGGGGGCGACACCACCCGGCCCCTGGTGGTGCTGGTCGACAGCGGGACGATGAGCGCGGCCGAGCTGGTGACGGGCGCGCTCCAGGACCGGGGCCGGTCCATCACGGTCGGGGCGCGTACGTTCGGCAAGGGCTCGGTGCAGATGCCGAGCAAGCTGCCGGACGGCTCCGTCGCCGAGCTGACCGTCGGGCACTACCGCACGCCGGCCGGCCACGGGGTCGACGGCCGGGGCATCACCCCCGACGTGCAGGTGAGCGAGCGGGCACAGGACCGGGCGCGGACGGTGCTCAGCGGCCTCGGCGGAAATGGTTAAGGAAAACCGCGTCCAGGTGCGAAAATGGAAGGACTATGGCTAAGGAAACAGGGCGCAAGCTGATCGCGCAGAACAAGAAGGCGCGGCACGACTACCTCATTATCGACACCTACGAGTGCGGTCTGGTGCTGACCGGCACCGAGGTGAAGTCCCTGCGCCAGGGGCGGGCGTCGCTGACGGACGGCTTCGTCCAGATCGACGGGGGCGAGGCCTGGCTGCACAACGTGCACGTACCGGAGTACACGCAGGGGACGTGGACCAACCACAGCGCCCGGCGCAAGCGGAAGCTCCTGATGCACCGGCTGGAGATCGACAAGCTGGACTCCAAGTCGAGCGAGTCGGGGCACACGATCGTGCCGCTGGCCATGTACTTCAAGGACGGCCGGGCGAAGATCGAGATCGCGCTGGCGAAGGGCAAGAAGGAGTACGACAAGCGGCAGACGCTGCGGGAGAAGCAGGATCTGCGCGAGACGAACCGCGCGGTCGCGGCGGTCAGGCGCAAGCAGCGGGCCTGACTGTTCCGGGCGCCGGCGGACGCCGTGCCGGGAATACGCGTGGACCGTGCTCTGTTGATCACGTAGGATGGGCCGTGCACTCCATCGAGGGTGCATGCAGGAAGCAGTTTGAAAAAACAACATGGGGATGATCGGTTTCGACAGCGGATGTCGAAGCAGGTGAAGCGAGCCGAGGAAGCGGCAATGATCTCGTAAACCATATGTCGCAAACTATAATCGCCACTTCTAAGCGCGATTCCTCCGCCTTCGCTCTCGCTGCCTAATTAGCAGCTAGCGAAGACTCCGCGGAGTGTCAGCCCGGGGCTGTTCCCGACCCGGATCCTGGCATCAATTAGGGAACTAAACTTCTAGGTCCGGTCACGGGACCTGGAAGGAAATCAAACAGTGACTGAGCCCGTCGGAGACTTGTCCGTGTGATCTCCGGGGCCGAGAAAAACGTAGCGGACTGCGCTCGGAGAAGCCCTGATTCTGCACCGTTGGACGCGGGTTCGATTCCCGCCATCTCCACAAACCCCATGTGAGGCCGAGGCCCCGCTGCCCCCAAGGCAGCGGGGCCTCAGTCGTGCCCGGACGGCGCAGACACCCCGGCCCTCGGTCCGCTCGCTCCGGCGACCGCGGCCAGCAAGGCGAGCAGGGCGGCGGCCGGGGGGACGGCGTACCCGAGCGCCGGGCCCAGGCGCTCCACCGTCCAGCCACCCACCGCCGAGCCGGCCGCGATGCCGCCGAGCAGGGCGGTGACGGCCAAGGTCATGCCCTCGTTCAGCCGGCCCGCCGGGGAGAGGCCCTGGACCAGTCCCATCGCCGTCACCATGGTCGGGGCCGTCGCCGCGCCCGCCAGCAGGAGGCTCCCGGCCAGCAGCGGCAGGGAACCGGACACGGCGGCCAGCAGGGGTACGGCCAGCAGCGCGCTCATCGCGGCCAGGCAGGCCATCAGCCGGCGGCCGGCCCGGGGCGGCGGCGGGAGCAGGCCCAGCAGGAGTCCGGCCGCGCACGACCCGCCGGCCTGGAGCGCCAGCACCGCGCCGCCCGCCCAGGCGGGATGACCGCCGCCGTCCGCGTAGGCGAGGGTCACGACCTCGGTCGCGCCGAAGACCGCGCCCGTGGCGAGGAGGACGACGAGCAGCGCGGTCAGCGCGGGGGAGCGGAGAGGGGCGCGCGCCGCCCCCGTACCCCCGGAGGCCGGTGGCTCGGTGGACCGCTGCGCCGCGAAGGCCAGGATCCCGGCCAGCAGGAGGACCGCACCGGCCAGCGTGCCCGCCTCCGGGAAGAGCGCGGAGCAGAGCACGGCGGCCAGCACCGGCCCCAGCATGAAACACAGCTCGTCGGCGGCCTGTTCGAACGAGCGGGCGGTGTGCCGCGCCGCCCGGTGCTCCGGGGTGTCCGCGCGGAACAGACGGGCCCAGCGCGCACGGGACATGCCGCCCGTGTTGGGGGTCGTGGCGGTCGCGGCGTACGCGGCGAAGAGCGTCCAGTCCGGTGCGCGGTGGCGGACGCAGAGCACCAGGGCGAGTGAGCCGAGGACGGCCAACCCGGCGGCGGGCACGGCGATCCGCGCCTGCCCGTGCCGGTCGGTCAGGCGTGCCACCCCGGGGGCGACCAGGGCGGTGACGGCGAGACCGGTGGCGGTGACGGCCCCGGCGAGCGCGTACGAGCCCCGCTGTCCGGCGATCATGATCACGGCGCTGACGGTGAACATCCCGGCGGGGAGCCGCGCGAGCAGGGATCCGGCGGTGAAGGCGCGGGCGCCCGGGGGCGCGAAGAGGCGGGCGTACGGATTCGCACGCCGGGCCGGGCGCCGGTACGCCGGTACGTGCTCATGGGCTTGGGGTGGACGGCCGGTGAATCGAGGCATGGCCTCACCCTCACGGCCGGTGCGGCGCGCGGTCCAACACCTGATCAGTGGCCATTCACGCACCTGTGTTGTTGAATGCGGCGGATGTCCCGAGACATCGAACCCAGACTCCTCCGCGCCTTTGTCACCGCCGCCGAGGAACTGCACTTCACCCGGGCCGCCGCGCGGCTGTACGTCGCTCAGCAGGCCCTCAGCCGTGACATCCGGCGCCTGGAGCGGGAGTTGGGTGTCGAACTCTTCGTCAGGACCACCCGGCAGGTGGCGCTCACGGGGGACGGTGAGCGGCTTCTGCCGTATGCCCGGCGGGTGTTGGCGGCGCAGGACGCCCTGCTCGCCGCCTGCGCCGATGTGCCGAGGACGTTGCTCGTGGACCTCAACTCCGAGGGGCTGACCTCCGGGCGGGTGCTGGCGCGGGCTCGTGAACTCGCCCCGGAATGCGAGCTGATGGCGCGGTTCGAGAGCGGGCTGACCGGTGCCGCCGTGGAGATGCTCGCCGGACGGCTCGACGTGTCCTTCGGGTACTTCGACGGGCTCGCGCCGGGGCTGCGCGCCGGGTTGCGGTGTCAGCTGGTGCGGTACGAGCCGATGGCTGTCCTGCTGCCGTACGACCATCCGCTGGCCGGCCGCGCGGAGGTGCCGCTCGCCGCGCTCGCCGGGGAGCGGGTGTACGCGGGGGCCGGTAATCCGCGGACGCTGGAGTGGACCGCGCTGGCCCGGCAGCTCTTCGCGGGGCGGTCCATCGCGGTCGAAGATCCGGCGCCGATGGCCGTCGGGCGGGAGGAGTTCCGGCGGATCATGGCGAAACATCGCACCCCCGTCCTCACCGTGGTGGACGCGCCGGAGATGCCGGGGGCGGTGCTGCGGCCGCTCGTCGCTCCCGTACCCCTGTCACCCGTGTTTCTGGTGTGGCGGGAGGGGCTGAAACACGCCGGTGTGAATGCTTTGCGGGCCGCTGCGGTCGAACTCGGCAGGGACGGCGGGTGGCTTGAAGTGTTACCCATGAGTTGGGTTCCCCGCCCGTCACAGCATTGATGCATGGTGTCCGTCAAGCCGAGGTACGGGCGCCACCTCCTTGCGCTACATTCGTCGTCCGGGTGCGGTGTGGTAGGGGGCATTCCGGTTCAGGTGGGGGCCTGGGCCGACGGCCTGCCCGACCAGTCGATTGCGCGCCCAAGACGGTCAGTGGGGGATGTGCGCAGTGGTGGAAAAATGGCGAGATGGCGCCCGAATCGGGCATTCGCATGAGCCGATTGATGTCACTATCGAACTGGATGGCCTCGGTCGTCAGCTCTCGGAGCTGCCCATGGGTACCCACCCCGCGCAGGAGTCAGGTCCCGCGCGGGAGGGTCAGGGGGACGGTTCCGACGGCCCGGTGTTCGTCGATGCCAGCGGTCGGCGGGGCAGGAAGTTCCGGCGGGCCGGCTGGGTCGTGGCGATCGCCTGCGCCTGTTACGCGGTGATGCTGGGCGCGGCCGTCATAGGCGGCAGCTCCAGCGCGCCGTGGCTGCAAATACCCGGCCTCGCGGACAAAAAGAAACCCGATACGGTCGAAAACAAGCCAGCCCCAACAGCGACACGATCAGGCTCACAAGCGCCGGGTGGACCCGCGGTCCTGCCCACGGCGACGGACTCCAACGGCCTGGCCATTCCCGGCCCTTCGGGCAGCGTCCCGCCCGGCGCCACGGGCACGCCCGTCCCCGGTGTGTCGAAGCCCGGGGCCACGGTGAAGGCTCCGACCGGCGGCGCCGGAACGGCCGCGGGCGCCGGCGCGGGAGCGGGCGCGGCGGGAGGTGCGGGCGGTACGGACCCGGGCACCGGGGCCCCGTCCGTACCCGGCGGCCCCCCGGTCGACGACCCCGGGACCGCCGCCGGCGGGAGTGGCGGCGAGTCGCCACCGGCCTCCCCGGACTCCAGCCCCCCGCCCGTCGACCCGACCACCCCGCCGGCCGATCCGCCGCCGGACCAGGCGGGGGCTCAGCAACTGGCCGCGGAAGGAGCGCACTAGATGCCTTCCTCCCGCAGACGCCCACCCGACGGCGCCGCCGCCCACGGCCGGACGTCCTCCGGCGGACGGGCCCGCCACGACGGCGCCGTCCGCCAGGACCGCGCCGCCCCTCGGGGCCGTACCTCCCGCCAGGGCCGTACCTCTCGTCAGAACCGCACCACCCGCGCCGCCCGCCGCAGACTGCCCATGCGCTACCTGCTGCCGTCGCTCGTCCTCGTCGCCATGCTCGCGATGCTCATGCTCCGCGGCTACGTCCACAGCGAGATACTCGCCGACCACCGCGTCCGCCCCCCGGTCGCCACCGACCAGGTGCCCGACCGGATCCTCGACGGCGGCCCCGTCATCGACGCACGCTCCGCCGCGGCCCCCGCGAAGTCGCTGGGCATCCCCGACGGCCGGCTGGTCCTGACGTTCGACGACGGCCCCGACCCGCGGTGGACGCCCAAGGTCCTGGACGAACTGAAGAAGTACCACGCCCACGCCGTCTTCTTCGTGACGGGCACGATGGCCTCGCGCTACCCGGCCCTGGTGAAGCGGATGGTGGACGAGGGCCACGAGGTCGGCCTGCACACCTTCAGCCACCCCGACCTCTCGTACCAGACCAGAACCAGGACCAACTGGGAGCTGACGCAGAACCAGTTGGCGCTGGCGGGCGCGGCCGGCGTCAGGACCTCGCTCTTCCGCCCGCCGTACTCCTCCTTCGCCGACGCCATGGACAATAAGTCCTGGCCGGTCACGAAGTACATCGGCAGCCTCG
Source organism: Streptomyces sp. NPDC087420 (assembly GCF_044744165.1). Classification (NCBI taxonomy): domain Bacteria; kingdom Bacillati; phylum Actinomycetota; class Actinomycetes; order Kitasatosporales; family Streptomycetaceae; genus Streptomyces; species Streptomyces sp. NPDC087420. The sequence continues at coordinate 18,401 of NZ_JBIUXU010000003.1, forward strand.
GCTACATCACCGTCCTCGACAGCGTCGACAGCGAGGACTGGAAGCGGCCCGGCGCCGACAGGATCGTGGAGTGGGCCACCCCGAAGGGCCACCGGGGCTCGATCGTGCTGATGCACGACTCCGGCGGCGACCGCTCGCAGACCGTCGAGGCCCTCGGCCGCTATCTGCCCGCCATGCAGGAGCGCGGCTTCCGCTTCGTCAATCTCACCGAGGCGCTCGGCGCGCCCAGCGCCCTCACCCCGGTCACCGGCGCCGACCTGTGGAAGGGGAAGGCCTGGGTGGCCGCGGTCACCCTCTCGGACAGCGTCACCGATGTCCTGGCCGTCGGCCTGGCCGTGATCGGCGTTCTCGTCCTCGTCCGCTTCGGCCTGATGCTGGCGCTGTCCTTCGCGCACGCGCGCAAGGTCCGCCGCCGCGGCTTCCGCTGGGGCGACCCGGTCACCGAACCGGTCACCGTGCTCGTCCCCGCGTACAACGAACGCGAGTGCATCGCCAACACCGTCCGCTCCCTGATGGAGAGCGGCCACCCCATCGAGGTCGTGGTCGTCGACGACGGCTCCACCGACGGGACGGCCGACATCGTCGAGGAGATGTGGCTGCCCAACGTCCACGTCGTACGGCAGGAGAACGCCGGAAAGCCCGCCGCGCTCAACAACGGCATCGCACACGCCCGCCACGACATCATCGTGATGATGGACGGCGACACCGTCTTCGAGCCCTCCACCGTCGGCGAGCTGGTGCAGCCCTTCGGCGATCCGCGCGTCGGAGCCGTGGCGGGCAACGCCAAGGTCGGCAACCGCGACACCCTCATCGGGGCCTGGCAGCACATCGAGTACGTGATGGGCTTCAACCTGGACCGGCGGATGTACGACCTGCTGCGCTGCATGCCCACCATCCCCGGCGCGGTCGGCGCCTTCCGGCGCCAGGCCCTGGAGCGGGTCGGCGGGATGAGCGACGACACCCTCGCCGAGGACACCGACATCACCATGGCCCTGCACCGCGACGGCTGGCGTGTCGTGTACGCCGAGCGCGCCCGCGCCTGGACCGAGGCGCCCGAGTCGGTCCAGCAGTTGTGGTCCCAGCGCTACCGCTGGAGCTACGGCACGATGCAGGCGATCTGGAAGCACCGCGGGGCCCTGGTCGAACGCGGGCCCTCCGGCCGCTTCGGCCGTGTCGGGCTGCCGCTGGTCTCCCTCTTCATGGTGCTGGCGCCGCTGCTCGCGCCCCTGATCGACGTGTTCCTGCTGTACGGCCTGGTCTTCGGACCGACCCAGAAGACCATCGTGGCGTGGCTCGGCGTCCTGCTCGTCCAGGCGGTCTGCGCCGCGTACGCCTTCCGGCTCGACCGGGAGCGGATGACCCACCTGATCTCCCTGCCGCTCCAGCAGATCCTCTACCGGCAGCTCATGTACGTCGTGCTGCTCCAGTCCTGGATCACCGCGCTCACCGGCGGCCGGCTGCGCTGGCAGAAGCTGCGCCGTACGGGAGTGGTGGAGGCACCGGGCTCGGTGCCGGCCCCACGGGGACGCAGCGGTGAGCGGAGGCCGGTGGCATGAGCGTTCCTTCGGTGGACACCGGGGGCGTACCCCGAGCGCGGCACAAGGCGGTCGCGCGGACCGGCGCTCCGCAGACAGGCGCTCCGCAGGCCGGCGCCTCGCGGACGGGAGCCCCACAGACCGGCGCCGCGCAAGCCGTTCCCGGCCGTGACCGCTACCTCGATCTGCTGCGCGCGGTCGCGCTCGTCCGCGTCGTGGTCTTCCATGTCTTCGGGTGGGCCTGGCTGACGATCGTCTTCCCCTCGATGGGCGTGATGTTCGCGCTGGCGGGCTCGCTGATGGCCCGCTCGCTCTCCAGCCGCACCCCCTGGAGCGTGATCCGCGGGCGGCTGCGCCGGCTGCTGCCGCCCATGTGGGCGTTCGCGGCGGTGGTCGTACCGGTGATCTTCCTGCTGGGCTGGCACCCGGCGCGGGAGGAGGGGCTGTGGGGTCTGGCCAAGCTGGGCAACTACCTCCTGCCGCTCGGCTCCCCGCCGTACCCGGACCCGAGCGGGTCGGCGAGCGGCTGGCTGGAGGAGTCCTGGGCGGACCAGGCGGTGGGACCGCTCTGGTACATCCGCGCGTACGTATGGTTCGTCCTCGCGTCCCCCGTGCTGCTGTGGGCGTTCCGCAAGGTGCCGTGGGCGGCGCTGGCGTTCCCGCTCGTCCTCACCGCCGCGATCGAGACGGGTCTGCTGACGATCCCCGGCGAGACCGGCCTCGCGGTGACCGACTTCGCGGTGTACGGCGCCTGCTGGGTGCTCGGATTCGCCCACCAGGACGGGCTGTTCCGGAGGATCCCGCGCTATCTGACGGTCTCGCTGGCCGCGCTGGTCATGGCCTTCGGCCTGTGGTGGGCCTCGGGCCATCCGGGCCCCGAGGGGTGGAACCTCGACGAGATGCCCCTCACCGAGGCGACCTGGTCGCTGGGGTTCGTGGCGATCCTGCTCCAGTACGCCCCGTCCTGGCGCGAACTCCCGGGCCGGCTGGCGCGGTTCGACCCGCTGGTCACCCTGGCCAACAACCGTGCCGTGACGATCTACCTCTGGCACAACCTGCTGATCATGGCGACGGTCCCGATGATCGACCAGCTCTGGAACATCCCGGGCATCGACGCGTTCTCGGCCGAACTGGACGCCTCGTACGGGGTGCTGAGCCTGATCCTGGTCTGGCCGCTGATCGGCCTGATGATCCTGGCGGTGGGCTGGGTGGAGGACGCCGCGGCGAGACGCCGCCCACGGCTCTGGCCGGCCTGAGTCCCGTACGTGACCCGGGGGCGTGCGCCCACTTCGGCGCGCTCCGTGTCCCCCGTCTGTGTCCTCTGTCGCCCCGGCTACGGCCCGCCTCTGCCCGGACGCGCCGAAACGTACCGATCCTTGTGCGAGGACGGAAACGGACCGGATCGGCGCGAGGACGGAAGGCACATGCGAATGTCGGAACAAGGCCGCGACCACCCGGGAGCGCGCGAGCGCGCGCTCTCCGGCTGCGACGTCTGCGCCGCCCTGCGCAAGCAGCGCGCGGACGCGCGGCGGGTGGGCGACCACGGCGCGGCGCTGGCGTACGGCCGGGAGCTGGAGAACCACCCGCACCCGGCCGCCGCCTCCCGCTGACCTCGCCGGGCCCGCGTGCCGTCCGTGACCGCCTACATGTGGACGGCCTGGATTCCTTCCGGAGCCGGTTGCGGACGGCCGCCCCGGTACATCACCAGGGCGAGCACCGCGCCGACGGCGAAGATGCCGGCCGACCACCAGTAGGCGGTCGAGTAGCTCTCCAGCTGCGCCTGGGCGAGCGCCACCGGGGTCGGCTTCCGGTCCGACAGGTAGTTCGTCGCCGCGCTCGCCGCCAGCGTGCTCAGCAGCGCGGTGCCGATCGAACCGCCCACCTGCTGCATGGTGTTGACGGTGGCCGAGGCGACCCCCGCGTCCTCCGCGGAGACCCCCGAGGTGGACACGCTCATCGCGGTCGGCATCACCAGGCCGAGTCCGAAGCCGATGACCAGCAGCGGCGGGAGCACATGGGCCGAGTAGGTGCTGGTCAGGTCGAGCGCGGTGAGCCACGCCATGCCGACGGCGGCCATCGCCATGCCCAGCGGGACGATCGGCCGGGGGCCGTACTTCGGCAGCAGGCTGTTGGTGACCAGCGTCGCGGCGACCATCAGGATGCCGATCATCGGCAGGAAGGCGAGGCCGGTCTTGACCGGCGTGTAGTGCAGCGAGGACTGGAGGTAGTAGGTCAGGAAGAGGAAGACCCCGAACATGCCCGCACCGGAGATGGCGAGCATCGTGAAGGACGCCCCGCGGTCGCGGTCGAGCAGGACGCGCAGCGGCAGCAGCGGGTGCTTCGACCTGGTCTGCCACCAGCTGAACGCCGCCAGCAGTATCCCGCCGGCCAGCAGGAAGCCCCACGTCTGCGGGGAGCTCCAGTCGTGCGTCTCGGCGTTGGAGAAGCCGTAGACCAGCCCGAAGAGGCCGGTGGTGACCAGGACGGTGCCCGGCAGGTCCAGCTTCGGCCGGTCGGCCGGGGCGCCCTTGCGCAGGAAGACCAGGCCGCCGATGAAGGCGAACACGGCGAAGAAGAGGTTGACGTAGAGCGTCCAGCGCCAGCTCAGGTGCTCGGTGAGCAGACCGCCGAGCAGCAGGCCGACGCCGCCGCCCGCGCCGCCGATGGCGCCGTAGATCCCGAAGGCCTTGGCGCGCTCCTTGGCCCCGGTGAAGGTCGTGTTGAGCAGGGCCAGCGCGGCCGGTGCGAGCATCGCGCCGAACACGCCCTGGAGGGCGCGGCCGGTGACCAGCACCTCGAAGTTCTGTGCGGCCCCGGCCAGTGCCGAGGCGCCGGCGAAGCCGACGACGCCTATGAGGAAGACGATCCGGCGGCCGAGGAGGTCGGCCAGGCGTCCGCCGAGCAGCAGCAGGCTGCCGAAGGCGAGCGCGTACGACGTGACGATCCACTGCCGATTGTTGTCGTTGAAGCCGAGCGCCTGCTGGGCCGAGGGCAGGGCGATGTTCACGACGGTCGCGTCGAGGACCACCATCAGCTGGGCCAGCGCGATGACGGTCAGCACCCACCACCGGTGGTTCGCGCGCTCCGGTTTGTCCGTCTCCCGCGCCGTATCGGGCGGGACCTTGTTCTGCTGGGGTACGGGGTCACCGACGGACGTGTCGGCGGGGGACTTGGCTGCCATGGGCCGGACTCCTGAAGTGGGACGGCAAAGGAGAACGAAACTGTTTCGTACTCAGCTGACCATAGGACCGCCCCGGCCGAAACGCAAAAGATTCACTGCCGGTGGCTACCTCCTCACGCCCTGGATGTGCGACGCTCCCGTTCGCGGATGTGCAACGCTCCAGGTCGCGGGGGTGGGGCAGGTCCGGGGTACGTTGGTAGTGTACGAAACAGTTTCGTTCGTTGGTGGAGGTGATCGGCCGTGGCAGGCACCAGGCTCAAGCCGGAGCGTGAGGCCGAGATGTACGCGGCGGTGCTCGACCTGTTGCGGGAGCTCGGGTACGACGCGCTGACGATGGACGCCGTCGCCGCCCGTACCCGCTCCAGCAAGGCGACGCTCTACCGCCAGTGGGGGAGCAAGGCCGAGCTGGTGGTCCGCGCGCTGCGGCACAACAAGCCCGCCGCGCTCCAGGAGATCGACACCGGATCGCTCCGCGGGGACTTCCACGCGATGGCCAGCCTCAGCGACGACTGCAAGATGGAGGAGGACGCCGCCCTGATGCGGAGCCTGCTCCACGTCGTGCACGCGAACCCCGACCTCCACCGGGCGCTGCGCGAGCTGCTGGTCGAGCCGGAGATGACGGGGCTCGGCATACTGCTGCGGCGCGCCGTGGACCGCGGCGAGCTGCCGGCGGACCATCCCGCGTTCCCCTTCGTCACCCACATGCTGGTGGGCGCGTTTGTCGCGCGGCAGCTCATCGAGGACAAGCCGGTCGACCGCGCGTTCCTCACGGACTACCTCGACGCGGTCGTCCTCCCCGCCCTCGGCGTCTGACCGCCGCCTCCGCAAGGGCGGTATACCTTCGCCCGCCCGCGCCGGGGTCCGTACGGGTGGAGGTCGAGCCCAGACCCGGTGGCGTACGGGTCGGTGGCGGCCCGTACGTAACGCCGCCGAAATACCCGCGCACCGGGCCTGTCACGCACCCTTGGCAGGCTCGGTCGCCTCAACGGTGACGGGTGACGGACGAGCGGGGCCGGCGAGGCATGGACGGACAACAGCACGGCCCCCTCTCGGGGTTCACGATCGGCGTCACGGCGGCCCGGCGCGCGGCCGAACTCGGCGAGCTGCTCCGGCGCCGCGGGGGCGTCGTCCTGCACGCGCCCGCCCTGCGGATCGTGCCGCTCGCCGACGACACCGAACTCCGCGCCGCCACCGAGGACTTGATCGAGCACGCGCCGGACGTGGCCGTGGCGACCACGGCCGTCGGCTTCCGCGGCTGGGTGGAGGCCGCCGGCGGCTGGGGACGCGGGGAGGAACTCCTCGACCGCCTGCGCGGGGTGGAGTTGCTCGCCCGGGGGCCCAAGGTCAGGGGCGCGATCCGGGCCGCCGGGCTCGTCGAGGCCTGGTCACCGCCGTCCGAGTCGATGGCCGACGTGCTGGAACGGCTGCTGGGGGAGGGCGTCGAGGGCCGCAGGATCGCCGTGCAGCTGCACGGCGAACCCCTGCCCGGATTCGCCGAGTCGCTGCGGGCCGGGGGCGCCGACGTCGTTGTCGTACCCGTCCACCGGTGGATGCCCCCGGCGGACCCCGGACCCGTCGACCGCCTGATCGAGGCCACCGTCGCCCGCGCCGTGGACGCCGTCACCTTCACCAGCGCGGCCGCCGCCGCCTCGATGCTCGCGCGCGCCGAAGACCGGGGCCGGCTGGCCGACCTGCTCGGCGCCCTCCACCACGACGTGCTGGCGGCCTGTGTGGGACCGGTCACCGCGCTGCCGCTCCAGGCGCGGGGCATCGACACCGTCCAGCCGGACCGCTTCCGCATGGGCCCGCTCGTCCAGGTGCTCTGCGCCGAACTGCCCGCCCGCGCCCGTACGTTGCCGGTCGCGGGGCGGCGCGTCGAGATACGCGGCCACGCCGTCCTGGTCGACGGCGACCTGCGTCCCGTACCCCCGGCGGGCATGGCCCTGCTGCACGCGCTGACCAGGCGGCCGGGATGGGTGGTGTCGCGCGGGGAACTGCTGCGGGCGCTGCCCGGTTCGGGGCGCGACGAACACGCGGTGGAGACGGCGATGGCCCGGCTCAGGACCGCGCTGGGCGCCCCCACACTGATCCACACGGTGGTCAAGCGCGGCTACCGGCTGGCGCTGGACCCGTCGGCCGACACCAAGTACGGGGCCGGCTGACATCACGGCGTGCCGGTAGCAGGGGTTCCGGACGCGCTTCGGGGCAGGCACTCTGAGAGGACGGCGCGGCGACGGCGCTCCCCGGTGAACCCCGAGGCGGTGACAGGCACATGGCGGCGGGCATGGGCTCGTACGAGTGGCGGTTCGACTCAGGGCGGGTCTGCCTGGACCTGGTCGCGACCGGGGAACCCGCTCCCAGAGGGGCCGAGCGGGCCGAGCGGCTCGACCGTGCCGACCGGCTGGAGCGGTGGCTGGTCGGCTCAGGACTGGTCCCGGAGGGCACCGCGCTCGTCGCGGTTGACGGCGGCTGGGTCGGGCGGTTCGCGGAGCTGCGCGAGGGCATCGGCCGGCTGGTGCGCGCCGAGATCGAGGGACACGACGCCGGGGGCGCGCTGGAGCGCGTCAACGCGCTGGCGGCCGGGGCGCCGCCCGGGATCAGGGCCGTACGGGACGAGGACGGCGGTCTGGTACGGGTGCTGGCCGGCGAGCCCGGGTGCGAGGCGCTCCTCTCGGCGATCGCGCGGGACGCCGTGGACCTGCTCACGGATCCCGCCGCCCGGTCCCGGCTGCGCCAGTGCGACGGCGACAGCTGCCGGCGGATGTACCTCGACACCTCGCGCGGCCGGCGCCGGCGCTGGTGCTCCAGCGAGGTCTGCGGCAACCGCGAGCGGGTCGCCCGCCACCGCCGCAGGGCCGCCGCGGTCCTCTGACAAGAAGGCCGCGGTTCCCTGACAAGAAGTCTGACAAGAGGACCGGCAAGGAGAACGCCAACAAGACGCGGCGAAGATTTTTAAACTTTCTCACTCCTCGTTGAGTGAACCCTCCCACCGTGACCGTAGTGATGCATGAGAAGCAGCCATGAAGGTCTCGACCGGGAGGTTCCAGGTGCGCAAGGATGCGGCCGTGGCCGATGACCGTCCTCACCGGGCCCGACACCGGAGCGAGGCACCCCGTACCGACTCTTCCTCAGCACCTGATGAAGAGCTGATGCGCGCCCTCTACCGGGAACACGCCGGACCGTTGCTCGCCTACGTACTGCGTCTGGTCGCAGGCGATCGGCAGCGGGCCGAGGACGTCGTGCAGGAGACGCTCATCCGTGCCTGGAAGAACGCCGGTCAGCTCAACAGGGCGACCGGCTCTGTCCGACCCTGGCTGGTGACGGTCGCCCGGCGTATCGTCATCGACGGTCACCGCAGCCGGCAGGCCCGGCCACAAGAGGTCGATCCGTCGCCGCTGGAGGTCATGCCCGCGGAGGACGAGATCGACAAGGCGTTGTGGCTGATGACGCTCTCAGATGCGCTCGATGATTTGACCCCTGCCCATAGGGAAGTGCTCGTAGAGACGTACTTCAAGGGCCGTACGGTCAACGAGGCCGCAGAGACGCTCGGCATACCCAGCGGGACCGTGCGTTCACGTGTGTTCTACGCACTGCGTTCCATGAAGCTCGCGCTGGAGGAGAGGGGGGTCTCGGCATGACCACGCACGATCAGTACGGACCGGGCGACGACAGTGCTGTGCACGAAACCGTCGGCGCGTACGTCCTGGGTGTTCTGGACGACGCCGAGGCCACCGCCTTCGAGGAGCATTTGGCCGGCTGCCAGATCTGCGCCGTACACCTGGAGGAGTTCTCCGGGATGGAGCCGATGCTGGCCATGCTCGCGGACGGCCCGGGAGCGTTCGGCGCGCCCGGTGCCGGCATCGGCGGCGGGTCGGTCGTCCAGGGTGCCTTCGGGCAGGCCCCGCCCGGGGCGTCGCCCTTCGGGCAGCTGCCCTTCGGACAGGCCGGCGCCTCGGGGCGGCTCGACCCCTTCGCGCAGCTGCCGGCCCCGCCCTCGCGGCAGGCGACCCCCAGTGTCTCCGTACAGCCGAGCCCGCAGCTCCTCGACCGGCTGGTCGACGAGGTCGCGGCCAAGCGCGCCAAGCGCAAGCGCCGGGGCATGTACCTGGTCGCGGCCGCCGCCGCGCTGATCGTCGGAGGACCCCTCGCGGCCGTGGTCGCGACCTCGGGCGACGGCAAGGCGGACAACGTGGCGGTGGGCACACCCACGTCCAGGCCGTCGGCCAACGCGGCCAAGGATGCCTTCGCCGGGATGGCCGACAAGGTCACGGCGACCGACCCGACCACCAAGGTCACCGCCACCGTCGCCATGGGGGCGAAGGGCTGGGGCACCGACACGGTGCTGGAGCTCAAGAACCTCAAAGGCCCGGAGAAGTGCAGCCTGATCGCCGTCTCCAAGACCGGCGAGGAGGAGACCACCAGTTCCTGGACCGTCCCCGCGTGGGGGTACGGCATCCCGGACGGGCCGAACGAGTGGTCCCGCGCACCGCTGTACGTCCACGGCGGTACGGCCATGCAGGCCAAGGACATCGATCACTTCGAGGTCCGGACGTTCGACGGCAAGTCACTGGTGAAGGTCGACGCCTGACACAGCCGCCCCCTTCGCGTACGGTTGACGGCTGCCCGTTGCACGTCACGAAGGGGGCCTCGGTGGCCGCGCAGGATGCCGCTGTTGAATCCGCTGGACCCGCTGTAGATCCCGGACGCGACACGGGGAACGACTCCGTACGCGACCGGGAGATCGGCGTCGAACAGCACCATCTGGATCAGGTGTACCGCCGCCTCGAGGAGAAGATCCACGAGGCGGAGTTCCTGATGAACGACGCCGCCAAACGGGGGCAGGTCGGTACGCCGGGCGCCCTCGCCGAGCGCGACGCACAGGTTTTCCGGGCCGGGATCCACCTCAACCGGCTCAACAACGAGTTCGAGGACTTCCTTTTCGGGCGGATCGACCTGCTGCCCGGCAAGGACGGCAAGAAGGGCCCGGACGGCGCGTACACCTCGGTCGACCCGGCCGACAACGCCATCAGGACCGATCTGACCGCCGACATCGCCGAGACGCTGCACATCGGCCGGATCGGGGTCCTCGACTCCGACTACTCGCCGCTGGTCATCGACTGGCGGGCGCCGGCCGCCGCGCCGTTCTACCGCGCCACCCCGGTCGATCCCGGCAGGGTCGTGCGCCGGCGCGTGATCCGCTCCAAGGGCCGTCGGGTCCTGGGGGTCGAGGACGACCTGATGCGCCCCGAGCTGACCGCCTCGCTGGACGGCCGCTCCCTGGCCGTCATCGGGGACGGCGCGCTGATGGCGGCGTTGGGCCAGGCCCGCAGCCACACCATGCGCGACATCGTCTCCTCCATCCAGGCGGAGCAGGACCTGGTGATCCGCGCCCCCGCCGCCTCCGTCACCGAGGTGTCGGGCGGGCCCGGCACGGGAAAGACGGCGGTCGCGCTGCACCGCGCGGCGTATCTGCTCTACCAGGACCGGCGGCGGTACGCGGGCGGCATCCTGATCGTCTCGCCGACGCCGCTGCTGGTCGCGTACACGGAAGGCGTGCTGCCGTCCCTGGGCGAGGAGGGCCAGGTCGCGATCCGCGCGGTCGGCTCCCTGGTGGACGGCGCCGAGGCCACCGCGTACGACGAACCGGCCGTCGCCCGTGTCAAGGGTTCGGCCAGAATGCTGAAGGTGCTGCGTACAGCGGTCAGGGGGGCCCTGGAGCCCTCCGCGGGCCTCGGTGGGTCCACCGGGGCGGCGGGCGGGCGCGCGGGGTCCCAGGAGGGCCGGGGCGGCCGTGACCGGCGGCGGGGCGGTGGTCCCCGTACCGGACAGCTCGGCACCGGACAGCTCGCCTTCGGCGAGGAATCCGGTACGGACTCCCGTACGGAATCCGCCACGGACTCCGGCGGGGCCAGCGCGCTGGAGGGTGAGCCGCGCACCCCGGCCGTACGGACCGACCTGCTGCGGGTCGTCGCCTTCGGGCGGCGCCTGGAGCTGGACGCCGAGGAGCTGAACCGCGTACGGCAGTCCGCGCTCAGCGGCACCGCCCCCGTGAACCTGCTGCGCCCGCGCGCCAGGAAGCTCCTCCTGGACGCCCTCTGGTCCAAGTCCGGAGCCGCGGCCCGGGCCGGTGAGTACGCGTCGAAGGGCGACGCGGAACTCGCCGCCGAACTGCGCGGCGGCTTCGACGAGGACGTCGCGTCCGAGGACAGCTTCATCGAGTTCCTGGACGCCTGGTGGCCCGAGCTGACCCCGCGCGGGGTGCTCGCCGCCATGGCGGACGAGCGGCGCCTCGGCCGCTGGAGCCGGCGGGTGCTCAACCAGGGCGAGAACCGCCGCCTGGCCCGTTCGCTCAGGCGGCTGGGCGCCGACGGCAAGGGGCCGCTGTCCGTGCACGACGTGGCGCTCCTCGACGAACTGGAGACCCTGCTGGGCTCGCCGCCGCGTCCCAGGAAGCAGCGCCGTGAACTCGACCCGCTGGACCAGCTCACCGGTCTGGAGGAGCTGATGCCGCAGCGCGAGGAGACCCAGCGCGAGCGGGCGGAGCGGCTGGCGGCGGAGCGTACGGAGTACGCGCACGTCATCGTCGACGAGGCGCAGGACCTGACGCCGATGCAGTGGCGCATGGTCGGCCGCCGCGGCCGGCACGCCACCTGGACGGTCGTGGGCGACGCCGCGCAGTCGTCCTGGACGGATCCCGACGAGGCGGCGGAGGCCAGGGACGAGGCGCTGGGCAACCGCCCGCGCCGCCGCTTCACCCTGACCGTCAACTACCGCAACCCCGCCGAGATCGCCGAGCTGGCCGCGAAGGTCCTGGCACTCGCCATGCCCGGGATGGAGTCGCCGTCCGCGGTGCGCTCCACCGGCGTACGCCCGCGCTTCACCGTCGTACGGGACGGCGATCTCGCCGCGACCGTACGGGCGGAGGCGCGGGACCTGCTGGAGCGGGTGGACGGCACGGTCGGCGTGGTCGTGGCCATGAACCGCCGTGAGCAGGCGGCCCGCTGGCTGGCCGAACTGGGGCCGCGGGTGGTGGCGCTGGGCAGCCTGGAGGCCAAGGGCCTGGAGTACGACGCGACGGTCGTCGTCTCCCCGGCGGAGATCGCCGACGAGTCCCCGGCCGGGCTGCGTGTCCTGTACGTGGCGCTCACCCGGGCGACGCAGCAGCTCACGGTCGTGTCGGGGGTCCGGGACGAGCCCGACGCGGAGGGGGTGCCGGACCTGCTCCGGGATTGATTCCCGGTCAACTCGTCAGGAAGGAATCACTTTCCGGAGTGGTTTGTTAGCCTGGTCATGGCACCGACCCGATCCAAGCCCCCGGGCCCAACCTTCGTCGCCTAGAGCGACCTCTTGCCGCGAGGCGAGCATGGCGGGTCGGTGCCGCCTTTTCTTCCGGATCTCTCCCGCGGCTCGTCGGGACACAGTCGCGACGCGGCAGAGACTCGACGGGCCTTTTTTTCATTGAGTTCATTGAGTTCTTCGCCGAGTCCGGCGACGGGGTTTCCGTTCAGCGGGCCTTCACCGATGGTTGGTGGGGGCCTGCTTCTGTTGGCGGGACCGCTTGTTACGCTCACCCGCCTGACGGAAGGCACCTTCCACGGACGCGGGGGACGCGGCACCTTTACCGGCTACGCGCCGGTAGGTGCGACCATCGGTGGGCGCGTCGGGCCCAGGGCTCCGACGCGCGGCGGTGCCTTTCAAATGAGAGCCAGTGAAAGCAGAGGAACACGGTCATGGCAACGGCGCCAAGCGTCTCGTACTCGATGACGGTCAGGCTGGAGGTCCCCGCGAGCGGGACGGCTGTGTCCCAGCTGACCACGGCCGTGGAATCCTCCGGTGGCTCGGTGACCGGCCTGGACGTGACCGCGTCCGGCCACGAGAAGCTGCGGATCGACGTCACGATCGCGGCGACCTCCACCGGTCACGCGGAACAGATCGTCGAGCAGCTGCGCGGCATCGAGGGTGTCACCCTCGGCAAGGTCTCCGACCGTACGTTCCTGATGCACCTCGGCGGCAAGATCGAGATGCAGTCCAAGCATCCCATCCGCAACCGTGACGACCTCTCGATGATCTACACCCCGGGGGTCGCCCGGGTCTGCATGGCGATCGCCAGGAACCCCGAGGACGCCCGCCGCCTCACCATCAAGCGCAACTCCGTCGCGGTCGTCACGGACGGCTCCGCGGTGCTGGGCCTGGGCAACATCGGCCCGATGGCCGCGTTGCCCGTGATGGAGGGCAAGGCGGCCCTGTTCAAGCGCTTCGCCGGCATCGACGCCTGGCCGATCTGCCTGGACACGCAGGACACGGACGCCATCGTCGAGATCGTCAAGGCGATCGCCCCCGGCTTCGCGGGCATCAACCTGGAGGACATCTCCGCGCCCCGCTGCTTCGAGATCGAGGCGCGGCTGCGCGAGGCGCTGGACATCCCGGTCTTCCACGACGACCAGCACGGCACGGCGATCGTGGTGCAGGCCGCGCTGACCAACGCGCTGCGCGTGGTCGGCAAGGGCATCGGTGACGTACGGGTCGTCATGTCCGGCGCGGGCGCGGCCGGTACGGCCATCCTCAAGCTGCTGATCGCGGCCGGCGTCAAGCACGCCGTCGTGGCCGATATTCATGGGGTTGTGCACGCGGGCCGCGAGGACCTGGTCGAGGCCGCCGCCGAGTCGCCGCTGCGCTGGATCGCCGACAACACCAACCCGGAGGGCGTCACCGGCACCCTCAAGGAGGCCGTCGTCGGCGCGGACGTGTTCATCGGCGTCTCCGCCCCGAACGTGCTGGACGGCGACGACGTCAAGGCGATGGCCGAGAAGGCGATCGTCTTCGCGCTCGCGAATCCGGACCCGGAGATCGACCCGGCGGTCGCCCGCGAGTCGGCGGCCGTGGTGGCCACGGGACGCTCCGACTTCCCGAACCAGATCAACAACGTGCTGGTCTTCCCCGGGGTCTTCCGCGGCCTGCTGGACGCGCAGTCGAGGACGGTCAACACGGAGATGATGCTGGCCGCGGCGACCGCCCTGGCGGACGTCGTCACCGAGGACGAGCTGAACCCGAACTACATCGTGCCCTCGGTCTTCAACGACAAGGTCGCGTCGTCGGTGGCGGGTGCCGTACGGGACGCCGCGAAGGCGGCCGGGGTGACGGTGTCGCCCTCCGCGTCGGCGACGTCCGTCTGAGGGTCTGACCGAGGGTCTGCCCGAGGATCTGACCGAGGAACGTCACGACGGTCCGCCCTGTGCCCGGCGCGTCGCGATTCGCCGGGCGTCACGGCCCCCTCTAGGGTGGCGGACCATGGGCCCCGCCGCTCCAGTGAGGTTTTCAGGGCCTCCGGGGGGCCCGGAGGGCTCCCAAGGCTCCCCAGAGGGCTCCCAAGGCTCCAAGGAGTCTCCACAGAGTCGACGGAACGTCACGACGACGAGGCAGTGGCGCTTTTCGTGTGACTCCGGAGGGTGCCGGATTGGCTTTCCCGCCGCTGGTGGGGGCAGGATGCGTATTCGGGCGCGAGGGTCTGTCAGCAGACCCGGGTCCGGGGACTGTCCGAGGGCCCTGGCAGCATCGGCTTCGATCTCACGCCTCACAGGCAAGAAGAACACGGGAGTAACAACATGAACCGCAGTGAGCTGGTGGCCGCCCTGGCCGACCGCGCCGAGGTGACCCGCAAGGACGCCGACGCCGTGCTGGCCGCTCTCGCCGAGACCGTCGGCGAGATCGTCGCCAAGGGCGACGAGAAGGTCACCATCCCCGGCTTCCTGACCTTCGAGCGCACCCACCGTGCCGCTCGGACCGCTCGTAACCCGCAGACCGGCGACCCGATCCAGATCCCGGCCGGCTACAGCGTGAAGGTCTCCGCGGGCTCCAAGCTCAAGGAAGCCGCCAAGGGCAAGTAACACCCACAGGCGAACAAGCACGGCACAGGGGCGGCCATCCAACCGGATGGCCGCCCCTGTGTTGTCCCCCGGACGCGGTCCCGACGCCCTGTGTTGTCCCCCAGAAGGCCACAGACCGGGCGTGTACGGCCCAGAACGCCCCGGGCGGGTTGATGGCCCCGCCCGGGGGAGCGAGGCCATCAGCGCCGTACAGAGGGATTCCGGTGGCATGTGCCCCTGGCGGGCGGGTCGTGCGTCGGACGAGCGTCAGACGAGTGAGCCGCCCGGCAGTTCGACCTTCGCGCCCAGCTCGGTGAGCTTGTCCATGAAGTTCTCGTAACCGCGGTTGATCAGGTCGATGCCGTGCACCCGGGAGGTGCCCTGCGCCGCCAGCGCCGCGATCAGGTACGAGAAGCCGCCGCGCAGGTCGGGGATGACCAGATCGGCGCCCTGGAGCTTCGTGGGTCCCGACACGACGGCCGAGTGCAGGAAGTTCCGCTGGCCGAAGCGGCAGTCCGAGCCGCCCAGGCACTCCCGGTAGAGCTGGATGTGCGCGCCCATCTGGTTGAGCGCCGAGGTGAAGCCGAGCCGCGACTCGTACACCGTCTCGTGGACGATGGACAGCCCCGAGGCCTGCGTCAGCGCCACCACCAGCGGCTGCTGCCAGTCGGTCTGGAAGCCGGGGTGGACGTCCGTCTCCAGGGCGATCGCGTTGAGCGAGCCGCCCGGGTGCCAGAACCGGATGCCCTTGTCGTCGATCTCGAAGGCGCCGCCGACCTTGCGGTAGGTGTTGAGGAAGGTCATCATCGACCGCTGCTGCGCGCCGCGGACGTAGATGTTCCCCTCGGTGGCCAGCGCGGCGGACGCCCAGGAGGCGGCCTCCAGCCGGTCCGGGATGGCGCGGTGCGTGTAGCCGTCGAGCCGGTCGACACCAGTGATCCGGATCGTCCGGTCGGTGTCCATGGAGATGATCGCGCCCATCTTCTGGAGCACGCAGATCAGGTCCTCGATCTCCGGCTCCACCGCGGCGTTCGACAGCTCCGTGACACCTTCGGCCAGGACGGCCGTCAGCAGCACCTGCTCCGTCGAGCCGACCGAGGGGTACGGCAGCCTGATCTTCGTACCGCGCAGCCGCTGCGGGGCCTCCAGGTACTGGCCGTCCGCCCGCTTCTCGATCGTCGCGCCGAACTGGCGCAGCACGTCGAAGTGGAAGTCGATCGGCCGGCCGCCGATGTCGCAGCCGCCCAGACCCGGGATGAAGGCGTGCCCGAGCCGGTGCAGCAGCGGTCCGCAGAACAGGATCGGGATGCGCGACGAGCCCGCGTGCGCGTCGATGTCGGCGACGTTGGCGCTCTCGACGTACGTCGGGTCGAGGATCAGCTCGCCCGGTTCGTCACCCGGTCGGACGGTGACGCCGTGCAGCTGGAGCAGTCCCCGTACGACCCGTACGTCACGGATGTCCGGTACGTTGCGCAACCGGCTGGGGCCGCTGCCGAGCAGCGCGGCGACCATGGCCTTCGGCACCAGGTTCTTCGCACCGCGAACGCGGATCTCACCCTCCAGCGGGGTTCCGCCGTGGACAAGCATTACATCGTCTTTGACGGTCATGAATCTCGCGTTCCGGAGTGGGCGGGCAGGTGGCCAAGCAAAAGGGTAAGGGGCCGGAGCCCCTGCCCCGTAAGGGCGAGGACGTCCCGAACTCGTAATGAATTCGGGATGACACGTTCTGTTCCGCGTCCCTCGCGGAGGGTCACCGTCCCATTTTCCCGCCGTCCGGTGTCCGAGCCGCCCCGGTGCGTCGTGAGCTGCGTCCGCGCCCACTCTGCCGCGCGGGCCCCGGACAGGGCGAATGTGCGAGATCATGTGTCGCATGACCGAGGTGTCCTCGCTCACAGGGCGGTTGCTGGTCGCGACACCCGCTCTGGCGGACCCGAATTTCGATCGCGCTGTGGTGCTGCTGCTCGACCACGACGAGAAAGGTTCCCTCGGCGTGGTCCTCAACAGACCCACGCCCGTGGACGTGGGGGACATCCTGGAGCCCTGGGCCGACCACGCGGGGGAGCCGGGGGTGGTGTTCCAGGGCGGCCCCGTCTCGCTCGACTCGGCGCTGGGCCTCGCCGTCATCCCCGGCGACGAGGGACCGCTCGGCTGGCGCAGGGTGTACGGGGCGATCGGCCTGGTCGACCTGGAGACCCCGCCCGAGCTGCTCGTACGGGCACTCGGCTCGCTGCGGATCTTCGCGGGGTACGCGGGCTGGGGACCGGGGCAGCTGGAGGCCGAGCTGGCCGAAGGGGCGTGGTACGTGGTCGAGTCGGAGCCGGGCGACGTGTCGTCGCCGCGGCCCGAGGGGCTGTGGCGGGCCGTGCTGCGCAGGCAGCGCGGTGAGCTGGCCATGGTGGCCACCTACCCCGACGACCCGTCACTCAACTGAGGGCGCGCCCCTCGCGCGCCCCGGCGCGGGAGGCGGCCCTGAGCGATGCGTGAGCGAATGGTTCCGGAGTGCAGGGACCCGGAGCCTCCGTTCCGCCTCCTTCGTGGGTACCCTTGGCGCTCATGAGCACTCTTGAGCCCGAGCGCGGGGCAGGGACGGGCACCCTCGTGGAGCCGGCACCACAGGTGTCGCACGGCGACGGCGACCACGAGCGCTTCGCCCACTACGTCCAGAAGGACAAGATCATGGCGAGTGCCCTCGACGGCACTCCGGTGGTCGCACTGTGCGGGAAGGTCTGGGTACCGGGGCGCGACCCCAAGAAGTACCCGGTCTGCCCGATGTGCAAGGAGATCTACGAGTCCATGGGTCCCGGTGGGGACAAGGACAAGGACAAGGGCGGCAAGGACAAGAGCAAGAAGTAGCGGCTGGTCCTGTCCGTCGGTGACGGCCCCCCGGGTGCGCGCGTACGCGCGCACCCGGGGGGCCGTTCGCGTTTTGTCCGGCATGCGGGGCGGGCCGTTGCACAGGATGCTTCAGCGGGTCACAGAGTGGTAGAGACCACTTGTCGACGTGTTCCGGACATGCTTATCTCCTGCGAGTTGTGCAGAACGAAACGCACGTTGCACATGGTGCAACGGATGCCTCTGTATGCCTCTGTCGTCCCCACCGACCCGTAGGGAACTCCCGGATGAAGCTTTCCCGTATGGCCGCCCCCATCGCGGCACTGGTGCTCGCCGGCCTGACGGCCTCAGCCTGCGCGCCACAGACGTCCGACAACACCGCGACGAAGGACGAGAAGAGCGGCACGCTCCGCGTGTGGCTCTTCCAGGAGGTCAACAACAAGCCCAAGGAGCAGGTCGTCGACGGCGCGGTCGCCGCGTTCCGCGCGGCGCACAAGGGCACCAAGGTCGAGATCGAGTACATCCCCGTCGAGACCCGCGCCCAGCGGATCAAGGCAGCCTTCAACGACCCGAAGAGCGCGCCCGACCTGGTCGAGTACGGCAACACCGACACCGCGGGATACGTCAAGGACGGCGGACTCGCCGACGTCACCGAGGAGTTCGGCGCCTGGGACGAGGCCAAGGACACCGACCCCACGGCGAAGCAGTCCGTTACGGTGGACGGGAAGATCTACGGGGCGCCGCTGTTCGTCGGCGTCCGCGCCCTGTACTACCGCACCGACGTCTTCAAGGAGTTGGGGATCTCCGCCCCCAAGTCCCAGGCCGAACTGATATCCACCGCCAAGAAGATCCACCAGGCGAAGCCCGCCCTGTACGGCCTCGCGGTGGGCGGCGCCTACACCTACGGCGCCATGCCGTTCGTCTGGTCCAACGGCGGCGAACTCGCCGAGGAGAGCGGCGGTACGTACAAGGCCGCCGTCAACAGCCCGGCCGCCCGCAAGGGCATCGCCGCCTACACCTCCCTGTTCGGCGACGACAACTGTCCGGCCGCCAGGTGCGCCTCCATGGGAGGCAACGCGACCGTCACCGCCTTCGCCTCCGGCCAGGCCGCGATGGCGATCGGCGGCGATTTCAGCCACCAGGCCGTCGAGGCCGGCACCGTCAAGGGCAAGTACGCGGTGGTCCCGCTGCCGGGCGTCAAGGCGGGCTCCATCGCCCCCGCGTTCGCCGGCGGCAACAACATCGGCGTCCTCAGGAGCAGTGCGCACCGCACCCTCGCCGTCGACCTGATGAAGTCGTTCACGAGCAAGGACACCCAGGCCAAGCTCTTCGACGCGATGGGCTTCCTGCCGACGTACACGGACGTCCTCGCCGCCTCGGCGCAGAAGCAGCCGTTCGTCGCCCCCTTCGTCAAGACCCTCGGCGCGGGTGCCAAGTTCGTCCCCGCCTCCGCGGGCTGGGCCCAGATCGACTCCTCGCTGGTCCTGCCGACGATGTTCCAGGAGATCGTCAGCGGCCGTAAGGACGTCAAGGCCGCGTCCGACGACGCGGCGAAGAAGATGGACGCGGCGTTCGCGTCCGCGGGCTGAACCGGATGACGTCCCCCACCGGCCACGCGCCGCGCCCCCGGTCGCCGGAGAGGCCTGGAACAGCCCTCCCGGCGGCCGGGGGCAAGGCCCCCCGCCGGGCACCCCGCCGAGGACCCCGGCGAACCGGCCAGGGCGGCTGGACGCCGTGGCTCTACCTCGCGCCCGCCCTCGTCATCCTCGGCGGCCTGCTCGTCTACCCGATCTACCAACTGGGCCTGATCTCCTTCCTGGAGTACACCCAGGCCCAGGTCAGCGGCGGGCAGCCCACCACCTTCCAGGGCTTCGGGAACTACGCCACGCTCTTCCGCGACAGCCAGTTCTGGCAGGTGCTCCTCGCCACCGTGGTGTTCGCCGCCGCGTGTGTCGTCACCACGCTCGGCCTCGGCTGCGCCCTCGCCGTCCTCCTGACGCGCGTACGGGCCCTGCCGCGCCTCGCCCTGATGCTCGCCGCCCTCGGCGCCTGGGCCACCCCCGCGATCACCGGCTCCACCGTCTTCGTCTTCCTCTTCGACCCCGACTACGGCCCGGTCAACCGGGTGTTCGGGCTCGGCGACTTCTCCTGGACGTACGGCCGCTACAGCGCCTTCACGCTCGTCCTGCTCGAAGTCGTCTGGTGTTCCTTCCCGTTCGTGATGGTCACCGTCTACGCGGGCATCAAGGCCATCCCCGGCGAGGTGCTGGAGGCGGCCTCGCTCGACGGCGCCTCGCAGTGGCGGATCTGGCGGTCCGTCACCGCGCCGATGCTCCGCCCGATCCTGGTCGTCGTCACCATCCAATCGATCATCTGGGACTTCAAGGTCTTCACCCAGATCTACGTGATGACCAACGGCGGCGGAATCGCCGGCCAGAATCTCGTCCTCAATGTCTACGCGTATCAAAAGGCCTTCGCGTCCTCCCAGTACAGCCTGGGCTCGGCCATCGGCGTCGTCATGCTGCTGATTCTGCTGGCGGTCACGCTCGTCTATCTGCGGCTGCTGCGCCGCCGGGGGGAAGAACTGTGAACCTGCCGCGCGTCCGCCGCCCCTGGCGCCTCGCCGCCGAGGCGTCCGCCCTGGTCATCGCCGTCGTGGTGGCGTTTCCGCTGTACTGGATGGTCCTCTCCGCGTTCAAACCGGCGGGCGAGATCCAATCCACCCGGCCGCGTCCGTGGACGCTGTCCCCGTCGCTCGACTCGTTCCGCCGCGTCTTCGAACAGCAGGAATTCGGGCGGTACTTCCTCAACAGCCTGCTGGTCGCGGGCACGGTCGTGATCGTCTCCGCGCTGGTCGCCTTTCTGGCGGCCACGGCGGTCACCCGCTTCCGTTTCCGCTTCCGTACGACCCTGCTCATCATGTTCCTCGTCGCGCAGATGGTGCCGATCGAGGCGCTCACCATCCCGCTGTTCTTCCAGATGCGCGACATCGGCCTGCTCAATACGCTCGGCTCGCTGATCCTGCCGCATCTCGCGTTCTCGCTGCCGTTCGCGATCTGGATGCTGCGCGGATTTGTCAAGGCGGTCCCCGACGCGCTGGAGGAAGCCGCCTACATCGACGGCGCGAGCCGTACCCGTTTCCTGTGGCAGATCCTCTTCCCGCTGGTGTTCCCGGGGCTGGTCGCGACGAGTGTCTTCTCCTTCATCTCCACCTGGAACGACTTCCTCTTCGCCAAGTCCTTCATCATCAGCGACACTTCCCAGTCGACGCTTCCCATGGCGCTGCTGGTCTTCTTCAAACCCGACGAGAACGACTGGGGCGGGATCATGGCGGGCTCCACCGTCATGACCGTTCCCGTGCTCGTCTTCTTCGTGCTCGTCCAGCGGCGGCTGGTCTCCGGACTGGGCGGCGCGGTCAAGGACTGACGGACAGACCCAGAGAAAAGCAGAGAAACCCGAGAAACCCGAGAAACCCGAGAAACCCGAGAAGACCCGAGAAGACCCGGGAGAACCCAGTGAGGACCGACCCATGGATCTGATTCCCGACCCCCGGCACACCTGGCCGGCGCCGCAGGGGACCGACCCGTTCCCCCTCGACGCCGAGACGACGATCGACGCCGGCCCCGGCACGGAGGGGGTCGCCCGCTGGTTCCGTACGGCCGTCGGCGCCGCGACCGGGCTGCCGCTCGCGGACGGCGCGGAGGACGGCAACAGCGTCGTCCTGGAGATCAGCCCCGGTCTGGAGCGCCAACTCGGCCCAGAGGGCTACCGGATCACCGCCGACACCCAGGCCGTCCGGATCGAGGGCGGCAGCCCCGCCGGGGTGTTCTGGGGGGCCCAGACCCTCCGTCAGCTCCTCGGCCCCGACGCGTACCGCGCCGCGCCGGTGGACCCGGAACGCCGGTGGTCCGTACCGGCCACGGTCGTCGAGGACGCCCCCCGCTTCGGCTGGCGCGGCCTGATGCTCGACGTGTCACGCCACTTCATGTCCAAGGACGGCGTCCTGCGTTATCTGGACCTGCTCGCCGCGCACAAGCTGAATGTCTTCCACTTCCACCTCACCGACGACCAGGGCTGGCGCATCGAGATCAAGCGCTATCCGAAACTGACGGAGACCGGCGCCTGGCGGGGCCGTACCAAATGGGGACACCGCGCCTCGGAGCTGTGGGAGGAGAAACCGCACGGCGGTTACTACACCCAGGACGACATCCGCGAGATCGTCGCGTACGCCACCGAACGGCATATCACCGTCGTCCCGGAAATCGATATCCCCGGGCATTCGCAGGCGGCCATCGCCGCATATCCCGAACTCGGCAACACCGATGTCGTCGACACGGCCGCGCTCACCGTCTGGGACACCTGGGGCGTCAACGCGAACGTACTCGCCCCCACCGACCACACCCTGCGCTTCTACGAAGGCGTCTTCGAGGAAGTGCTCGGCCTCTTCCCCTCGACCTTCATCCACGTCGGCGGCGACGAGTGCCGCAAGGAGCAGTGGAAGGACTCCGCGGCGGCCCAACTCCGCATCGAGGAGAACGGCCTGGCCAACGAGGACGAGCTCCAGGCGTGGTTCATCCACCACTTCGACACCTGGCTCACCGCCCGCGGCCGGCGGCTGATCGGCTGGGACGAGATCCTCGAGGGCGGCCTCGCGCCCGGCGCCGCCGTCTCCTCCTGGCGCGGGTACGGGGGCGGCATCGCGGCCGCCCGGGCCGGCCACGACGTGGTCATGTGCCCCGAGCAGCACGTCTACCTGGACCACCGGCAGGCCGCCGGCGAGGACGAACCGATGCCCATCGGGTACGTCAGGACCCTGGAGGACGTCTACCGCTTTGAACCCGTACCCGCCGACCTCACCGAGGAGGAGGCGCGGCACGTCCTCGGCACCCAGGCCAACGTCTGGACCGAGGTGATGCAGGACCGTTCGCGCGTCGACTACCAGGTCTTCCCCCGCCTCGCGGCCTTCGCCGAGGTCGCGTGGTCCGACCTCCCGGCCCCGGCCGAGCGGGACTTCGAGGACTTCGAGCAGCGGATGACCGAGCACTACCGGCGGCTGGACGTCCTGGGGGTCGAATACCGGCCGCCCGGCGGCCCGTTGCCGTGGCAGCGGCGGCCCGGTGTGCTCGGACGCCCGATCGAGGGTCAGCCTCCGATCGTGTGAGCCGCGCGAGGGGTGCCCACCCCGTTCCCGCGTCCCTGTCCGCCGCCCGGGACGCAGTTCCGTGTCGCTCCCCGCCGTATCCCCGCCGTATCCCCGTCAAGGGCGCGTCGCGCCGCGAACGCCGGGGAGTGGCGGGGTGCGTGAGGCGCCGAAGACGGGGTGAACCGGACCTTTGCCCTGGCCGGGGACGGATCCGCCCTTCGTGGACCCTCGCTCCGGTCGGCTCCGAAGATGTGCCAGAGTTGCCACGTCCGGGCTGTGAGCACGTACGGTACGGCAACACAGGTACCGGTACGGCAACACATGCGGGACACCGGAAAGGGGCAGCTGGGTTGACCACGCACGCACCGCAGACGGCGCAGTCCGTGACGCTGCCGGCCTCGCTCGACGAGGCCGTGGCGGCGCTCACCGCGATGCCCGCCGCCGTTCCCGTCGCAGGTGGAACCGACCTGATGGCGGCCGTCAACAGGGGCCTCCTGCGGCCCGCCGGGCTCGTCGGCCTCGGCCGGATCAGCGAGCTGCGCGGCTGGCACTACCAGGACGGCCACGCCCTCCTCGGCGCCGGCCTCACCCACGCGCGCATGGGCAGGCCCGACTTCGCGGCCCTCATCCCCGCGCTCGCCGCGTCCGCGCGCGCCGCCGGCCCGCCCCAGATCCGCAACGCCGGGACGCTCGGCGGGAACATCGCCACCGCCGCGCCGACCGGTGACGCCCTGCCCGTACTCGCCGCCCTGGAAGCCGACCTCGTGGTCGCGGGACCGGGCGGCGCGCGCCGCGAGATCCCCGTCACGCACCTGCTCGCCGGGCGCGAGATGCTGGCGCCCGCCGAGCTGATCGGCTTCGTCCGCGTGCCGTTGCTGCACGCCCCCCAGGTCTTCCTCAAGGCGACCGGGCGGACCGGCCCGGGACGCGCCACCGCCTCCGTGGCCGTGGTCCTCGACCCGGCGCGGCGCGGGGTGCGCTGCGCGGTCGGGGCGATCGCGCCGATGCCCCTGCGCCCGCTGGAGGCGGAGCGGTGGATCGGCTCGCTGATCGACTGGGACGGGGCGCGCGGGCTCACGCAGGAGGCCCTGGCGGCCTTCGGCGAGTACGTGGCCGCCGCGTGCGTCCCGGACCCGGCGCCACCCGCCGACGGGAGCGAGGCGCCCGCGCTCGCCCCCGCCGTACTGCACCTGCGGCGTACCGTCGCCGCGCTGGCCCGGCGAGCACTGGGGAGGGCCCTGTCGTGAGCACCAACGAGCATTCCGGTACGGGTTCCGGATCCGGTCCCGGGGGGCAGCAGGGGCGCGGCGGCTGGCAGCCGGTCGAGCACGGCGGCGAGTACGACGCCGAGGCGACCGCGTTTGTGCAGCTGCCGCCCGAGGACTTCATGGACGCGCCGCTGGCCGCGCCGGGCCACGGCTACGTACCGCCGCAGATCGTCCCGCTGACGCCCGCCGCGGACCCCTCCGTACCGGACCACATGCGCTGGCCGGAACCGCAGCAGCAGCAGGGCGGCCAGGGGCAGGTGTACGACACGTCGTACGACCCGCGGGCCACGGGGCACTGGAACTTCGGCGACGGTGGGCAGACGGGCCAGGGCCAAGGTCAGGGCACGGGCCAGGGTCAGGGCCAGGGCTCAGGCCAGGGTCAGCGCGGCGGGACGGACGGCCGGGGGAGCGCCCTCGCGGACGGTCCCGCGCAGGGCGGCAACACCCCCTCCGAGCTGACCGGCGAGTGGACCATCCCGGTCGCCCAGGGCGACCTTCCCGACGAGTCGGGCGAGTTCAGCGCCTCGGTCCTCGCCTCGCAGTGGGGCGGCGGCACCCCGCCCGCGACCCTCCCCGGCGGCGCGGCCGCGCCCTGGGCGCCGCTTCCCGAGGCCGACGCCTACGCGGACGGCGGGCCTCCGGCGGACGAGCCGGGGGGGCCGGGTGAGCCCGAGCCTTCCGGTACCGACCCGTCCGCGGACGACACCGTCGCGCCCGAGGCCGACCTCGTACCCGAAGCGGACGCGGAGCCCGTACCGGATCCCGAGCCCGCCCCCCTCACCAGCAGCAACAACAGCACCGAACACCCCGCCGGCTCCTACGTCCTGCGCGTCAACGGCGCCGACCGCCCCGTCACCGACGCCTGGATCGGCGAGTCCCTCCTGTACGTGCTCCGCGAGCGCCTCGGCCTCGCCGGTGCCAAGGACGGCTGCGCCCAGGGCGAGTGCGGCGCCTGCAACGTCCAGGTCGACGGCCGGCTCGTCGCCTCCTGCCTCGTCCCCGCCGCCACCGCGGCCGGCTCCGAGGTCCGTACGGTCGAAGGCCTCGCCGTCGACGGCGAACCCTCCGACGTCCAGCGGGCACTGGCCAAGTGCGGCGCGGTGCAGTGCGGTTTCTGCATCCCCGGCATGGCCATGACCGTGCACGACCTCCTGGAGGGCAACCACGCCCCCACCGAACTGGAGACCCGGCAGGCGCTGTGCGGCAACCTCTGCCGCTGCTCCGGCTACCGGGGTGTCCTCGACGCCGTGAACGAGGTCGCCGCGGAGCGCGCCGCGAGCGCGGAGGCGGCCGCGGCCGCCTCCGAGGAAGCCCGCGTCCCGCACCAGGCGTCCCCGGGCGCCGGCGGCGCGCAGCATCCGCGCCCGCACTCCCCGGCGCACCCCAACTCGCCCGCGAACTCGCACTCGCACGACGGAGGCATGGCGTGAGCAACGACGCGGCCACCGGGACACCGGCGCTCGACGGCCCCCGCCAGGAGCCTCCCGCGCACGGCCTCGGCGCCTCCCTCCCCCCGGCCGACGCCCGCGCCAAGACCGAGGGCACCTTCCCGTACGCGGCCGACCTGTGGGCCGAGGGCCTGCTGTGGGCCGCGATCCTGCGCTCCCCGCACCCGAGCGCCAGGATCGTCTCCATCGACACCACCGCCGCCGCCGAGATGCCGGGCGTACGGGCCGTCGTGACCCACGAGGACGTCCCGGGGGACTCGGCGTACGGCCGCCGGGTCGCCGACCGCCCGGTTTTCGCCTCGGAGGTCGTACGGCACCACGGCGAGGCGATCGCCGCCGTCGCCGCCGACCACCCCGACACCGCGCGGATGGCCGCCGCCGCGATCGCCGTTGAGTACGAGATCCTCGACCCGGTCACCGACCCCGAGAAGGCGTTCGCCGCCGAGCCGCTGCACCCCGACGGCAACCTGATCCGGCACATCCCGCTGCGCTACGGCGACCCCGGCGTGCAGGGCGAGATCGTCGTGGAGGGCCTGTACCGCATCGGCCGCCAGGACCCCGCCCCGATCGGCGCCGAGGCCGGCCTCGCGGTCCCCAGACCCGACGGTGGGGTCGAGATCTACACCGCCTCCACCGACCCGCACACCGACCGCGACCTGGCCGCCGCCTGCTTCGGCCTGGACCCCGAGCGCGTCAAGGTCGTCGTCACGGGAGTCCCCGGCGCCACCGGCGACCGCGAGGACCCCGGCTTCCAGATCCCGCTCGGCCTGCTCGCCCTGCGCACCGGGTGCCCGGTCAAGCTCGCGGCCACCCGCGAGGAGTCCTTCCTCGGCCACGCCCACCGCCACCCCACCCTGCTGCGCTACCGCCACCACGCGGACAGCGAGGGCCGCCTGGTCAAGGTCGAGGCCCAGATCCTGCTCGACGCGGGCGCCTACGCCGACGACTCGTCGGAGTCCCTGGCCGCCGCCGTCGCGTTCGCCTGCGGCCCGTACGTCGTCCCCCACGCCTTCATCGAGGGCTGGGCCGTGCGCACCAACAACCCGCCGTCCGGGCACGTCCGGGGCGAGGGCGCCATGCAGGTCTGCGCGGCCTACGAGGGCCAGATGGACAAGCTGGCCGCCACCCTCGGGCTCGACCCGGCGGAGCTGCGCCTGCGCAACGTCCTGGCGACCGGTGACATCCTGCCGACCGGCCAGACGGTCACCTGCCCGGCGCCGGTGGCCGAACTGCTCCAGGCCGTACGGGACTTCCCGCTGCCCGCCCTGCCCAAGGACACCCCGGAGGCGGCCTGGCTGCTGCCGGGAGGCCCGGAGGGCGCGGGCGAGCCCGGCGCGGTACGGCGCGGTGTCGGTTACGCGCTCGGCATGGTCCACATGCTCGGCGCCGAGGGCGCGGACGAGGTCTCCACGGCCACGGTGAAGGTCCACGACGGCGTGGCGACGGTCATCTGCGCCGCCGTCGAGACCGGCCAGGGCTTCTCGACGCTCGCCCGGCAGATCGTCCAGGAGACGCTGGGCATCGAGGAGGTCCACGTCGCCTCGGTCGACACGGACCAGCCCCCGGCGGGCCCGGCCGCGCACGGGCGGCACACGTGGGTCTCGGGCGGCGCGGTGGAGCGGGCGGCCAAGATGGTCCGTACACAGCTGCTCCAGCCGCTGGCCCACAAGTTCGGGATGTCCACCGAGCTGCTCCAGATCACGGACGGCAAGATCACCTCGTACGACGGTGTGCTGTCCACCACCGTCACGGAGGCGATGGACGGCAAGGAGCTGTGGGCGACGGCGCAGTGCCGCCCGCACCCCACCGAGCCCCTGGACGAGGCGGGCCAGGGCGACGCGTTTGTCGGTCTCGCGTTCTGCGCGATCCGCGCGGTCGTGGACGTCGACATCGAACTCGGCTCGATCCGGGTGGTCGAGATGGCGGTCGCCCAGGACGTGGGCCGCGTCCTCAACCCGGCGCAGCTGGCGACCCGTATCGAGGCGGGCATCACGCAGGGCATCGGTACGGCCCTGACGGAGAACCTCCGCACGACCCGCGGCCTGGTCCGCCGCCCCGACCTCACCGGCTACGCGCTGCCGACGTCCTTGGACGCCCCGGACATCCGGATCGTCAAACTGGTCGAGGAACGCGACGTGGTGGCCCCCTTCGGCGCCAAACCGGCCAGCGCGGCCCCCGTGGTCACGGCCCCGGCGGCGGTGGCCTCGGCGGTCCGCGCGGCCACGGGCCGCCCGATCAGCCGCCTCCCGATCCGCCCCCAGGCGGCGGTGGCGGTACCGGGGGCGTAGGGGGCGCGGGGGTGCTCCACCTCACAGCGCCGCCGTGGGTGACGCCCGCCAGTGCTCCTGACCGTCTTCCGGGGGACGGTCGTAGGGTGCGGGGGAGAGAGGAACTCCCATGGACGCATCAGACTCGCCGCACATAGGGCGCAGGACCGTACTGGCCGGGGCAGGGGCGGCGGTCGCCGCGCTCGTGGTAGGAGGCAGGGCCCTGGCCTCGTCCACCCCGTCCCCCGCATCCACCTCGGCCTATCCACAGGCGGCGGCGGTGCCGAAGGGCCTGACCGAACGGCAGCTGGCGGGCCAGCGGGTGATCTACTCCTACCCGGGCCACACCCCACCGGCATCCCTGCTCAGGAAGATCGCCGCGGGCGAGGTCGCGGGGGTCATATTCTTCGCCGAGAACATCACGAGCGCGGGGCAGATGGCGGCGGTGGCGAAACAGCTGGAGAAGGCGAACAGGTCCAGCCCCGTCCGGCTCCCCCTCCTGCTCATGACCGACCAGGAAGGCGGCGAGGTACGCCGGCTGCCGGGCGCCCCCGCGCTGTCGGAGAAGCGGATAGGGCTGGCGTCCGACCCGGTGGCGGCGGCGAAGGCGGCCGGCACGGGCGCGGGGAAGAACCTCGCCGGGGCCGGCATGAACCTCAACCTGGCCCCGGTGCTGGACGTCTACCGCACGACCGGTGACTTCACGGACCAGGCCCAGCGTTCGTACGGCAGGAA
This sequence comes from Streptomyces sp. NPDC087420, assembly GCF_044744165.1. Lineage (NCBI taxonomy): Bacteria > Bacillati > Actinomycetota > Actinomycetes > Kitasatosporales > Streptomycetaceae > Streptomyces > Streptomyces sp. NPDC087420. The sequence goes on from NZ_JBIUXU010000003.1 coordinate 46,673, forward strand.
CGCGGCGCAGGTCGGCAAGCTCGGCGCGGCCTTCATCACCGCCCAGCAGCACACGGTGGTGGCCGCGACCGCCAAGCACTTCCCGGGCCTGGGCGCCGCGTCGGCCCACCAGAACACCGACCTGGGCCCGGTGACACTCACCCAGTCCCTGACCACTCTGCGAAACGTCGACGAGGCCCCGTACAAACAGGCCGTGGCGGCGGGCACGAAGCTCGTGATGCTCTCCTGGGCGGTCTACCCGGCCCTGGACGCAAAACACCCGGCGGGCCTGTCCGCCGCCGTGGTCAAGGAACTCCGCACCCACGTGGGCTTCAAGGGAGTCACGATCACGGACGCACTGGAGGCCAAGGCGATCAGCCACACCCTCACGACGGCCCAACGCGCGGTCCTGGCGGCCGAAGCGGGCATGGACCTCCTCCTGTGCTCCTCCCGCGAGGTGTCCCAGGGCGAGTCGGCGGTAACGGCCCTGACAACCGCCCTGCACCACAACACCCTCCCGGCCACCCCGTTCCACGAAGCGGTCTCCCGCCTGACGGCCCTGCGCGCCGCCCTGCGCTGACCACCCTCGTCGCGAGCCGCCCGTGAACGCCGATCGGCCGCCCCCAGCGCATGGGGACGGCCGATCGTCTCTTCGGAGGCCGTGGCGGGAATCGAACCCACGTAACTCGCTTTGCAGGCGAGCCCCTGAACCACTCGGGCACACGGCCAGTGTGTTGCTCTGTTCATGACCGTAGGCGCGTGGGTCGTCACGCTCAAGAGTGGCGGGGGGCGCGCAACGGGACTGCCACACTCCGTTCACGCGGGGGCGGGACGGCGGGGTGGGGGGCGTACGACCAAGGGACCAGGGGGGATCCGTCCCGCGACAGGGATCAATGGGGTTCATGCCCCTTACCCTGGGCCTATGAACGCCCTCGAACCCGGCGACGCCACTGTCGCTCCCGTCGACCTGCCCGTCGAAGAACTTCCCGGTCAGGACGGGGTGCTGGGGCCGGTTCACCGGGCGCTCAGCATCGGGATCGTGTCCGTCGTGCTGCTCATCGCCTTCGAGGCGACCGCCGTCGGGACCGCGATGCCGGTGGCCGCGCGGGAGCTGGACGGGATCCCGCTGTACGCCTTCGCCTTCTCCTCGTACTTCACCACCAGCCTCTTCGCGATGGTCCTGTCCGGTCAGTGGGCCGACAGGAACGGCCCCCTCGCCCCCCTCACCACCGGCATCTCCGCCTTCGCCGCCGGGCTGCTGCTCTCGGGCACGGCCGGCACGATGGCGCTGTTCATCCTCGGCCGGGCCGTCCAGGGGCTCGGCGGGGGACTGGTCATCGTCGCGCTGTACGTCACCATCAGCCGCGCCTATCCCGAACGGCTGCGGCCCGCGATCATGGCCTCGTTCGCCGCGAGCTGGGTGATCCCCTCCGTCGTCGGGCCGCTCGCCTCCGGCACCGTCACCGAGCACCTCGGCTGGCGCTGGGTCTTCCTGGGCATCCCCGTCCTCGTCGTGCTGCCGCTGGCCCTCGCCCTGCCCGCGATACGGCGCATGGCCTCCGGGCCCGCCGACTCCTCCGGGCCCGCGCCCGGTTTCGACCGCCGCCGGATCCGCCTCGCGCTCGGGATCTCGCTGGGCGCGGCGCTGCTCCAGTACGCCGCCCAGGATCTGCGTCCTCTCTCGGTCCTTCCGGCCGTCGGTGGGATCGTGTTCTTGGTGCCTGCCGTCCTTGGGCTGCTGCCGCCCGGCACGTGGCGGGCAGTTCGCGGCCTGCCCGCCGTGATCCTGCTGCGCGGAGTGGCCGCCGGGTCGTTCATCGCCGCCGAGAGCTTCGTACCGCTGATGCTGGTCACCCAGCGCGGGCTGTCCCCGACGATGGCCGGCCTCTCGCTCGCGGTGGGCGGCCTGACCTGGGCGCTCGGCTCGTACATCCAGTCCAGGCCGCGCCTGGAGCCCCACCGGGTGCGCCTGATGACGGGCGGCATGGTGCTGGTCGCCGCGGCGATCGCGACCGCGCCGACCGTACTGATCCAGTCCGTCCCCGTCTGGATCGTCGGGGTGGCGTGGGGCGTCGGCTGCCTCGGCATGGGCCTCGTCCTCGCCTCGACGAGCGTGCTGCTCCTCAAGCTCTCCGCGCCGGAGGAGGCGGGCCTCAACTCGGCCGCCCTCCAGATCTCGGACGGCCTGTCGAACGTGCTGATGCTGGCGGTGGGCGGCGCGGCGTTCGCCGCGCTGGGCGGCGGCTCCGTGGGCGGCCACGCGGTCTCCACCGCGACGGGCTCCCACCCGGCGGCCTTCGCCGCGGTCTTCCTGCCGATGGCCGCGGTGGCGCTGGTCGGGGTCTGGGTGGCGACCCGGGTGCGGCCCGTACGGACATGACGAGCTGCGGGTGGTGAGGTGGGACGTGGGGGCGTTTCGTGCGGTTCTGGCCGGTTGGGTACGGAACGTGGTGCCCCCGGTGTGACCCTCGCCGCACCCGCGCGACCCGGACCTCGTTCGTACGAGGATCTCCCCGGGCCCCCGATAAGGTGGCCCGGTTGTCGTACGTAAGCCCGCGCGGCGCGATCGCCCGCACACCCACGTCCGAACCGGAGACCGTGACTACTACCGCCTCCTCACACCACCTTTCACCCGCCTTCCCCGGCCGGGCCCCCTGGGGTACCGCCAACAAGCTGCGCGCCTGGCAGGAGCGGGCGCTGGAGCGGTATCTCCAGGAGCAGCCCCGGGACTTCCTCGCCGTCGCGACGCCCGGCGCCGGGAAGACGACCTTCGCGCTGACCCTCGCCAGCTGGCTGCTGCACCACCACGTGGTCCAGCAGATCACCGTCGTCGCGCCCACCGAGCACCTCAAGAAGCAGTGGTCGGAGGCGGCCGCGCGGATAGGGATCAAGCTCGATCCCGACTACAGCGCGGGCCCGTTGAGCAAGGAGTACGACGGCGTCGCCATCACGTACGCGGGTGTCGGCGTCCGGCCCATGCTGCACCGCAACAAGTGCGAGCAGCGCAAGACGCTCGTCATCCTCGACGAGATCCACCACGCCGGTGACTCCAAGTCCTGGGGAGAGGCCTGCCTGGAGGCGTTCGAGCCCGCGACCCGGCGCCTCGCGCTCACCGGTACGCCGTTCCGGTCCGACACGAACCCCATCCCCTTCGTCGCGTACGAGGAAGGCAACGACGGCATCCGCCGCTCGTCCGCCGACTACACGTACGGGTACGGGAACGCCCTCGGCGACGGCGTCGTCCGCCCCGTCATCTTCCTGAGCTACAGCGGCAATATGCGCTGGCGCACCAAGGCCGGCGACGAGATCGCCGCCAAGCTCGGCGAGCCGATGACCAAGGACGCGATCTCCCAGGCCTGGCGCACCGCGCTCGACCCGCGCGGCGACTGGATGCCGAACGTGCTGCGCGCCGCCGACCGGCGGCTCACCGAAGTGCGCAAGAGCATCCCGGACGCCGGCGGGCTTGTCATCGCCAGCGACCAGGACTCGGCGCGCGCGTACGCCAAGCTCATCCGGGAGATCACCGGGGACAAGGCGACCGTCGTGCTCTCCGACGACACCGGCGCCTCCAAACGCATCGACGACTTCACCCACAGCGGCGACCGCTGGATGGTCGCCGTCCGCATGGTGTCGGAGGGCGTCGACGTGCCCCGCCTGGCCGTCGGCGTGTACGCCACCACGATCTCCACGCCCCTCTTCTTCGCCCAGGCCGTCGGCCGCTTCGTGCGCTCCAGGCGCCGGGGCGAGACCGCGTCGGTCTTCCTCCCCACCATCCCGAACCTCCTCGGGTTCGCCGGTGAGATGGAGGTCGAGCGCGACCACGTACTCGACAAGCCGAAGAAGGCCGGCGAGGACGACCCGTACGCCGAGTCCGAGAAGGAGATGGCGGAGGCCGAGAAGCAGCAGGACGAGGACACCGGCGAGCAGGAGTCCCTGCCCTTCGAGGCCCTGGAGTCCGACGCCGTCTTCGACCGGGTGCTCTACGACGGCGCCGAGTTCGGCATGCAGGCGCATCCGGGCAGCGAGGAGGAGCAGGACTACCTCGGCATCCCCGGACTGCTGGAGCCGGACCAGGTCCAGATGCTGCTCCAGAAGCGCCAGGCCCGGCAGATCGCGCACAGCCGCAAGAAGCCCGACACCGAGGCGGACCTGCTCGAACTGCCCGCCGAGCGGCGGCCCGTGGTCTCCCACAAGGAGCTGCTGGAGCTGCGCAAGCAGCTGAACACCATGGTCGGCGCGTACGTCCACCAGAGCGGCAAACCCCACGGCGTCATCCACACCGAACTGCGCCGCGTGTGCGGGGGACCGCCCAGCGCCGAGGCGACGGCCGGGCAGCTGCGCGAGCGGGTCAAGAAGGTCCAGGAGTGGGCCACCCGGATGCGGTGACCCCGCCGCCCGTTCCCTTCCCCGGAGCGCGGACACGCCCCAGGACCGCGCCGGGGAAGGGTGCGCGAGGGGTGCCCGATATAAGCCGACTGTTCCTCGGAAGTGCTTGTTCATTCTGTTTTGGGTGCTGAACTCGGCCTAACTCACCTCCCGTGCCCGGATTCTGGACGAGGTCTTCCGCTCAGCGGTGCCGATCGCTACTGTCCCCGCAATGCATACGCCCCGTGGCAAAGCCGCCTCGGAGCGCAGCCGGTGCGCCAAGGCTCGCCGCCGGCCTCTCCGTGCGTCGCCGATGGGACCGGTGCCGTCACACCGTGAGAGAGCCGTCGCCACTCACTCCGAAGGAGAGGGCGTCGTGACCGCGGAGACATCCCAGACGCTCGACCGGGGACTACGTGTCCTCAAACTGCTCGCCGACACCGACCACGGCCTGACCGTCACCGAGCTGTCCAACAAGCTCGGCGTCAACAGGACGGTCGTCTACCGGCTGCTCGCCACGCTGGAGCAGCACGCGCTGGTCCGCCGCGACCTGGGAGGCCGGGCCAGGGTGGGCCTCGGAGTGCTGCGCCTGGGCCGCCAGGTGCATCCGCTGGTACGGGAAGCCGCCCTGCCCGCCCTGCGCTCCCTCGCCGAGGACATCGGCGCCACCGCGCACCTGACCCTCGTCGACGGCGCCGAGGCCCTGGCCGTCGCCGTCGTCGAACCCACCTGGACCGACTACCACGTCGCCTACCGGGCCGGCTTCCGGCACGCCCTGGACCGGGGCGCCGCCGGCAAGGCCATCCTCGCCGCCCGGCAGAACGCGCTCACCGAGCCCCTCTGCACCCTCACCCAGGGCGAGCTGGAGGCGGGCGCCAGCGGCGCCGCCGCCGCGCTGATCGGCGTGACCGGCATAGAGGGGAGCGTGGGAGTGGTGATGCTCGCCGACTCCGTGCCGGAACGGGTCGGCCCGCGCGTCGTGGACGCGGCCCGCGAGGTGGCCGACGCCCTGCGCTGAGCGGCGGGGACAGCCGCGGGGGTGACGGGGGAGCGGCGGACCGTACGTGACGGGCCCGCCCCGACCCCGGCCACCCCGACGCCGTCCCCGTGGCGGCCGATACATTGACACCGTGCCTCCTCGTCTCTCGCGCCCCCTCAGTCTCGGTCTCTGCGCCCTCCCGGTGGTCGCGCTGCTCGCCGTCGCGGGCGCCGCGCCGCTGCCGTACGCCGTGGCGCAGCCCGGACTGACCGCGGACGTCCTCGGTTCGGACCAGGGGCAGGAGGTCATCACCATCAAGGGCGCGCCCACCCGCACGACGAAGGGGCAGCTGCGGCTGACGACCATCGTGGCGACCGGGCCGTCCGCCGACGTCGACCTGGCCGACGTGGCCAAGGGCTGGTTCCGTACCGACGAGGCCGTCCTGCCGCGTGACGCGGTCTACCCGTCGGGCCAGTCCGACCAGGAGATCCAGCGGCACAACACCCGCGACATGGCGGACTCGCAGGATTCCGCGACCGAGGCCGCCCTCGGCTTCCTGGGCGAGGACCCGGAGAAGGTCGACGTCAGCCTGCACCTCGCCGACGTGGGCGGCCCCAGCGCCGGGCTCCTCTTCGCCCTCGGCATCATCGACAAGCTGGACGGCGACGGCTCGGGCGGCGACCTGACCGGCGGCCGCACCATCGCCGGTACGGGCACGATCGACGGGGCCGGCAAGGTCGGCGCGGTCGGCGGGGTGTCCTTGAAGACCCAGGCCGCCGGCCGCGACGGGGCCACGGTCTTCCTCGTACCGAAGGCGGAGTGCGGGGACGCCAAGGCCGAACTGCCCACGGGCATGCGGCTCGTGCCGGTCACCACCCTCAAGGGCGCGGTGTCGGCCCTGCGGGCGCTGGAGAAGGGCGGCTCGGTCCCGAGCTGCTGACCCCGGCGGCTCCGGCAGGCCGATCGGCCACGGCCGCCACGGCGGCCTCCTCGGAGGCGCCGCCCGCCCGGTCCCGTACCGGTGCGCGCTCCATGTCCCGCCAGGCGGGGAAGACCAGCGGGCTCAGCGTCGCCAGCAGGTAGACCCCTCCGAAGGCCAGCATCGCGTGACCCAGCCCCGCCCGTTCCACCAGCAGACCGGCCACCAGCCCGCCCAGAGGCATGGTCATCTCCACGCCCGCCATGGTCACCCCCGACACCCGGCTGCGCAGTTCCGTCGGCACCCGCTCGAAGATGACCGTGGTCAGGATCGGGTTGAGCACCCCGGCCGCGAGCCCGCCGGCCGCCATCGTCACCGCCAGCGGCACCGTCCCGTCCACCAGCGCCCCCACCACATACCGGGGCGCCCCGCATATGAGGAACGCCACCGCGAACACCACACGCCGGGGGAAGCGGTCGCCGAACGCCCCGTACAGCAGGGCCCCGAGCAGCGCGCTGCCGCCGAACACGGCCGTCAGCAGCCCGAGATCGGTGGGGCCGCCCAGATCCTCCCGCGCGTGGACCGGCAGCAGGACCGCGCCCCAGCCTTGGTCGAGGCCGTTGGTGATCATCACCATGACCGTGATCCCCAGCAGCAGGCGCGTGCGGACCAGGAAGGCGTAGCCCTCGCGCAGCTCCGTGCGGTACCGCTTCACGGAGACGGGCGCGAGGCGCTGCGGCTCGGCCGCGCGCACGCCCCGTACCCCGGCGGCTATCAGCGCCGCCGAGACGGCGAAGGTCGCCGCGTCCAGGAGCAGGACCGTCTCGGCGCCGAGGAACGCGATCAGCACACCCGCGAGCGCCGCCCCGAGCATGCGGGCCCCGCGCGAGACGGCGTCGAGGAGACTCGCGGCCCTGGGCATGGTCGTCCCGGCGCGCTCGGCGAGGTCGGGGACGAGGACGGAACGCGCCGTGAGACCGGGCGTGTGCACCAGACCGCTGAGGGCCATCAGCACGCACAGCATCCAGAAGTCCAGCGCCCCCGCGAAGTGCAAGAGCGGGACGGCGGCCACCGCGACCGCGCACACCAGGTCGGAGGCGATGGACACCCGGCGCCGTCCCAGCCGGTCGATGACCGGGCCGACGACAACGGCCGCGATCACCACCGGGAGCGTCGCGCAGAAGGCGACGATCCCGGCCCGTCCCGCGCTGCCCGTGGTCTGGAGGACAAACCACGGGACGCCGATCAGGGTCAGTGAACTCCCGGCGATGGAGACGGTGTTGGCGGCGAGGACCGCGGTCAGCGGCCGCCTGTCGTACCCGGGCGCGGCGCTGTTCCCGGCCACGGCCCCGGCCCCGGGTGCCGCCTTCCGGCGGCTCACGCGAGGGGGATTTCTCGTGCGGGGGGACGGCTCGCGAGGCGCAGCCCCAGCTCCACCATCGTCCAGCCCAGCCGCGCCCGGAGATCATGCGACGCGAGGTCCGGCTCCCCGGGCGAGGCGGCGCGCGGAGCGAGTGCGGCGCGTGAGACGGCGACCGCGCGCCGGTCCTCGTCGGCCTGCCTCCGTAGCTCGGTGGAGTGCTCGCTGTGCAGCATCAGGTGAATGTCGGCATGCATGAGGAACCCCCGGGTCGCGATCGATGGTGGGGCGCCGAGGTGTGGGGCGCCGTGAGGAACGGTCGGTACGGTGTGGTCAGTCGTCGGCCTGCGGCAGCGCGTGGAGATGGACGCGCACCTGCGCCACGTTCTCCGCGTCCTCCGGAAGAGCGCGTTCCCGGTAGCTCTCGATGAGCGCGTGCGCCTCCGCGTTCATCTCCGCCGTCAACTCCGGTGTCAGCCGCAGCGTGTAGTCGCTGAGGTTCGCGCTCCCGTGCCACTCCACCGGCCAGTCGATGGCGGAGTGGACCCAGGTGGACACCTCCCGGGCGTGGGAATCCGCCAGCTCTTCCAGGAAGACCTCCACGGCCGTGCGGGTGCTCGGGTCGGAGTCCGTGTACAGGGAACGGTCGAGGCTCGTGCCCTGACGGGCCGCCTTCCACCAGCGCTCGCGCCCCTTGCCCAGCTCCGGCGCGTCCTCCACGAACCCGTACGTGGCCAGCTGCCGCAGGTGGTAGCTGGTCGCACCGCTCGACTCGCCGAGCCGCTCGGCCAACTGGGAGGCCGTGGCGGGGCCGTGGTGCCGCAGGGCGGCGAGCAGGCGCATCCGTATCGGATGGGCGAGCCCGCGGAGGGTGTGCGGGTCCAGGGCGTGGACGTCGTCACGGGCGGAGGGGCGCGAAGCTTCTGGCATGCCTCCACGATAGACATGCAAAGGATTCGATGCAAGCATTTCTTTGCAACCAATCTTTTGCATCGTCTTCTTTGCATGCCCGGCTCACCCGGCCTCGGAATCCCCCGCCGCCTGCTCCACCAGCGGGATGATCCGCAGCGGTACGGGGTTCTCCATCACGATCGCCGTCGACGCCCGCATGATCCCCTCGAACCCCACCACCCGGTCGATCACCCGCTGGAGATCCGCGTTCGAACGCGCCACCAGCCGGCACAGCATGTCGCCCTGCCCCGTCGTGGTGTGCAGCTCCAGCACCTCCGGAACGGTCGCCAGATGGGACCGTACGTCCGCGCCCTGCCCCTGCTTGATCTCCAGCGTCGCGAAGGCCGTCACCGGATAGCCGAGCGCCGCCGGATCCACCGTCGGGCCGAACCCCCGGATCACCCCCTGCGCCTGGAGCCGGTCCAGCCGCGCCTGTACGGTCCCGCGCGCCACCCCGAGCCGCCGCGAGGCCTCCAGCACCCCGATCCGGGGCTCCCGCGCCAGCAGCACGATCAGCCTGCCGTCGAGTCCGTCGATACCCATGACCGTCTCCCCGAGGTCGAACCATGGCCGTTCCATGGTCACTCTGTGCAGATCGCCCCGTCATTCTCGCCCCCCACCGGACAGATTGCCCAGTGAAGCCGCGAACTGTTGCGCACCTTGTGGAACGGGGTGACGCTGAGCCCATGGCAGACACCTCGATGCACCTCGGTACCGCTCCCGACACCGCGCGCGCCGCCGACCCCTTCCCGGTCAAGGGCATGGACGCGATCGTCTTCGCCGTCGGCAACGCCAAGCAGGCCGCGCACTACTACGCCACGGCCTTCGGCATGAAACTCGTCGCCTACGCGGGGCCGGAGAACGGCAGCCGGGAGACGGCGAGTTACGTCCTCACCAACGGCGCCGCCCGCTTCGTCCTCACGTCCGTCATCAAGCCCTCGACCGACTGGGGCCGCTTCCTCGCCGCGCACGTCGCCGAGCACGGCGACGGAGTGGTCGACCTGGCCATCGAGGTGCCCGACGTCCGGGCCGCCTACGCCTACGCCACCGGGCACGGCGCACGCGGCATCGAGGAGCCGTACGAGACCAAGGACGAGCACGGCACCGTCGTCCGCGCCGCCATCGCCACGTACGGCGAGACCCGCCACACCCTGGTCGAGCGTTCCTGTTACGACGGCCCCTACCTGCCGGGCTTCGCCGCCGCCGACCCGATCGTCGAGCCCCCCGCCAAGCGCACCTTCCAGGCCGTCGACCACTGCGTGGGCAACGTCGAACTCGGCCGGATGAACGAGTGGGTGGGCTTCTACAACCAGGTGATGGGCTTCACCAACATGAAGGAGTTCGTGGGCGACGACATCGCCACCGAGTACTCCGCGCTCATGTCGAAGGTCGTCGCGGACGGCACGCTCAAGGTGAAGTTCCCCATCAACGAGCCCGCCCTCGCCAAGAAGAAGTCGCAGATTGACGAGTACCTGGAGTTCTACGGCGGGGCCGGCGTCCAGCACATCGCGCTCGCGACGAACGACATCGTCGCGTCCGTAAGGGCCATGCGGGCCGCGGGAGTCCAGTTCCTCGACACCCCCGACTCGTATTACGACACCCTGGGCGAGTGGGCGGGGGAGACGCGCGTCCCCGTCGAGACGCTGCGCGCGCTCAAGATCCTGGTGGACCGCGACGAGGACGGCTACCTGCTCCAGATCTTCACCAAGCCCGTCCAGGACCGCCCGACGGTCTTCTTCGAAATGATCGAACGGCACGGTTCGATGGGCTTCGGGAAGGGCAACTTCAAGGCGCTCTTCGAGGCGATCGAGCGCGAGCAGGAGAAGCGCGGCAATCTCTGACGTGCCGCTTCCGCACGGGTGTTGAACGCTTGGACGCCGTACGGCCCCACGGAAACTGACCCGTGGGGCCGTACCCGTCCCCTGTCCGCCCGCCGAACACACGCGCCCGGACACGCGCCCGGACACACGCCCGGACCTACTCCGCCTCCGCCGAGAGACCCGAACCCGCCTTCCCGTACATGTCCTTGGGACCCCCCGCCGCCGGTTCCCCCAGCGCGTCCAGCGCCTCACGCGCCTTCGGCGCCAGCAGCGGCGAGAAGGCCGGATGGGTGCGCAGCGCCTCCCCGACATGGCGGCGCGCGGCGCCGGTCATCTCCAGCGAGCGCTCGATCTCGCCCCGGTGGTACGAGAACAGCGCGCTCCGCCTGCCCTGTTCCGTCGCCTTCTTCGCGTACGTGAGAGCCTCCTTGCCCTGACCCGTACGGAACAGCGCCCACCCCAGCGCGTCCGCGACCTCCATGCTCCGGTGCTGCCGCGCCCACTCCGCCCGCAGCCGCTCCACCGCCGACTTCGGATCCCCGTGGTCGGTCTCGAAGCGCGCCAGGACCAACTCCTCGTTCACGCCCTGCGCCTGCGCCTCCTCCGCGCGGGCGCGCAGCGCCGCGTACTGGCTCTGCGCGTCGCCGTCCAGCCCCCGCGCGTCGTACAACTCGCCCAGTTCCAGGGCGTACTCGGGCCTCGGCACCTCCTCGATCGCCCGCTGGTACGTCGTGTACGCCTCTTCCGTACGGCCCAGCGCCGCCAGCGCCCTCGCCCGCCCCGCCAGGGACGCGGCGTGGTTCCGTACCGCCTTCAGCGCGGCGTCGTAGTGACCCAGCGCCTCCGCCGGCTCACCCCGCTCCCAGGACAACTCGCCCTGCGTGTACAGCGCTTCGGCCTTCTCCGCCGGCGAGGCCGCGCGTGCCGTCGCCTCGACCGCCTTCGCCGCCGCGTCCTCGCGCCAGCCCCGGTCCCGGTAGACCTCCGCGGACCGCTCCAGCACGGGCGCGCCCGAGTGCAGCTTCTTGAGCCTGTCGAGCGCCCTGCCCGCCGCCGCGTAGTCGCCGAGACCGTTGTACGCGTCGATCAGCACCGGGTACGCGGCCCAGCGGCCGGGCTCCCGCTTCCGAACCTCCTCGCCCCACTTCTTGGCGGCGCCGTAGTCGTGCCGGGCGTTGGCGAGCGCGCCGAGACCGATCAGCGCGTCCGTACGGCCGGACGCGCCGGCGGACACGCCGGCGGACACGCCGGCGGACACGCCCTTCCCGCGAGAGCCCGAGCCCGCCCCGCCCGCCCCGCCCGGCAGCACCTGGAGCGACCGCCGCAGCGCCCGGTCCGCCTTCGGGAAGTACGCCGGATCCGCCCCCCGTACCCCCCGCTCCACATACGCCGAGCCGAGCACCGCCCACGCCCCGGCATCCTCGGGATGCGTCCGTACCCGGTCCTCCCGGCCCCGGACGAGCGCGTTCAGGTCCGGCAGCGCCGCCGGCGCCCCCGCCCCCACCGCGGCCAGCGCACGGGCCTCGGGGCCGGGCGCCCGCGCCGGTTCCTCCCCCCGGTCCGGCACCACCAGCAGGACACCGGCGACCAGCGCTCCGCCGACCCCGGCGGCCAGCGCCGCCCGCCTGACCTGCTTGAGCTGATCCGTCTTCATGGCGTTCATGCTGATTACTGTGCGTCAATACGAAGAGCACACCCGCTCCCGCGTGGTGGATCGCAGACGGGTTCACACCGATGGCCCCGGATGCGACGCTGGGATCATGGACGATCTCCTCGCACAGCTGCGGGCAGGACTGCCCGGCGAAGCCCTGATCACCGACCCCGACATCACGGCGTCCTACGCCCACGACATGGCGAGCTTCTGCGAGGCGGGCACCCCGGCGGTGGTGGTCCTGCCCCGCTCGGTGGAACAGGTGCAGCACGTCATGCGTACGGCCACGGCCCTGCGCGTCCCCGTCGTCCCGCAGGGCGCCCGCACGGGCCTGTCCGGGGCCGCGAACGCCTCGGACGGGTGCATCGTCCTCTCCCTGCTGAAGATGGACCGGATCCTGGAGATCAACCCGGTCGACCGGATCGCCGTCGTCGAACCCGGCGTCGTCAACGCCACGCTCTCCCGCGCCGTCGGCGAACAGGGCCTCTACTACCCGCCCGACCCCTCCAGCTGGGAGACGTGCACGATCGGCGGGAACATCGGCACCGCCTCCGGCGGACTGTGCTGCGTCAAGTACGGCGTCACCGCCGAGTACGTCCTCGGCCTCGACGTCGTCCTCGCCGATGGACGGCTCCTCACCACCGGCCGCCGTACGGCCAAAGGGGTCGCCGGCTACGACCTGACCCGCCTCTTCGTCGGCTCCGAGGGCAGCCTCGGGATCGTCGTCCGGGCCGTCCTCGCCCTGCGCCCCCAGCCGCCGCGCCAGCTGGTCCTGGCGGCCGAGTTCGGCAGCGCGACCGCCGCGTGCGACGCGATCTGCCGGATCATGGAGAGCGGCCACACCCCGTCCCTCCTCGAACTGATGGACCGTACGACCGTCCGGGCCGTCAACGCGATGGCGAACATGGGCCTCCCCGAAACCACCGAGGCCCTCCTGCTGGCCGCCTTCGACACCCACGACCCCGGGGCCGACCTGACGGCGGTCGGCCTGCTGTGCGAGGCGGCCGGCGCCACCGAGGTCGTCCCGGCGGAGGACACCGCCGAATCCGAACTGCTGCTCCAGGCCAGGAGGTTGGCGCTCCCCGCGCTGGAGACGGTGAAGGGCACGACGATGATCGACGACGTGTGCGTACCGCGCTCCCGCCTCGGCGACCTGCTCGAAGGCATCGAGCGGATCGGCGAGAAGTACGGGCTCACGATCGGCGTCTGCGCCCACGCGGGCGACGGCAACACCCACCCGACCGTCTGCTTCGACGCGGCGGACCCCGACGAGTCCCGCCGCGCCCGCGAGTCCTTCGACGAGATCATGGCGCTCGGACTCGAACTGGGCGGCACGATCACCGGCGAACACGGCGTCGGCGTACTGAAGAAGGAATGGCTCGCGCGCGAACTGGGGCCGGTGGGATTGGAGTTGCAGCGGGGCATCAAGCAGACCTTCGACCCGCTCGGCCTGTTGAACCCGGGCAAGCTCTTCTGACGTCACGTCCCACCGGTCCTGGCGGTCACCCCACCGATCCTGGCAATCACCCCGCCGGTCGTGGCGGTCACCCCGCCTCCATCTCCCCCTCGGCGGAGTCGGCCGGCTCCGCCGACTCGTCCGAGGGCCACGGGTCCCGCAGCCACAGGTCGTCGGCGGGCGCCGGGGCCAGCAGCCCCGCCAGCCCCTCCTCGATGCCGAGCCGCTCGCACTCCGTCCCCGGCGGCACGATCCGCAGCGTTCGCTCCACCCAGGCCGACACGGCCACGGCCGGCGCCTCCAGCAGCGCGTCACCGTCCGGGGAGGTGAGGGCCACACACAGGACGCTGCGCCCGCCGAACTTCGTCGGCCAGATCCGTACGTCACCGTGCCCGCACGGCCGGAAGATCCCCTCCACGAGGAGTTCACGGGCGAAGGTCCAGTGGACGGGAGCCTCGGAGCCGATGTGAAAGGCGATGTGCACGGCGCACGGATCGTCCGTGCGATAGGTCAGCCGGGCCGGGACGGGGATGCTGCGCTCGGGCGACAGCACCAGGTTCAGCTCCAGCTCGCGTTCCACCACGGTGTGCATGGGCGGCACTTCCTCTCTCGGTACGGGCCCTGACGGCGGGCCGTACCGGAAGAGAGCGCGGTACGGACGATTCATGACGCGACTTCGCGGTGCGACTTTTCGACACGACTCCGAAAGTGGCCTCCGGGGGCGGCGCACGCCCCGCGCGTGCGCCTGATCGCGTGCTTCCGGACCCTCGCCCTCTGTGCCGTCACTCTGACCGGAAAGTGGCTCAAACGACAGGAGCGGCCATGGGGACCCCGGTGGTCTGATAGATGTGGACTCTGAATTGGCTCAGAGGAGATACGGGACCACGGTGATGAGCGCCCCAACCTCGGCGACCGGAGACGGCAACCCCGCTCCCGGCTACTACCCCGATCCGTCCATCCCGGGATACGTCCGGTACTGGAACGGAGCAGCGTGGGTGCCCGGATCGAGCCGCCCCGCACCGCCCGGTGCCGAGGCGGCGGCGTCCGGCGCGCCCGCGGTGCCCGCCGTCGAGGAGACGGGACCGGTGTTCTTCGACGAGGAGGCGCGGGCCGCCGAACAGCCCCGCCAGGAACCGGCGTCCGCGTGGCAGGCCGACGTCTCACGGCAGACCGGCTTCGGCGGCGAGCGGGACAACCGCGTCTCGTGGGGGGCTCCCGCCCAGGACCCGCGCGTCCCGAACCCGTCCTCCGAGCCCGCCGCGCCGCGCCGCGACGTCCCGTTCCCCGCACGCGTCGACCCCACGGGCGGAGCCCTGCCGGGGGTCCGCGCGCTGGGTCCCGGTACGGACGACGGCGCGCCCGTCACGGACGGCACGGTCGCGATCCGCGCCATGCGCCGCGGTGTCCCCTCGGGACCGGGCGCGGGTACGGGCAGTGGCTCTGGTACGGGCACGGGCACGGGAGCCGACACCGGCGAGGGCGGTACGGACCGGCCCGCCGCCGTCCCCGGCCAGATCCCGTCCTCCGGGGCGGCGAACCAGCCTCCGGTCGACAGCACGGTCGCCATCCGTGCCCTGCGCGCGGCGCGCCGCGCCAAGGACGAGGACGCCGTGGCGGGCGGCCGTACGGGCCAGGCGGACGGCGCGCTGTCGGTCCGCTCCATGACCCCCGGCGCGGGCGGGGCGGGCACCGTACCCCCGCAGTCGCAGAAGGAGTCCCGGCAACAGGCGCCGCAACCATCACCCGAGCAAGCCCAGCAAGCCCAGCAGGCCCAGCAACCGCAGCAGCCCCGCCAGGCCGGCGCCGGTGGTGGCTCCGCCTCCTGGGCCCAGCAGGTGCACCAGCTCGCGCAGCCCGCGGGCGACCAGCCCGTGGTGCCGTGGAAGCCCCCGGTCAGCGACCCGTTCCTCCAGGCCGCGCAGGCCCAGGCGGCCGCCAGGCCCGGCGGGCTCGGCAAGCGGCTCGTGGCCCGGCTGATCGACACCCTCGTGCTCGGCGCGATCGTCGGGGCCGTCGCCCTGCCGCTCGCGGCCAAGGCCCGCACGCATGTGGACGACAAGATCGAGGCGGCGAAGCAGACGGGCGAGACCGTCACCGTCTGGCTGCTCGACTCGACGACGGCCGGGTATCTCGGCGCCGTACTCGGCGCGCTGCTGGTCGTCGGGGTGCTGTACGAGGCGCTGCCCACCGCCAAGTGGGGCCGCACGCTGGGCAAGAAGCTCTGCGGCCTCCAGGTGCGGGACATCGAGTCCCACGAGGCCCCGACCTTCGGCGCGGCCCTGCGCCGCTGGCTGGTCTACGGGGTGCTGGGGCTGCTCGCGGTGGGTGTGCTCAATGTCCTGTGGTGCCTGTTCGACCGGCCGTGGCGGCAGTGCTGGCACGACAAGGCCGCGCACACCTTCGTGGCGGGCTGACCGGCACGACGGCGGTGAAGGACCGAGCCTGACGAGGGGTCGGCAGACCCTCCGTCAGCTGTACGCGGACGTCCGCGCTCCCGTGTCCCCGTACCTCCGAACGGCGGGCAAGCCGTTGCGGGCCCCTCGCGGGCGCGGTGCACTGCCCCCATGAGCAACGACCGGCCGCCCGGCCAGCAGCCACCCGACGACGACCCGTTTCGCAAGAAACCGCGGCAGTCTCCGTCGTCGGAGGGCTCACGGCCGGAGGACTCACGGTCGGAGGGCTCACGGTCGGAGGGCTCACGGCCGGGGGGTGACGGGCCGTCGGGGGAGGGCGACCGGCCGTCCGAGGGCTCACCGTACGGATCTCCGTACGGGGGAGCGGCGGGTGTCCCGCCCCCACCTCCCCCGGAAGGCTCGGACCCCTTCGGCGGCCCCTCGGGAGGCTCCCGAGGAGGCGGCCGGAGAGGCCCCGGAGGCGGCGGCCGGTACGGGGGCGGGGGCGGAGGAGACGGTCCGTACGGCGGGGACCCGCTCGACGGCGGCGGTCCTTACGGCGGTGCGGACCCCTACGCCGGCATGGCGCCCCTCGCGCCCTTCGGCAAACGGCTCACGGCCCGGATCATCGACGTCCTGGTCATCGCCATCCCCGTGGCGATCCTCTCGCTCGCCGTCGGCGGCTTCGACACGTCGACGTCGAACGGGAACAACGGGTGGAACGACTTCACCGATCAGGTGAACACCGGCAGGCAGTGGCTCTGGTCGCTCATCTCGCTCATCGCCTACGTCGCCTACGACACCCTGCTGACCAAAAGGAACGGCCAGACGCTCGGCAAGCGCTGGCTGGGGCTGCGCGTCGCGATGCTCAACAACGGCGGCGTGCCGGACACGAACGCCGCGCTGCTGCGGGCCGTCATCCTCTGGCTGCCCGCGCTGCTCTGCTGCTTCTGCCTCTGGTGGGCGATCATCATCCTGACGATCTGGACGGGCAAGCCCTACAGACAGGGCCTGCACGACCGGGCCGCCAGAACCGTCGTCGTCTCAGCGGCGCAGTGAATGCTGGCCGAAGCGGGACTCGGCGCCCGCACCCGCGTGGGCACGTGCGGCCGGCACCCGGGCCTTCCCGGTCTCCCCGCCGGTCCCGGTCGGGGCACCGGCGGCCGTACGGGCCCCGCCCGCGGCGCGAGCCGCCCTGGCCCGGCCGGGCAGCGGTACGGTCAGGGCGACGAGCAGCCCCAGCGCGAGAGCCGCTATACCGATCACCGCGACACCGATTCCCGTGGACGTACCGGAGAGCAGCAGCATGGCGAGGGTCGAGCAGACGACCGTGGCGGAACCGTAGGCGAGCTGTGCGGCAGTCGGACGCGGCATGGCGGAATCCGTCCCTCGGAGCATCGGTTGGGTGTCTCGCGTGTCTCGCGCGTACGCCTCACTGCCGCTCACAGTGGTCGTACTGGTCGTACTGGTCGCTCTGATCGCTCTAAGCGCACTGATCGCGCTGGTGATTGCACTGTCAGTCGCGGTCTTCGCCGACTCTACGACGGTGGATGCCCCCGTGGAACCAACAGTAAGCGTGAGCTAACCCACGGTGCCGTCGCACGGGGGGCGCACGGAGTCACGTCTCCCGCCAAGTGCGGGATTCAGTGCGCCTGTTGTTCGAATATCCCGGCATCCGGACGCCGCCTGGGGCCGGGGCCCCCGCGGGGCCGGGGGCCGTACCCCACCCCCGTCCGTATACCGGAGGTCCCCCCTCGCATAATGCACTTGACCAGTTCAAGTCAAGGTCTGGCTTTTCTCCTTCAACTCAGATCAAATACAGCCACTTATGACGCGCATACGCGCGCGGATCCCCCAACTCCCGGACCGCCGCCCGCATGCGCCGGGGAGGACAGCATCACGTGATCAGCAACCGACGGGCAAGAAGAGTGTCCGCGGTGATCGTGGCACTCGCCGCGACCGCCGCCACCGCTTCTGCCTTCACCACGGCACAGGCCGAGGGCAATCCCTCGTCCGGTTCGGCCGGCATCGAGCGCCGCGACCCGGCTCCTCAGAAGGCCGAGGTCGACCACGACCTCGACGGCCCGTTCAGCAAGCAGCAGGCGGCCGAGCGCAGCGCCGCCATGGAACAGGTCATCTCGGGTGACGCCAAGGTCGAGTCGCGCGGCGGCTCGCAGGTCGTCAAGCTCGGCAACAAGAAGTACGTCGAGCTGGGCCGCGAGAAGACCGACAAGATCTTCACCGTGCTGGTGGAGTTCGGCGACCAGGTCGACACCACCACGCAGTACGACCCGGACGGCGCGGCCGGCCCCAAGCCGCCGGTCGTCAAGTTCGGCGGCACGCCCGGGCCGCAGCACAACGAGATAGCCGAGCCCGACCGGAAGGTGGACAACTCCACCGCCTGGCAGGCCGACTACAACCAGACGCACTTCCAGGACCTCTACTTCGGTGAGGGCAAGGACCGCAAGGGCAAGCCGAAGGAATCGCTGAAGACCTACTACGAGAAGACGTCCTCCGGGCGTTACTCGGTCGACGGCGAGGTCTCGGACTGGGTCAAGGTCCCGTACAACGAGGCCCGTTACGGCTCGAACTACTGCGGCAGCTCCAACTGCGCCAACGTCTGGGACACGGTCAAGGACGGCGTCACCGCCTGGGCCGCGGACCAGAAGGCCAAGGGCCGGACGGACGCGCAGATCAAGGCGGACCTCTCCGGCTACGACCAGTGGGACCGGTACGACTTCGACGGCGACGGCAACTTCAACGAGCCCGACGGGTACATCGACCACTTCCAGATCGTCCACGCGGGCGAGGACGAGTCGGCCGGCGGCGGCGCCGAGGGCCCCGACGCCCTGTGGGCGCACCGCTGGTACGCGTACGGCACGGACGCGGGCCGCACCGGCCCCGCGGAGAACAAGTCCGGCGGTACGCAGATCGGCAACACCGGCATCTGGGTCGGCGACTACACGATGCAGCCGGAGAACGGCGGCCTCGGCGTCTTCGCGCACGAGTACGGCCACGACCTGGGCCTGCCCGACCTGTACGACACCGCGGGCGGCGACAACTCCACCGCCTTCTGGACCCTGATGTCGTCGGGCTCCTGGCTGGGCAACGGCAAGGACGCCATCGGCGACCGGCCGGGCGACATGACGGCCTGGGACAAGCTCCAGCTCGGCTGGCTCGACTACGCCAAGGCCAAGGCCGCGACGAACTCGACCGTCAAGCTGGGTGTCTCGGAGTACAACACCAAGAACCCGCAGGCGCTGATCGTGGACCTGCCGCCCAAGGAAGAGACCACCACGGTCGTGAAGCCCGCCGAGGGCTCCAAGCAGTGGTGGAGCGACATGGGTGACGACCTCAAGAACACCCTCACCCGCTCGGTCGACCTGACCGGCAAGTCCACGGCGTCCCTGGAGCTCCAGGGCTGGTGGGACATTGAGGCCGACTACGACTACCTGTACGCCGAGGTCTCCACGGACGGCACCAACTGGACGCCGGCCGAAGGCACCGCGGACGGTCTGCCGATCACCCGTGACTCGGCCGACAAGCCGGCGCTGACCGGTGGCTCGGGCTCGTACAAGAAGCTCGTCTACGACCTGAACGCGTACGCGGGCAAGAAGGTCGACGTCCGTTTCCGCTACCAGACGGACGGCGGCGCGGGCGGCAAGGGCTTCGCGGCCGACGCGATCAGCGTGGTCGCCAATGGCGCCCCGCTGTTCACGGACAACGCCGAGGGCGACGACGCGGGCTGGACCGCGAAGGGCTTCTCGCGCATCGGTGAGTCCTTCACCCAGGACTACCCGCAGTACTACATCGCCGAGAACCGCCAGTACGTGTCGTACGACGAGACCCTCAAGGTCGGTCCGTACAACTTCGGCTTCGCGGCCCCGAACGACAGCAAGGTGGAGCACTTCCCGTACCAGACCGGTCTGCTGATCTGGCTGTGGGACACCTCGCAGAAGGACAACAACACCAGCCAGCACGCGGGCGAGGGTCTTGTCCTGCCGATCGACGCGCACGCGAAGGCCGAGAAGTGGGCGGACGGGTCGCTGATGCGCAACCGCATCCAGGCCTACGACTCCACGTTCAGCTGGTGGCCGACGCAGGGTCTGACGCTGCACAAGGCGAACGTCGCGGCCAAGATCAAGCCGAAGCTCGGCTCGCCGGTCTTCGACGACCGCAAGGGCACCTACTTCGACGCGGCGAACCCGCAGGGAAGTGTCCAGGTTCCTGACACGAACACGAAGATCACGATCGTCGGTCAGCCGCTGGACGGCCAGACGCTCACGGTCCACGTGGGTCCCTCCGGTCGGTAACCGGAAGTAACCGCAGGTCAAAGCATGATCGGCCGTCGCCCTCTAGCGGGCGGCGGCCGATCGTGTTTAGGTGCGTCCTACGGACCTCTTATTGACAAGACGTCTCACGACGGAGCCCGACCGGCACACGGGGGAGAGGAAGACCATGGCAGGCGGAGGCTTCAGCAGACTCCCGAACGGCACGGTGGTGGTGGCACTGACCCTGCCCAGCCCGACGACCGAGGGCGGCACGGTCCGCGTCCTGGTCCACGCGGGAAACCGCGCCCGCGCCCTGACCAGGCTGCGGAATCTGGGGCTCCGGGCGGTGTACCTGCGGGGGAACGCGGAGCCGCCGACGCTGGACGAGATCACGGCGGTGCTGCACCATCCGGACGGGCTGCTGTGGCGGACGACTCCGGAGTGCGTGGAGCAGCTGTGGCAGCCCATAGGGGCGCTGCTGAGGAGGCCGGCGGGTTGGGCCGCCTAGGGCCGCTTGCGGCCCTGTGTGCGCGGCTCTGAGGCCGCGGGCCGGCGGTGGGGCACGGCCTTCGGCCGTAGGTGTCCTCAAGCGCCGGACGGGCTGGGTTTGTCGTGGTGACGGGGGGTGGGGTGGATCAGGCCACCAGCGGCTTGCCTGTGAGGGTGACTCCTGCTGCTCGCATCTCTTCCAGGGCCCGGTCCGTCGTTTCTCGGGACACGCCTGCCGTCAGGTCCAGGAGTACGTGTGTGACGAATCCCTCACGCGCCGCGTCCAGGGCCGTGGCCCGTACGCAGTGGTCCGTGGCTATGCCGACCACGTCGACCTCGGTCACCCCGCGCTCCCGCAGCCAGTCCGCCAGTCCGGCGCCGTTCTCGTCCGTGCCCTCGAAGCCGCTGTACGCCCCCGTGTACGCGCCCTTGTCGAAGACCGCGTCGATCGCGCCGGAGGCCACCGCCGGGGCGAAGTTGGGGTGGAAGCCCACCCCCTCCGTACCGGCCACGCAGTGCACGGGCCAGGTCGTCTCGAAGTCCGGGACGTCCGGAGCCGCGGCGAAGTGGGCGCCCGGGTCGACGTGGCGGTCGCGGGTCGCCACCACGTGGCGGTACACGGCGGTCGCCTCGCCGATCAGGTCGGTGATGGCGGCGGCCACATCGGCGCCCCCCTCCACCGCGAGGCTCCCGCCCTCGCAGAAGTCGTTCTGAACGTCGACGACGATCAAGGCGCGGTGCATGGCGGATTTCCTTCGGTGGGAGCGGACGGCTTCGGGGCGGTTTTGAGCCTAGAGACTCCGCCGCCCCGGGGGGAGGGGACGGGCGTCGGTCAGAGGTACACGGTCGGAATCACCGGCTCCCCGCGCGAGAGCTGGATCGCCGACATCGGCAGCCCCGCCCGTGACGCGAAATGCCGGTCCCGGGCCGCGTCCAGCGGCTCGCGGGCCACCACCCTGCCGCCCTTGACCAGCTGTACCAGCAGCTGGCTGTCGAGCAGCTCGGCCGGTACGGCTCCGGTGCCGAGCACCTCGGCCTCCGCGCGGCCCTCCGCGTCCCGCCGCCGCGCGGCCCACTTGCGGCCGCCGATGGACGTCTTCCCGCCCAGGGACTTCTTCGCCACCGGCACGAGCGGGGCCGCCGGATCCGCCGACTCCGCGCGCGCCACGATCTTGTAGACCATCGAGCACGTCGGATGCCCGCTGCCGGTGACCAGTTGGGTCCCGACGCCGTACGCGTCCACCGGGGCCGCCGCCAGCGAGGCGATCGCGTACTCGTCCAGGTCGGAGGTGACCACGATCCGGGTGTTCACCGCGCCCAGCTCGTCCAGCTGCTGCCGTACCCGGTGCGCGACCAGCAGCAGGTCACCCGAGTCGATGCGGACGGCGCCCAGTTCGGGCCCCGCCACCTCCACCGCCGTACGCACGGCCTCGGCCACGTCGTACGTGTCCACCAGCAGCGTGGTGCCCTGCCCGAGCGCGTCGACCTGCGCCCGGAACGCGTCGCGCTCGGTGTCGTGCAGCAGCGTGAAGGCGTGCGCGCTCGTGCCCACGGTCGGGATGCCGTACCGGAAGCCGGCGGCGAGGTCCGACGTCGTGTCGAACCCGCCGACGTACGCGGCGCGCGCCGCCGCCACCGCCGACAGCTCGTGCGTGCGCCGCGCGCCCATCTCGATCAGTGGCCGTCCCCCGGCCGCCGCCGACATCCGGGAGGCCGCCGCGGCGATCGCCGAGTCGTGGTTGAGGATCGACAGGATCACGGTCTCCAGCAGCACGCACTCGGCGAAGGAGCCCTCCACCCGCAGGATCGGCGACCCCGGGAAGTACGTCTCGCCCTCCGGGTAGCCCCAGATGTCCCCGCCGAAGCGGTACGAGGCCAGCCAGGACAGCGTCGCCTCGTCGACGATCTCCCGCTCCCGCAGGAAGCGCAGCACGTCCGCGTCGAAGCGGAAGTTCTCCACGGCGTCCAGGACGCGCCCGGTGCCCGCGACGACCCCGTACCTGCGCCCCTCGGGCAGCCGCCGGGTGAAGACCTCGAAGACCGAGCGGCGGTCGGCCGTACCGGCCTGGAGGGCGGCTCGGAGCATGGTCAGCTCGTACTGGTCGGTGAAGAGCGCGGTCGACGGCACGTCCACCGGCAGCCCAAGGTCCGCAGTGTTCATGGGAACGATGCTACCCCCAATACTCGTCAGAGTGACGATTTCTTTTCCGGCCGCCGCGGAGTCGTTTGTGCGACCGGCCCCCGTGGGTGGCAGCATGGGTCGTGCAGGGCTGAATCCCGGGCTGCAACCGGCAGAGAAGAAGGTCGTCCCGAACCGTGAGTGTTGCTCCGACTGAGATCGAACGCCCCGAATCGGCCGAGGAGACATACGTCGTCCCCGAACCCGACGTGCCCTGGCTGACGATCGTCCACAACGACCCGGTCAACCTCATGAGTTATGTGGCGTACGTCTTCCAGACGTATTTCGGCTACTCCAAGGACAAGGCACACGAACTGATGCTCGACGTCCACCACAAGGGCCGCGCGGTCGTCTCCAGCGGCAGCCGCGAGGAGATGGAACGCGACGTGCAGGCGATGCACGGATACGGCCTCTGGGCGACCCTGACCCAGGACCGCGACTGATGGCCGGGCACTTCGAGGCCACCCCGGGCGGCGGCGCGGCCGTCGCGCTCGACGAGGTGGAGATCTCGATCCTGCGCTCCCTGGCCATGCAGTTGCTGGAGCTGATCGGCCCCGGCGACGAGCCGGCCCAGGGCGAGGACCCGCTCGCCGCGCTCTTCGCGGTCGGCCCCAGCGAACCGCCCGAGGACCCCGCGCTGGCCCGGCTCTTCCCGGACGCGTACGGCGACGACGACGAGGAACTGAAGGAGTTCTCCTCGGAGTTCAGGCGCTTCACGGAGAACGACCTGCGGGACCGCAAGCGCGCCGACGGGATCGCCGTCGTCCGCTCGCTCGACGCGCTGGGCCCCACGGGCGAGGGCGGCGCCGTCCTCAAGCTGTCCGGCGAGGAGTGCCGGCACTGGCTGGGCGCCCTCAACGACCTCCGGCTGACCATAGGCACCCGCCTGGAGGTCACCGACGAGGACGAGGGCGCCGAGCTGTACCGGCTGCCCGACACCGATCCGCGCAAGCCGATGGTGATGGCGTACCTCTGGCTCGGCGCGCTCCAGGAGAGCCTCGTCGAGACGCTGATGTCCTGACGCGGGCTGGGTGGAGGGGGCCCGCGCCGGCCCCCTCCCGTTCGCTCAGCGGAGCCTCAATTCGGCATAACGATCACGTCACCGCTCCCGTGACGTTTGCGATCGCGGATGAAATTTGTCCACTTCTTCCTGTGCCCTCCGCCACAGCGCGGCTCCTCCGTCACCCCCTCCACCGTGATAGATCTGCACGACCCCCCGGGGACGCCACCCCTGTCCCCGGGGGTGTTTCCAGCGGCCGACCGCCGACGGCACTCCATCCGTATCCGGGGGGATCAGGAACCGGTCCACCGCCGACGACGGCGTGGACCGGCAGGGAGAAAGGGCGCATCACCATGACCTCTGCGCAGGTCGACAAGGGGCACGGCGACGGCGGCGAGGCCGCTCCCCGTACCGGTGGAGAGGACACCGGCGAAGAGGGCTACGAGCGCGGACTGGGCAGCAGGCAGGTCCAGATGATCGCGATCGGCGGCGCCATCGGCGTCGGCCTCTTCATGGGCGCCGGAGCGAACATCGCCAAGGCGGGGCCCAGCATCATCCTCATGTACGCCCTCGCCGGCGTCGTGATCTTCTTCATCATGCGGGCCCTCGGCGAACTGCTGCTCTACCGCCCGGTGTCGGGCTCCTTCGCGGAGTACGCCCGGGAGTTCCTCGGCCCGTTCTTCGGGTTCGCGACGGGGTGGACGTACTGGCTGATGTGGGTGGTCACCGGCATGGCCGAGCTGACCGCCGCCGCCATCTACATCCACTTCTGGTTCCCCGCGATCCCGCAGTGGGTCAGCGCGCTGGTGTTCCTCGTTGTCCTCTTCGGTGTGAACCTGATCTCGGTGAAGATCTTCGGCGAGGTCGAGTTCTGGTTCTCGATGATCAAGGTCACCGCCATCATCGGCATGATCGTGATCGGCCTCGGCGTCCTCACCCTCGGCTTCTCCGAGGCCGGTGACACCGCGCAGGCCTCCAACCTCTACGCGCACGACGGCGTCTTCCCCAACGGCATCGGCTCCAGCCTGATGACCCTCCAGGGCGTGATGTTCGCCTACCTCGCCGTCGAACTCGTCGGCGTCACCGCGGGCGAGTCCGAGAACCCCGAGAAGACCCTCCCCAAGGCGATCAACACCCTGCCCTGGCGCATCATCGTGTTCTACGTCGGCGCGCTCTCCGTCATCCTCGCCGTCGTCAAATGGACCGAGTTCTCCGCCGGCACCAGCCCGTTCGTGTACGCCTTCGAGAAGATGGGCATCCCGCTCGCCGCGGGCATCGTCAACTTCGTGGTGCTCACCGCCGCGCTTTCCTCCTGCAACTCCGGCATGTACTCCACCGGCCGGATGCTGCGCGGCCTCGCCGCCAACAGCGAGGCGCCCAAGGCCTTCGGCAGGCTCAACTCCCGCAGGACCCCGGCGCTCGGCATCACCGTCTCCGTCGCCCTGATGGGCATCGGCGTGATCCTCAACTACATCGTCCCGGAGAAGGCGTTCGGGTACGTCACGTCCGTGGCGACCGCCGCCGGGGTCTGGACGTGGCTGATGATCCTGGTCAGCCACATCCGCTACCGCCGAGCCGTCGACGCGGGCCGCCTGCCCGCGTCCTCCTTCCCGGCCCCGGGAGGAGCGGTGTTCAGCTGGGTCGCGGTCGCCTTCCTGGCGCTCGTCACGTGCCTGATCGCGTACGACAAGGACGCGCGGGTCTCCCTGTACGTCGGCGCGGTCTGGGCCGTGGGTCTCGCGGTGGGCTGGCGGTTCCTCCAGCGCCGTACGACCGGGAGCACCGAGAGCGACGCGCCCGAGTACGCCTCCGCGGCGGAGTAAGCGGCTCCTGGCGCAGTAATCGCCTTCTGTACGGGACCGGCCCCGGCCTCCGTACACCCGACCCGGCCCCGCCCTCCGCGGGGCCGGGTCCGTTTATATTTCCAGCATGCTCACCATCAGCCAGGCCCTGCACGACCAGATCGTCGCGCACGCCCGACGCGACCACCCCGACGAGGCCTGCGGCGTGGTCGCGGGCCCGGCCGGCAGCGGGCGCCCCGAGCGCTTCATCCCCATGCTCAACGCCGCGCGCTCGCCCACCTTCTACGAGTTCGACTCGGCCGACCTGCTCAAGCTCTACCGGGACATGGACGACCGCGACGAGGACCCGGTGATCGTCTACCACTCCCACACGGCGACCGAGGCCTACCCGTCCCGTACCGACATCACGTACGCGAACGAGCCCGGGGCCCACTACGTGCTGGTCTCCACCGCCGACAGCGACGGCCTCGGCCCGTTCCAGTTCCGCTCGTACCGCATCGTCGACGGCCAGGTCACGGAAGAGGACGTCGAGGTCGTCGCGGACGGCCCCGAGGGCGTCTGAGAGACTGACCGGCGAACCCGAGGCGGCAGGACCCAGGAAGCCGGTGCGAATCCGGCGCGGTCCCGCCACTGTGACCGAGCCCTCCGGGGCCCGGCAGCCAGGAACTGACCTGCCGCCCTTCTTCCACCAACCAGGGGACGCGGAAATCCCCTGGAGGAGGCCCAGCCGTGCATGTCATTCCCGGGCGCCGCCGCGCGCTCATAGCCGTCGCCCTGTCCGCCGCCCTCCTCCCGCTCGCCGCCTGCGGCGACAGCACGGACGGCAGGGACGCGACCCGTGCGAAGCCCGCCGCCGACGCCCCCCAGGGCTTCCCGTACACCGTCACCAACTGCGGCGTGACCACCACCTACCAGGCCCCGCCGAAGCAGGTGGTCACCATGAACCAGCACGCCACCGAGGTCATGCTGGCCCTCGGCCTCCAGAAGTCCCTGGCCGGCACCGCCTACCTGGACGACAAGATCCTCCCGGCCTACGCCAAGGCCTACGCGGACGTCCCGGTCCTCGCCAAGGAGTACCCCTCCAAGGAGAAGCTCCTCGCCGCCGACCCCGACTTCGTCTACGGCGGCTACTCCAGCGCCTTCGACGCCGGGGACGGCCGCAGCCGCGACGCGCTCAAGAACTCCGGCGTGAACACCCGGCTCAACCTGGAGAACTGCACCACGGGGAAGACCACCCTGGACGACGTCTACCAGGAGGTACGGGAGGTCGGCCGCACCTTCGGCGTCCCCGACCGCGCCGAGAAGTGGATCGCCCACGCCCGCACCACCGTCGCGCACACCGCCGAGGACCTCAAGGACGTCGAGCCGCTCTCCGTCTTCGTCTACGACAGCGGCGACAAGACCGCCTTCACCGCGGGCGGCAAGGGCATCGGCAACGAACTGATCACCCGCGCCGGCGGCCGCAACGTCTTCGCCGGCCTCGACAAGTCCTTCGGCGACGCCACCTGGGAACAGGTCGTCGCCCGCAGGCCCGAGACCGTCGTCATCTACGACTACGGCTCCACCACCGTCGCCCAGAAGGAGAAGCGCCTCCTGGACGACCCCGTGCTCAAGGACGTCCCGGCGGTCAGGAACAAGCGGTTCGCCGTCATGCCCCTCTCCGAGGTCGTCCTCGGCGTCCGCGCCCCCGACGCCATCGCGGAACTCGCCGCGCAACTCCACCCCGAGACCGTGAAGTAAGACCCGGTGAGCGCCACCACCCCGCCCGCCCGCGGGCGGATACGCCACACCCTCGTGCTGACCGGCCTCGCCGCCGCACTCGCCGCCGCCGTTGTCGCGGCCCTCGCCCTCGGCTCCGTCCGCATCCCGCCCGGTCAGGTCCTCGCCGCCCTGACCGGGCGGGCGGAACCCGGCCCCTTCCGTACGATCGTGCTCGACGTACGACTGCCGCGCGTCCTCCTCGGCGCGGTCGTCGGCGCCGGGCTCGCCGTCGTCGGGACCGTCCTCCAGGCACTCGTACGCAACCGGCTCGCCGACCCCTTCCTCCTCGGCATCTCCTCCGGCGCGTCCACCGGCGCCGTCCTGGTCCTCGTGCTCGGCGTCGGCGGCGGAATCACCACCACCGTCGCCATGCCCGCCGCGGCCTTCGCCGGCTCCCTCGTCGCGATGGTCCTCGTCTACGGGCTCGCGCGGCGCGGCGGCGAACTGACCGGCGGCCGGCTCGTCCTCGCCGGCGTCACCGTCTCGTACATCCTCACCGCCCTCACCACCCTCGTCCTGGTCGTCTCCGCCCGCCCCGAGCACTTCCAGGAAGCCCTCTACTGGTCGATGGGCGGCCTCGGCAGCGCCCGCTGGTCCACCCTCCTGCTGCCCGGCCTCGTCCTCACCCTCGGCACCGCCGTCCTCATGGCGCTCGCCCGGCCGCTCGACCTGCTCCTCCTCGGCGAGGAGGGCGCGACCGCCCTCGGCCTGGACACCGCCCGCTTCCGCGCCGCCGTCTTCGTCCTCGCCTCCCTGGTCACCGGCGTCATGGTCGCCGCCAGCGGCGCCGTGGGCTTCATCGGACTGCTCGTCCCGCACGCCGCCCGGATGGCCGTCGGCGCCACCCACCGCGTCCTGCTGCCCGTCGCCGCGCTCGGCGGGGCCGTCGTCCTCGTCGCCGCCGACCTCGCGGCCCGTACCGTCGCCGCCCCACAGGACATCCCCGTCGGCGTGCTCACCGGGCTCACCGGCGGCCCGTTCTTCCTCTGGCTGATGCGCCGCCGCCCGGAAGGATCCCCCGTATGACGCGTACGGAAGGAGCCGTCGCACGACGAGTCCGGAAGGAGCCCCCCGTATGACCGCCTCACTGTCCCTCGAAGGACTGTCGTACGAGGCGGGCGGACGCGTCCTCGTCGACCGCGCCGACCTCACCGCCGCGCCCGGCGAGACCGTCGGACTCGTCGGCCCCAACGGCAGCGGCAAGACCACCCTGCTGCGCTGCGTGTACGGGACGCTGCGGCCCAGCCACGGACGCGCCCTGCTCGACGGGCGCGACCTGCACACGATGACCCCCAGGGAACGGGCCCGCCGGATCGCCACCGTCCCGCAGGACGGCGGCACCGAGTTCGAACTCACCGTCAGGGAGGTCGTCGCCATGGGCCGCTCCCCGCACAAACGCTTCTGGGAGGCCGACACCGCCGCCGACACCACCCTCGCCGACGAGGCCCTCGCACGGGTCGGGATCGCCGACCTCGCCCCGCGCGCCTTCCCCACCCTGTCCGGCGGCGAACGCCAGCGCGCCCTCGTCGCCCGCGCCCTGGTCCAGCGGCCGGCCCTGCTCGTCCTGGACGAGCCGACCAACCACCTCGACATCGGCTACCAGCTCGGCATCCTCACCCTGATCAAACGATCGGGGACCACCAACCTCCTCGCCCTGCACGATCTCAACCTCGCCGCCCACTACTGCGACCGGATCTACGTCCTCCGGGCGGGCCGGATCGTCGCCTCAGGCACCCCGCACGACGTCCTCACCCCCGCACTCCTCGACACCGTCTACGGCGTGAAAGCCGAGGTCAGCGAGCATCCGGTGACCGGCAGACCCCTGGTGGTCTACCTGCCGCCGTCCACCTGACGAACACCTTTCGTCCGCCGGGCGAGACGGCCTATCGGGATGCGAAGCGGGAATCGATACGATGACCGCATGGTTCTTCCCGACGTGAGCGACAAGACGCCGAGCACCCCGCTGCTCGTGGCGCGGCTGCACGTCGACCTGTGCCGCCTCGCGAGCGCCATCTGTCCCGACGCGTGTCCTGACGCGGCCGGCTGAGCCCCGACGCCCGGGCCGGAACGAGAGCCTCCGCCAGGCCCGTACGCCGCCCGCGTCCCTACCGCCGCACCACCCCCTCCGCGCGGGGGCGCGAGCCGCGCGCCCATACTTCTCCCGCCCGGCCCGTTCCTCCCGCCCCGCAGCACCGACAAGGAGCCCACGTCATGGCCATCGAGGTCCGCATCCCGACCATCCTCCGCACCTACACCGACGGAGCGAAGGCCGTCGAGGGCACCGGCGACACGCTCTCGGACCTGTTCGCCGACCTCGACACCCGCCACGCCGGCATCCGCGAGCGGCTCATCGACCCGGCCGCGGGCAACCAGCTCCGCCGCTTCGTCAACGTCTACCTGAACGACGAGGACGTCCGCTTCCTGGACGGCATCTCCACCAGCCTGTCCGACGGCGACAGCGTCACCATCCTCCCGGCGGTCGCCGGCGGCGCTCCCGAGACGCACACGGCCTGATGCGCTACGAATCCCCGCTGGCGGCGGTCGGCAACACCCCTCTGGTACGGCTTCCCCGGCTGTCGCCCTCGGACGACGTCCGGATCTGGGCCAAGCTGGAGGACCGCAACCCGACCGGCTCCGTCAAGGACCGGCCCGCCCTGCACATGGTCGAGCAGGCCGAGAAGGACGGACGGCTCACCCCGGACTGCACGATCCTGGAGCCCACCAGCGGCAACACCGGCATCTCGCTCGCGATGGCGGCCAAGCTCAAGGGCTACCGGATCGTCTGCGTCATGCCGGAGAACACCTCACGGGAGCGGCGCGACCTGCTCACCATGTGGGGCGCGGAGATCATCCCGTCCCCGGCGGCGGGCGGCTCCAACACGGCCGTGAAGGTCGCGAAGGAGCTGGCGGCGAAGAACCCCGACTGGGTGATGCTCTACCAGTACGGCAACCCCGACAACGCGGGCGCCCACTACGCCACCACCGGCCCCGAGATCCTCGCCGACCTGCCGTCCGTCACCCACTTCGTGGCCGGCCTCGGCACGACGGGCACGCTGATGGGGGTCGGCCGGTTCCTGCGCGAGCACAAGCCCGACATCAAGATCGTCGCGGCCGAGCCGCGCTACGACGACGTCGTGTACGGACTGCGGAACCTGGACGAGGGCTTCGTACCGGAGCTGTACGACGCGTCCGTCCTCACCACCCGCTTCTCCGTCGGCTCGGCCGACGCGGTGACCCGTACCCGTGAACTCCTCCAGCAGGAGGGCATCTTCGCCGGCGTCTCCACCGGCGCCGCGCTCCACGCGGCGATCGGCGTCGGCAAGAAGGCGGTCAAGGCGGGCGAGAGCGCGGACATCGTGTTCGTCGTGGCGGACGGCGGCTGGAAGTACCTGTCGACGGGCGTGTACACGGCGGCCACGACGGAAGAGGCGATCGAGACGCTGCACGGCCAGCTGTGGGCGTGACGGGAGCAAAACCAAGCCCGTTCGGCACACGTCAAGCCCGTCCGGCGATTGAGGACACCACGCGGCCGAAGGCCGTGTGCCCCACCCGCACGCCCGCACCGGCACAAGCACCCGCACCCGCATCCGCACCCGCACAAGAACCCGCAACGGTCACCCCGCCAGATCCCGCACCCGCTCCCACAACGCCGGATCCACCCGCGACGCCCGCCGCCGGAAGTCCTTGAGCCGTACGTTCCTCAGCTCACCCGTCTCCAGATAGCTCCGGCGGCCCTGCGCGTCGCCCACCGTGTCGGGCGGCAGAAGGATGACACCGGGGCCGTCGTGCTGCTTCGTCGTGATCTTCACGACCCGCGCGCTGTTCCCCCGGACCGACAGGACCAGACACGGCCGGTCCTTCGACCCGGGGCCGTCCTCGAACGGAACATTCGCCCACCAGATCTCCCCCGGGACGGGCCGCCCGGTCCGCTTCGGCGCACGGGCGGGACCTCCCGGCGGCCTGGTCCTGCCACCCGGCCGGGGGCTGCGGCCCCAGCCGTCCACCACCGAGGCGATCAGCGCGAGCGCCACCACGACGACCAGAACGATCCACCACGTCGTATTCATGACGCCGAAGGTATCGCCCCGCCGAAGGTATCGCGCCGAACCGGCGATCCATCCGAACCGGTGACAGAGCAGGTGAGTTCGCCCACAGACGACCGGTGTGGAGGAGCGACCGGCCCTTTCGCGCCTTACGCTCGAAGACCGAACGACCCCCGTCCACGCAACGGAGGTTCACGCTCCATGAAGCTCACCGTCGTCGGCTGCTCGGGCTCCTTTCCCTCGGTGGGATCGGCCTGCTCCAGCTACCTCGTAGAGGCCGACGGCTTCAGGTTGCTCCTCGACATGGGCAACGGCGCCCTGGGCGAGTTGCAACGCCATGTCGGTCTGTACGACCTCGACGCCATCTTCCTCAGCCATCTCCACGCGGACCACTGCATAGACATGTGCGGGTATTTTGTCGCCCGCTACTACCGCTTCGACGGCGGGCGCTGCGGCGCCCTGCCGGTGTACGGCCCCGAAGGCACCGAACAGCGGCTCACCACGGCTTACGCGGACACCCCGACGGACAAGTCCATGAGTGAGGTCTTCGACTTCCACACGCTCAAGCCGGGCTCCTTCGACATCGGCCCCTTCCAGGTACGTACGGAGAAGGTCGCGCACCCCGTCGACACCTTCGGCGTACGCATCGAGCACGGCGGCCGCTCGCTCACCTACTCGGGAGACACCGGCGTGTGCGAACCGCTGGTCGAGCTGGCCGAGGACACGGACCTGTTCCTGTGCGAGGCGGCGTTCACGTACGGCAAGGAAGACATCCCCGGCCTGCACCTCAACGGCCGCGAGGCCGGCGCCCACGCCGCCCGCGCCCGGGCGCGGCGGCTGGTGCTCACCCACATCCCGCCGTGGACGGACGCCGAACGGAACCTGTCCGACGCCCGCGCGGTGTACGACGGTCCGGCCGAACTGGCGGTGCCGGGGGCGGTGTACGAGCTCTGACGCCTGACGCCTGCCGTCTGACGGCGCGTCGAAGCCCCCGTCTCTCCGAGGAGAGACGGGGGCTTCGACGTGTTGTCCCTACTTGTCTCTACGCCTTCGTGAGGTCGTCGACCTCTTCCTCGGGCTCACGCCCCGGAGTCTTCAGGTCGAACCTGACGATCGCGTACCGGAAGACGCCGTAGTAGATCGCGGCGAACACCAGCCCGATGGGGATGATCAGCCAGGGGCGGGTGGCGATGTTCCAGTTCAGCGCGTAGTCGATGGCTCCGGCGGAGAAGTTGAAGCCGTCATGGACGCCCAGGGACCAGGTCAGCGCCATCGAGGCCGCCGTGAGGACCACGTGGATCACGTAGAGCAGCGGCGCGATGAACATGAACGAGAACTCGATGGGCTCGGTCACCCCGGTCACGAACGACGTGAGGGCCAGCGAGATCATCATGCCCAGCACGGCCTTGCGGCGCTCGGGGCGGGCGGTGTGCGCCATGGCGAGGGCGGCGGCGGGCAGGCCGAACATCATGATCGGGAAGAAGCCCGACATGAACATCCCGGCGCTCGGGTCACCGGCGAGGAAGC
The DNA here is from genome assembly GCF_044744165.1 of Streptomyces sp. NPDC087420. NCBI lineage: Bacteria > Bacillati > Actinomycetota > Actinomycetes > Kitasatosporales > Streptomycetaceae > Streptomyces > Streptomyces sp. NPDC087420. The sequence continues at coordinate 79,618 of NZ_JBIUXU010000003.1, forward strand.
GGTTGTAGTCACCGTGGACGACCACCCCGGCCGCGTCCTTGAAGTCACCGAGCTGGAACCACGCCACCGTGTTCACGAACTGATGCATGCCGACGGGGATCAGACCGCGGTTCACGGCGCCGAAGAGCGCGGACCCGCCGGAGCCGAGCCCCGTGATCCACTGGCCCACGTCGGTGATGCCGTCGCCGATGGGCTCCCAGGCCAGACCGAAGATCACACCGACGATCGTGCCGACGAAGGCCATGATGATCGGGACGAGCCGGCGGCCGTTGAAGAAGCCGAGCCAGTCGACCAGTTTTGTACGGTGGAAGCGCTGCCACAGCACCGCGGCGAGCAGCCCCATGATGATGCCGCCGAACACACCCGGGTCGTTGTACGTCGCGGCTATGTCGGCCTTCGGTGTGATCACGGCGTCCGTGACCGGGAACGACTGGAGCACCTTGCTGTAGACCAGGAAGCCGACGAGCGCGGCGAGCGCCGTGGAGCCGTCCGACTTCTTGGCGAAGCCGATGGCCACACCGACGCAGAACAGCAGCGGCAGGGCGCCGGTCAGGGCGCCGCCGGCGTTGCTGAAGACGGAGGCGACCTTGTCCCAGCCGAGCCCGTCCTTGCCGAAGACGTCGGGGGCGCCCAGGCGGACCATCAGGCCCGCGGCGGGCAGAACAGCGATCGGCAGCTGAAGACTGCGCCCCACCTTCTGAAGGCCCTGGAACACTCCGGAGCCCCGCTTCTTGGCGGGGGCGGGCGCGGGTGCCGCCGCGGCGGTGGCCGTAGTCATCAACTTCCTCCAGAAGACATGGCGCCGCCAGGGGACAGGGGGACGAGCGAAGGGGTGACGGCGGCGTCAGCTTGAACACAGCGCGCGGCCGTGTGGTCTACACCACTGAGTGGTGTAGACCAGTTCTAACATGGTGTGGGTTAAATAAGGAACCTCTGTAAATGTGGTCTGGGCCATAGTCGTCGCCGCGCTCGCGGCGGAACTGGTGTAGACCAGTTGGGGTACGTTGTGAGCCGGTCGCCCGCCCGTGAAGATGGGGCGACCGTGCGTTACCGTGACAAAACGTTACTGTGACAAAACGCTCTAGAGCTGGAGAAAGACATGGCCACCAAGGCTGAGAAGATCGTCGCCGGGCTCGGCGGGCTCGAGAACATCGAAGAGGTCGAGGGCTGCATCACCCGCCTCCGCACCGAGGTCGTGGACCCCTCCCTCGTCGACGAGAAGGCGCTGAAGGCCGCCGGGGCCCACGGTGTCGTCAAGATGGGCACGGCGATCCAGGTGGTCATCGGGACGGACGCGGACCCCATCGCGGCGGACATCGAAGACATGATGTGAGGACGGCCTGATCGCTCGCCGGGGCCCGTACGCGTACCACCGGAACGGGCCCCTCACCCATCCCCGCTAGGCTCTTGGCCATGTCTCGCATCGACGGCCGCACCCCCGAACAGCTCCGCCCCGTCACCATCGAACGCGGATGGAGCAAGCACGCCGAGGGCTCCGTCCTCGTCTCCTTCGGCGACACCAAAGTCCTCTGCACCGCCTCCTTCACCGAAGGCGTCCCCCGCTGGCGCAAGGGCAGCGGGGAAGGCTGGGTCACCGGCGAGTACTCGATGCTGCCCCGCGCCACCAACACCCGCGGCGACCGGGAATCCGTACGCGGCAAGATCGGCGGCCGTACGCACGAGATCAGCCGGCTCATCGGCCGCTCCCTGCGCGCCGTCATCGACTACAAGGCGCTCGGCGAGAACACCATCGTCCTCGACTGTGACGTCCTCCAGGCCGACGGCGGCACCCGCACCGCCGCCATCACGGGCGCGTACGTCGCCCTCGCCGACGCGGTCGCCTGGGCGCAGGGCAAGAAGATCGTGAAGGCGGGACGCAAGCCGCTCGTCGGTACGGTCGCGGCGGTCAGCGTCGGCATCGTGGACGGCACACCGCTGCTCGACCTGCGGTACGAGGAAGACGTCCGCGCGGACACCGACATGAACGTCGTCTGCACCGGCGACGGCCGCTTCGTCGAGATCCAGGGCACGGCGGAGGCGGAGCCGTTCGACCGCAAGGAACTCAACACGCTCCTCGACCTCGCGACAGCCGGCTGCACGGACCTCGCGACGATCCAGCGCGCGGCGCTGGAGGGAACGCTCGGCGGCTGAGCGGGGCTCACCACCGGGTAAAGGCGCAACCAAGGATCACCCCCAGGCGTCTTTACGCGTACGGGCGTACGGGCCGAACCGTACGCCCGTCCGCGTACGACCTTTTATCCCCGGGGGGATCCGAGATGGGCCCGCGCCACCGCCGTACCGCACTCGCCGCAGCAGCCACGATGCTCACCCTGAGCGCGGTGGCGGGGTGCGGCGCACTCGACAAGGCGGTCGACTGCGTCCAGACCGCCGAGGCCATCAGCGACAGCGTCGGCAACCTCCAGCAGGCGATATCCGACGCGGGCGACGACCCGCTGAAGATCGATGACGCGCTGAGCGGCATCGACAGCGAACTCGACAACCTCAACGACAAGACGGACAACGCCGACCTGAGCAAGGCGGTGGACCAGCTGTCCGACGGCGTGAACAACGTCCGTACGGCGGTCAAGGACGGCGACAACAGCCCCGACCTCACGCCGATCACGGACGCGGCGACGGAGATAGGCAAGATCTGCACGCCGTGAGGCGCCGGCACTCAGGGCGATACTGAGGGCATGACGCGCCTGATCCTCGCCACCCGCAACGCCGGGAAACTCACCGAACTCAAGGCCATCCTCGCCGACGCGGGCCTGCCCCACGACCTCGTCGGCGCGGACGCCTACCCCGACATCCCGGACGTCAAGGAAACCGGCGTCACCTTCGCCGAGAACGCCCTGCTCAAGGCCCACGCCCTGGCCGACGCCACCGGCCTCCCGGCGGTCGCCGACGACTCCGGCCTGTGCGTGGACGTCCTGGGCGGCGCGCCCGGCATCTTCTCGGCCCGCTGGTCGGGCACCCACGGCGACGACACCGCGAACCTCACCCTGCTCCTGGCCCAGCTCGCCGACATCGCGCCCCCGCACCGCGCGGCCCACTTCGCGTGCGCGGCGGCCCTGGCACTCCCCGACGGCACGGAACGCGTGGTCGAGGGCCGCCTCCTGGGCACCCTCCGCACCACCCCGTCGGGCACGAACGGCTTCGGCTACGACCCGATCCTCCAGCCGGAGGGCGAAACGAGGACGTGCGCGGAGCTGTCTCCGCGGGAGAAGAACGCGATCAGCCACCGGGGGAAGGCGTTCCGGGCGCTGGTGCCGGTGGTGCGGGAACTGCTGGGCTGAGGCCGGAGCGGCAAAAAACGGCCTGCGCATCGATCCTTCGATTCGCAGGCCGTTTGCTGTGCGGCGGAAGGGATTCGAACCCTCAAGCCCTTTCACAGGCCACAGATCCTAAGTCTGCCGCGTCGCCGTTGCGCCACCGCCGCTAGCCGCCTGCCATCGTACCGGGCAGGCGGCTGAGCTGGATCCAAGCGGTCCTCTAGGGCGTACGGCTCCGAGTGCCTCCCCGACACCACGTGGGGGTGACGGCGTGACAGTTGGGACACAGCAGTCGGAGGTTGTCCCGGCGGTTGTCGCTCCAGTCACCGTTAATGTGGTCGACCTCCAGTGTCATCGGCTTGCCCCGCCAGGCCGGCCCCGTCCCGCATTCGGCGCACAGCGGGGGAACGCCCACCGCGTACAGAGCCCGGCGGAGTTGGACGGCACGGGCCCGCTGCCGGCCGCTGTGTTTGACGAGTACGTCTTCGGGGGGTCTGGCCTGTGTTCTGCCCGGCTTTCCGCGTTGATGCGCCTGGCCCAGGAAGTGGGACGTCGAGATGCCTTCGTCGCTCGTCCATTGCCTCAGCAACGCTCGTTGCCTGCCGCTGTCCGGCAGGCCCAGGCGCCGCAGGGCCTCGGCGATGGAGAGGGACGGGGCGACGGCTTCCCGCAGGGCCTCGCCCGAGGGGTGCGGCTTCCGCCTGCGAGCACCGGCGGGACGGAAATGCGAGATGTCGATCCCGAAGTGGGCGAAGCGCCGGGTCAGGTACCGCCGCAGGTGCTCGTAGGGGCGTGTCCCCAGTAAGGCGATCACCTCGTCCATGTCGTGGCATCGTTCGGCCGCCTCGGCCAGCCTGTGCTGTGTATAGCGCTGGACGTGGCTCATCGGTTCGCCGCCCGCTGCTTGCTCCGACGGTAGGTGTCCGTCGTCGAGTGGCAGTTGGGGCACAGGATCCGCAGATTCTCGATGCGGTTGTCGCGCCAGTCACCATTGATGTGGTCGACCTCAAGGGGGAGGGGGCGTCCGCGCCAGACGGCTCCGCAGCCGCAGAGCGCGCAGCCATCCTCCCGGCCCAGGTCGACCATCGCCCGCTTGAGCCGCGAGCTGGGCGTACGGCGGGCGTGGGCCTCGTCCGTGACGACCAGGATCTCCTCGGCCGACCGGCGGTTCCGGTTCATGCGCATCCGCGCGGTGCGTGCCTGCGGCGTGAAGTGGGACGTGTCGATGCCGAGAGTCTTCACTCGGCGGCTGATGTGCGTGTGCTGCCCGCCGACCACCTCGACCCCGAGGCGTCGGAGCACCTCGCACATGCTTGTCGACGCCGCGACGGCCGATTCGAGTGTCGCGCGGGACCACCGGAGCCCTTCGCGCTCGAAGTGCGAGGTCTCGACACCCAGTTCTTTCATCCGCTCGGCTATGTACCGCCGTTTTGCGGGCTTCTGGTCGACGCCCAACTTCGTCAGCGCCTCCGACATCGTCCTCGACGAGCTCGCCGCCTCCGCGAGGCGTTCTCGTGTGTATGGGCTCGCTGGCATGGGTTTCGTCCCTCCGGTCCGGGTCTGTGTTCGTTCTCCGTACGGGACAACGAACCGGATATCGGTTGGTTACGTCCGATAAACGGAACGGAGGTTGCCTCTTTTGGGGGTGTTCTCAGGTACCGGCGTCCGGGGTCGTCCCCGGGCCGCCCTCCACGATCACCGCGATCCCGTCCAGCAGCGGCCGCAGGCCGAACTCCAGCAGGGTGTCCAGGTCCAGGTCGTAGCCGTCGCCCAGGCCTGTGATCACCCGGGTCACCGCCGGGTATCGCGGGGAGGTGAGGATCCGCCGCATCGCCGCCGCCTGGCCGTCCAGCCACTCGTCCTCCGTCAGACCCGTCGACGCCGCCGCCTGCGCCTCGCGTTCCAGGTTGACCGCGAGGCCCTGGACGTAGCTGTACAGCAGTACGTGCAGGTCGAACAGCGTCACCGGATCCAGCCCGTGGCCCTCCAGCGCGCTCAGCATCCACTCGGCGTGGACCATCAGGTTCGGCAGCATCAAGGGGCGCGACAGCGGGTGGAGTTGGGCCAGCCACGGGTGCTTGCGGTACAGCCGCCACAACGTGCGCGTGCCCAGTTCCACCCGCGTCCGCCAGTCGTCCGGGAGCGTGGCCGCGTCCGGATACTCCGCCTCGCCGAACGCCGCGTCCGCCATCAGCAGGACCAGGTCCTCCTTGCTGTCGACGTACCGGTACGGGGACATCGCGGCCACCCCCAGCCGCGCCGCGACCCCGCGCATGGAGAGCGCCGCCAGCCCCTCCGCGTCGGCGATCTCCACGGCCGCCTCGACGATCCGCTCCCGGGTGAGGAGTGCGGGGGGCGGCAGGGGGCCGTGGGGGTGAGCCGTCAGGGGGCGTTCCCCGCGTGGCTCCTTCGCCGGCCCCGCCACCACCGTCCCCACCCTCGGGCGCGCCTCCACCAGCCCCTCCCTCCCCAGCCTCGCCAGCGCCTTCGTCGCGGTGGCCGCCGCCACGCCCCACTCCCGTGCGATCTGCCGGGTCGACGGCACCCGGTCGCCGGGGGCGAGTTCGCCGTCCGCGACGCGCCGCCGGATGTCCGCCACGATCCGCAGGTACGGCGGAGGCGGAGGCGGCGGCTGCTCGGGTGGTGTGGTCCTGGGCATCGTCCTCGTCCCCTCGCATCGGACATTTTTTCGCACATCTTCGCGCCTGTACTAGTGCAGAGGTGGGCGGGACTGATGCCGCGCCAGACGGCCGCTCCCGCCCTCTGACCTAGTACAGCAACGACAAACTACCAGTTGGCAGCCCTGTTCGTACGCCGTACATTCAGACGCATACACCGTACGAAAGGGGCTCCCGCATGAAGACCGTGCTCATTTCCGGCGCAGGCATCGCCGGCTCCGCCCTCGCCCACCACCTCCACCGCCGCGGCTTCGCCCCCACCGTCGTCGAGCGCGCCTCCGCGCCCCGTCGCGGTGGTCAGGCGGTCGACATCCGCGGCGCCGCCCTCGACGTCGTCGGGCGGATGGGGCTGCTCGGCCGGGCGCGGGAACTCCGTACCCGTATCCGGGGCATGTCCGTCCTCGACGCCGACGGCAACGAGGTCCACCGCTCCACCGAAGTCGCCTACAGCAGCGGCCGGCTGGACAGCGACGACATCGAACTCCTCCTGGAGGACCTGGTGTCACTGCTCCACGAACACACCGGCGACGGCGGCACGTACCTCTTCGGCGACACCGTCACCGCGCTCACCGAGCAACCGGACGGCATACGCGCCGACTTCGCGCACGCGCCCTCCCATGTCTTCGACCTGGTCGTGGGGGCGGACGGGCTGCATTCGACCGTACGGCGGCTGGCCTTCGGGCCGGAGGAGCGGTACGCGCACCACCTCGGCACGTACCTCTCCGTCTTCGGTGCCGACAACTTCCTCGGCCTCGACCAGTGGCAGGTGTGGCTCCAGGACGGGGACAACGGCTTCGGCATCATGCCCGTCCGCGACAACGCCGAGCTGCGGATCGCCTTCGGCTTCCGGTCGGAGCCGCTCGGCGGCGGCCGGGACGGCCGCGACGGCCGGGACCCCGAGCTGTTCCGGAAGATCGTCGTCGACCGGCTCGCGGGTATGCGCTGGGAGGCGGCGGAGGGACTCGCTGAGGCCGCCGCCACCGCGCCCGACTTCTACTGCGACGCGATGGCCCAGATCCGGATGGAGCGCTGGTCGCGCGGGAGGGTGGTGCTGCTGGGCGACGCCGGGTACTGCGCGTCCCCGTTGTCCGGCCAGGGCACCAGCCTGGCCCTGGTCGGCGCCCATGTGCTGGCCGACGAGCTGGGCCGGGCGGGGGAAGGGGACGGCGGCCACGAGGGCGCCTTCTCCCGGTACGAGGACCGCATGCGGCCCTTCGTCACGCTCAACCAGGCCCTGGCCACGGAGAACCCCGGCGGCCCGGCCTCCGAGGAGTCGGTCACCCGCGCCAAGAACGCGATCTCGCTCCAGTGCGCACGCGAACCGGGATCCCCCGGAGGAGGGATCCCGGTCACAGAGTCGTTCAGGGGCTGAGCGGCTAGGTCGTGTCCGCGAAGTGGCGTCTGGCCCGCGACGCCCTTCTTCGCGGACACGCCCTAGAGGCCCAGGTCCTTGATGATCTTGGCCACATGGCCCGTGGCCCGGACGTTGTACAGCGCCTGCTCCACCTTGCCGTCCTCGTCCACGATGATCGTCGACCGGATCACGCCGGTCACGGTCTTGCCGTACATCGTCTTCTCGCCGAAGGCGCCGTACGACCCCAGGACGGCCTTCTCGGGGTCGCCGACCAGCGTCACCCGGAGGTTCTCCTTGTCCCGGAACTTCGCCAGCTTCTCCGGCTTGTCCGGCGACACGCCGATGACGTCGTAACCGGCGCCGGCCAGCAGGTCGAGGTTGTCGGTGAAGTCGCACGCCTGCTTGGTGCAGCCGGGGGTCATGGCGGCCGGGTAGAAGTAGACGATGACCTTGCGGCCCTTGTGGTCACCGAGGGAGACGTCGTTGCCGTCCGCGTCGGGCAGGGTGAAGGCGGGGGCGGTGTCGCCGGGCTGAAGTCGCTCGCTCATGGTTCTGGTTCTCCTCGGTGGAGGTGGGGGTATCGCCGGATCTCGGGGTACACGCGGTCAGGCGCACGGAGGTCTCAGGCGTACGGAGGTACGTTGCCGAGGGTAATGCGGCCGGGCCCGATAGGGGGTGCCGCCGGGTGCGCGGGGCGTTGAACTGACAGACTGTCGAGCGGTACGGACAGAAGTACTGACGAAGGATTACCGGACACGACGACGGAGGCAGCGCGGTGTCGGATTCCAGGACCCCGGCGCAGATCGAGGCGGACATCGTCCGCCGGCGCGGGATGCTCGCCGAGACGCTCGACGAGATCGGGGTGCGGGTGCACCCGAAGACGATCGTCGGCGACGCGAAGGCCAAGGTGGCCTCCAGTGTGGACCAGACGGCCGGACGGGCGTTCGTCGCCGTGAACAGGGCGGTCGCGGGTCTGCGGGCGCAGTTCGTCGGCATGGACGGCGCTCCCCGGCTGGAGCGGGTGGTGCCGGTGGCGCTGCTCGCGGTGGGGGTCGTGGGGCTGTACGCGATGTCGGCGCGCCGCCGCCGGGGGTGACCTGACCAGGAGGGGCGCGGCGGCCGTCGCGCCCCTGTGGCGGGGGCGCCCCGCGCGGGCGGGTAGGTTCTGGGGCGTGAGTGAGAACACCGACGACAAGCTGCCCATCCGCATGCTCCACGACCGGGTCCTGGTGAGCACGGACATCGCGGAGGGCGAGCGGCGTTCCTCCGGCGGCATCCTGATTCCCGCGACGGCCGCGGTCGGCCGGCGGCTGGCCTGGGCCGAGGTGGTCGCGGTGGGGCAGAGCGTACGGACGGTGAAGCCGGGGGACCGGGTGCTGTACGACCCCGAGGACCGCGGCGAGGTCGAGGTGCGCGGGGTGGCGTACGTCCTGATGCGGGAGCGCGACCTGCACGCGGTCGCGGCGGACCGTTTCGAGGGCTCCGAGGACTCGACCGGGCTGTATCTGTAGCCGAGGGCGTGCCCGGTCGCGCGGCGGGGGCCGGTCCCTACCGCCCCACCCCCGGGAACGACGGTACGTCCCCCGTCCCGCCTGTCCCGCCCGTCCCCCCGTCCCCTTCGCCCGTGGTCGTGCCGCTCGTGCCGCCCCCGGTGTCGCCGCCCGTCCCTCCGTCGGCCGTACCGCCGCCGGTGTCCTGGCCCGCGGTCCCGTCGCCGCCCGTTCCCGTACCGCCGGTGTCGGTGCCGCCGTCCGTGCCCCCGGCCGCCGTGCCGTCGGTCGGTCCCTCGGTGGGGCCGCCGTCGCTGGGGGTGCCGGTCTGGCCCTGGTCCCGGCCCGGCGGCGGGCTCTGGTCCTGGGACGGGCCGTCCGTGCCGCCCTGCGTGTCGGGGGACTGCGACTCCTCCGGATCGGTCGGCTCGTCCGAGGTCCGCGGGTCGGGTGAGGCGTTCTGCGCGCCGTCCTCCAACCGCAGGTCGAAGGCCTTGGCGGGGGTGCCCTTGAGGGCCGCGGCGGTGTACTGGCCCCAGATCTGCGCGGGCGGGCCGCCGCCGTTGACGCGCGCCAGGCCGAGCGCTCCGTACAGCGGCTTCTGCTTCGCCGTCGCGGGGTCCGCGCCCATGACCGAGACGACGGTGGCGAGGTTCGGGGTGTAGCCGGCGAACCAGGCGGCCTTGTCGTTCTCCGCCGTGCCCGTCTTGCCCGCGGCGGGGCGGCCCGCGGCCTGGGCGGCGGTGCCGGTGCCGCTGTCCACGACGCTGCGCAGCATGGACGTCGTGGTGTCGGCGGCCTCGCGGCTGATCGCCCGCTCCGGGTTCCGGTCGGGCAGCCGGACGTCGGCCCCGTTCTTGCTGACCTTGTCGACCAGCGTGTACGTGCCGTGCTGGCCGTGGTTGGCGAGGGTCGCGTACGCCTCCGCCATGTCGAGGACGCTCGCGGTGGCCGGGCCGAGGGCGATGGAGGGGGAGGCGGTCAGGTCGGGGGTGGTGGCGGGGAGGCCGAGGGAGACGGCGGTCTTCTTGACCGTGGCCGGGCCGACGTCCTGCGCCATCTGCGCGTAGACCGCGTTGACGGACTTGTCGGTGGCGGTCCTGACGGTGATGGGGCCGTAGTCGACGTCGTCCTCGTTCGCGGGGGCGTAGCCGGTGGGCCCGTCGGGGCCCTCGACCATCCGCTTGTTGTCGCCGTCGTAGACGGTGTTGGGCGTGATGGCCTCGCCGTCCTGGGTCTCGGAGCCGTTCTGGACGGCGGAGGCGAAGACGAAGGGCTTGAAGGTGGAGCCGACCTGGTAGTCGCGGCGGGTCGCGTTGTTGACGTACTGCTTGGTGTAGTCGATCCCGCCGTACATCGCGACGACCTTGCCGGTGGCCGGGTCGACGGAGGCGCCGCCGACGCGCACGTTCTTGTCGGCCGCCCGGTCGGGGTCGAGCTTGGAGGTGACCTGGTCCTTGACCGCCTGGGTGAACGCGTCCTGCTTGCCGCGCTGGAGGGTGGTCGTGATCCGGTAGCCGCCGGTGGCGAGGGTCTTCTCGTCGATGATGTGGTTCGTGGTGAGGTAGTCCTTGACGGCCTGGACGATGTAGCCGCGCTGTCCCGAGAGGCCGGCGGCGGTGTTCTTGATCGGTCCTGGCGTGGGGAACTTCGTCGCGGCGCGGTCGGCGGGGCTCAGCCACCCCTCCTTGACCATGCCGTCGAGGACGTAGTTCCAGCGGGCGAGGGCGGCCGGCTTGTTCTCCGGGTGGGCGACGACGTCGAACTCGCTGGGGGCGTTGAGCAGCGACGCCAGGTAGGCGCCCTCGGCGGTGGTGACGTCCTCGATGTCCTTGCCGTAGTACGCCTGGGCGGCGGCCTGGATGCCGTAGGCGTTGCGCCCGAAGTAGCTGGTGTTGAGGTACCCCTCCAGGATCTGTTCCTTGCTCTCCTCGCGGTTGAGCTTGATCGCGATGAAGAACTCCTTGGCCTTGCGGGTGACGGTCTGTTCCTGGCCGAGGTAGTAGTTCTTGACGTACTGCTGGGTGATGGTGGAGCCGCCCTGGGTGCCCTTGCCGGTCGCGGTGTTCCACGCGGCGCGGACCATGCCCTGCGGGTCGACGGCGGGTTCGTTGTAGAAGCCGCGGTCCTCGGCGGCGAGCACGGCCCGCTGTACGGTCTTCGGCACCTGCGCCAGCTGTACGTTCTCGCGGTTGACGTCACCGTCCCGCGCGAGCGGGGTGCCGTCCGCGTACAGGTAGACGTTGGACTGGGCGGTCGCGGCGGCGTTGGCGGCGGGGATGTGGACGTAGTGGTAGCCCGCGAGGAAGCCGCCGACGACGAGCAGCGCGAGGAAGAGGAACGTACCGAGCAGCATGCGCCAGGTGGGGAAGAGGCGGCGCCAGCCGGTGCGCTTGGGTCGCCCGGCCTTCTTGCCCTTCTTCCCCGGCCCCTTCTGCCCCGGGCCGGCCGGGGGCGTGGCCGTGGGGTCCCGTGGGGCCCAGCTCTGCTGCTGTGGCTCGTCGCTCATGTGGATGAAGACTCCTCGGCGGGCGCCGGCGGTTCGCTCTCCGGCATAACGGTGTCGTATCAGGCCATTCGTCGCGGAGCCCCAAGAAACGCTGCGCTCATCCATGAAACACGCCTGGGCCGGGAAACGGATCGGGGTGGTTTGTGTGGATTGCCACTTCGGGGGCCGTACGGGCGGCGGGTGGCCGGGCCGAATATCGGTCGCGCCGTGCGGGGCCGGGGGCTAGGGTCGGGCGTTTTGGGGAGGGGGCTGTCGTGCGGCTCTACGCCGTGGTGGCCGCGGGTGGGTTCCGGCGCTATGCGACGTACCGGATCGCCACGCTCGCGGGGATCTTCGCCAACACCGCGTTCGGCTTCATCCTGGCGTACACGTACATCGCGCTCTGGGACGAGCGTCCGGGGCTCGGCGGGTACGACCAGTCGCAGGCGGTCACCTATGTGTGGCTCGGCCAGGCGCTCCTGATGGCCTGCGCCATGCTGGGCGGCAGCTTCCAGGACGAGCTGATCGAACGGATCCGTACCGGCGACATCGCCGTCGACCTGTACCGGCCCGCCGACCTCCAGCTGTGGTGGCTGGCGGGTGACCTGGGGCGGGCGGCCTTCCATCTGCTGGGCCGGGGGATCGTACCGATGGTGCTCGGCGCCCTGGCCTTCGATCTGGCGCTGCCGTCGAATCCGGTGGTCTGGTCGGCCTTCCTGCTCTCCGTGCTGCTCGCGGTCGTGGTCAGCTTCGCGGTCCGCTATCTGGTGGCGCTCAGCGCGTTCTGGCTGATGGACGGCGCGGGGGTGGGGCAGATGGCGATGCTGGTGGGGATGTTCTTCTCCGGGCAACTGCTGCCGCTGACCCTCTTCCCGGGGGCGCTCGGCGAGGTGGCGCGGGCGCTGCCCTGGTCGTCGATGCTCCAGATCCCGGCGGACGTCCTCCTCGGCAAGCACACGGGGTGGGGGCTGGTGCGGGCGTACGGGTTCCAGGCGGGGTGGGCGGTGGCGCTGCTGGCGCTGGGGCGGGCGCTCCAGGGCGCGGCGACGCGGAGGGTGGTGGTGCAGGGTGGCTGAGGAGCTGCGCGTTTCCGGCGAACCGCGGATCGCTGAGGAGCGGTCGGCCTCTGAGGACCGGTGGATTCCCCGGGAGTCGTGGCAGGTCCGGCTGGGCAGTGGTCTGCGGGCGTACGGGCTGATCGTGGCGATGTGGGTACGGTCCACGATGGCGTACCGCGCGTCCTTCGTCATGACCGCGCTCGGTAACTTCGCCGCGACGGCCCTGGACTTCGTGGGGATCCTGCTGATGTTCTCCCACGTGGACTCGCTGGGCGGCTACGCGCTGCCCGAGGTCGCCTTCCTGTACGGCACGTCCTGTACGGCCTTCGGGCTCGCCGATCTCCTCATCGGCTCGATGGACCGGCTGGGCCGCCGGGTGCGCGACGGCACGCTCGACTCCCTGTTGGTGCGGCCGGTCCCGATACTCGCGCAGGTGGCGGCGGACCGGTTCGCGCTGCGCCGGCTGGGGCGGGTCCTCCAGGGCGCGCTGGTGCTGGGCTACGCGCTGGTGGCGCTGGACATCGACTGGACGGTCGTGCGCGTGCTGATGGTCCCGGTGATGCTCGTGAGCGGGACGGCGATCTTCGCGGCGGTGTTCGTGGCGGGGGGCGCGTTCCAGTTCTGGGCGCAGGACGCCGCCGAGGTGCAGAACGCGTTCACGTACGGCGGGACGACTCTCCTCCAGTACCCGCCGTCGCTGTTCGCGAAGGACCTGGTGCGCGGGGTGACCTTCGTGGTGCCGCTGGCCTTCGTCAACTGGATTCCGGCGCTGTACGTGCTGGGCCGCGAGGACCCGTTGGGGCTGCCGGAGGCGTTGGTGTTCCTGCCTCCGGTGGTGGCGGTGGTGTGCTGCGCGGCGGCGGGGGCGGCGTGGCGGGTGGGGCTGCGGTCGTACCGCAGTACGGGCAGTTAGCGAAAGTACGGGCAGTTGGTGAACCGAAAAGCATGGGGAAGGGACTGGACCGGTGGACGACGACACGGATTTCATCGTGCTGGACGGGATCGAGAAGGTCTTCGACGTCCGGCGCAAGGCGGGCCGCTTCCGCAGGGAGAAGCAGCGGGTCCGGGCGGTGGACGGGATCAGCTTCCGGGTGCCGCGCGGCGAGATGGTCGGCTACATCGGCCCGAACGGCGCCGGCAAGTCCACCACCATCAAGATGCTCACCGGCATCCTGACGCCGAGCGGCGGCCGGCTGCGGGTCGCGGGCATCGACCCGTCGCGGGAGCGTACGCGCCTGGCGCAGCGCATCGGCGTGGTCTTCGGCCAGCGCACGACGCTGTGGTGGGACCTGCCGCTGATCGACTCGTACCGCCTGATGCACCGCATGTACCGCGTCCCGGACGCGCGGTACAAGGAGAATCTGGCGCGCTGCGTCGAAATCCTGGACCTCGGCGCGCTGTTGAACGTACCCGTACGGCAACTGTCCCTCGGTCAGCGGATGCGCGGCGACATCGCGGCGGCCCTGCTGCACGACCCCGAGGTGCTCTACCTGGACGAGCCGACGATCGGTCTCGACGTGGTCTCCAAGGCGAAGGTCCGGGATTTCCTGCGGCAGTTGAACGCGGAGCACGGGACGACGGTGCTGCTCACGACCCACGACCTGACCGACATCGAGCAGCTCTGCAAGCGGGTGATGGTGATCGACCACGGCAGGCTGCTGTACGACGGGGCGCTGGCGGGGCTGCACGAGGTGGGCGAGAGCGAGCGGACGCTGGTGGTCGATCTGGAGCGTGAACTCCCGCCGGTGGAGGTGGTGGGGGCGCGGGTGGTGAAGGTGGAGGGGCCGCGCCAGTGGCTGGCGTTCCCGGCGGCGGCGTCGGCGGCGCCGCTGGTGGCGCGGATCGCGGCGGAGTATCCGCTGGTGGACCTGTCGGTGCGGGAGCCGGACATCGAGACGGTGATCGCGAAGATGTACGCGGAGAGGCCGGACGAGGGGCGGGAGGATGCGGGGTTGGGGGATGCGGGGTCGGGGGACGCGGGGGGCTCCGCTTCCGGGGCCGCACCGGTTCGTACTGGCGACCGTTTGGGCACTGACCGTTCGAGGCCGCCGCACTAGGCTGGTTCCATGACGAGCGAGCAGCCAGAGACGCGTGCTTCCGACGCCGAGCGGGAGCGGGTCGCCGAGCGTTTGCGTGAGGCTGTGGCCGAGGGCCGCCTCGACATGGACGAGTTCGAGGAACGCCTCGGAGCCGCGCTCCAGGCCCGTACGCATGGCGAGTTGGCGCCACTGGTCCGGGACCTTCCCGCTCCGGGGACGACGACCGATCTGGTATCCGGTGCCAGGTCCACCGCTGGGTCCGCCGTGGGATCCGGCGGCGACGCCGGATGGGCGGACCGGGTCGGCAGCGGCGAGCCGACGTCCACCGGCGGGTTCGCGTTCTGGAGCGGCTTCAGCCGCAAAGGGACGTGGACGGTCGGCCGTACGTTCACGGGCGTCGTGATCCAGGCGGGCGGCGAGATCGACCTGCGCGAGGCGCGGTTCGCGGACCGGGACGTGGTGATCCGCTGCGTGGCGATCATGGGCGGGATCGACGTGGTCGTACCGCCGGGGATGCACGTCCAGGTCAACGGCTTCGGCTTCATGGGCGGGTTCGACCAGGCGGGCGGGGGCGAGGTGGATCCGGGGGCGCCGCGGGTGGTGGTCACCGGATTCGCGCTGATGGGCGGGGTCGGCGTGAAGCGCAAGCTGAGGGAGGCGGACAAGCTCCGTCTCAAAGAGGAGCGCAAGAGGCTCAAGCTGGAGAAGAAGGCGGAGCGCAAGCAGCTCTGAAACGCCTGCGCGCGCCTTCCGGACGCGCCGGTGCCTACAACTGCGCGGGGCTCCGCGCCTCCAGGACGCCCAGATCCAGTGCCCGGCCCATCACCCGGTACCCCTCGTCGCTCGGGTGCAGGTGGTCGCCTGAGTCGTACGCCGAGTACAGCCGGTCCGGCGCGTACGGGTCGCGCAGCGCCCGGTCGAAGTCGACGACGTCGTCGAAGACCCCGCCCGCCCGGATCGCCTCGTTCACGTGCCCGCGCACGGCCTCCCCCGCGGCGGTGTGACCGCCGTACCCGCCGAACGGTGTGAGGGTCGAGCCGATCACCCGCAGACCGCGTGCGTGCGCCTGCGCGGTGAGGTCCTCCAGAGCGCCGATGATCCTGGCGGGGTCCCGTTCCCGGCCGGCCAGGATGTCGTTGATGCCGAGGTCGACGACCACGGCGCGGACGCCCGCCCGGTCGAGGACGTCGCGGCGGAACCGTACGAGACCGCTCGCGCCCTTTCCGCGTTCCACGCCGCTTCCCAGGAGGCGGTTGCCGCCGATGCCTTCGTTGAGGACTCCGATGTGCCGGTCGCGCAGGCGGGCGGCCAGGTGGTCGGGCCAGCGCCGGTTCGTGTCGGGGCGGGAGCCCACGCCGTCGGTGATGGAGTCACCGAAGGTGACCACAGCGCCCTGCGCGTCGGCGGCGAGGACGTCGACGGCCGTCAGGTAGCGCCAGCTGGTGGCCGGCAGGCCGTACGCGCGTCCGCCGACGTCCTCCGTGCGGTCGCCGCGTGCGAGGTACGAGGTCTGGAGGGCGTTGCGGTGGTACGTCACCGGCCCTCCGGCGGCCGGGGTGTAGACCGTCACCAGCAGATCGCCGCCGGACGGCAGGCGCAGGGGCACGGGGTCGCTGACGACCTGGCCGCCGGGCGGGACGGTCACGGCGGGGGCCTGACCGAACGTCACCCGCCGCATGGTCCCGGCGAGGGCCGACGCCCCGTTCTCACCGGCGGTCGTGTCGGTCGCGTTGACCGCGCCGGTTCCACCTGTCGCGCCGCTTCCTCCGGTCCCGCCGCCCGGCCCCCGCAGGGCGACGGACGCGTGACCGATGCGCAGGTCCCTGGAGCCGTACAGGTTGGAGAGGGTGATCCGGACGCTCGTACCGCCGATGCTGGTGTGCACGACGTTGCGGAGGGAACGCCCGGGGTAGCCGTGCGGCGCGCCCGGCTCGGGTCCGCCCGGTGCCGCGGCCCAGGTGCCCGTCCAGGCACCGGCGGAGGCGGGCGCCGCGATGCCGGGGGACGTACGGCCCCGGGAGACGCCGGGGCGGTCGCCGCCGGAGCCGTACCCGTATCCGAACCCGAAGCCCGAGACGATGGCGGCGCACACCAGCGCCACCAGCCCTATGAGCGCCCCGAGCAGGGCGAATCCACGAGGTCGTGTCATGGCCCCGCTCTCTCCTCGTGATCGGTGGCCCCAGGGATCCCGTGCGTACGGGGCGCGTCTCCGGGAACTCGATGTGCGCCCTGGGAGTACGACAGGTAGGGACAATGCGTACGGGTGGAATTGTGCACGAGCTGGGCACGCTACGTACGCGGACGGGTGGAGCGGATGGAACGTACCAACAAGGGAAGAGCGGCCGGACCGGACACGGACGCCGGCGGTTCTCCCGACTCGGACGCCGGAGGTTCTCCCGGCACGGGTGCCGGCCGTCCTCCCGGCCGCTCCGGGGGGCTGCCCGTCGGCGGGCTGCCCGCCTTCTCGTACACGGCCGCGGACGAGGAGAAGCGCCGGGGCGTGCGCCGGATGAAGACCACCGCCAGCGGGCTGCTGCTGCTCGTCGCCGTGATCTACGTCCTCGCCACCTGGGCGAAGAACTCGGGCGTGGACGGGTGGCCCGGCTATGTCGCGGCGGCGGCGGAGGCGGGGATGGTGGGCGCGCTGGCGGACTGGTTCGCGGTGACGGCGCTGTTCCGGCGTCCGCTGGGCCTGCCCATCCCGCACACCGCGATCATCCCGAACAAGAAGGACCAGCTGGGCACGTCCCTCGGCGCGTTCGTCGGGGAGAACTTCCTGTCCGCGGATGTCGTACGGGCCCGGCTGCGGGCGCTCGGCATCGGCGGCCGGCTCGGTTCCTGGCTGGCGGAACCGGCCCACGCGGACCGGGTGACGGCCGAGCTGTCCACGGCGCTGCGGGGCGCGCTGACCGTGCTGCGGGACTCGGACGTGCAGGCGGTGGTGGGCGAGGCGATCACGCGGCGCGCGGACGCGGCGGAGATCGCCCCCGGGCTCGGCAAGATGCTCGACCGGATCGTCTCGGACGGGGCGCACCACCGGGCCGTGGACCTGATCTGCACGCGCGCGCACGACTGGCTGGTGGAGCACGGCGACTCGGTCATGGACGCGGTGCAGGGCGGGGCGCCGGGCTGGACGCCGCGGTTCGTGGACCGCAAGATCGGCGACCGCGTGTACCGGGAACTGCTGCGCTTCGTCACGGAGATGCGGGACATGCCGGGGCACCCGGCGCGGGGCGCGATCGACCGCTTCCTGCGGGACTTCGCGGCGGACCTCCAGTCGGACACGGACACGCGGGCGCGGGTCGAACGCCTGAAGTCGGAGCTGCTGGCGCGGCCCGAGGTGCAGGACATCATCGCGTCGGCGTGGTCCTCCGTACGCGGAATGATCATCTCGGCGGCGAGCGACGACCACAGTGAACTGCGCCTGCGGGCGCGGGCCTCGCTGCTGTCCCTGGGCGCGCGGCTGGCGACGGACGGGCGGCTCCAGCGGAAGGTGGAGGGCTGGGTCGAGGACGCGGCGGGGTATGTCGTGTCGACGTACCGGGGGGAGATCACCTCGCTGATCTCGGACACGGTGAAGAGCTGGGACGCGAACGACACGTCCCGCAAGATCGAGGCGAACATCGGGCGTGACCTTCAGTTCATCCGGATCAACGGGACGGTGGTGGGGGCGCTGGCGGGTCTGGTGATCTATACGGTGTCGCACGCGCTGGGGGCGTGAGGTTTCTGGTGGCGGGGCGGGCTCGTACGGTACGGGCGTCCGGGCGGCGGCGGGCTCGTACCGTACGAACGACCGGGCCGCGGCCGGGCCGCGACCGGTTCGTACCGTCAGTAGTCGGGCAGCGGCTGCTCGCACCAGATCGTCTTGCCGGTGGTCGTCTGGCGCGTGCCCCAGCTCTGGGTGAGGCCGGCCACGAGCAGCAGCCCCCGCCCGCCCTCGTCCGTCTCCCTGGCGCGGCGCAGGTGGGGCGCGGTGCTGCTGCCGTCGGAGACCTCACAGATCAGGGTGCGGTCGCGGATGATCCGGAGCCGGATGGGGGGCGCGCCGTGGCGGACGGCGTTCGTGACGAGTTCGCTGGCCACCAGCTCCGTGATGAAGGCGGCCTCCGCGAGCCCCCACGCGTCGAGCTGTTCGACGACCAGCCTTCGGGCCCGTTCGACCTCGGCCGGATCGGCGGGGATGTCCCAGGTGGCGACCTGATCGGGCGACAGGGCGCGGGTACGGGCCAGCAGCAGGGCCACGTCGTCGGCCGGGCGCTCGGGAAGCAGCGCGCCGGTCACGATGTCGCACGCTTCCTCCAGCGTCGCGGCGGGGCGCGCCAGCGCCCGGCACAGCTCGGCGATGCCCCGGTCGATGTCGTGTTCGCGGGACTCGATCAGGCCGTCGGTGTAGAGGGCGAGCACGCTGGAGGGTTCCAGCTCCAGTTCGGTGGTCTCGAAGGGCAGGCCGCCGATCCCGAGCGGAGGACCGATGTGGCCGGTGACCGGTGCCACCGCCCCGTCGGGGGTGATGACGACGGGGAGCGGGTGGCCGGCGGTGGCCAGGGTGCAGCGGCGGGAGACGGGGTCGTACACCGCGTACAGGCAGGTGGCTCCCAGGTCGGCCACGGCCGCCGGGTCGTGCAGCTCCGCGCTGTACTGCTCGCCGTCGGCGAGACGGATCACCAGGTCGTCGAGGTGGGTGAGGAGTTCGTCGGGCGGCAGGTCGACGTCGGCCAGCGTACGGACGGCGGTGCGCAGCCGCCCCATGGCCGCGGCGGCGTGCAGGCCGTGGCCGACGACGTCGCCGACGACGAGGGCGACCCGCGTGCCCGACAGCGGGATCACGTCGAACCAGTCGCCGCCGACCCCGCCCAGCTCGCCGGTGGGCAGGTAGCGGGAGGCCACCTCCACCGCGGCCTGCTCGGGCAGCCGCTGGGGGAGGAGACTGCGCTGGAGGGTGAGCGCGGTGGAGCGCTCGCGGGTGTACCGGCGGGCGTTGTCGATCGCCACGGCGCCCTTCGCCGCCAGTTCCTCGGCGAGGGAGACGTCCTCCTCGTCGAACGGCTCGTCCTGCCGCGACCGCCAGAAGCTGAGCACCCCCATCGTGTCGCCCCGGGAGAGCATCGGGGCGGTGATGAGCGAGTGGACGCCCTCGTCGAGGATGCGCTCGGCGTACTCCGGATCCCCGGCCCGCCATGAGGTCGAGGTCCGCAGGTCGGCCTCGATGTGGCCGAGCCGGGTCCTGAGGCTGCGTGCGTACAGGGTGGTGGCCGGCGGGGTGCGCCGTGTCCCGACGGGGCGGAACGGGTGGTCCTCACGGATGCCGCCGACGGCCATTCTCTGCAGCTCACCGGCGCCGGCCTGCGATGCCTCGCCTGCCTCGCCGTGTACGGGGGTCAGGAGGTCGACGGTGGCGAAGTCGGCGAACTGTGGCACGACCACCTGGACCAGTTCCCGCGCCGTCTGTTCCACGTCGAGTGTGGTGCCGACCGACACGCTGGTGTTGTAGAGCAGGCGCAGGCGGCGGCGCGCCGCCTCGGTCCGTCCGCGGCTCTCCTGGAGCGATTCGGCCATGGTGTTGAAGGACGCGCCCAGCGCGCCGATCTCGGCGGGACCCGCCGTCTCCATGCGCACGCCGAGGTCGCCGTCCGCGATCTGTTTCGCCACGGCCGCCGCCCTGCGCGCCGGGCGGACGATCGCGCGGGACTGGTAGACGGCGAAGCCGACGATGAGCAGGATCGACGCCCCGAGCCCGGCGGACGCGGCGACCACGGCCCGGTCGGCGTTGGCGGTGGCGGTGTCCGTCCGTTCGTCGAGCAGCTCGCGTTCCGTGGTCATGTAGAGGGTGAAATCGTCCCGTAGCGTGTCGGCGAGCAGCCTCCCCTTCGCCGTCGTCAGCAGGCTCGACGCGGCGGGATCACCCCGCTGAGCGGCGCTGACCAGCGGAATCGAGTAGGTGCGGATGTACGAATCGATGCCCCGCGTGATCTTCTCCGCGAGCCGTTTCTGCGCGGGGGACGTGGCGTGTGCCTGGAATTCCCGCGACTGCGTGGGAAAGTCTCTGAGGGCGGCCCGCCACGGTTGCAGGAACACGTCCTGCTTGGTGATGACAAAACCCCGCTGCCCCGTCTCCAGATTGGCGAGCAGCTGTTCGAAGCGCTCCGTTTCGACCACGCCCATGCGGGTCTCTTTTCGCGCGTCCGCCGAATCGCGCATGCCGTTGATCGCCCACAGCATGAAACCGAAGATCAACCCGATCAGCAGCGCGAGCAGGCCGCTCGCCACGACGGTGAGCCGGGTCAGACCCCATCGCAGGTCCTTCCCCGGCACCTGTCTCCTCATGGCCCACATCATGCCTGGATCGGGAGGTTTATGCCGGTTTCGCACCTTCCTTGGGGGCGGCGGGGGCGGGACGGCCCCGCTCGGGCGCCGAGGTGACCCCGCTCAGCCGTCCGTACGCCGGGTGACGGCCCAGGAGGCGGCGGCGACCGTACCGGCCACGGCGAAAACGGCGGGCCAGGCGCCGACCTTCTTGGCCAGGGGGTGCGAGGCGCCGAACGCGGCGAGGTAGGCGGCGCTCAGCCCGACCGAGGCCTTCGCCCCGCCGGCCTGGTGCCACTGCCGGGCGGCCACGGCGCCGGCGGCGGCCAGCGCGACCCCGCCGAGGGGCCGCTTCTTGGTCCACCGGGCGACCGCGTATCCGCCGACGAGCCCTCCGGCCGCCACGACCGCTGCGGGAACCTGAGCCATCACAACCACCTCTGCCGATGCTGTCACCAACGCGAAGAGAGTACGTCGCGCGAAGGGTCCCCCTTCCGGACGCACCCCCTGAACGCCCCCCTGAACGCCCCCGCTCAACGCACCCCCTGAACTGAACGCAACCCACCACACAACAGATGGTCACAACCCACCCCCCGACGTTCGCCCCCCGCCCCCACCCGGGCAGAGAACCCGCATGCTCCGAACGACCGCCGCGGACCCGGCCATCGCCCGCCTCGCCCGCACCCAGCAGCGCCTGGCGACCTCACGCCAGCTCCGCGCGATCGGCCTGGCACCGAGCACCACCGCCCACCGCTGCGCACCGAACGGTCCCTGGCAGCGCCTGCTGCCGGGCGTGGTCCTCCTCCAGACAGGAGCGCCGGACGCCCACCAGCGCCTGCTCGCGGCGGTGCTGTACGGCACGACGGACCTGACCGCCCTCTCAGGCGCCACGGCGGTGCTGACGGGCGAGTCGGCGCTGGCCCTCTACGGAGTGCCCGGGACAACCACGCACAGGGCGGCGGTCCTGGTATCGGCGACGCGGGGCCTGCGGGACAGGTCGTACGTACATCTCCACCGCACGAGCCGCTGGCCACCGACCCTACTGGTGGACGGCATCCCCTGCGTACGCCCGGTGCGCGCCGCCTCCGACTTCGCGGCCCACGAACGCTCCCCGGACCGCGTCCGGGCGATCCTCACGGCAACGGTCCAGAAGACCAGCTGCCACCCGGAAGACCTCCGCGCCGAACTCCACGCGTCCCGCGCCCTGCGCAACCCGGCGGCCCGCACGGTCCTGGACGACCTCCGCGCGGGCACCCGCTCCATCGCCGAGGCCCAGGCCAGAGACACCCTCCGCCAAGCCAACCTCCCCGACCCCCTCTGGAACCCCACCCTCCTCACCCCGAAGGGCACCTTCCTGGCCCGCCCGGACGCCTACTGGCCCCACGCGGGCGTGGCCCTGGAGGTCGACTCGGAGGAATACCACCTGGGCATCACGGAATACCGCACCACCCTCCGCAGACGCCTCCGTCTGGAGTCCCACGGAGTAGACGTGATCAGCGCGGTCCCCGCCCTGATCCGCGACCACCCCCAAGAACTGGTAGCAGCCATCACCACCAAACTCCACCAAGCCAAGTCCCGCCCCACCCTCCCAGAGGTGATCATCAGGCCCTACCTCTGAACCCGCCTCCGACAGTGAGGCGCAGCTCTCAAGCCTCGCGGCCCATTCCCGAAGCTCAAGCCACGGAGACACGCCGTTCCCGCAGAGCCACCACAAACCCACTCCAAGCACCCGATCCGAATGCCAGCGTCCCTCGCCCAGGCTCCTTGGAGTCCCGTACGACGATTCCGCCGGCTATTCCGGCGACTTCGACGCACTCGGTGCCGCTCCCACCGCTGTAGGAGGACTTGAACCAGCCAACAGCGCTCTCGCGATTCATCACAACCCCTCGCAGACTTGGTCCAGGAGCGCGACGGACGCCTCGATGTCCAGCGCCTGCGCGCGCAGATATTCGAACGCCAACTTATAGCGAGCAAGCTCCTGTTGCTTCTCCATGAACAGCCCTCCTCCGAGGATGTCCACATATACGACGTCCAGTTCGGGTGTCGCTCCGCCGAGGACGACAAAGCTGCCGACGGCAGCCGCGTGGGCGCCGGCGCTGAACGGCAGGATCTGCACGGTGACATGAGGCTCACCCGCGCGTGTGAGCAGCCGGCACAACTGATCGCGCATGACGTCACGTCCACCGACCATGCGCCGTACGACCGCCTCATCGATCACCGCCCAGATGTGCGGTGGTTCATCCCGCTCCAACAACTCCTGCCGCTTCATCCGGATGTCGACCATGTGGGTGATCTCTTGTTCGGTGCAGCGCATCTCCGAGGCACGATGCACCGCCTCCGCGTACCTGCGGGTCTGTAGAAGTCCTGGCACGTACATGCAGGCGTAGTGGTCCTCCCGAACCACTTCGTCCTCAAGGGTCAGCATGAGATTCATCGACTCAGGGATTGGGTCGGCCAGTGACCGCCACCACCCTCGAATCTTCGCTCCCTTGGCCAGTTCGACGAGCGTGTGACGTTCCTGTTCGGGCGCTTCGTAGGCACGACACAGCGCGTCGACCGCAGGCCACTTGACTGTTCCATCCTTGGTCTCATACCTGCTCAAGGTCGCCTTGGAGATACCGACGAGACACCCAGCCTCCTCCAATGTGAGCCCCGCACGTTCCCGTAACCGGCGTAGGTCCGCACCGAGTTGTCGCCGACGGGTCGTTGGTCCGACTGCCATGTATGTGGCCCTTCACGTTGATCTCACTGAGCGTGCACGCTCCGGCGTGGCGGAGGCAAGACAGCTCACGCCGGGGGCGTGCGACGGCCCTACGTGCTTCCGCCCGAGTGTTGTGAGAGTTACAAAATGAGAGTTCCAGTGTCACTCTGGGTGGAGAGGCGGCACGCAAGGTAATCGCTGAGTCTAGATCCGAGGGGTGACGGGTGTGAGTGAATGTCAGTTCAGCATCGCCAGGAAGAGCTGGGATCTCCCTTTTCTTGCCGAGGCTGAGGAACTCGCCGCCCTGCGAAGAGTGGTGGAGTTGCACTTGCGTCGTTGGGGTCTGCCCGAACTCGCGGGGCCGGCCAATCTGTGTGTGACGGAACTGGTCACCAACGTCATCACCCACGTCGGCCCTGGGACTCCCACCACCCTGTCCGTATCGATGAACGGCGTACATCTGCGCCTGGAGGTAACGGACCCAGACTCGCGAGCGCTCCCCACTCTTATCGAGGCATCAGGGGACGCCGAGGGTGGCAGGGGCATGGCTCTCGTGAACGCCGTCACTGATCGATGGGGTGTCATCCTGCGAGGGGACACGAAAGTCACGTGGTGCGAGCTGCCAACCAGCCTTCGGTCACCGACGGACCACGCGGAGGGCCCGAGGGTCGCCAAGGCGGAAGCGCTGCTGGCTCTCTTCTCTTTCGGAGACATCGGACGGCCGAGCCGTTCGGGCCCGCTGAGCGTGTCGGTAGCCGAGGAGACTGTCATCGAACTGATCACCGACCTCCTCCACTGGCTCCGCTCCCATGGCTCTGACCCGGACGAGGTCCTTGACCGCGCGCAGACCCGCTTCGAGAACACTCTGTGCCGAATGACCTGTTCGCGTAGTTCTGTTGGGGCGGAGGGGGCGTAAGTCCCTCGGTAGCGATGAAGATGCCTGGTGTCGACACGCACACTCTTGACGATCAACCGCGTCCGAAAAACAGCCTTCTTGTTCTAGATTTGAGGGCATGGGGATACAGGGGTTGCTTCTTGAGATCGCTGACACGTACGACGCCCGGGCTGGGACGAAGGCCGAGGTCGCGGGGCAGCAGGTGCTGCGAGCAGTCGCCGGGCGGTCAGACCTAGGGCTCCCTTCCACGCACTTCGCCAAGGGATACGGAGGGCAAGCAACTGCCGCCGCTACGCCCTGGATTGGCGTGTTTGATCGGCATAT
Organism: Streptomyces sp. NPDC087420; assembly: GCF_044744165.1. Lineage (NCBI taxonomy): Bacteria > Bacillati > Actinomycetota > Actinomycetes > Kitasatosporales > Streptomycetaceae > Streptomyces > Streptomyces sp. NPDC087420. The sequence goes on from NZ_JBIUXU010000003.1 coordinate 104,220, forward strand.
CAATAGAGATCCGGGTAGGGGTCTGTATTTGGCCTATATTTTCAGTGCGGATCTTCGTACTGTGTCGCTGACCTTGCAGCAAGGGATCACGCATCTTGAAGGCCGCCTCGGCAGGGGCCAGGCCCGTCAGGAGCATCTAAGGCGGCAGGCGGCTCGGCTTCGTCGAGCACTCGCCGCTCCGCGGCGAGCAGGCTGGATTGATGAGCCGGAGTTGCGACACCACGCTGACAGACCGAAGGCGTATGAAGCCGCGAGCGTCATCGCCCGCTCGTATGCGCTGGCCGCGCTGCCAGAAGAGGCATCCTTGCAGCATGATCTGCGTTATGCGGTGGAGCAGCTGACAAGGGCGGATTCCGCTGATCAGTTGTGGTGGTTGCAGGATGGTGATAGCCCGCTCGATGTGGGTTATGTCCCTGATCGTCACTTCCTCGGAGAGGACGATCCGCTCGCCGGCTTCCAGCCCAAGGACAGCTCTGACTACATCGCGAATATCACAGCCCGACAACAAGTGAAGAAGCGGCATCATGAAGCGCTGATCGAGCGCTTTGGTCACCATGTTGCGTCGCGCGGATACATACCGACCACCAAGTTGACACATCCGAAAGACCTGGTGCTACACCGGGATGGCGCAGCCCAGCCGACGGACGACGAATGGCTCGTGGAAGCGAAGGTGGTCCGGGGCGGTAACCCGACCGAAGCGGTACGTCAGGCGGTGGGGCAGCTCCATGAGTACAGCCACTTCCTCTATCACGAACGAAATCGCCGTGAGCCGCACCTCATAGGTCTCTTCACCGAAGATATCGGAGCGTACGCCGGCTACTTGGAAAGACAGGGAATCTCGTCGATTTGGCAGTCAGGTGACGGCTGGAACGGTTCTGCCCGAGCGGCTAGATGGGGCATGGTCGGTTAGCGGGCCGTGACATAGCGGTTTCGATGTCCGAGGAGAGATCGGTGGCGGCTCTGGTCGGAGGTTGGGACTGCCAGTGGCGTTCAGCCAAGCGGGAGTGTGGACTCGGGGGCGGTCGCGCCAATCAACCCTCGGTCCGTACCTTCTATCGCCGGTCGGGTTCCTACTCCGGAGTCGTCTAACGGGATTGTCGCGCACGTGGTGGGCCAGTATCAGGGCATCCGCCGCGGGTATGGCTCTGACCCATGCGAGGTTCTGCATGCGACCGGCTTGTGATCAGCACCGACACGGGATCGAATCCGGCCTGTTCCAGCCCCAGAGTCAAGCCGCCGGCGCCTGAGCACACATCCACGGACTGTAGACGTCTCACTGGTCTTTCCCCTCGTGTCGATGTGTGGCGTCGGTTCCGGTCCGGCTCACGGTGGCCGCGACCCGGGCGGCGACCGCTGCGGCTGCCTCGTGCTCCCAGAACCGGAGGACGGTCCAACCGAGAGCTGTCATGTGCTCGGTGGTCTCCAGGTCGCGAGCCATGTTCCGGTCGAGCTTCTCCCGCCACCACTCCGCGTTCGCCTTCGGCTGCGTCGCGTGCTTCGGACAGCCGTGCCAGAAGCACCCGTCCAGGAAAACCGCGACCTTGGCCTTGGAAAAGGTGATGTCCACGGTTCGCCGCGGCATGTCCGGCACCCGGACATTGAGCCGGTAGCGGTAGCCCGAGGCGTGCAGCAACTTTCTGACGGCCACCTCGGGCTCGGTGTCCCGTCGCGCCTGGCGACTCATACGCGACGACACGGCGGCCGACGACGGCTTTGCTGGGCTCATGGCTCCTGCACGCCCTGATCTCCGGGCGGTTCACGGTTGATGGTGGTCGGGTTCTGTCCGAGCGATCGATCCGGCGGAGTGATCAGGAAGACAGCGGAGTGCCGTGGCAGTCCTTGTAGGGGGTGCCTGAGTTGCACCAGCAGGGGGCGTTTCTTGCGGGGGGCCAGGGGGTGGCTCGGCCTCGGGCGGCGAGGGTGGTGGCGTATTGGGGGAGGAGGTTGGGGTCTTTGGGGGGCGTGGCCTCTGAGGCTGCGAAGGCTTCGTACGAGGGGACCGTGCCTGTGACGATGCCCAGGTTCGGGGTGCCCGTCGCGGCCAGGTCGCGGAGAGAGGACTCCAGGGCCGCCAGGTGGGCTTCCTCGGTGGGGTATTCCTTGGTGAGGGCCGGGTACGCCGCGAGGAGTTCGTGCAGTTCCCGGGTGGGCCAGTGGAGTACCGCCACCGGGAACGGGCGGGACAGGGCCGTGCGGTACGAGCCCAGTTCGGCGCGGAGGCGGGTGATCTCGGCCTGGAGTTCGGCCGGGTTGTCCGAGCCCAGGGACCAGAGGCGCTTCGGGTCGTGGAGTTCGTCCAGGGGGACCGTCGCGCGGTGGAGGCTGTCGGCGAGGGTGTCCCAGGCGTCGTGGTCCAGGGCCAGCAGGCGGCGGACGCGGTGGCGGCCGGTCAGGAGGGACTGGGTGCGGTACGGGACGTCCTCGCCGGGGGTGAGGAGCAGTTCGAGGGCCGTGGTGAAGGAGTCGAGGGCCGCTTCGAGTTCGTCGTGGGCCTCCAGGGTCTCCGCCACGATCTCCCAGGGGGCCGGGTCCAGCGGGGCCGCGGCGCGGAGGCCGGCGATGATCGCGTGGGCCTCGGCCTCGTGGCCGTACTCCCAGAGGTTGGCCGCCTTGAGGGCCTTCACCAGGTGGGGGTGGTCGGGGGAGGCCGCGAGGAGGGTGTCGTAGAGCCCGGTGGCGCGGTCGCGGGCGCCGGCGAGTTCCAGATGGGCCGCGGCCTGGAGGAGCAGGGGCTCGTGGTCCTCCGGGTACTGGGCCGCCGTGCGGAGCAGGCGCTCGGCTTCCGTGGTGTGGTCAGCAGGCATGTCGGGGCGCATGGTCCACACCGTACTGCCGTAGGGGGTGGAGACGGAGGCCGGTGGGAGGAGAGGGTGGTGGTGGGGGGGGAGTGGGGAAGTGGGGGGAGTGGGCGGGAGTGGGGAAGGGGCCGGTGGGGTGTGGGGGTGGGGCGTTGTGTCAGGACCGCCGTGTGCGGTCCTTCAGTGCGAGGACCAGTGCCGCCGCCACCAGCGAGAGCGCCGTCGCCACCAGGATCGCCGCGTTCGCTCCCGCCTCCCGGCTGTCGCCCGACGTCGCCACCGCGATCATCAGGGCCACGCCCGCCGCCGAACCGATGTAGCGGGCCGTGTTGTTGGCGCCCGAGCCCATCGCCGCGCGTTCCGGCGGTACGGACTCGACGGAGAGGCGGGGCAGGGCCGCGTTCAGCAGGCCGCTGCCCACCCCCGCGACGAACAGCCCCGGCAGCAGGCCCACCAGCGACCCGGCGTCCAGCGCCACCAGGATCGCCGGCGCCCCCAGCGCGTGCAGGACGAAGCCGAACACCAGCTGGTGGCGGGCCGCCACCCTCCCGCTCAGGCGCCTGGCCTGGAGCGCCACCACAAACGCGGTGCCCGCCCACAGCACGAACAGCCAGGCCGCGCCGAGCGCCGACAGCCGTATCGCCCCCTGGAGCAGGGACGGCAGATAGCTCATCATCCCGATCACCGCGAGCCCCGTGAACAGCCCGCCCACCGACGCCGCCTGGAAGAGCGGGCGGCGCAGCAGGCCCAGGTCGATGAGGGGAGCCGCCGTACGCCTCTCCACCACGGCGAAGACAGCGGTGAGTACGACGGCCGCGGCCAGCAGGAGCAGGACCGGCGCGCGCAGCCAGCCGTCCCGGCCCAGCGTGAGCGCGCTGATGAGCGCCGTGAGCGCCAGCGCGAGGGTCAGCGCGCCCGTCAGATCGGGCCGGGTGCGGTGCGGGGCGCGTGACTCGGTGAGTACGCGGGTGGCGAAAGCGGCCGTGACGAGTGCGGCGGCGCCGAGGATCACGTACGGCAGCCGCCAACTGGTGCTGTTCAGGGCGCCGGTCAGCAGCGGGCCGAGGGCGATCCCGCCGCTGACGAACGCGCCCCACACCCCCGTCGCCCTGATCCGCGCGTGCCCGGCGGGGAAGGCGTGGACCAGCAGGCCGAGACTGCTCGCGATGATGGCCGCGCTCGCCGCGCCCTGCGCGACCCGGGCCAGGGTGAAGAAGAGGCTGTCGCCCGCGAGCGCGCCGAGTGCCGTACTGACGCCCAGCGCGAACGTGCCGATGAGGAAGAGCCGCCGCCGGCCGTAGTCGTCGGCGAGGCTTCCCGCGACGAGGAGCAGGGCGGCGAGACCGAGCGGGGTGCCGTTGAGGAGCCACGCCTGGGCGGAGAGCGGGGTGCCGAACTCCGCGGTCAGGGTGGGGAGGCTGAGCATCGGGGTCGTGTAGTTCATCAGCGCGACCATCGTGGCGAGGCTGGTGACCGCGAGGGTCGCGGCGGGGAGGCGCGCGGTTGCGCCTGTGGGCGCGGGCGGGGGCGGGGGCGGGACCGTGGGGAGGGCCGCGGGTAGGGGCCTGGGGAGGGCTCCCGGGACGGACCCCTGCCCGCTTGTGTCTGTTTTCGTTCCAGCCATGGCGTCTCTCGTCCCCTGCGGTCCGTTGTTCCGTTCCGGGTCATCCCGTGGCCGAGTAGGTTCGTTCATTGAACCTGAACGGTCGGCGCCGAGCGTAGCATGGTCAGTTCATTCATTGAACCTAGGGTTGGTAAGGTGACGGCATGGCTCTCGGGAAGGACTACACGGCCCAGCAGTGCTCGATGGCCCGCGCGCTGGAGATCATCGGCGAACGCTGGACCCTCCTGGTCGTCCGCGACGCCTTCTACGGAGTCCGTCGCTACAACGACTTCCTCAGCCACCTCGGCCTGCCGCGCGCCGTCCTCGCCTCCCGCCTCCAGAGCCTGGAGCGGGCCGGCGTCCTGGAGAAGCGCCGCTACCAGGATGCCCCGCCCCGCGACGAGTACGTCCTGACCGCACGCGGTCTCGGCCTCTGGCCGATCGTGCGCTCGCTCAGCGTCTGGGGCCGTGAGGTCGATGGCTCCGAGCAACTGCGGATCTTCACCCACGCCGTGTGCGGCACCGAACTGGGCGCGTACGGTGAGTGCTCCGCCTGCGCCGTGCCCGTACCGCCGCAGGACGTCGAGATGCTCCCGGGCCCTGGACTCGACCGGAATCCGGAAGATCCGGTGTGCCGGGCGCTGCTGCACCCCCGCCGGCTCCTCCGGCCGCTCACCACCGATCGCGCGTAGCCGCTGCCGTACGACCGATCGCGCATAGCCGATCCCGTACAACCGATCGCGTACAGCCGGTGCCGTACAACCGATCCCGTACGGACCGATCGCGGATGACCGATCCTGTATAACGGTTGGAGTGCGCCTGACCCTCCCGGTCGGGACGAAGAGGTCGGGACGAGGAGAGGGGGCAGGCGATGATCCGTACCGTGCTGCGCCAGCTGCGCCCCGCCGGCCTGCTGCTCTTCCTCCTCACCGAGGTCATGCTGCTGGACGCCGGCAGCCTCTCCGCCGCCGTCGCGCTCGCCGCCACCGCCGCGGCCGGTTCCGCCCTCGCCGTGTGCGCGCACATCAGCGCGCGCTCCGTGCCCGCCGTACCGCGTCAGCGGGTACGGACCGCCATCCGTGACCGCGAGCAGCGCACCGCCTTCCTGCCGCAACGGGATCCCGACGCCTCCGGCCGCACCCGGGCCCGAGCGCCCGGCCGTCCTCTGCCGACGGCCGCGTAGAGGTTCACCGGGTTCACCACCGTTTCCCCGCTTCACCGCTCTTCCCTCCCCCCCCCGGCTCCCTCCCCACCCCCGGTGTCCCCGCGCGGGTCGTCCTGCCGAATTCACGAATTCCCATTCGTCCGGCACGACGAGACCCCACGGAGGGCTCACCATGTCTGTCTTCATGTCTGTCTTCGCCGATCTGGTCGGCAACTTCTCCGACCTGCTCCAGCCGGTCTTCCACCACGGCGCGGCCGCGGCGGCGATCATCCTCTTCACCGCGTTGGTACGGCTCGCGATCCACCCCCTCTCCCGGGCGTCCGCGCGCGGCCAGAAGGCCCGTACCAGGCTGGCCCCGCAGATCGCCGAACTGCGCAAGAAGCACGCCAAGAACCCCGAGCGCATGAAGACGGCGCTCATGGAACTGCACGCGGCGGAGAAGGTCTCGCCGCTGTCGGGATGCCTGCCGAGCCTGTTGCAGATGCCGGCGTTCTTCCTGATGTACCACCTGTTCTCCAGCCGCCGGATCGGCGGCGGGGCGAACGAACTCCTCGGCCACTCCCTCTTCGCCGCCCCTCTCGGCGACCGCTGGGCCGACGCGCTCGCGCACGGGGGGATGTTCGGTGCGGCGGGTGCGGTGTACGTGGTCCTCTTCGCGATCGTCGCCGGCGTCGCGACCTTCAACTTCCGCCGGATGAAGCGGCAGATGGCGGCCGCGCCCGCGATGCCCGCGGGGCCGGACGGCCAGCAGGTCGCCGGACTCGGCGCGATGATGAGGTTCATGCCGCTGATGTCCTTCGCGACGCTCTTCACGGTCGCCGTGGTGCCGCTGGCGGCCGCGCTGTACGTGGTGACGAGCACCACATGGACAGCGGCGGAACGGTACTTCCTCTACCGGGACATGCCGCTGGCGGGGGCGCTGGCCAGCCCGGTGTGAGGGGGGTGGCCTGAGCGGCGGGCGGCGTGAGCGGGTGGGGCGCCGGGAGGGGGCTCGGGCGGGTCCAGGTGGGGAACCAGCGGTCCAGGTGGTGAACCGGGGCTTGCACAGTGATCGGATGTCTTGGAGGATCGAACGGCCCGCCTGCGGCTGTGTCCCCGGGACGGGCGAACCCCCGGACACCCCCGGCCCGGCCGCGCTCGACCGCGCTCGACGGCGCCCGCCCAGCTCGACCAGCTCGACCAGAGGGAGAAACACCAATGAAGTTGTTGCGAGTCGGTACGGCGGGGGCGGAGCGCCCGGCGCTGCTCGACCAGGACGGTACGACCCTCCGGGACCTCTCCGGCCTGGTCACGGACATCGACGGGGCACTCCTCGCCGATGACTCCGCCCTGGAGCGGGTACGCGCTGCCGCCGCCTCCGGCGACCTGCCCGTCCTCGACCCGAGCGGTCTGCGCATCGGGGCGCCGGTCGCGCGCATCGGCAAGATCGTCTGCATCGGCCTGAACTACCACGACCACGCCCGCGAGACCGGGGCGGAGATCCCCTCCGAGCCGATCATCTTCTTCAAGGCTCCGGACACAGTGGTCGGACCTGATGACACGGTTCTTGTCCCCCGCCGCAGTGTGAAGACCGACTGGGAGGTCGAGCTGGCGGTGGTGATCGGCCGCACCGCGCGCTACCTGGACTCCGTGGAGGAGGGGCTGGCGCACGTCGGCGGCTACGCCGTCTCGCACGACGTCTCCGAGCGCGAGTTCCAGCTGGAGCGCGGGGGCCAGTGGGACAAGGGCAAGAACTGCGAGACGTTCAATCCGCTCGGCCCCTGGCTGGTCACGGCGGACGAGGTGCCGGACCCGCAGACCCTCGCGATGAAGCTCAGCGTGAACGGTGAGGTCAAGCAGGACGGGACGACGGCCGAACAGATCTTCGGGGTCGGGGAAGTGGTGCGGTACGTCAGCCAGTTCATGACGCTCTACCCGGGAGACGTCATCAACACCGGGACTCCGGCGGGTGTGGCGCTGGGGCAGCCCGAGCCCAAGCCGTACCTGCGGCCCGGCGACGTGGTGGAGCTGGAGATCGCGGGGCTGGGCCGCCAGCGGCAGGAGCTCAAGGGCGCGTAGCGCCTGTGGTTCGCTCGGTGGTGACGAGTGCGGCTGCGCGGGTGCGCGGGTGCGGGTGCGGTACGGGGTACGGGGCACGGGGTACGGGTCTGGGCCTCGCATCCGAACCCCGCACGCGCACGCGCCCCGCACGCCCTACAGCCTCGTCACTCCGCCGACAGCGCGCCCAGCTTCTCCAGCGCCTCCACCACCATCGCGTGGTCCTCCGCCTGCGGCAGCCCGGAGACCGTGACCGTGCCGATGACCCCCGCGCCCTCGACCGCGATCGGGACCGCGCCGCCGTGTGCCGCGTACCTGTCCGGGTCCAGGCGGGACGACTCCTCGAACGTCGTGCCCTTCTCGCGGAAGCGCGTGCCGACGAGGAACGAGCTGGCGCCGTACCGTTCGGCCACCCGCCTCTTACGGTCGATCCAGGCGTCATTGTCCGCCGTCGAGCCGGGCAGCGCGTAGTGGAACAGCTGTTGAGGCCCCCGGCGGATGTCGATCGCCACCGGCGCCCGCCGCTCCCTGGCCAGCTCCACGAGGAGTGTGCCGAGCACCCACGCGTCGTCGTAGGTGAAGTGACGGAGGGTCAGTTTCGCTTCCTGTGCTTCGAGTTCGGCAGCCGTGGGAGGGGTGGAGAGCGGCGTGGAAAGAGATGCGGACAGCGGGGTGCTCATGAGCGGGCCTCCAGGTTGATCGTGACACCCTCGCGCGCCGAGCGCCGGGCCGCTTCCAGGACGTCCAGGGCCGCCGCGGCCTCGCGCGCCGACACCGGCGGGGCCGTACCCTCGCGCAGCGCGGTGGCGATCCCCGCGTAGAACGCCGGGTAGTCGCCCGGCGCCGTCTCCACCGGCTCGCCGCCGCCGGTCGCCGGGGACTCGCCCGCGCCGATCCGGCCCCACATCGAGACGGGTTCCACACCCCAGGGGGCGTACGTGCCAGGCCGCCTGCCCTCGCGCAGGTCCGCCTCCTGCGGGTCGAGGCCGTACTTCACGTAGCCCGCCGACGAGCCCAGTACCCGGAAGCGCGGGCCGAGTTGCGCGGTGGTGGCGCTGGCGTACAGGTGGGAGCGGACGCCGTTCGCGTGCGTGATCGCGATGAAGGTGTCGTCGTCGGCCCGCGCGCCGGGGCGCCGTACGTCGGACTCCGCGTACACCCGTACCGCCGGGCCGAAGAGGACCAGCGCCTGGTCGACGATGTGGCTGCCCAGGTCGTACAGCAGTCCGCCGATCTCCTCCGCGGAACCCGACTCGCGCCAGCCGCCCTTGAGTTGAGGGCGCCACCGCTCGAACCGCGATTCAAAGCGCTGTACGTCGCCCAGCTCGCCGGCCTCGATCAGGCGGGCGAGCGTGCGGAAGTCGTTGTCCCAGCGGCGGTTCTGGAAGACGGAGAGCAGCAGGCCGCGCGCCTCGGCGAGCGCGGCCAACTCCCGTGCGTCGGCGGCCGATCCGGCGAGCGGCTTGTCCACGACCACGGGCAGGCCGGCTTCGAGCGCGGCGGTCGCGAGCGGTACGTGTGTTTTGTTGGGGGAGGCGATGACGACCAGATCGAGCGTGTCCGCGCGCTCCCACAGCTCGTCCGGCGAGGCCGCGAACCGTACGTCGGGGAACTCGGCGCGCGCCTTCTCCTGGCGCTCGGGGTTCGAGGTGACGATCGTGTCGAGCACCAGACCGTCGGTCGCGGTGATCAGGGGGGCGTGGAAGACGGAGCCCGCGAGGCCGTAGCCCACAAGGGCGACGCGCAGCGCGGTGCCAGTCCCGGTATCAGTCATGGGTCCACTTAAGCAACGCTGTTGCCAAAGTGCAAGAGCGGTGCAGAATGGCGGGGTGGACACGGCGAGTACGGGGAGTGCGGGAGGCGCGTCGGGCGCGGCCGGCTCGGGGAATGCGGCGGGCAGGGGGAATGCGGCGGCCCCGGGGAGTGGTCCAAGGCGTTCGGCGAGCGCCGGGAGCGCGCATGTCGGGCCGGGGGCCAATCTGCCCGTGCTGCGGGGGCACAACGCGGCGCTGGTACTCGACCTGCTCCGTACGGCGGGGGCGGGCGGCATCAGCCGCCTGGAGCTCGCCGAGCGCACGGGCCTGACCCCGCAGGCCGTCAGCAAGATCACCGCCCGGTTGCGTACGGAGGGGCTCGCCGTCGAGGCCGGGCGCCGGGCGTCCACCGGCGGGAAGCCGCGGACCGTCCTGCGCCTGGTGCCGTCCGCCGCGTACGCGGTGGGCCTGCACCTGGACCGCGACGAGCTGACGGCGGTCCTGGTGGACCTGGCCGGGGCGGTGGCCGCGGCACGGACCGTTCCGTTCGACCTGGGCGCCGGGGCGGCGGAGGTGGTGGGGGCGGCTGTGACGCAGGTGGGGTTGGTGGCCGGGGAGGTGCGCGAGGTGGCGGGCGGCGGGGGGCTGCTCGGGGTGGGGGTCGCGATGCCGGGCCCCCTCGACCACCGCACCGGCGTCCTCCAGCGTGTCACCGGCTTCCCCGCCTGGGACGGCTACCCGCTGCGCGACGCGCTCGCCGAACGCCTGGGGCTCCCGGTCGTCCTGGACAAGGACACCAACGCCGCCGCCCTCGGCCTCGCCCTGCGCGGGCCAGGCGACTCCTTCGCGTACCTCCATCTCGGTACGGGGCTGGGGGCCGGACTGGTCCTCGGCGGCGCGCTCCACCGGGGGGTCCGCACCGGGGCGGGGGAGTTCGGGCACCAGGTCATCCAGCTCGACGGGCCGCTGTGCGACTGCGGCAACCGGGGCTGTGTCGAGGCGCTGTGCCTGGCGGCGGTCGCGCGCGGCGATCTGGCGGAGGCGGCGCGGGTGCTCGGCGCGGGGGCGGCGAACCTGGTGGGGCTGCTCGACATCGACCGGGTCCTGCTCGGCGGCCGGACGATCGCGGCGCACGAGGAGTGTTTTGTACGGGGCGTGGGGGCGGCGGTCGCGGAACGGGGCCGGGGTGCGGTGGTTCCGGTACGGGGCGTGGAGGGGGCGTATCCGGTGGCGGAGGGGGCGGCGCAGTTGGTGCTGGCTCCGGTGTTCGGGCGGGGGCGGGGGGCCGAACTGGGGTGACTGGGGTGAGGGGTGGGCCGATCGAGGGTATTCGTACGATTTTCATACCTTTCTGTGTCGTGGTGCCCCGAGGTCGGGGGTCGCGCGTGGCAGCGTCGGACCCGGTGCCGGCCGATGGCCGGCTGGCAGGGCCAGGAACCGGCACCGTCCGTGTCCTGACCGCTTCGCGAGCAGCAAAGGCCGTGCCCCCATGCGACTGCGTCATGCCCTCGCCCCCACGCTCGGAGTCCTCGCGGCGACCGCCGTGGCCCCCGCCCTGACGCCCTTGGCACAGGCCACGGTCCCCGACCTGCGCGCGACCACCCACGCGGCCCCGCCCGTCGCCCCGGCGACCGCCGTCGGTATGCCCGGGCCCGGTGCCGTGCGTGGGTCCTACGCCGCCCGCACCGCCCACGCCGGTCGTGCCGCCTACGCCGCCCGCACCGCCCACGCCGATCGTGCTGCCGACACCGGTCGTGCCGGCCCCGTCCGTAGCGCCTGGGCCGCGCGTGTGGTCGCCCTGGTCAGGGCCACGCGGGACGTCCGTACGTCCGGGGGTGGCGGCGACGGTGCGTCCCGCTGGGGTGACCGGGCCGGCGTGACCGCCTGGGCGGGCGGTCGCGCCCCCGGTGTCGCCCGCGTCGCCGCGCCCGTGCCGGGGCCCGTGGCCGATCGGCAGCCTCGTTGCGGGAAGGCGTCCGACCCCGACTTCCCGATCGACACCCGCATCCACGGCGGTCCGCGCTCCTACCGGCCCGGGGGCGGTGCGGGTACCTGGTATCTCGATCTCACCAACACCACCGCCGACGCCTGCCACGACATCCACCCCGTGATCGTCCTTGTCGACCGGGCCCGGGTCCTCAAGCCCGCCCAGGTCAGGCTCCAGATGTCCGACGGCGGGGGCCGCTGGCGGACCCTCTCGCTGGAGCGGTCCGACGAGGACGAGACGCTGGGCATCCTCGACGACGGTTCGCCCGGTTTCGCCGTCCCTGCGGGACGTACCGTCACCGTCCGCGCGCGGCTCACCTTCGCCAAGGGCACCCGCGCCAACACGATGGAGATCAACTCCGCGACCGTGCAGCGCCGTGGCGACGACGGGGACTGGGTCGGGAAGTCCAACTCCTATCGTTTCTCCGTCGGCCGCGTGGAGTACGACGGCGACCTCGATCCCGACCTCAACCTCGATCAGGACGTGTCCGTCGACCGGCCCAGCGGGCAGTCCACCGACCGTCCCCACGGCCGTCCGGACGGGGGGCGTGCCACCGACCGGCCCGCCGACAACGGCGCGAGCAGCGGCGGTACCGACACAGGCACAGGCACAGGCACAGGCACTGGCACCGGCACCGGCACCGGTACGCGCCCCGGCGTCGGCGGCCACGGCGAGGAGACCCCGGGATCCGGGCGGCCCCCGGGTGGCGTGTCGCCCGCCCCCGCCCACCCCGAGGACCCCGAACTCGCCGCGACCGGCCTCGGCGGCACCCTGGGCCGGAGCCTCGCCGCCGGTGCGCTGCTCGCCGTCGGAGGCGCGCTGTTCGTCGCCTTCCGGCGCCTGCGGACCCAGCGGCGCTGAGAGGCGAGGCTGAGGCGTCGGGTTGAGGTTGAGAGGGGGGCCCGAGGCGCGCGCGGTACGTGGACCCGGCCGCCGGGGGTCCGCCAGGACCAACCCCAACAGGCCTGCTCGTACGGGGAGTCCGGCATCCCCGCCGCCCTCCGCCCCCGCCCCGCACCGCTCGCCCCGGACGCATGCGCGGCCCCGCCGCCCGCTCGTTACGCTGGATGGGTCGGACCGAGCACAATTTTGGCCACCGCAGAGCGGAGAACAATCCAGTGGCAGAGCGCAAGCCGATCGAATCCTGGCTCACCGACATGGACGGTGTCCTCATTCACGAAGGGGTTCCGATCCCCGGCGCGGCCGAGTTCCTCAAGGCGCTGCGGGAGTCGGGGAAGCCCTTCCTCGTTCTCACCAACAACTCCATCTACACCCCCCGCGACCTCCAGGCCAGACTCGCCCGCATGGGGCTCGACGTACCGGTGGCCAACATCTGGACGTCGGCGCTCGCCACCGCCAAGTTCCTGGAGGCCCAGCGGCCCGACGGCACGGCGTACGTGATCGGCGAGGCCGGACTGACCACCGCCCTGCACGACATCGGCTACATCCTCACGGACCACGAGCCGGACTACGTGGTGCTCGGCGAGACCCGTACGTACAGCTTCGAGGCCCTGACCAGGGCCATCCGGCTGATCAACGGCGGCGCCCGGTTCATCTGCACCAACCCCGACGAGACCGGCCCCTCCACCGAGGGCCCGCTGCCCGCCACCGGCGCGGTCGCCGCGCTGATCACGAAGGCGACCGGCAAGGACCCGTACTTCGCGGGCAAGCCGAACCCGCTGATGATGCGGACCGGGCTCAACGCCATCGGCGCGCACTCCGAGACCAGCGCGATGATCGGCGACCGGATGGACACGGACGTGCTGGCCGGTCTGGAGGCCGGGATGGAGACCTTCCTGGTGCTCACCGGAGTGACGACACCGGCGGAGATCGACCGCTATCCGTTCCGTCCCTCGTCGGTCGTTGACTCGATCGCCGACCTTGTGGACCGTATCTGAGCAGGTCAGCGGGGTGCGCCGAGAGGTAGGCGGCCGCTGCGGATGCGAAAACCCGCCGCGCGGGTGAGCCTGGCGTCTACCAGGAGGTTCACCATGCGTTCAAGGTTGCTCGCTCTCCGTACCACCGGTGCGGCCGCCGCACTGGTGGTCGTCCCCGTCCTCGGCGCCACCGTCCTCGGTGCCACGGTCCTCGGCGCCACCGCCGCACAGGCCGACGAGTCCGTACGCGTCACTGTCACCCCGGCGACCGTCGCCCCCGGTGGCGAGGTCGCGATCCGTGTCGACGGCTGCAAGAGCCGGTTCGGTACGGCCAGGTCCCAGGTCTTCGTCCTGGAGGCCGGCCTCTCGGGCCCGGTGTTCAGCCGAGGGGGCCGCGACGACGGCCCTCCCGGTGACCGCGGCTCGGCGGGCCGCGAAGAAGCGGGCCGCGAACAAGCCGGCCGCGAAGAAGGCCGGAAATCACCCCTGTTCGGGCAGGCGGCCATCAAGTCCAAAGCCGCCTCCGGCACCTACGAGGTCAAGGTCAAGTGCGACGGCCACGGCCGGTCCGGCGCGGGCATCGTCCAGGTGGTCCACTCCCGGCCGACCCACCACCGGCCCACCCACCACGCCAGCCCGGTCGCACCGGTACGCGCGGGCGGCGGCGGTACGGCGGTCCTCGCCGCGGACGGACGGGACGCCGACAAGGCGGAGGGCCCCGGCACCCGTCACGCGGTGATCGGTCTGGTGCTGGCCGGTGTCGCCGCGGTCGCGGTGGCGTACAGGAGCGTGCGACGGCAGCGGTCGGCCGCGCGGGACGCGGACTGACATGTCCACCGGCGAGCGCACCACGGGCACGGCGGGCACCAAGGGCACCAAAGGCAGCGGCAGGCTGCTGACCGGAGTGGCCTGGGCCGTGCTGCTGCTGGGGCTCTGGCTCTGGGGCCGCGACGCCACCGGCGGCACGGGCGGCCAGTCGGCGCCCACGACCGGTGACGTGGCCGCGGTCGGCCGCCCGCTGGGCGGCGTGCCGCTGCCCGCCGCCCGTGAACCGCTGGAGCCGTCGGAGCCACGGCGCGTCGAGGTCCCCTCGCTGGGGATCGCGGCGCCCGTCGCGCCCCGGGGGCTGGACGGCGCGGGGGCGGTCGACCCGCCGCCGTACGAGACACCGCACACGGTCGGCTGGTACGGCGGCGGGGTGCAGCCGGGCGCGGCGGGCACTGCCCTGTTCGTCGGGCACGTCGACACCGAGACGAAGCCGGCCGTCTTCTACGGACTCAGCTCGGCCCGGCCCGGCGCGAAGGTCCGGGTGGCCAGGAGCGACGGTTCCGTCGCCGAGTTCACCATCGACGACGTGCAGGTCTTCAGCCGGGAGCGGTTCGACGCGAAGAAGGTCTACGGGCCGCGCGAGAAGTCCCGTGCCGAGCTGCGGCTGATCACGTGCGGCGGGACGTTCGACAAGAAGGCCGGCGCGTACACGGCGAACGTGGTGGTGTCGGCGTACCTGACGGGTGCGGACGAGGCCCGCGACAGCTGAGCCTTTCCCCCGGGCCCCGAGAGGCGTGGTCCCGGGGACTTCAGGCGGAACCCCCGGGCGAGGGGGCCCGCGAACCGTAATGTGGGGGCCGTGGTCCTGGACTTGGGGGAGCGGATGGACGGCAGTGCGGTACGGGCCACGGCCCTCGCGGCGGGTGCGCTGCTCCTGCTGGCGGGCTGCTCGTCCGGCGGCTCGGGAGGCTCCGGCGGCGACGGTCCCGACGGTCCCGACGGTCCCGACCGGGGTGAGCGTGCCGCCCCCACCGCGCCCATCGGCCAGCGCCCCAAGGCGGACGTGCCGTACTGGGTGGATCCCGACGGTACGGCCGCCCGCGAGGCCGTCGTGTACGAGGACCGGGGCGACCGGAACAGCGCGCGGCTCCTCAGGAAGATCGCCGAGCAGCCCGCCGCGTCCTGGATCGGCCCCGACGACCCCAGGGCGCAGGCGGAGGCGGTGACAACGGCGGCCACGGAGGCCGACCGGGACGCGCTGCTGGTGCTCTACAACATCCCGCACCGCGACTGCGGCCAGTACTCGAAGGGCGGCGCCGCCGACGGGGACGCGTACCGGACGTGGATCGACGAGGTCGCGCAGGGGATCGGCGCGCGCAGGGCCACGGTGATCCTGGAGCCGGACGCCGTGCTGCACCTGGCGGACGGCTGCACTCCGGAAGCGTTCCGCGAGGAGCGGTACGGTCTGCTCGGCGCGGCGGTCGAGCGCCTCGGCCGCCAGCCAGGCACCTCCGTCTACCTCGACGCGGGCAATCCGGGCTGGCGCACGCCCGACGCGCTCTTCGAACCGCTGCGGCGCGCGGGTCTCGCGCGGGCCGACGGCTTCGCGGTGAACGTGTCGAACTTCTTCCCGACCGCCGAGAGCGTGGACTTCGGCAAGCGGCTCTCCGCGCGGGTCGGCGGCAAACCGTTCGTGATCGACACCAGCCGCAACGGCAACGGCTCGTACACCTCGGGGGACCCCGGCGAGAACTGGTGCAACCCGCCGGGCCGCGCGCTCGGCGAGGCGCCGACCGTCAGGACCGGCGATCCGCTGGTCAAGGCCTACCTGTGGATCAAGCGCCCGGGGGAGTCGGACGGCGAGTGCAGGGGCGGGCCGCGGGCGGGCGAGTGGTGGGCGGAGTACGCGGTGGGGCTGGCGCGGAACGGGTCGTGACCCGGCGTGCGCGGGTGAAGGGCGTACGTACGCGGAGGGCGCACGCACGCGCACGCTCCAGGCACACGCCCTCGGCGTGCGAACCCCAACAATGGCGGACATACGCCACGTCTCCGAGGTGTACGGAAGCGCGGCGTCGTATCGGAACAGGGACGGAACAGACGAAGCCCCCTCACGTGACGTGAGGGGGCTTCGTCCGTCGGTGCGCCGTCAGGGACTCGAACCCCGGACCCGCTGATTAAGAGTCAGCTGCTCTAACCAACTGAGCTAACGGCGCGCGCTGACCTGGAGAACTCTACCCGATCGCCATGGGTGGGCCGGACCATTTGATGGCCCTCGCGGCCTGTCGGATAGTCGTTTTTTACCTTTGATCCGTCAAAATGCGACTTGTCCAGACAGTTGAGACACTGACGCCCGTGCAGTCGCGTCGACAGATCTTGATGAGTGTGGAGGGGATTCGCATGACCGTCCCGGCCTTCGAGGAGTACGAGCCCGCTCCTGACTGCCCCTGCCCCGGATGCGCGGGGCGGCGCCGGGATCTGGCGAGAGGGCTGCCGGTACGGGCCGGCGGCCACCCGGGCGCGCACGGCGCCCGGCGGGCGTTGGTGCTGGTCACGGCGGCGGGAGTCGCGTTCGGCGCGACGGGACTGGACGCGCGGGCCGACATCGGGCCGGACGGGACGGGCTTTGACGGGATCGCGGCGTCGGCCGCCCTGCCCGGAGCCGTGTCCGGGGCCGGGGCCGGCGATGGGGTGGTGCCGGGCGCCGTGCTCGCCGCCGTGCCCGGCGGTGAACCCGATCCGGAGACCCCGCAGGGCGGCAGCGGCCCCCTGCACGGGCGTCCGTCGCCCGGACCCGTCGCGGGGAAGCCGGCCGAGCCGCTGCGCGCCACGACCCGGGCGGACATCATCAACCGCGCCAAGCGGTGGGTGAGCGCGCAGGTGCCGTACAGCATGAGCAAGTACTGGTCGGACGGGTACCGCCAGGACTGCTCCGGCTATGTCTCGATGGCCTGGAACCTCGCGGGCAACGAGTGGACCGGCAGCCTCGCGCAGTATGGCGTGAAGATCGCGCGGGAGGACCTCCAGCCGGGGGACATGCTGCTCTTCCACAACCCGTCCGACCCCAACAAGGGGTCGCACGTCACGCTCTTCGGCGGCTGGACGGACTACACGCACGCGTACTACTTCGCGTACGAGCAGACGCAACCGCACACGCGGACGCAGTCCACGCCGATGGCGTACTGGAACAACTCCGCGCGCTACGTGCCGTATCGCTACCGGGGGCTGACCGAGGGCACTGAGGGCGCCGAGGGCGCGGGCGGCAGCAAGGCGACGGTGGTGCCGTACCCGGGCGCGAGGGCGTTCGGGCCCGGCGCGCACAACAAGTACGTCACCCAGCTCGGCCGGATGCTGGTCGAGCGAGGCGCCAAACGCTTCTACACCCAGGGTCCGGGGCCGCGCTGGGAGGACGCGGACCGGCGGGCCACGCGCGCGTTCCAGCTCGCGCAGGGCTGGCGCGGCGCGGAGGCGGACGGGCTGCCGGGACCGCAGACGTGGCGGCTCCTGATGCACGGCCTGGGCAAGGGCATCGCGGGGGCGGGCGGGAAGAGCACCGGTCGGGCGGCCGGGGGTGGTGCGGCCTCCGGTGGTGGCGCCTCCGCCGGTCGGGCCGGTTCCGGTGGTACGACGGCGGGGGTGCCGGCGTATCCGGGCCTCGGGTCCTTCCGGCCCGGCCGGTCGGGTCCGTATGTCGAGCGGCTCGGCGAACGGCTGGTGGGGAAGGGCTTCGGCAGGCACTACACCTCGGGCCCGAGCCCGAGCTGGGGCGAGGCGGACCGGCGCAACGTCGAGGCGTTCCAGCGCGCGCAGGGCTGGCGCGGCAGGGCGGCGGACGGCTACCCGGGACCCGAGACGTGGCGGCGACTCTTCGGATGACGGAGGCAAGGATGACGACGAGGGCGGGACAGCACGACGAGGGTGACCCGGGGCCAGGTTTCGCCCCGGGCCCGGGCCCGGCTTCGGGCCCGGCTCCAGCTTCGGGCCCGGGGCCTCGGCCGGAGGCCCCCACCTCCGCCCCCACCGCCCCCACCGCACCGGGGCGGACGCCCGCGCCGGCGGACGGGAACGGCGCGCACGGCGGCGGCGCCCAGGGGGCGCTTCCCTCGGAATCATCCGGTTCGTACGTGTACGCCTCTGGGGCGCCCGCTTCGAGGACGGCCGCCTCGGAATCGTCCGCTTCGTGTGTGTCTGCCTCTGGGACGCCCGCTTCGGTGGCACCTTCGTCGGTGGCCTCCGCTCCGTACGTGCCGGCCTCGGAGTTGTCCGCCTCGGGGGCGTCTGCTCCGGAGGCGTCTGCCTCACAGGTGTCCGCCTCGGAGCCGTTTGCCCAGGACGTTCCCGCGCCGGACGTGTCCGCCCCGAGCGCGCCTGCTCGCAGCGCGCCCGCCGTCGCGTGGACGCCCGCGCTCGAAGGCACACACTGCCGGCCGGTGACGGTGCACGAGGACGGCCGCGTCGAGCCGCTGCTGCCGTCTCCCGCCGTGCCGGCGGAGCCGGAGCCGGTCCATGGGATCTCCGTCGACACGGACACACAGGACGCGGGCGCACGCGTCGGCTCCGAGCGCGGAGAGCGCGGGTTCGCGCCGGCCAATACGCCCCCGACGGCCGGTCCCCGGCGAGACGCCGGGCCTGGTTCCGGGCGGGGCGCGGGGCCGGCCTCCGCGCCAACCTCCGCGCGCAGCGCCGAATCGCCCTCCGGGCGGCCCTCCGGGCCTGCTACCGCACTGACCTCCCGGTCGGTCTTCGGGCGGGATGCCGAGTCGGCCTCCGTGCCAGCCTCCGAGCGGGATGCCGGACCCGCTTCCGCGCCGACCCTCGGATCGGCCTCCGGGCCCGCTTCAGCGCCGACCTTCGGGCCGTCCGCCGGGCGGGACGCCGGGGCGGCCTTCGGGCGCGGTGGGCGCGGGGCCGAGTTGGCCTCCGCGCGGGACGTCGAGTCGGCTTTCGCGCCGACCTTTGAGCCTGCCTCTCGACGCGGCGCCGAGCCAGCCTCCGTGCATGGCGCCGAGTTGGCCTCCGCGCCGGATGCCGGGCCGGCTTCCGCGCGGACCTTTGAGCCTGCCTCTCGGCGGGACGCCCAGTCGGTCTCCGCGCGTGGCGCAGGGTCGGTCCTCCCGCAGGATCCGGAGAGGGATCCGGTGGCGGAATCGGTCGTACGTCCGTCGGTGCGGCAGGTTCTCGGGCGTGATCTGCCCGGTCCCGTGGAGCACCTCGCTCCCGCCCACCCGCTCACCCCCGCCCTGCGCCCGATCCCCGGGCGCGAGCTGAACGCGCCCGCCGGAATCGCCCCGCTCGCCTCCTCGGCGGGGGAGCCCGAGCCCCCGTCCTCGTCCCGGTCCGTACCGCCCGTCCCGTCGGCGTCCGAGCCGCAGTCAGGGGCGTCGCCCGTGGACGTACCGCCGATCGCCCCCCGGACGGAGTCGCCGTCCGCGCCGACGGCCGCGACGCGCGCCGTACCGCCTGCGGGGACCCCGGCCGAATCTCCCTCCACGATCCCTTCCACGCCCCACGCCCGTGTCGCCGACGACGGTTCGGGCCCCCGCGCCGGTGGTGGTGATGGGGCCGGTGCCGGCGACGGTGCCGACGCCTCCGGCGAGACCGTGCGGTGGAACAGTCCGCTCATCGTGGGGGAGTCCACCCACGAGATCCCCGTCCACCTCCTCTTCCGCGACGAGACCGGCCCCTCCCTCCCCGCCGCCGGCGCGCGGCGCATGCGGCGGGTGCCCGCCCCCGCGCCCGGGCCCGTCGTGCCGGTACGGGCCGCTCCGCCCACCGATCCCAAGCTCGTCGAGCGGCCGGGATCCGTACTGCCCGGCTGGGTGGCGGCGTTCGCCGGGTTCGCCGCCGTCGTCGCGTGCGCCGTTGTCGTCTGGTGGGCCGGGGTCGTCCCCGACGCGGTCAACACCATGCTCCGGCTGCCCTCCCCCGCGTACCACGGCATCACCATCGCGGAGTGGGCGCTGCTCACGCTCGGAGTGACCGTCGCGCTCTTCGCCTTCGGCGGGCTCGGGCGGGGGCGGGTCGGGCAGGCCTGGGTGCTGACGCTCTTCGGCGACTACCGGGGGAGCGTGCGCCGTACGGGACTCCTCTGGGTCAGCCCACTGCTGCTGCGCCGCAAGGTCGACGTACGGCTCAGGCACTGGCGCAGCGAGCCGGTGCCGGCGGTCGACGCGAACGGTACGGCGCTGCGCGTGGTCGTCCTCGTCGTGTGGCGGGTCAAGGACACCGTGCGCGCCGCGCTCGGCGTACGGGACCACGAGGAGTACCTGCGCGAGCAGGTCGAGGCGGCGATGGCGCGTGTCCTGTCGCAGCTGCCCGCCGACGCGTTCCACGACGACGCCCCGACCCTGCGCAACGCGGAGGCCGTCGGCGACGCGCTGACCCGGATGCTGTCGGCGGAGTGCCGGCCCGTCGGCGTCGAGGTCTTCTCGGCGCAGCCGACCCGGATCGAGTACGCCCCCGAGATCGCCGAGGCCATGCAGCGCAGCCGGATCGCCGCGATCGACGCCCGGCACCGGGACAGCGTGCTGACCTCGGTGGTCGACGCGGTGGACGACACCGTGCACCGGCTGACGTCGCGCGGACTGGTCGAACTGGACGACTACGAGCGTAAAGCCCTGGTCAAAGACCTCACGGTGGCCTTCTACACAGGCCGGCAGGGCGCGGCGGAGAGATTCTGATTGGTCTGGACCGCACTTGTTATGGACACGGTCAAGTTCCGTTAATACTCTAGTGCTTGGTCTAGACCGCAGTCTGTTCTCACCTGCACGCGTGCAGTACGGCTCACCGAACTCCCCACGTTCTCTGGAGCGAAGCATGCGAAAGAAAATAGGCGCGGCCGTGGTCGGCCTCGCGATCGCCGGCGTGTCCTTCGTCGGCACCGGCAGCGCCAGCAGCCATGGCTACACCGATCAACCGCTCAGCCGTCAGAAGCTCTGTGCCAACGGCACGGTGTCCAACTGCGGCAATATCCAGTGGGAGCCGCAGAGCGCCGAGGGCCCCAAGGGCTTCCCGGCGGGCGGCCCCGCCGACGGACAGCTGTGCTCCGCCGGCCTCAGCCAGTTCAACCAGCTCAACGACCAGCGCAATGGTGCCTGGCCGACCACGAAGGTGACGAGCGGCGCGAACTACAATTTCCGCTGGCAGTTCACCGCGAGCCACGCCACCACGGACTTCAAGTACTACATCACCAAGCAGGGCTGGAACTCCAACGCGCCGCTCACCCGCGCCGCTCTGGAGACCCAGCCGTTCCTGACGGTGCCGTACAACAACGCGCGGCCGCCGTTCACGCTGTCGCACTCGGGCAAGCTTCCCTCCCGGACCGGCCGGCACATGATCCTGGGCGTGTGGACGATCTCCGACACGGCGAACGCGTTCTACTCCTGCTCGGACGTTCAGTTCTGACGGACTCTCAGTCCCCAGGATGAGGTAGCGACCCCGGTCGCCGTGGTGGCAGCGGCGACCGGGGCCGGTACGTCGTAGTCAGGCGCCCGGGGAGCGGGGCACCGTCGGTCCGCCGCCGTCGGTCCCGCTCCCCGGGACGCCGCTCGTTCACCTGGGCGGGAGAGCAGGCGGGGTCATTCTCGTGCCCCGGCCAGTTCCACCGGCCGCCGCCGGAGCGACAGCCACGCCGGTACGACCGCCGCGACCACCGCCGTCGCCGCGCAGGCCGCCGCGACCGTGAGGAGCGCGGACCAGGGCATCACGGGTACGGAGGGGACGCGCAGCACGCCCAACGCGCCCCACATTCCCAGCAGGTTGAGCCAGGCGACCAGGACGCCGATCACCGCGCCCACCGCCACGACCGTCAGCGCCTCGGCCGCGACGAGCCACAGCACCTGCGCCTTCGTCGCACCCGCGAGCCGCAGCACGGCCAGGTCGCGGACCCGGTCGGCGGTCGCCATCACCATCGTGTTCGCCAGGGCGATCCCGCTGTAGAGCAGGGCGATGCCGAGGACGAGCAGAAAGCCGACACGTGTCCTGCTGTCGGTCTCCGGGTAACTGGCCCGTACCCAGGCCGCCTTGGTGAACACCTGGCCGCCGTCCGCGACGGCCGCCCGCAGGGCCGCCCCTACCGTACGGACGTCCGCGCCCTCCCCGACCGAGACGTCGACCCGGTCCACGGGCGCGCCCGCCGCGTTGCGGGGTGTCACGTACACCCCGTTGTCGCCGGTCCCGGCCCGCATCACCGCCGCGACCCGCAGCGTTCTCCGCGTACCGTCGCCGAGCCGGACGTCCACGGACCTGCCGACCGTGTGCTGCCGCCACTCGTCGTTCACGATGATCGAGTGGTCGTCCAGGTCGGCCACCCGGCCCGCCACCAGGGGGAGCCGGGCCGTCGCGGCGAGCGCGGACGGTTCCGCCGCGCGGGCGTCGGACCTGATCAGCGCCACCCCGTCCTCCAGGACGTAGACGGCCCCGGCTGACGTCGGCGAGATCTCGGCGCCGGGGATACGGCGCATCCGGGCGACGGTCGCCGTGTCGAAGCCCGTGTCGCCGGCGCCGGACACCACGAAGTCCGCCGTGGTACGCCGCCGGCTCTCCCCGGCCTTCGCGTCGGCGACGGTGGCCACGGCCCCGAGGAGCGAACCGGCCAGTGCCACCGTGACGAGGACGGGCGCGGCGACGGCCGACGTACGGCGGATCCCGGCGCACGCGTTCGCCCGCACCAACATCCCTGTGGCTCCCCGGAGTCGGGCCTGCGGCCAGGTCAGCAGCCGGATCAGCGGGCGGACCAGGACGGGTGCGAGCAGGGCGAACGCCGTGATCAGCAGCATCGGCCGGCTGGTGTACGCCTTGCGGCCGAGCAGGCTGCCCGGTTCGGTCGCCAGCGTGTGGGCGAGCAGCCCCAGCCCGGTCAGCAGCAGCCCCGCGCCGAAGACCCTGCGGCCCCACGTCATGATCCCGCTGTCCACCGCCGCGTCGCGCAGCGCCTCCGCAGGGCCGACCGACCCCGCGCGCCAGGACGCGGCGACCACTCCGGCGAGCGCTACCAACAGCCCCGTCCAGAAGGCCAGGTGGTACGGCCAGGCGGAGGTGCCGATGGCGAACCAGGCGGGCGCGACACCGCTTTCCACCAGCCAGGCGGCCAGCTTCGGCGCGGCGGCGGCGCCGAGCGCGCATCCCGTCGCCGAGGCCGCCACGCCGACCACCGCCGCCTCGGCGAAGACCGTGCGCCGGATCTGTCCCGGAGTGGCGCCGGCCGTGCGCAGGAGCCCGAACTCCCGCCGCCGCTGGGCGACTCCGAACGCGAAGGTCGAGGCGACGACGAAGACGGAGACAAAGCCGGTGACCCCCGCCGCCGTACCGAGCATGGTGTTCACCACGACCAGGGCCTCGCTGTCCCGGTCCGGATCGGCGTCCGCCTCCGCACGGCCGCGGCCCGTCAGTACCCGTACCCGAGGGGTGTCCGCCACCGCCGCCCGTACGGCTCCGGCCCCCGCCACCACGGCCAACTGGCTTACCGGCGGCGAGTGTTCGGCGGCGCGGGTGTCGGTGAAGAACAGGGCGTGCTCGAAGCCGAGGTCCCGTACGGTGCCGACCACCGTGACCGTGCCCCGGTCGGTCCGTATCCGCAGGCCCGGGGCGGCCCAACTCTCCGTCGCCACCACCTCGTCGGCGGCCGAGGGCGCCCGGCCCGTGACGAGGCGGTACGGCGCGAACGCGGCGGTGGACCACGGGTGACCCACCAGCGCGGCGGGCGCCGCGCCTTCGGCCCGTACCGCGAAGGAGCGGTCCTCGACCGTACGGCCGACGGCGGCCACCTTCTCCACGAGCGCGGCCGACAGGGGCGGGGGGAAGTCCAGTTCCTTGGTCCGGTCCCCGATCGGGGTCGGCACGCGCAGGGTGGCGGACGCCTTCACCACGACCGGCGCCGTCGCGAACCGTTCGGGGCGGCGGTCGGGGGCGTCCAGGCTCGCCGCCAGGGCCAGCCCCATCGTGGCGATCAGTCCGACGCCGAGCGCCAGGGCGACAAAGCTGCCGATGAAGGTGGTCCAGCGGGCGCGGAGGGTCCGCAGGACAACACTCAGCACGACGCGACCTCCGGCTGGACGGTCCCGGCGGCTCTCGCGGCCCCGGTGGTCCCGGCGGTCTCCAGCGTCGTCATCCGGCGCGCGACGTCCTCGGCGGCCGGCGCGAGCAGTTCGCCGTCGACCCGTCCGTCCACCAGGAACACCACGCGGTCGGCGTACGAGGCGGCGACCGGGTCGTGGGTGACCATGACGATCGTCCGGGCCTCCCGGTCGACCATGGCGCGCAGCAGGGAGAGCACCTCGCGGCCGGTCCGCGAGTCGAGGGCGCCCGTCGGCTCGTCGGCGAACAGCACCTCGGGGCGGGTGATCAACGCGCGGGCCAGCGCGACCCGTTGCTGCTGTCCGCCGGACATCTCCGACGGCCGGTGCCGGGCCCGGTCGCCGAGGCCGACCTCCGCCAGCGCCTCCCGTACCCGGGCCCGCGAGGTGCGGTGTCCGGCGAGCCGCAGGGGCAGTGCCACGTTCTGTTCGGCGGTCAGGGCGGGCAGCAGGTTGAAGGCCTGGAAGACAAACCCGACCCGGCGCCTGCGCAGCCGGGTCAGCCGGAACTCGGAGAGCGTGGTGAGTTCCGTACCGCCGAGGGTCACCGAGCCGGACGTGGGGCGGTCGAGGCCGGCCGCGCACTGGAGCAGCGTGGACTTGCCGGAGCCCGAGGGGCCCATCACGGCGGTGAAGGTGCCCGGGGGAAAGGCGAGCGAGACCCGGTCGAGGGCGGTGACGGCGTCCGCCCCGCTCCCGTACGTCCTGCTCACGGAGGCCAGCCGCACGGCGTCGCCGGTGTCATTTCTGCTGGGGTGGGTCATGGGTCCCACTCCACCGGGAACGGAGGCCCGGCACAGCAGTGCGGGACCGAGTCCTGAGGTAGGGCAGGCCATACCCCCGGCACTCCGCCCCGCCCGATGGTCCGGCCCCGGCCGCCCCCTCTACCGTCGTGCCATGCCCTCCCCTGCCATGCCGTCCCGCGCTACGTCCTCCCGTGCCACGTCCTCCGAAACCGTGTGGCAGGCGCTGGCCCGGCCCGGCTATCTGCTGACTCCCTGGCCCTGGCGCTCGGCCGCGTACCTGCTGAGCGGGGTCCCGGCCGGGATCGCCGTGCTGGTCGTGACGAGTGCCCTCGCCGTGGCCGGCGGGCTGCTCTCCCTCGTACTGGTCGGGCTCCCGCTGCTCGCCGTGCTCGCGCTCGGCGGGATCCCCGTGGCCGGGCTGGAGCGGCGCAGGACGCGGCTGGTGGACACCCGGCCCCTGGCCGACCCGCACCGCCGGCCGGCCGAACCGGGGCTGTGGCCCTGGGCGCTGACCCGGTTCCGGGAGCAGGCGACCTGGCGGGAGCTGGGGCACGCCCTGCTGTTCGCCCTGGTGCTGTGGCCGCTGGACCTGATCGCCGTCGGCTTCGGGCTGCTGCTGCCACTGGACATGATCGCCACGCCCGTGCTGATGGCGACCGTGTGGGACGGCCGGGAGGCGAAGGTCGTGAAGCTCTGGACGATCACGTCCTGGCCCGCCGCCTGGGCGTTCGCCGTGCTCGGCGTCGTGTTCCTGGCCGTGTGCTGTTACGCGCTCGGCGCGGTGGCCGGCGCCCGCGCGGAACTGACCCGGATCCTGCTCGCCCCCCGGGAGACCGTGCTCGGGCAGCGCGTCACCGAGCTGACCCGGTCGCGGATGCGGCTGGTGGACGCGTTCGAGGCGGAGCGGCGGCGGATCGAGCGCGACCTGCACGACGGGGCGCAGCAGCGGCTGGTGGCGTTGACGATGACCCTCGGGCTCGCCCGGCTCGACGTCCCGCCGGGCCCGGTCGCCGACCGGCTCCGTACGGCGCACGAGGAGGCGGGCGAGGTGCTCGCGGAGCTGCGCGAGCTGATCCGGGGCATCCACCCCGCCGTGCTCACCGACTACGGGCTGGCCGCCGCCGTCGCGGACGCGGCCGACCGCTCGGTGGTGCCGGTGGAGGTGGCGCTGGACGGGGCGGCCGGCCGGTACTCCGACGCCGTGGAGGCCGCCGCGTACTTCGTGGTGTGCGAGGCGCTCGCCAATGTCGCGCGGCACAGCGGGGCGGCCAGGGCCACGGTGACGGGGCGGTACGGGGACGGGCGGCTGGTGCTGGCGGTCGAGGACGACGGGCGGGGCGGGGCGCGCGCCGACGGCGGGAGCGGACTGACCGGTCTGGCCGACCGGATCTCCGTACTGGACGGCCGGCTGTCCCTGTCGAGCCCGGTCGGCGGGCCCACGGTCCTGCGAGTCGAGATCCCGTGCGACATCCGTACGGATATCCGCACCGAAGCCACCAACTAGGGCTGTTTGAAGGGGTGTTCGGTGGTGACGCCGGTGCAGGGGGGTTTCCCGGCACCCGAATGTCAGGGAGGATTCCCACAGCGGTCATCGCGCGTAGACCCGTAAGAGAACCACCCCGTTCAGTGTGAGGAAACGCCGTGCCACCGCACGGCGTCACGCCCGTTTTCGCCCGGAGGTTTTCCCATGCGCAGACGTCTGGCTCTTTCGCTCGCCGCAGCCCTGCTCGCCCTTCCCGCAGCCCTGCTGTCGACCAGTCAGGCCGTCGCGGCGCCCGCGGACAAGCCGCAGGTGCTGAGCGGCTGGACCCAGGGAACCGTCAGCAGCTACAACGCGTGGGTCTCCGCCCGCGGCAATCAGGGCGCCTGGTCGGCCTACGGCTTCGACTGGTCCACCGACTACTGCTCCAGCTCGCCGGACAACCCCTTCGGCTTCCCGTTCCAGACGGCCTGTGCCCGCCACGACTTCGGCTACCGCAACTACAAGGCGGCCGGCACGTTCAGCGCGAACAAGGCGCGGCTCGACTCCGCGTTCTACACCGACCTCAAGCGCGTCTGCTCCGGGTACTCCGGCGCCACGAAGGCGTCCTGCGACGCCACGGCGTGGACGTACTACCACGCGGTCGACATCTTCGGCGTGACCCCCGCGGTGGACGGCAACCGGTCCGTCGCCCCGGTCGGCTGACCGGTCGCTCTTCCCCCGGGAGGCCCGGCACCCGCCCGGCACCCGCCGGCAGACTCCGTACCCCACGCACACGAAGAAGGCCCCTCGCTCCCGCGAGGGGCCTTCCCTGTCTGTGCGCCGTCAGGGACTCGAACCCCGGACCCGCTGATTAAGAGTCAGCTGCTCTAACCAACTGAGCTAACGGCGCCTGCTGACTCGAAAATAATACCCGGTGCCCGGGGGTGCTCCGGACCACGGCCTTCCCCGCCCCGGGGAGGAAGGGGGGAGGCCGTGGCCCGGATCCTGTCAGCCCCTGGCTGGGGCGGTCCTGAGGAGGCCGTCGAAGGCGGCCTTCACCTGGCGGGCCTGGTTGTCCGCACCCGCCGCGTTCGGGTGGACAAACGTGCACGCCTCGCCGTTGCCGGGGATCTCCGCGCAGAACCCGGACGGGGGGTCCGTCTGGTCGCCGTCCCCGGTCAGGTCGTCCTTGACTCCGTACATCCAGCGCTGTCCGACGGGCTCGCAGAGGCCGTGCCCGGTGCTGGACCCGTAGACGTCGACATATGCGGCGCCATGATCGGCGGCCTGCCGGTCGAGCAGGCCGTTCAGCTCCCGCTCCACACCGTCCAGCCAGGGCATGTCGCCCTTGGCCACGGTGCCGAGCTGGCGCCAGACGCCCCAGGCGCAGCCGTTGTTGTGCGGGACGATCGCCGGGTAGCCGACCACCAGGACCTCGGCCCTCGGCGCGCGCTCCCTGATGGCCGTCATCATGGTGTCGTACTCCTCGTCGAGCTGGGCGAACTTGTCCGCCAGCCAGCCCCGGCCGTCGCCCTCCGTGAAGTACTTCGTGCAGGGCGTCCCGAAGCCGAGCGTGCCGAGGCCGCGCTCCAGGCACTCGGTGACGATCGTGCCGAACCCGAGGGTGTTCCCGCCGATGCCGACGGTCACGAAGTCCGTGTCGGGGCTGAGCGCGTCGAGCTGCGGCGGCTTCTCCGGCCAGCCGCCCTCGGGAGGCGCGGTCGGCGGACCAAGGATCTTCTGGGACGGCTGTGGGCCCAGGATTCCGTCCCGCACCTCCGCCGCGCCGCACGTGACGTCCGTGAGGTCCAGGCCCAGCTCGGCCGCGACCTGGCTCGGGTAGTTGCGCTCGGACCGGCCGCACCCGTCGCTGTCGTCCCAGGGGCGGACCCAGACGTTGGCGCTGTACGAGTCACCCAGCGCCACGTAACTCGGCGGGGCCTCGGCCTGCGCCGCCGCCCCGGCCGGCACCCGGTCGTCGATGGCCCGGGCCCCGGCGGTCGAGCCGAACATGGAGAGGGAGACGGCGAGCGCGGCGGCCGCGGCGAGCGGCACGCGTACGCGGACAGGCATGCGGAAGCTGGACAATCGATCGCCCTTCGTGTCTGCGCCACGGGCACATCCCGGCGGCACAGTCACCAAGCGTAGTTACACGGCGACGCGGTGTGAATGGCTGTGAGGCAGGTTGGCGAAGGGTCGCCAGATCGGTTTGAGTCCCGGATTTCCCGGCTTCGGAGCAGGGGGGCGACGTGAGGGCCTCAGAGCGTCAGCGACAGCGCCATCGGAGCCGCCCCGCGATTCAGCCTCGCCGCCGCCGACCTCAGCCGGTGCGCGTCCTCCACCGGCAGCGACAGCGCGAGGCAGCCCACCGCCGAGCCGGCCGTCAGCGGCACCGCCGCGCACACCGTCCCCACGGCGTACTCCTGGAGGTCCAGCACCGGCACCGTCGGCGGCTGGCCCTCCAGCCGCGAGAGCAGCAGCCGCTCGCTGGTGATCGTGCGGGACGTGAAGCGGGCCACCTTGTGGCGCGCCAGATGGTCCCGGCGCCCGTTCTGGTCCAACTGCGTCAGCAGGCACTTCCCTATCGCGCTGGCGTGCGCGGCGGACCGGAAGTCCACCCACTCGTTCACCGCCGGGGTGCCGGGACCGTCCGCGATCCGCGTCACCTTGATCTCGCCGTCGATGTACCGGCTCATGTAGACCGCCGCGCCGACGGAGTCGCGCAGCGCGGTCAGGCCGTCCTGGAGCTTGGCCTCCAGCGCCTCCTGCCGGGCGGCGCCGGAACCGAGCAGGACGAGCGAGTCGCCGATCGTGTAGGCGCCGTCCGCCACCTGCTCGACGTACCCCTCACGCCGCAGCATGGAGAGCATCGGAGCCAGATGCCCGGTGGGCAGGCCCGTCTCGCGGGCGATCTGGGCGTCCGTCACCCCGCCGCCGTACTTGGACACCGTCTCCAGGACGCGCAGGACGTAGTGCACCGAATGGAACGGCGCGGTCGGTTCCGGCTTCAGCGCCACGGCTCCCCCTAGCAGGTTGTCAGCGGGTTGACAGCAGGTAGTGACCGCAGGATTACGGACCCACGATAGCCGCCAAGGCCCCCGCGCGGGGCGGCTGTTGAGGAGAAGAGCGGAGCGGCCCGGCGCCGTACGCTGGGCCGCGTCACCATGGCATATGACAGCGTCATACCTGGTAAGCGGAGTGAGAGGTCAGCGCCCCGGGCGCACGGCCCGCGGGGCCCGCGGCCGGGCGGGGAAGCGGCGGACAATTGCACGGCGCCACCGCCCAGTGGACCCTTCCGCAAGGCTTCACCGTACGCTCACGGCTGGGTCAGTGGGAGTCGGAGGGCGCCGGAATCCGCGCCGCGCCCGACACGTACAGGGCGTGCGCCGCGCGCAGCACCACCTCGTCCGCGTGGCGCGCCCCGACCAGCTGGAGCCCGATCGGCAGCCCCTTCCCGTCGACTCCGCACGGTACGGTCGCGGCGGGCTGCTGGGTGAGGTTGAAGGGGTACGTGAACGGCGTCCACGCCGTCCAGCGGCGCCGGCCCGACCCGGCCGGCGTCTCCCGCCCCGCCTCGAACGCGGTGATCGGCAGGGTCGGCGTGACCAGTAGGTCGTACGCCGTGTGGAAGAGGCCCAGCCGGCGGCCCAGCATGACCCTGACCTCCGTCGCCGCCACGTAGTCCAGCGCGCTGAGGCGTGCGCCCGCCGCCGCCATCTCCCGCAGCCCCGGGTCGACCAGCGCCAACTGCTGCCGGTTGAGGGGCTGGAGCAGCCGGGCGGCTCCGCTGCTCCACAGCGTGTGGAAGGCCGCCAGCGGATCGGTGAGGTCCGGGTCCGCCTCCTCGACGTACGCGCCCAGCTCGGCCAGCCGCCCCACCGCGCGCCGCACGGCCGCCGCCACCTCGGGGTCCACCGCCACCTGGCCGCCCAGCGACGGGGAGTACGCGATACGCAGCCCCCGTACGCCCCTGGTCCCGTCGCCGTCCCGCCCGACCTGCCCGACCCGCCCGTCCTCCGTCAGCGAGCCGGACACCCCCGCGGCCGGCGCCAGCTGGGACCAGTCGCGCGGATCGGGACCGCTGATCACGTCCAGCAGCAGCGCCGCGTCCGCCGCGTCCCTGGCCAGCGGCCCCGCGTGCGCGAGCGTGCCGAACGGACTCGCCGGGTACTGCGGCACCCGCCCGTACGTCGGCTTGAACCCGAAGACCCCGCAGAAGGCCGCCGGGATCCGGACCGAACCTCCGCCGTCCGTACCGATGGAGAGCGGGGCCGCGCCGAGAGCCACCGCCGCCGCGCTGCCGCCGCTCGACCCTCCGGACGTACGGGCCAGGTCGTACGGATTGCGCGTCACCCCGGACAGCGCGGAGTCCGTGACCCCCTTCCAGCCGAATTCAGGGGTCGTCGTCTTCCCGACCAGCACCGCGCCGTGCTCCCGCAGCCGCGCGACCGCCGGCGCGTCCTGGTCCCAGCCGCCCGCCGGGCCCTCGCCCTCGGCCCGTACGGTCCGCGAACCGCGCAGCGTGGGCAGGCCGCGCTGCCGGAACGTGTCCTTCACCGACACCGGCACGCCGTCGAGCAGCCCCTGGGGCCGCTTCTCGCGCCACCGGACGGCCGACGCCCCGGCCTGCGCCAGCGCCTCGTCCGCGTTCAGCCGTACGAACGCGTTGACCAGCGGTTGTACGGTCTCGATCCGCTCCAGGACGGCCTGGGTGACGTCGACGGGCGAGAAGTCCCCCTTCGCGAACCCGGCCAGGAGCTGGTGTGCCGTCAGATCGGTCAGGAACGTGGGTGACCCGGGGTCAGTCATGCAGGGGGACGTACCCACGTTTCTTGTCGACCACGTTACGAAGGGGCTTTCCGGCGGCCCAGAGTTCGTACAGACCGACAAATTGTTCACCCAGCCGGTCGAGCCTGCCGACGGTGTCGCCGCTCATGTGCGGGGACACGATCAGACCCGGTACGTCCCACAGGGGGCTCCCCGGATCCAGCGGCTCCCGGTCGAAGACGTCGAGGGCCGCGCCCGCGATCCAGCGCTTGGACACGGCGGCGACGAGGTCGCTCTCGACGACCAGCTCCCCGCGCCCGACGTTGATGAAACGCGCGGACGGCTGCATCAGGCCGAAGGTCCGGGCGTCGAACATGCCCCGGGTCTGCTCTGTCAGCGGGGCGGCGCAGATCACCCAGTCGGCCCGGGTGAGCAGCCGTTGCAACTGCTCGGGTCCGTGGACGCCGGGCCGCGCCCGGCTGCCGGTGACGGCGACCGTCACGCCCAGCGCGCGCAGGGTGGTCGCGACGGCCCGGCCGATGGGGCCGGAGCCGATCACCGTGGCCCTGCTGCCCGCGACGGGCAGTCCCTCGCGGTGGCGCCACTGCCGTCTGCGTTGCAGCTCCAGCGTCCCCGGCAGGTCCTTGGCCATGGCGAGGACCAGACCCGCCACGTACTCGGCGATGGGCTCCTCGAAGATGCCGCGCGCGTTGGTGACGACGGTGTCGGAGTCGACCAGTTCGGGGCAGAGCAGCCGGTCGACCCCGGCGCTCGCGGTGTGCACCCAGCGGGGCCGCGGGCCCGTACCCGGCCAGGCTTCCCGTACCGCGTCGGAGGTGAAGTCCCAGACCAGCAGCACGTCCGCGGCGGGCAGCCGGGCGGCGAGCCCGGCCTCGTCGGTGTGCCGGACCGTGGCCCGCCCGGTCAGCCTGCCGAGGCGCGGGGCAGGGTCCTGGCCCGCCGCGTCCAGGACGAGCAGGGTCGGTGCGGCCATGAGGGGGAGCCCTTCTGCCGACGTCCGGGAGGTGCGGATCGACCACGCTCGCACCTCGCCCCAAGGTCGTCAACAGCGCACCGGGGCGTGGGGAGCGGGCGGGGAGTACGCACCGGAGGAGGGGGTATTCGTCATCGATCCCGTGAAGAAGCAGTCAAGAAGCAGGACGCTGTGACGTGACGACACAGGAAGGCTGGACATGACGACCGTTGGACTTCTCTGTCCCGGACATGCCGCCGAGGACGACTTTCCGCGCATCGAGATGCTGCTGGGCACCGACGTCAGGCTGCCCCTGGTCCACGCGGACATGGCCGAGCCCGAGCGGCTGGCCGAGGGAGTGGCCGAACTGAGGCTCGCGGGCGCCGAGTGCGTCGTCTGGGCGTCCGCCAGTGGCAGTTTCATGTACGGGTGGGACGGGGCGCACGAGCACACGCGCGCGCTGGCCGTCGCCGCGGGGCTGCCGGCGTCGAGCACGTCGTTCGCCTTCGCCCATGCCGTACGGGCCCTGGGGGTCAGCCGGGTCGCCGTCGCCGCGCGCTATCCCCGGGACGTCACCGACCGGTTCGTCGCCTTCCTGGAGGCGGCGGGGACCGAGGTCGTACCGGACCGGGGGAGTGGAGCGGCCGGGTCCGCCGCTCCGGCCGGGTCCGCCGGGGCGGCCGGCGAGGCGGCGGAACTGGACGGGAGCGGCTCCGGCACGCGCGAACGGGTGATGGAGCTGGCCCGTGCGGGTGATCACCCCGACGCGGAGGCGGTGCTTCTCCCGGACACGGCCCTGCACACGGTGGCGTACCTGCCGGAGCTGGAGGAGGCGCTGGGCAAGCCGGTGCTCACGGCGAACCAGGTGACGGTCTGGGAAGGGCTGCGGCTGACGGAGCGACGGGCGCGGGTCCGGGGGCTGGGCACCCTGTTCGCGGGCCCGGAGTGACGGGTCCGGAGTGACGGGTCCGGAACGACGCTCCCGGCGGGGCCGCGACGACTCGCCGGGAATAAGCGGAGAGCCCCTCCTGTTGTGGCGTGTTCCCAGGTTCTTCATGCGCAGGAGGGTGTTCACCGGTGGTTGACGCGAGCCGAGACACAACAGACACAGGCACGGACACACGCACGGGCACGGACACGGACCGGGCCACGGACAGGATTCGTGGTGTGGTCCGGGGTACCGCGCCCGTGCCCCTGTCCGTCCTGGACCTGGTCACGGTCGGCAAGGGCTCGACCGCCGCGAACTCCCTGCGCACCAGCGTCGCGCTGGCGAAGCTGGCCGAGCGCCGCGGCTTCCACCGGCACTGGGTCGCCGAGCACCACTCGATGCCGGGCGTCGCCTCGTCGTCCCCGGCCGTGATCCTGGCCCACCTCGCCGCCCACACCGAGCGTGTCCGGCTCGGTTCCGGCGGGGTGATGCTGCCCAACCACGCCCCGCTGGTCATCGCGGAGCAGTTCGGCACGCTGGAGGCGCTCGCCCCCGGCCGCGTCGACCTGGGCCTGGGCCGCGCGCCCGGCACCGACGGGGCGACGGCCGCCGCCCTGCGCCGTACGGAACGCCTCAACGAAGGCGCGGACGACTTCCCCGAGCAGCTCGCCGAGCTGACCCGCTTCCTGGACGACGACTTCCCCTCCGGACACCGTTACGGCCGGATCCACGCCATCCCCGGCCCCGTCCAGGGCCCTCAGGGCCGGCCGCCGATCTGGCTCCTCGGCTCGTCCGGCTTCAGCGCCCGCCTCGCCGGGGTGCTGGGCCTGCCCTTCGCCTTCGCCCACCACTTCTCGGCGCAGAACACGATCCCCGCGCTGGACCTCTACCGGGAGTCGTTCCGCCCCTCCGAGGTGCTGGACGCCCCGTACTCCGTGATCGGGGTGGCGGCCCTGGCCACCGACGAGGAGCGGGAGGCGCGCCGCCAGGTCCTCACGGGCGCCCTGTCGATGCTCCAGCTGCGCACCGGCCGCCCGGGTCTGATCCCGACGCCGGAAGAGGCGGCGGCGTACCAATTCAGCCCGCTGGAGCGGGAGTTCGTGGACGGCTGGCTCGTCAACATCGTGCACGGGACACCGGATGTCGTACGGGCGGGCCTGGACGATCTCCAGAAGCGCACGGGCGCCGACGAGTTGATGATCACGGCCCATGCCCACAGCCCGGAGACGCGGCTGCGCAGCTACGAACTGATCGCCGACGCCTACGGGTTGCCGACACTCGGCTGACGCTCCCGGCCGGCTGACGCGCCCGGCGAGGCGGGCCTCGTACCCCGGCGGGGCTCGTCGGGGGCGGGGCTCAGTGGGCCAGCGGGCGGACCAGGCCCCAGAGGCCGAGCGCCGGCTTCATGCCGAGCGAGTCGTTCAGGCGCAGGATCGGCTCGTTCGTCTCGTCGTTGTGCGTGATGACGGCACCGGCCCCCGCGCGGTACGCGTGCAGCAGCGCCGCCGACTTGACCGCGGCCGCGATGCCCCGCTCCCGGTAGCGCGTGTCCACCCCGGTGAAGATCGTGTACCAGGTGTCGGAGGCCGCCTGGGGGGTGAGGATGGTCAGCCCGCAGGTCACGGGCTCCGACCCGTCCAGCGACTCCGCCAGCATGATCACGGCCTTCTCGGGGATGAGTCTTCGCGCGTGGTCGAGGCTGATCTCCTGGCCCTCCTGGAACGGGAGCTTGGCGCCCTCCAGACACCGGCCGGCGCACTCCATGATCGTCCGCGCCTCGTCCTCCATGGTGGCCGCCCGGACGCTGACGCGCGCCAGGGTGGCCGACCGCGCCGCGGCCTCCGCGAGCTTCTCGCCGTGGGCGGGCAGCTCGTACAACCGCCCCACGCTGTGGTTCGTCACCCGGAAGCCGCACCTCTCCGCGAACGCCCGCCCCTCGGGGAGGTCGTCACGCAGCGTGCAGGTGAGCGTCTCCGTGCCGCGCAGGCGCCCGGCCCCCTCTTCGAGCAGCCCGGCGAGCGCTGTCCCGATGCCGGTCCTGCGCGCGTGGGGTACGACGGCGATCAGGGCGGAGGCCGTACCGGGAAAGGCGGGTTCCCGGGCGAGCTTCGCCGCGCCCAGCAGGGAGCCGTCGCGTTCGGCGACAAAGGCGAGGTGGGCGTCGTGCGCCGCGGCGGCGCGCAGCTGCTCCCGCAGGCGGTAGCGGATGTCCCAGGCGCTGGTCAGCATGAGCAGCTCCATCACCGCGTTTGTGTCCGCGGGGCGCATCGGCCGTGTGGTGTACCCCGCCCGCGTCAGAGAATCGCCCATATGTACAGCTTAGGTGGGATGGCGCACCGACGCCCTGCGGCAGGCGCGGCCACGAGCCGCCGGTCCGGCCCGGCCGCCGGGCCGAGCGCGCCCGCCCGGCTCACCCCTCGTCGCCACGCTCCCGCGCCGCCCGCCTGTGCCGGGGCCGGTGCGGCATCAGGTTGCGTACGTTCGCGTCGCCCGCGCCCACGAGAGGCAGCCGCTGGGCCTGTGACGCGGGTGGGGACTCCGGCCCGAGCGGGGACTCCGGCCCGGGTGGGGATTCCGGGTCTCCGGGCAGAGGGGAGTGCGGGCGCGCGAGCCCGTCCCGTGCCTCCGGTGTCTCCGACGCACGGGACGGACCGGGTGGGTCCGGCGCCGGGGTCGCCGGCTCCGTGTCGGCCGACTGGTCCGGGAAACGGAGCAGTCTGCCCGCGGGGACGGGAAAGTCCTCCATGTCGGGGTGACCCGCCGCCGAGGGCTGCGCCTGGCCGGCCGCCCGGGCGTGCTCCGCCCAGCCGGTGCGGTACCACCGCACTTGATCCCGGATGACCTCTTCGTCCGTGAGGATGCGCACACCGTCGACGCCGGCCTGCTGGACCTTCTGGCCCAGCTCGATCAATAAATCACCCAACAGCATGGCCAGCCGGTCCTGTGGGACCGGAACGCCACCGTCCCCGTCGTTGCCCATGCGCGCACTCCTTCACGCCCCCCCACGGGGCAGCCGATCCCCTAACTACTTGCCGGCAGGAATTGCTTCGCGACCTTCACGAACACTTCCCGCAGCTCAGGGGGCACCCCCATTCTCCGTGCCGCCTCTTCGGGACTCAGTCGCGGGGAGTCCTCCGCCAACTCGGGCCCCGTCGCGTCCGTTTGCGACCGCGCCGCGATCGGCAGATCCTCCTCCGACAACCGCCCCGACCGGATGAGCATTTCTCTCAGCGGGATGCCGAGTACCGCCGCCAGTCTTCGCATGGTCTCCAGGTCGGGCATGCTCTGCCGCTGGAGCAGTCGGCTGACCGCCGCCCGGTGCACCCCGGCGTCGTCCGCGAGCTTCGACTTGCCACCGCCGCGCGGACTGTCGATGTCGTATCCCTGACGGCGCATCAGGGACTCCACCCAGCCGGCGAACACGTCCAGTCCGTCCGCGCGGTTCCTGACGCCGTCACCGCGGAAGCCCGTGTTGTTGCGGGCGTCCGCCCGCGAGCCTGAACCCATTGTCTCGATCTCCCCTCGTCGCGGGGGACAGAGTACCGATCGCGCGCGCACCTATTGGTGTGCGCGCTCGCGCGTTGTTGTGGAGATGTCGTACAACGCGCAGACCCGAGGGGTGACTTGGGGTGCAGTGCTGACACCTCCTCACAGAGCGTAGTCGCTTGCGCACGCGCTCGCACCATGCAACGCTGATCACGCGTCCGCAATTGTCGAACAAATATTCCCATACATAGGGAGGGGTTGCACGTGCCTTCACCGATGACAGTGTCCTCAACCGCTGTGACCTTGGGCTTCTGCCGTACGGACGAAGATCTTGACTGGCGCAGGGACGCCGCCTGCGCCGATCTTCCTCAGCGTTTTGTGTTCACCAAAGTCCCTTCCGAAGCCGAACCGGTATTGCGTGCCTGCAATCACTGCCCGATTCGTGAGGAGTGTGTCGCCGTCGTGGACCCCATGCGGACCTGGTTCGACGGTGTCAGCGGCGGGCGCCTGTGGCGCAACGGCCGCGAGGTAAGGCGGGCGGCGTGACGAACACCAGCAGCACCACCGGCAGCACCGGCAGCACCGGCGGCACTGGCGGCACCAGCGGCGCGCTGTGGATCGCCGCACTCCTGCGGCACTTCCCCGAACTTCTGACAGAACTCGCCCCGACCGCCGGCCGCGTCCTGCGCGAGCGTCCCGGCGCCGCCCCGACGGGTGGCTCCGTCGCGCCCCTGCGGCTGTACGTGTCCGACGCCATCCGCGATGTCACCGACGGCGTCGTGGAGTTGGAGGAGGCCGTACGGGAACGGCTCGGCCTGCCCCGCGTGGCCGCCGCCCCCGTACCCGTACGACTCCGGCGTATCGCCGGCCTCCTGGAGCGGATCGGCGGAGACGCGGACCTGGCCGCGCACGTGGAGGACGAGACCCGGCGGATGGCCCGCCGGTGCGCCCGGGCGCTGGGCGATCCCGAGCAACTGGTCCGCGTCGCCGGGCGCTGCCCCGCCTGCGACTCGGTGTCCCTGCGGGCGTTCCCGGAGCGGGCGACGGTGATGTGCGTGAATCCCGTCTGCCGCCACTCACCGGCGGTGGAGGCGGCGTCGTGAGCGCGGGAGGCGCGACGACGGCCACGGTCGGGGCGACGCGGACGGGCGGACCGGTGAGCGTCGCGCTGATCTCGGGGGATCTGGCCGCCGCCGAGGTCGAGGTGTCCCCGGCGACCATCCGCAAGTGGGTCCAGCTCGGACACCTCACCGCGGCGGGACGCCAGGGCAGACGGCTGCTCTACCGGCTGGAGGACGTGTTCGCGGCGGAGCGAGCGGCGCGCCGCAGGAGCTGACCGTACGACCGACGTACGACCGGGAAAGGCCCCGCCGGGACACCGGCGGGGCCTTTCCCGTTGCCCTCTTCGTTCCCGGGGACCACCAACCACACCTCCGGAAGGCTCGGTTGCGGGATCAGCCACCCTCGATCACACTTGAAGCAGCGGCAGAGCTGCGCCCCTTCCGAAGGGCGGCGGACCTGCCGCTTTGTGTTGCCCGGAATCCCACTCCCCTGGGTCGCGACCGGGCCTCACCACTGATCAGCACGGCTGATCCGCACATCCGCACATCGCACATCCGCCCCACGGCCCATCGCCTTCCGCGAAGGAGCGTCCATGTGAGCGTTTTGAACTTTCCCGATGTGGAACGGCTTGTCGTCGACTTCCTTGAGGACCGGCCCGAAATGGCCGGAGTCACGGTCGACAACCGCCCGCCCGCCGGGTTCGACGGCACCCAGAAGGCCGTCCTGGTCTCCCGCGTCGGCGGAGTGTGGGTCGACGACCTGCACCTCGACAAACCACTGCTGGACCTCGAGGTGTACGGCCCCGACAAGACCACGGCACACACCGTGGCCCTCGCCGCCCGCGCCTGTGTCCTGGAGCTGATCGGTACGCGGTACGGCACGGCGGTGGTCACCGACGTCGACGAGGCCGACGGGCCCCGCTGGCTGCCCGACTACAACCGCCCGGCCGGCAATCGCTACCTGGCCACGCTCCGCCTGTCCATCCGCCCCGCGTAGATCCACAACGCCCCACCCTTCCACAACGCTCAACCCTTCCTGAGGAGTTCACATGGCAACAGGTCCCAACAGCAGCAAGGAAATCCGCGTCGCAGGTACCGGAAAGGTCCTGGTGGCGGCCCCGGTCGGAGCCACCGGGGCGCCGGCCGCGCCGATCGACACCACCGTGGCGTGGACCGGCTGGACCGAGCTGGGCTACACCTCCACCGACGGCATCAAGCTCAGCAAGAAGGACAAGATCGACCAGGTGGACGGCTGGCAGTCGGTGAGCGCCCTGCGCTACATCTACTCCGACCGTGAGCTGACCGTGAAGTTCCAGCTGCTCCAGATCAACAAGAACACCCTGCCGTTCTTCATGGGCGGTGGCGCCACGGCGCTCCTGTCGTCCCCGGCCGCGGCGGGCACGTTCAAGTACGACCTCTCCGCCAACCCCAAGGCGGACGAGCGCCAGCTCGGCTTCGAGTTCACCGACAGCAACGGCACCGGCGACGTGTCGTACCGCTTCGTCATCCCGCGCGGCCAGGTCACCGAGACCGAGGAGATCGCGATGACCCGTACGGGCGCGATGAAGCTCGGTGTGACCTTCACGGCCTACGCGCAGGACGACACGGCGCTGCCGCTGGCGACGTGGCTGATGAAGGACACGGCGTTCGCGTAAGCGCCACGGGTACGGGGGTGGGGGGGGGGGCCCCCCCGCGGGGCGGGCGCCCCCCGCGCCCCCCCCCCCCCCCCCCCCCCCCCCCCCCCCCCCCCCCCCCCCCCCCCCCCCCGCGCCGCGA
>NZ_JBIUXU010000003.1:143486-579047 GCF_044744165.1 Streptomyces sp. NPDC087420
TGGGGTGGTTTTTCTCGCCCGGGGGTTGCTGGGGGGGGGGGGGGGGGGGGGGGGGGGGGCCCCCCCCCGGGGGGGGGCCGCCCCCCCCCGTACCCACAACTCCCCACCCACCAACTCCCCCCCCCACCCCACCGAACAGGAGACGGACATGGCGGGATTCAACGTCAACGCGGCACGCGCACAGCGCCTCGAAGCGCTCGGCCGGGCCTGGAGTTTCGATCTGGACGAGGACTCGTTCGAGCTGCCGACGGAGCTGACCCGCACGACGGCGCGCAAGCTGCGGGACCTCGACGACAACGACGTCGACGGTCTGCTGCGCCTGCTGCTCGGCGAGCAGCAGTTCACGTGCTTCGAGCGGCACGACGTCACGATGCAGGACATCGCGGCGATCCTGGAGGCGTACGGCAAGGAGACGGGTCTCGGCCTGGGGGAAGACTGAGCCTCGGCGTGCTCATCGATGAGCACGCCGAGGCCCTGGAGGCCGACCTGCTGCGTTACTACGGCACGGACCTGCTGGACTGGCACCGCGGCCGCCTCTCCTCCCGCCGCCTCGCGGTACTGATCCAGCACCTCCCACGGGACAGCGCGGTCGCGCGCGAACTCCACGGCGAGTCGGCCGACTGGTCGGTGACGGAGTACCTCCTGGCCCACGTGGCCGACCAACTGGCCGAAGCGAACTGGATGTTCGCCACGGTCAACCGCGACGAGGACGCCGATCCGCCGGAGTATCCGGAACCGGTTGCCCGCCCAGGAGAAACCCCTGCGGTGGCCACGCCCGCGCACTCCCCGACCGTCGTGCCGAACCCGTCGGAGATCGCACAGTTCTTCTCGAAATGATGGACGAATTTTTCCCGGCACCTGCATACTTCCCTTGGATCTGACGGGTCGGCACATCCTTGCCGTCCAGGATCGGGAGGGGAATGTCTTGGGAAACAATGAAGCCAAGTGGTCGGGGTGGCGAAGCCGGGAAATCGAGATCCGCAAGGGAATGGACTCCGCCCCCGCGCTGCTGGAGGTATCCGGTGGTCTCGGTACCAAATTCGAGATGACGCCGCTGCGGCGTATGGGCGGGACGTATGCGCCCGGCCAGGGTTTCACTGTCTGGGGATTCTCTCGTCGGCGTGTCATTGTGGCCCCGGAGTACAACCATCTGAACATCTTTCGGGCGGCCGTCGGTAACGAAAACTCAACCGGTCTGGGCGGCTGGAGGGTCCGCAGGATCACGCACGACGAGATAGACCCGCTCGACGGATCGACCTCCGGGCGTGGCCCTTGGATCGTGTTCGTCGGGGACGGGGCGAGACGTGCGATTCGCGTGACATGGAATGACGGCGAGCGTCCTGGGGTGCTCACGATGTACGGAGTTTCTTCCGGCGCCGGCACCCAAGTGAACCGCCCGGACCGGACCGAGGAGACCGTGAGAATCAAAGGCCCTGGGTATTTGATGTTCGATGCCGACCGCTGGTCGGTCCAAGTAACTTGACCAATCAGGCTCCGCGAACGGCCCCTCGGTCCCATGGGACTGTGGGGCCGCTCTATTTTGGAGGATCTGCCATGGCGTCACCCGGCTCTGGAAGCAGCGAGAGCAACGAAGAAAGCTACCTCATAAAGAAGTTCAAGGAATACTCCGAGCGTGAGCTCGTGAAAAAGACTGAACTCACCGCTCTGAAGAGCGAGATGAACGGCGCGAACCTTGCCGCGAATTTCTTGGGCGGAGAGCTGACGGGAGTGAAGTTGGAATACACCTTCTTCGATCCTGTCGGCCGTTACCTCGAGAAAAAGGCAGAGAAAAACGCTCGTGACGCGGGTGTTCATCCGACACAGCTCAAGCTCGCCGCAGATGGTGCCCGGGCGGCCGCCGGCCGTGCGCAGGAGGCCGCCGGCAGCGCGGACCGGAAGGCGCAGGAGGCGTATACCCAGGTCCGTAACCTTCGCCGCGCCCTGGGTGAGCAGGTCGGCTTGGTGAGGACCGACATTCGTGGCGTGCGGCGTACGGCGGACGAGGCGATCCGGCTCGCGCGGAGCGGACGTTCCGGACAGGCGAGAGCCAACCAGAACACGGCAGCCGAGACCAGCCAGATCCGCCGGGATCTGGCCGCGCTGCGTACCACGATCGATGCGCTGACAACGGCCACGGGCTGATAGGAGACCACTCATGTCGCTTGTTCAATCTCTCAGCCGGGCCAACGCGGCCATGGGCCGCCTTCGTACCGCGGCCGGCCAGACAGGCTCTGCGGTCGGAAGTCTCAAGAACTCCGTGAACAGCGGTGCCGGCGCGATCGGGAAGCTGAGTACGGGACTGCGCACGGCCGACGGTTCCGTCGGGAAACTGAGCACAGGATTGCGAACGGCCGACGGTTCCGTCGGCAAGCTGAGCACCGGTCTGCGCGCCGCCGACGGCGGGATGGGGAAGGCCCGGGCCGGGTCCGACAAGTTCAAGACCTCGCTCGACCGGCTCAAGAGTTCCGCCGACAAGGCCAAGAACGCGCTTCAGGACGTCAAGCGGCAGGCCGACGGGGTGGAGAAGTCCGTCGGGAAGGCCGGGAAGAACGCCGACAAGGGCGGGAAGTCCATGGACGGGCTGGGGAAGGGGCTCAAGGGCGCTTCTCTCGCGCAGAAGGGGCTCAACCTCGCCATGGCCGGCAGCCCGTTCGGGCTCATCATGACGCTGCTCGCGCCCCTCATCGCGCGGTTCGTGAGCATGGACAAGGTCATGGCCGTCGCCAAGCGGGGCATGTCCGCGGCCTGGAGCGCCATGCGGTCCGCGTCCTCCGCCGCCGCGCGGTTCCTCGGCCCGCTCTTCAAGGGCGTCGTCAACGCCTTCCTGCTGCCCACCCGCATGCTCGTCAGGGGGCTCAACTCCCTGATCGGCGGCCTCAACCAGGTCAAGTTCAGCGTTCCCGACTGGGTGCCCGTCATCGGGGGCAAGGGCTTCGCGTTCAACCTCCCCCGCATCCCGGTGCCCCAGCTCGCGCAGGGCGGCATCGTCGAGGCCAGGACCGGCGGCCGGCTCGCGCTCATCGGCGAGGGCGGCGAGGCCGAGGCTGTCATCCCGCTCTCCCGGCTGGAGCG
This sequence comes from Streptomyces sp. NPDC087420, assembly GCF_044744165.1. Classification (NCBI taxonomy): domain Bacteria; kingdom Bacillati; phylum Actinomycetota; class Actinomycetes; order Kitasatosporales; family Streptomycetaceae; genus Streptomyces; species Streptomyces sp. NPDC087420. The sequence continues at coordinate 146,559 of NZ_JBIUXU010000003.1, forward strand.
CATGTTCGGCCAGCACCCCGGCGGCGCCGCCGGGATGAACCGGCTCGCCCAGGCCGTCGAGCGCCTCGCCGAACGCCCCGTACACGTCGAGGTCGACTCGCAGACCATCGCTCGCGCCGTCCTCGTCGGACAGCGCAAGCTCGCCAGGAGGTGAGACAGGACATGGCAAGGAATCTGTGGATCGGCAAGCCGGGACTCCTGCGGGAGATCACGCAGGCCGCCAAGAGCTGGGACCGCAGCGCCGAGCTCAACGTCAGCGAGTTCAAGTCGCTGGAGGGGCAGATCACCACGGTCTCGCCCGCCCGTACCGCCCGCCGGCTCAAGTTCGCCTGGGACTGGCTGGAGCCCGCCGACGCCGACCACCTGATCCGGCTCGCCCGTCGCGTGAACGGCCCCGGCATGCTGGGACGCAACGTGTACGCCGGCCGGTCCGTCGCCGTCATCGATCCCGTGGCCGGCAATCTGCTCGACCCCTACCAGGCCGCGGGGCATACGCTGCACCCCGCCGGTCACGACCACTGGTTCACCGTGCAGGGAGCGATCACCATCAGTCCGGCCGTCGACGACGTCGTCCTCGGCAGCTGTGACGACCCGGCCACCAAGATCGGCTGGCGGCACGGGATCTGGACCGGCTGGCCCGTGATGCCGGGCATGCGGATCTCCTGGCTGCTACCGCCCGACTGGAATCCCGCCCTGGCCACCGCCCAGCTGGACTGGAAGGACGTGGACGGCGGCTACCTGTCCACCACGTCGGCCGCCGGCCCGCTGGTCACCGGCACGGCGCCCGCGAACGCCGCCTTCGTCACCCCCGTCGGTGCCCCCGGCGCGACCGGGATGACAAGTCTCGCCGGCGCGAGCCTCACCATCGGCGAGGAGCCCGTGGCCCTGTCGCTCGGCGACGGCTGCCCGGCCATGGCCGTCACCGGCTACACCGAGACACCCGCGACCCGTCTCCCGTACCGCGGTGTCAGCATCGATCTGGTGGAGGTGGCAGGTGCAGCCCTCTGACGAGCGGTTCGACGCGGCTCTCGCCGCGCCGGAGCGTACCCCCGTCCACTCCACCCGCCTCGGCGGCGAGGAACTCGGCGAGCAGATCCAGTCCTGGAAGGTCGAGCGGGCCTACAACACCGACCTCCCCGAAGCCATGCGGGCGTTCAGCGGCAGCGCCTCGGCGCAGTTCGAGGCGCAGCTGGGCGGCCGGGTGGAGGACCAGGAGACCGACGGGAGGGGCCCGGTCGCCGAGCCCGCTCCGCGCCTGTACTCCGCCTGGGCGGACCGCGCCACCGGCGACGCCGTACGCCCGGGGCAGTCCGTCGTCCACGAGACGGGCGTCAGCGGCCGTACGCTGCCGGCCTTCCGGGGCACCATCCGCTCCCGTACGGCCACGTCCGGCAGCGACAGCGTCACCGTCCAGGCCCTCGACGGCGCCGAGCGGCTGCGGGGCCCCGCCTCGCTGCCCCGTCCTTACCACGGCATCATGACCGGCCTGCGGATCGCGTCCGCCCCCTGGTGCGTGGACGAGCTGCTGCGGCAGGGCGGCATCCACACCTGCCCGCCGCCCCGCGCGCCGCAGGCCGACGCGGACGACACCAACGCCTTCACCGCGCTGTACGCCTCGCTGCACGGCGGTGTCAACGCGACGTACGGCCAGCCCGAGTCGGTCCCCGCGAACAGCCAGTACGACTGGATCCGCGAAGGCGCCCCCTTCGAGATGGCCCTGATGCCGAGGGCCGCCGGACTGACCGCCTCCTGGATGCCGCGCTCGCGGTTTGTCGTGCCCGGCAAGGTCTTCCTGCTCGAATGCTGGGTCAACACGGCGAAGAGCAGAGGGAACAAGATCGAACTCAGTGTCGTGCTCGACCGGAGCGGCGGCGCCTACGGCCACCTGACGGGGAGCATCGACATCGCGGCGGGCACCGTCGCCATGTACTCCGGGACGCAGGGCACCCCGGTGGGCGGTTTTGTCTGGACGTTCGGCGCCCTGGCGGCCCTCAAGGGCAACTGGCACGTCGGATTCCTCTTCGACACCCGGTCGTCGGGGAGCAGTGTGCTGCCGACTGTCGCGCCCCGGCTGACCGGCCCCGACGGCTCGTACCACGTCGGCGGCACGGGAACCTTCACCCAGGCGGTGATGAGCCAGCCGCGCGCGGAGGTCCACCACGTCGACCTCACCACCGACATGGCGGTGGAGTGCCTCCAGCTGACCGACCGGATCTGGCCCGACGTCCCGTCCTACCCCCGCGACGAGTGGGAGCAGAAGGGGAAGTGGACCAAGGGCGCGGTGCTGGACGACGAGGCGCTGCCGATCTACGCCATGCCCAGGGTGACGGGCTCGCAGTGGGACGTGATCACCGAGATCGCCCGCGCGAGCATGTCCACCGCGGAGTTCGACGAACAGGGCGTCTTCCACTGGAAGGGCCCGTCCCGCTTCGGCAGGGTACCGGCCGAGCCCGACCTCACCGTGACCACCCGCAGGAACATCGCCGCTCTCACCGTCAGCGAGGAGATCGACGCCTGCCGCAACCACTGCGAGCAGCCCTACCAGGACTGGTCCGGCGTCGCCCGCGTGAACGGCGACGTCGTGGACGACACGGCGATCCGGAAGATCGATCCCGGTACGTCGGTGGAGATCTCCTACGCGGTCGCCGAGGACGAGTTCGACATCGGACCGCTGGTCGTCACCGACGACTCGGTGGTGAACGACGGTCACCGGGTGCGCTTCGGTACCACCGCGACCGGCGGTACGGCGGTCAAGGGCGTGGTCTCCGTCAGCTGCCGCCGCGAGGGCCCCACGTACATCGCCCGCTTCACCAACACCGGGACCGTACCGCTGTGGACCGTCACCAAGGACGGCAAGCCCTCGGCCAGGATCGTCCCCCAGAAGGCGACCGGCGATCCCCAGCTGCGCCAGGCGGCCTGGTGGAGCCCGGAGAGCCAGCAGCACTACGGCCGGCAGCAGTACGCGGCCCCCGCCTCCGAGTGGGTGCAGAACGGCAGTTCGGCCAGCGGCCTCGCGCAGACCATGCTCAACGCCGGCCGCTATCCGGTGCCGGTGCTGGGGGAGGTCGAGGTGCTGCACGATCCGCGGATCCAACTCGGCGACGCCGTACGGGTGGTGGACACGGCGGGGGCGCAACTCGACACCCTCGCCTGGGTGGTCGGGACGCGCACGACCTACGCCGCGGGCGCCGCGCCGCAGCAGACGCTGACGCTGCGGGGGACGTCGTACAACGGCGTGCCGCGGGACGCGGGGCTGACCCCGGACGGACCGGTCGACCCGACGTACGGCACGCGGCGTACGTACGCCCAGGTCACCGCCCAGTACGCGACGCTCGCCGACCTGAGGGCGGGGGAGCCGGACTACCGCGCGCTGCTGGTGGCGGTACCGGTGACCCTCGGGGCGGCGGCCAGGACCAGTGCCACCACGACAACCGCCGTCGCGGTGGCGGGAGGAGAGAGCCGGTGAGCGCGCAGAAGAAGCGGAACGGCCCGATGGCCGGTGCGCGGAAGGCGCCGGCCCTTGCGCCGGTGACCGTGTCCGGGGGACAGCCCGGTCCCGACGCCGTGCCCGGTCCCGACGCCGTGCCGGATCCCGAGGCCGTGCCCGGTCCCGAGGCCGCGCCGGACGCCGTACAGCCGGTCGACGACCCGCTTCCCCCGGAACCCCCGCAGCCACCGGTGCCGATCGACAGCCCCGGCGCGGGCGCGGGCGACCGGGGCACGAGCCCCGACGTCCTGCCGCCGTCGCGCGAGGGCTGACCCCGCCGCCGCCCTCCGCCGCCCCCTCTGACGTCCGCGCCTTCCCCTTCCGTACACCCAGGAGGTCCTGCCATGGCCGTGCTCACCCCGCTCGGCAATCTGCCGTACCCGCAGTCCACCGACGCCGCCAACGTCCCCCTCCACATCCAGTCGCTCGCCGAGGCCATCGACGGCCGTACGGTCCTGCGCTTCACCGACGCCGCCACCCGCGACGCCAGGGTCACCGCGCCGGTCGCCGGCATGCTCGTCTGGCTCAACACTCCCGGCCGTTTCTTCCACTACTCCGGCAGCCAGTGGCAGCCCGTCGTGCCGGGCGCCGTACACAAGGCCAACACGACGGCCGGCACCCTCGCGGTCACCGCGTACACCGAGACGCTCACCGGCTCCACCGGCGATCCGACGGCGGTCACGTTCACCGTGCCCCTCTCCGGCTCGGTCCTGGTCTCGGTGGGGGCGCGCATCAGCGGCAGCGCCGCCTCCGCGTCCTTCATGTCGGCGAACATCCGTACCGGTACGACCGTCACGCTGGCGGCCGCCGACGCGCGCGCCGCGATCGTCAGCGGTACGAACCAGTGCTCGGCCTCCACGCAGTTCCAGGTCAACGGGCTCACGTCCGGAGCCGTCTGCACCGCGACGGCCGCCTACAAGTCGGCCGCCACGACCAACACCGCCACCTTCACCAACCGATTCGTGACCGTGACGCCCCTGATGTGACGCCCTCGGCGGCATCCGTTCACGACGACGTCCACGACGTGAGGAGCCGGCCCATGGCCGCACCGCTGTCCGCCGACGCCCTCGTCCGCGCCCTGCGCGGCGAGGGCGTCCGCGTCGCCGAGCACGGCGACTGGAAGACCCACAACCGCAACCACAAAGGCCCCTGGGGGCCCGTCCACGGCGTGATGCTGCACCACACCGCGGGCGTCGACAGCCTCGCGCTCTGCCGCGGCGGCACTCCGGACCTGCCCGGCCCCCTCTGCATCGGCCTGCTCACCAAGGACGGCACGGTCCATCTCGTCGGCTACGGACGGACGAACCACGCAGGCAACGGCTCGGCCGCCGTCCTCGAAGCCGTACGCGCCGAAAAGCCCCTGCCCGCCCGGGGACCCGACGCCGTGGACGGCAACGCCCGCTTCTACGGCTTCGAGATCGAGAACCTCGGCAACGGCCGCGACCCCTATCCCGCCGTCCAACTCGACGCGGCCGAGCGGCTGTCGGCGGCGCTGTGCCGGGCGCACGGCTGGTCGGCGCGGAGTGTGATCGCGCACAAGGAGTGGACGCGAAGGAAGATCGATCCCTCGTTCCCGATGCCGGCGACGCGGGACCGGGTCACCGCCCGCCTGGGCGCGAAGCCGGCCCCTCCGGCCCCGCCCACCGGTCCCGGCACACCGCAGAAACCGGCGTACGAGACCTTCCCCGGCGCCGCCTTCTTCGTGCCCGGCCGGAACAGCCCGCTGATCACGGCTGTCGGCCGCCGGCTGGTCGCCGAGGGCTGCGGACGGTACGACGTCGGCCCGGGGCCCGTGTGGGGCGCGGCCGACAGCCGTTCGTACGCCGCGTGGCAGCGCAAGCTCGGCTACACCGGCGGCGATGCCGACGGCATTCCCGGGCGGACCAGCTGGGACCGGCTGCGCGTCCCCCGCTCCGGGGGAGCCGTCTCCACGGGGGGAGGGCCCGCGTGACCCAGTCGGAAGCCGAGAACATCGCCGTCGAACTGGAGCGCCTGCACCGTTCCGTGGATGTCGGATTCGCCACCACCCGGGGCGACTTGGCGCTGCTGCTCCAGCGCGTCGACCAGACCGACAAGGCCATCGGCGACCACGAGGACCGTATCGAGGCGCTGGAGCGTTCGCGCTGGCCCTTGTCGTCGCTCGCGGCGGTGACGTCGTGCGCGGCGCTGGCGCTGACCATCTGGCAGACCTCGGGAAAGTGAGGTGACGCGGGAAACGCCCCCGGCCGTGTGTCTCGCGGCCGGGGGCGTTTCGCCGTGTTCTCAGGCCTGTTGGGGGCTCGCGCCGCGGATCAGGCCGGGGGCGATCATCTCCGCGATCCGCTCCGGGGTGACCGCGCGGGAGTACAGCCAGCCCTGCCCGGTGTCGCAGCCGATCCGGCCCAGCCGCTCCGCCTGCCCCTCCGTCTCCACGCACTCCGCCGTGACCGTCAGCCCCAGCCGGTGCGCGAGGTGCACCAGCGTCTCCACGATCACCTCGTCCGCCGGGCTCGGGTGGACCCCTTCGTCGTAGCGGAACCCCCGGACGAACGAACCGTCCAACTTCAGTACGGAGACCGGCAGTCGGCTGAGATACGCGAGGTTCGAGTAGCCCGTGCCGAAGTCGTCGATGGCGATCCGTACCCCCATGTCACTCAGCGCCTGGAGCGCCTGGAGCGGCCGGCCCGCCGAGCCCATCACCGCGGACTCGGTCAGCTCCAACTGGAGGAGGTACGGGGCCAGTCCGGTCTCGGCGAGGATCCCGGCCACGTCCGCCACCAGGTCGGAGTCCCAGACTTGCCGCACGGCGACGTTGACGCTGACGAACAGCGGGCGGGCGCCCGGGTGGTCCTTCTCCCACTGCCGGGCCTGGCGGCAGGCCGTACGCAGCACCCAGCGGCCCAGCTGCACGATCGAGCCGTCCTCCTCGGCGATCCCGATGAAGCGGTTGGGCGCGAGGGTGCCGAACTGCGGGTGTTCCCAGCGCACCAGCGCCTCCACCCCCCGTACGGCCCCGTCGGCCATTCCCACCAACGGCTGGTACTCCAGCAGGAATTCACCCCGCTCGACCGCCGGCCGCAGGGTCGAGGAGAGCGCCTGACGGGTCATCCGGTGGGCGTTGCGCTCCGGGTCGAAGAGGGTCCAGCGGGCCTTGCCGTCGGCCTTCGCCCAGTAGAGCGTGGTGTCGGCGGCCTGCATCAGGCCGGTGGGGGTGGTGCCCTCGGCCGTACGTTCCACGACCCCGATCGAGGCCGAGACGGCGAGCCGCTGGCCGGCCAGGTCGAACGGGCGCTGGAGCGCGGAGAGCACCGACCGGGCGAGATCGGCGAGTTGTTCCGTACCGGTGGAGTCCTCGACCAGGATCGCGAACTCGTCACCGCCGAGGCGGGCGACCAGATGGCTGCCGCTGCGGGTGTAGCCGTCGTGGTCGGCGCATTCGGTCAGCCGGCTCGCGACGGCGGCGAGCAGCCGGTCGCCGACGCGGTGGCCGAGGGTGTCGTTGACCGCCTTGAAGCCGTCGAGATCGAGGTAACAGAGGCCGATCCGCCCTGTTCTGCCATGATCTGCCCCTCTGTCTGCTTCTGTGCCTGCTCCTCTGTCCGCGCCTCTGCCGTCGGCGCCGCGGCCGGCGTCGTCGGCCGCGTACGCGGAGTGCGGCGGCGGTGTCTCCAGCGCCGAGGCCAGCCGCTCGAAGAACAGGGTGCGGTTGGGCAGCCGGGTCACCGGGTCGTGCATCTGGAGATGGCGCAGTCGCGCCTGGAGTTCACGCCGGTCGGTGATGTCGGAGACCGACAGCAGCACACCGCGGCTGTCCGGCACGGGCGCGACCGTGATCTCGGCCCACAGGGTGCGGCCGTCGGAGTGCTTGAGGCGGCGGGTGCAGCGGAACCGGGCGCGCAGGCCGCGCAGCACCTCGCGGTAGGCGTGCCAGGTGCGGGTGTCGGAGGAGAGGTCGACGAGGTCGGCGGCGGACCGTTCGAGGAGCACGGCGGCCGGCACGCCGAGCAGCGCGGCGAGCGCGTCGTTGGCGGTGACGATCGTGCCCTCGTGGTCCACGACGGCCATGGCGAGAGGGGCGGACCGGAAGGCGGCGCGGTGGTCGCCCGCGTCCGTCCGGTCCGACGGGCGTGCCTGGTTCACCGGATCCGCCTGGTTCACCGGATCCGCCCGGTCCGCCGCATCCGCCCGGTCCACCGAATCTGTCCGGTGCGCATGACGCTCCGTGACTGACGGCCGTACGGTGCCGGGCGCCACGACTGCCGCAGGGTGCGGCCCTTCGGAGGTTCCGCTCACGGCTCGCTCCCGCGGTGCAGTGGTGTCGTACAGGGTTGGTCGGGACGGTCGGCCTGGGAAAGTGTGCCGATCATAGAGGCTGTCCGGGTGGCCGTTCCAGCTCTGTGGCAAGGATCCGGGGCTTCACCGGTCGGCGGGTTGTCGTTGAACGATCGTTTCTGCACGCCCGTGGCCTCGGACGATCCCGTCGTGAGCGGTTGTGACTTTCCGTGAGAGGCCGGGGTGTCGCGCTCCGCGCGCCGTCCCTCACCCGAGTGGGGCAGCGGAACAGGGCGTATGGCAAGGAACCGGCACAAGGTGGGTGGTGGTGTCCCCTCATCCCCAGCCGGAGGTCGACGTGGAGCGTCTGGAGCCACCCGGGGGAGTGGAACGGCCGCGCCTGCGCAGTACCGCGGCTGCTTTCACCTCCCTCATGGCGCTCGCCGCCACGTCCCTGGTGGCGGGTCCCGCCGTGGCCGCGCCGGCCGCCGGGCCCTGCGCCCTGCCCCGCACCAGCGCCCACCACTCGCTCGGCCTGGACAGCTGGAACGGCTCCTACGCCCGCCCCGACCGCACCCTCGACGCGGTGATGGTCTTCCTGTCCTTCCCGGACGCGGAACCGATGACCCGTCCCGAGGAACTGGTGGCCGACCACTTCCCGGCCACCAGCCGCTTCTACGCGCGGGCGTCGTACGGGAAGTTCGCCCTGCGCGCCCACCCCGAGGCCCGGTGGATCCGGATGCCGCACGCCTCCACCTCGTACGGGATAAAGCGCGACTGGGACCCGTCGCGCCGTACCGCCTACCTGCGGGACGCCCTGCGCGTCGCCGATCCGGTCGTGGACTTCTCGCGCTACGACATCGTCTACCTGGTCGCCGATCCGACCGCGCCCGGCGTCGACTCCGACGCCACGAAGGTCGTCAACTTCGACCGGCCGATGGAGGCGGACGGCAAGGACATCCGGCGCATCGTCACCGTCTTCGAGAAGCACCCGCCCGACCGCAACGTGCTGGCCCACGAGACCGGGCACGTCTTCGACCTGCCGGATCTCTACCACCGGCCCTCGGACGGCAAGGGCGACTGGGACACCTACGTCGGGGACTGGGACGTGATGGGCAGCCAGTTCGGCCTCTCGCCCGACCTCTTCGGCTGGCACAAGTGGAAGCTGGGCTGGCTGGACCGGCGCCAGGTGCGCTGCGTCCTGCCCGGTACGGAACGGCTCACCCTGGAGCCGATCGCGGAGGCGCCCCAGCTCGGCGGGGACGCGGGGACGCGGCTCGCGGTCGTCAGGACCGGGAAGGACTCCGTGGTCGCCATCGAGGCGCGCGGCGCGACCGGGAACGACGCGGGCACCTGCACGGAGGGCGTGCTGATCTACCGCGTGCGGAGCGGGGCGGAGTCCGGCGGCGGCCCGGTCGAGGTGGTGGACACCCACCCGCGCAGCGACGCCTGCTGGGACACCTCGGTGTACCCCCCGCTGGCGGACGCGCCGCTGGGGGTGGGGGAGACGTTCACCGTCCCGGACGAACGGATCGCGGTGGAGGTCGCGGACCGGACGGCGACGGGCGCCTGGACGGTCAAGATCACCACGGGAAAGGAATGAGGCCCCCCGCTCTCGCGAAGGGCCCCAATCGTGTCGGTGCGCCGTCAGGGACTCGAACCCCGGACCCGCTGATTAAGAGTCAGCTGCTCTAACCAACTGAGCTAACGGCGCCTGGTGACGTCGTAGACCTTAGCACCCGGATCGGCGCGAGGAAAAATCGATATGGGGAGACCGGCTCCGGGGCCGTATCGCCTGGTCAGAGGAGTGGGCGGGGACGCGGGAACGGGTGCGGGCGGCACGGCCCGCCGTACGGGCCGCCCGCACGCAGGCCCAGAGCAGCACGTCCGGTCCCGGCAGCCACGGATGGCGGGTGTCGGGGGCCACCACCCAGCGCGGCCCCGACGTGTTCCCGGGCGCCAGCGGCGGTACGGTCACGGCGTCACCGGCCCCGTGGCACAGCAGGGGCGGTACGGAGAGGGCGTCGTCCGCCCGGTCGCCGTCACCGCCGCTCCCCCCGGGCGGGGACCCCTCCGCCGCCGAGCCGCCCCACTCCTCCCACGCCAGCAGGGACGGCAGCCGCTGCGCGGTCCCCGGCGCGGCGAAGAGCAGCGTCCGGCCCCGGTGCGCGGCGACCGGACCCGATCCCGGGCCGTCGGACCAGAGCCGGTTCAGCATGCGGCGGCCGAAGATCGCCGGGGCGCTGACCACGTCGAACGCCCCGCCGCACGGGAGGACGCCCGGAGTGCTCGGGCGGGCGGCCCACAGCGAGAGCGTCGAGCGGGGGGACGGCCCCGCGGAGGCGAGCCAGTCCGCGCCGGCCGGCGTGACCCGGGCCGTGTGGTGCCCGCCCTCCTCGCCGAGGAGACCGAAGATGTCGGTGCGGCGCTCGTCGTCGCTCGCGCCCGGACTCAGGGGTGATTCATCTCGCAGCCATCCGCTCATGTCACCCAGATCTACCGGGAGTGACGGCGCCATTCCTGAGAGTTCGCGGAAACCGGGACAGGGCGGGGCGGGAGGGCGTAACCTTCGCCCCGGCATATGCCAGCAGCCTGGCCGAATCGGGCGGTTGACAGGGCGACCGCGAGCCCCGCCTCCCGGCCCCGGATGCCGCCCGGAAGGCGGCTCCCGCGCCACCGGCCGCTATTTCTCCGCCAGGCCCTCACCGCGCAGCAGATCCCGGCCGAACTCGACCATCTTCTTGGCGTAGTCCTCGGTCCACTGCGCCCGCAGCGCGATGTCCGCCGCCGTCAGCCGGTCGAACCGGCGCGGGTCCGCGAGCTGCGCCGCCGCCACCGCCTGGAACTCGACCGCCCGGTCGGCCGCCGCGCGGAAGGCCAGACTCAGCTCGGTGGCGCGGCTCAGCAGGTCCGCCGGGTCGTCCATGGATTCGAGATCGAAGAAGTGCTCGGGGTCGGCGACCGCCTCCGAGGGCTCGAAGAGCAGCGGTACCGGCCGCAGCCGCCGCTCGCTCCGCTCGGGATCCGCCATGTGATTCCTCCTGCTCGTGCCTGTGCCGGCCTCTGGGCCACCGTCCATTGTCCAACCCCCCGCAAGAGGGCCTTCAACGCGCCGGGAAACGGCCTCTGACTTCCCGCGAAAGCCTCCGCAACCCGCCGCCGGGAAGGCTCCGCCCCACGGCGGGAGCGGCCCCTCGCCCTCACGGCCGCCAGCTCACCCGGTGCTCCGACAGCCGCGCCAGCACCGCGTGGTTCGCCTCCCAGCCGTCGGGGAACTTCACCGTGACCCCCAGCTGCACCGGTTCCGTGGACGGATGCTCGTCCAGCAGCTCCGCCACCCCGGCCCGGCAGACCACCACACACGCGTGCCGGTGCCGGGACGCCAGCACGCACAGCCTGCCGGTCTCCAGATGGAACGCCGTCGCGTCCGGCCGTCCCGAGAGCGGGTGGAGCACCACCGTGACGTCGAACTCCCGGCCCTGGAGGCGGTTGGCCGTGTCGACCGCGACGCCCTCCACCCCCAGCTCGGCGAGGGCCGCGCGGACCGCCGCCGCCTGGTCGCGATGGGCCGTACCGACCGCGATCCGGTCGGCCGTGACGGGCACCGGCTCCGGGGAGCGCTCGCTGGTCGCCACACCACCCCGGTCCAGCAGCCGCCGTACCACCAAGGCTACGGCGCGCACCGCCTCCGGGTCCGTACGGGGCGTGCGCCGCGCGGGCAGCTCCAGCAGCCCCCAGCCCGCCCCGGCCGCCTCGTCCAGCACCCGGTCGGGCCCCGAGCCGTCCGACGGGACGCCGAAGGCCAGTTTCCGGTCACCGGGGCCCGTCCCGCTGCGGAACGGGGTGTACGGGTAGAACGCGTCCGACACCAGCGGCGCCGCCGACGCGGGCAGCCGCCACGAGACGGGCAGCCGGTGCTGGGGCAGCTCCGGATTGTGCGCGAGGAGCGTGGACACGGCGCTGGCGGACGGGTCGTACGACAGCCCCGCCCACTGGTCCGCGCCCACCACGCTGAACGGGTCCAGCTGGCCGGGGTCGCCGACGAACAGCGCCCGCTCGAAGAGCCCGGCGACGGCGAGCAGCGCGTCGGACCGCATCTGGTAGGCCTCGTCCACGATGGCGTGCCGCCAGGGCTCGACACCCTGCACATGGGCCCACTTCGCGGCCGTCGAGATGACGATGTCGAGCCCCGCGAGGTCGGCGGCCTTCGCGGACTTGCGCACGCTGGGCAGCTCGTCGAGGACCTTGTCGTACGGATCCGGGTCGTTGCTGTGCAGCCGGCCGACCGGCAGGTCGGGTGCCTTCTCGGCGAGCCGGGTGACCAGGTCGTCCACCTGGGCGTTGGTCTGCGCGACCACCATCAGCGGCCGCCCGGCGGCGGCCAGTTCGAGGGCGGCGCGCACGACCAGCGTGGACTTCCCGGCGCCCGGCGGGGAGTCCACCACCACGCCGCGGTGGGCGCCGTGCAGGGTGTCACGCAGGATCGCGTCGGTGGCGCGCGTGGCGGCGGCGCCGGGGTCGAAGACGTCTGCCGTACGGGGGTGTGCGGCCTCGTCCGTACTGCTGCTCATAGGAAGTCGTCCTCCGTGACCGGGTCGGGGGCGGGCGCGGGAGCCGGCGTCTCGGGGGTGGCCTCGCCGCCCGGCGGGCCGCCGTGCGTCCACGGTGTCTCCTCCGGGTCCGGCAGCTTGGGGCCGCCGCGCTGGTCGTGCTCGAAGAGGGTCCAGACGATCAGGTCGCCCTTCTCCGGTACGGAGCCGGGCGCGGGGTCCTTGCTCCGCCCCATCCGGTCCAGGAGCCGCAGCACCAGCGCCCCGGGGCCGTCGTCCCCCTCCGCGCCGCCGTCCGCCCGCTTCTCGTACGCCCGGACGAACTCCGCCGACTGCGGTTTGCCGTCCAGCGAACGGAACACCTTCGTCCGGTGGCCCAGATGCGGCAGGTCGTCGGTCAGGACGGTGACCAGCGGGCGCGGTGAGGGCCGCTTGCTGTCGCTGTACGCCATCTCCACCTCCGTCACCTCGCCCAGGAACGCCTCCCCGGCCAGTCGGCGCCCCGCGAGCACCAGCGGGTCGTCCAGGGCCTCCTGCGCCTCCAGCTGCCCCTGCGCGGTCTCCCGCGAGGCGAGCTTCTGGGCGGCCGTCACCGCGTCGTCGCGGCGCGGCTGCGGCGGCTCGCCGGCCCGCACCCGGTCGCGATGGCCGGTGAACGACCAGCGGTCGCGCGTCCAGCGGTCCGTGACCCTGGCCCCCTCGGGCAGCTCCGCCAGCAGGTCGAGGCCGTGCCACACCGCGTCCCAGGTGGGGCGCATGACCCCGGCGAGCAGCCGGCGGATCTCCCGCTCGGCCGTGGTGAGGCGGGCGAGCTGTTCGTCCGCGCCCGGCCCGTCCTCGGCGGCGGCCAGCGCCTGGCGGGCGCTGTCGTAGCGCTCGATCGCCGGGGCGAGCAGCCGGTTGTCGAACGCCGGGTCCGTGGCGGGGCCGGCCGGCGGGCACACCAGCTGACCGTCCCGGTCGCGCTCCAGCTCGGCGCGGAGCGCGGCCTCCTCGCCGGAGGAGCCGGCCGGCGGGTCGATCCACGCGAGGAGCGCCCCCAGGTGCTGGTCCTCCAGGTTGGACTGCCCCGTCGCCCAGTGCCGGTTCAGCAGGTCGGTCGTCGCGAGCAGCAGCGAGGACCCGGGGACCCGCGCGCGCTCGCCGTAGTGCGTCAGCCAGCGGCCCAGGAGCGGCACACGCGGGGGCGCGGGGTACGGCGTCTCCGGGTCGTCCTCCGCCGTACGCCGGAACCGCATCGAGCGCCCCAGCAGCCGTACGAAATCGATCCCCGGCCTGCTCGGCACGATCAACTGCGGCGCGTCCGCGCACAGCTCGACCTCGACCTTGACGCGCTTCCCGCTCTCCGGGTCGGTCTCGTTGCGCTCGGCGGCCTCCACGACGTCCGCGTACGCGTCCACGTACGGCAGTACGGATTCGGCCAGCTCGGCGAGGAAGGCGAACCGCAGGTCACGGTCGCGCGGCTGCGCGACGGTCAGCAGCCGGGGGGCGTCCCGGTCCGTCCCGACGAGCGCGCCGAGCGGGGCGCCGGCCTCGCCGGACGTGGTCAGCGGCACCAGCACGAGCGGCCGGCCGGAGATCCGCCGGTGCCGCACGGTGGCCAGGGGCCGCGCGCGCCCGCTCTCCATGGCCTCCAGCCGGGCGAGCGTACCGATCAGCGACATCAGTCCTCCCCTCGCGGACGGCCTTGAGCCCCACCGGAAGCCGCCTGCCCGGAGGACCCGGAGGACCCGGAAGGCACAGCCGCGACCAGTTCGCCGGCCGCCTCCTCCGACGCGACCGCGCGGGCCGCCGCCTCCGCCAGCGCCTCCGCCAGCGCCTCCGCCCGCAGACCCGCCGCCCTGCGCAGCGCCACGACCGTCGGATCGTCCGGGTCGCCCGACTCGCCCCGGGCCGCCGCGAGAACCGCGCCGACCGTCGTCAGGCCGCCCAGCTCCCCCCGTACGCTCCGGCCCAGCGCCTCCACCGCGCCGTCCGTGCGCGCCCTGCCCCGGCAGTGGAACGCCAGCTCGCAGGCCGCCAGGCACTCGGGCGCGTACGCCGCCGTGACCGACTCCACGGCCGCCGTCAGCTCCGCGCCCGAGCACTGCGCCACGTCGAACGTCGTGCCCTCCGGGAGCGCGTCCGCGATGTCCTCGATCCGGGTCAGCCGGGTCAGCTGCCGCCGGGTCACCGACAGCTGTTTCCGTACGTCGACCACCGACGCCGTCGGCAGGTTCGAGAAGTCCTTCGGGCAGACCAGCAGCACCCGGTGGTCCACCTCCGCGCCTTCCGTACGGACGGCGACCCGTTCCAGCGCCAGCACGTACACCGCCGCCTGGCGCGCCGCCGCGCCCACCTTCGCCGCGTCCGCCGAGCCGTCGATCATCGGGAAGGACTTGATCTCGACGACCGTCCACCGCCCGTCGGGCCGTACCACCACCGCGTCCGGCTCCAGATACGCCGGTGAGCCCGCCACCTCCAGGACCAGCAGCGGATGGTCCAGCAGCGTCCAGGCTCCCGCCTCCGCCGCCTCGCGCAGCGCGAGCGCCGTCCTGGCCGTACGCCCCTCGGGGCCCGCCGCCGACAGATCGGGTACGAGGACCTCATCGGGCGCGGGCGGGGTGGCGCCCAGCCGCTCGGCGACCAGGCGCATCAGTTCCGTACCGCCGTCCGCCTTGACCTTGGCCTCGAACGCGTTCCCGCGCATGAACGCGAACTGGGACTGGCCGAAGGGGGCGGGGGAGCCCAGCGCCGTCGCGAGCGCCGCCTTGTCGACCCCGGCGCCGTCCAGCAGGGCGCGGCGGCGGCAGCCGGGATTGGCCGCGAGGGCGGCCAGGGCGCGGGCGTCCAGGGGATGCGGCGCGACAGCCGGGCCGCGCAGCTCAGCGAGCCGTTGCCGCAGCGTCGTCCGCGGAGGAGGCGGCGGGGACGGAGGGGCTGGAGGGAGCGCTGGTGCGGGTCCGCTGCCCAGGGAATCGGTCACCCGCGGAAGTGTCGCATCCGCCGCTGACAATCGGGGGTTTGGCGGACGGGAGGGACCGGCGGGACGGGGCGGGCGGCCCGGCGGGCGCTTCGGCGGGCGCGAACGGCAGCGCGGCCCACAGGCGGTCCGCCAGACGCAGGGCGGGCCGGGTCAGCAGCGCCCCCGCCGCCATCACCACGACACCCGCCACCGCGTCCAGGAAGTAGTGGTTCGCCGTGCCCATCACGACGATCGTGATGACCACGGGATAGGCGACCCCCACCCACCGCATGAACGGCGTACGCGCGTGCCGCCACAACAGCACCCCGCACCACACGGCCCACCCGACGTGCAGACTCGGCATCGCCGCGTACTGGTTGGTCATCCCGCCGAGCCCGCGCGGCGCGCTCGCCTGCGCCCCCCACCAGCCGTACGAGCTGTACTGCGCCATCGTGTCCACGAAGCCGTGCCCGGCCTCCAGGAGCCGGGGCGGGCAGGTCGGCAGCAGGGTGAAGCCGATGAGTCCCAGGAGGGTGGAGAGCATCAGCCACGTACGGGCGGCCCGGTAGCGGGCGGGGCGGCTGCGGAAGATCCACACGAGCACCACCGGAGTGACCAGGTAGTGCAGCGAGGCATAGGCGAAGTCGGCGGGTATGCCCAGGGCGGGGGTGCTGGTGAAGAGCCGGTTCAGCGGGTGTTCGGCGTTGATGCGCAACGCCTTCTCGATCCGCAGGATCGCCAGGCCGTGGTCGACCGCCGTGGACACGTCGCCGCGCGCCATCAGCCGTCCCGCCGAGTACGCGGCGTAGACGGCGACGATCAGCACCAGCTCGGCCCACCAGCGCGGCCGGAGCCGGAGCCGAGGCCGGGGGTGCGGCCTGGTCTCCGCGCTGGCGCTGTACGGCATCCGGACGATCTCCATCATGTTGTCATACGGTTTTCGGCCGACGTTCAACCGTACGGTGCGGCCTGTCGGACGTTACGGCCGGGTGTCCTCCCGGATCAACGTTCGACAACATCACCTTCTCCCCGAAAGAGGACGCCGATATCCCCCTGGGGGTTGCCCAATGTTCAGGTACGCGATGATGGGGCGGCACCCGTTGTGAACTCCAGGGAGAGCCCCGATGGCACCGCGCGTCCTGCTGGCCCGGCACGGCCAGACGGCCTGGTCACTTTCCGGCCGCCACACCGGCAGGACGGACATTCCGCTCCTCGACGAGGGCAGGCGCGGCGCCGCGCTGCTGGGCGAGCGCCTGCACCGCGCGCCGTGGTCCGGGCTCGCCGGCACCGAGGTCCGCACCAGCCCGCTGGTCCGCGCGAGCGAGACGTGTGAACTCGCGGGGTTCGGGGAGCGCGCCACGGAGTGGGACGCGCTGATGGAGTTCGACTACGGCGCGTACGAGGGGCTGACCCCGGCCGAGATCAAGGCCGCGCGGCCCGACTGGTTCATCTGGCGCGACGGGGTCCCGGACGGCGAGAGCCTGGCGCAGGTCGCCGCCCGCGCGGACGAGGTGGTGGCCTGGGCGCGCTCGGCCGACCGTGACGTCCTGGTCTTCGCCCACGGCCACATCCTGCGGGCGATCGGCGCGCGCTGGCTGGGCGAGGACGTGTCGTTCGCGGCCCGCATACGACTGGACCCGACGTCCGTGTCCGTCCTCAACTGGGCGTACGGCAGCCCGGCGATCGAGGTCTGGAACGACACGGCGCACCTGGTGGGCTGACCCGCCCCCCGCGTGTGCGTGGTGCGCGGCCCCGTGGCGCTACACGGCCGCGTGCCGCTCCAGGAACGCCGCCACCTCCGGCGACCGCCGTCGTGGCAGCAGCAGCCGGGCCGTCACCGCCAGCATCCCCTGGATCCGGGACGACTGGACCTCGTCCAGCAGGTCGAGCACCTGCCGCCCCGCCGCCGCGGCCTCGTCCGGCCGGCCCGCGCGCGCCAGGTCCGTGGCCAACTCGGCCCGGTAGAGCGCGAGGTTGCGGGTGAAGTGCGGATCCTGGAGTACGGAGGCGCGGTACGCGTGCCGGGCCGCCCGCGACCAGTCGCCCAGCGCCGCGTGGCACTGCGCCTCCAGGGCCTCCAGTTCCGGTTCGCCGAAGAAGGACATCCACTCGGGGTCCGCGTCCGAGGGGCCGCGGCCGAAAAGTGTGTGGGCCTGGGACAGGGCCTGTTCACAGTTCGTACGGTCGCCGAGCCCCGCCCAGCCGCCCGCCTCCCGCAGGGCCAGCAGCGACAGCAGGCGGGCGGACGACAGGTGCCTGGCCGCGCTCCGGCCCGCCTGCGCGGCCCGTAACGCCTCCCGGTACCGGCCCGAATCCCGCGCCAGGAACGACGTGTTGCAGAACGCGTGCGCCTCCAGCGCCGGGTCGCCCGCGACCCGCGCGGTCGCGAGCGCCTCCGCGTAGTGCGACCGGGCGTCGTCGAAGCGTCCCGAGTCGTGCGCGAGCCAGCCCACCGAGATCGACAACTCGCCCGCGCCGGAGTGCAGCCGGTCGGTGGTGGACTGCCGGGTCGCCGTCCCCGCGTCGAGCAGCGCGTACGCCGTGCGCAGCGGCACCGCCGCCTGGCGGTAGAGCCCGTCGGCGCCGTGCCGGTCGTCCAGCAGGCGGATCCGCCGTACCGCCGCCTCGACGGTGGCCACTTCGGTGTCACCGATCCGGCGCGGGGCGGGGATCGAGGGCGCGGCCACGGCGGCCGTACCGCCGAGGCCCAGGGTCGCGGCGGCCATGGTGACGGAACCGCTGGTCATGAATGCGCGACGCAGCACGTCGCTCTCCTTGCTGATCTCGCTGATCTCGCTGTGTCCCGGGTCGTGGGCGGGCTGCTCCACGGGTACCCGCGCCGCGCGGCCGCGAACGTGCTCGCGTGCCGTGAAGCCCAGGTCGGTCAGGGTCAGCCCGGGGAACATGTGCAGGAAGACCCGTTCGTACGCGTAGTTGGGGCAGCGGATCTCACCCGCTTCCACCCGACCGATATAACGTGCGTCGCACGCGACGTGTTCACCGATCTCCCGGGCTGCCCTGCGCACGGCCGCGGCGAACTCCCCCGGCGAGCGCTGTCCGCGCTGCCGGCGGAAGGGGAGGTTGGGAACTGCCCGAGACGACGCCATGGCCGAGCCCTCTCCTGTGCTCCGGTGGTCCGGCGGGCAAGAACGTACCTCCTGGGACGGGGGGCACATACGGTGTTTGCCTACAAACCGGATATCTCACCCACGATCTGCCATGAACTGCCATCCTTTGCGGCGGTGTGCCTCCGTAGCTGTTGACGCCGGCGGACGTTGAACCCTATGGAGACTATGGAGACGCTCAACGCGTCTCCACTCGACGAGGAGGGTTCCCTTGTTAGGTGGAGGTGGAGGTGGAGGTCGGTATGGAGACCGATACGCGCCCGAGCACGACGGTGGCGAGGCGCTGGACCTGGTGACGGTCCCGGCCCGGCAGGGTCTTGAGGCGGTGGACATCCTCCGGCGCGGGGCCACGCCTTCGGTGGGGCCCGTCCTGCACGACGGCTCCTGTCACACCCTCGGCTTCCTCGTGCCGCCCGGCACGGCGGAGGGCTGGGACGTCCCCGGCAGTGCCTGTACGCGGACGGGCGGAGGCGGTCCGCGTACCCCCGCCGAGGCACCGCCGGTCACCGGCACGGGCTGGCTGCTGCCGCCGGAGTCCTCCGACCCCGTCACGGACCCGGCGGTCCTGCGCGCGGCGCTCGGCGAGGCGGCGCGACTCATCGAGGCGGCGGACCGCTGCCGGTAGGCCGGCACCGGGACACCCGTCCCACGCCCGGCGACACCTGTCCCACGCCCGGCGACACCTGTCCCACGCCCGGCGACACCCGTCACACACCCGGCGCAGGGGCCCGCACCCCCGCCGGACACCCGCATGTCCGCCGCGACCCCCGCCGAACCCCCGCACCCGCCGGTGGGCCGAGCCCGCCGCCGGGCCGATACTGGGGGGATGGCCAGGAACAGGCGGGGCGGACGAGGTACGGCCGAGACGGTGACCGCACCGGTCGACGGCGGCCTCGCCGAGCTCGTACCGGACCGGGAGCGCCCCCGCGCCTGGACGCTGCTGATCGACGGCGCCCCGCAGTCCCACGTGGATCTGGACGACCCCGCCCACCTGTCCTTCGAGTACCAGCGCAGACTCGGCCATGTCGCCGACCTCGTGGCCCCCGCCCACCAGCCCCTGCGTGTCCTGCACCTCGGCGGCGGGGCGTTCACCCTCGCCCGGTACGTCGCCGCCACCCGGCCCCGCTCCACCCAGCAGGTCGTGGAGGTCGACGCTGCCCTCGTCCAGCTCGTCCGTGACCGGCTCCCGCTGGACCCCCAGGCCCGGATCAAGGTCAGGTCCGCGGACGCCAGGGCCGCTCTCGGGAAGGTGCCGGACGGCTGGGCGGACCTGGTGATCGCCGACGTGTTCGGCGGAGCCCGTACCCCCGCGCACCTCACCAGCGCCGAATTCCTGACCGGGGTACGGCGGGTCCTCGCACCGGACGGCTGCTACGCCGCCAACCTCGCCGACGGGCCTCCCCTCGCCCACCTGCGCGGCCAGATCGCCACCGCCGCCTCGCTGTTCGGCCATCTCGCGCTGGCCGCGGACCCGACGGTCCTGCGGGGCCGCCGCTTCGGCAACGCCGTACTCCTCGCGTCCGACCGGGAGTTGCCGGTCACGGAACTGACCCGCCGCATCGCGGGCGACCCGCACCCCGGCCGGGTCGAACACGGCCGCGCCCTCAGGGACTTCACCGGCGGAGCGGCGGTCGTCACCGACGCGAGCGCCAAGCCGTCCCCGCCGCCGCCCGCGGGTGCCTTCTCGTAGCTCCCGGCTCCTACGCGGCTCCGACGTATGCCGTGGCCGGTTTTGATCAAAGGAAGCCACCGGTCCTGGACAGCGCGAATGACGTTGCCTAACGTTTGTTCAGCAACTTCCCGAACAATGGTTTGGTAACTCTCCGCAGGAGTCCATGGTGACGGAAAGCGTTTCCCCCACACCTGCACATGTACGTACACCCGCTCCCGATTTCCCGATGGCCCGCGGCTGCCCCTTCGACCCGCCGCCCGAGCTGCGCAGGATCCAGCACGAGGCGCCGGTCTCCCGGGTCACGCTCTGGGACGGCAGCACACCGTGGCTGATCACCCGCTACGAGGACGTACGGGCCGTGCTCGCCGATCCCCGGGTGAGCGCCGACTCCGGACTGCCGGGCTACCCGCACGCCACCGAAGGCTCGGCCGCCCGGCTGGGGCAGGCCAAGTCCTTCATCACGCTGGACGATCCCGAACACGCCGCCCAGCGCCGTCTCCTCACGTCGGACTTCATGATCAAGAAGATGGAGGCGCTGCGGCCGCGGATCCAGCAGATCGTCGACGGCCTGATCGACGATCTGCTCGCCGGGCCGAAACCCGCCGACCTCGTGCACGAGTTCGCCCTGCCGGTGCCCTCGCTGGTCATCTGCGAGCTGCTCGGCGTCCCGTACGCCGACCGTGACCTCTTCCACCGGCTCAGCAGGACGATGGTGTCGCGCGAGGCCACCCCGGCGCAGGCCGTCGCGGCGGTGGCGGAGATGACCGGCTATCTCGCCGACCTCGTGGACCGGAAGAAGGCCGACCCCGCACCGGACGTCCTCAGCCGGCTGGCCGTCGAGCAGCTGGGCACCGGCCGGATGAGCCGTGAACAGATCGCGGCCATGGGCCTGTTGCTGCTGGTGGCCGGGCACGAGACCACCGCCAACATGATCGGCCTGGGTACGGTCGTGCTGCTGGAGAACCCGGAGCAGCTGGACCGGCTCCGCGCGGCCGACAACCCCAGGGCCGTCGCGAACGCCGTCGAGGAACTCCTGCGCCACCTCAGCATCGTCCATTCCGGGCGGCGCCGGGTCGCGCTCGAAGACCTGCGGATCGGCGGGCAGTTGATCCGCGCGGGCGAGGGCATCATCGCCGCCACCGACGTCGCCAACCGCGACGGGGCGGTCTTCCCGGATCCGGACGCCGTCGACATCGGCCGCGACGCGCGGCACCACGTCGCGTTCGGATTCGGCGTCCATCAGTGCCTCGGCCAGCCCCTGGCCCGGGTCGAACTCCAGGTCGTCTACAGCACGTTGTACCGCCGCATCCCCACCCTGGCCCTCGCGAAGCCGTCCGGGGAGCTGAGGTTCAAGCACGACATGTTGGTCTACGGGGTGCACGAGCTCCCGGTGACCTGGTGACCCGGGTGACCCGCTCACCGGGTGACGTCGCGAACGGGAAGAGGAAACGGAAAGGATCAGCGCGATGAAGGTCGTCCTCGATCAGGACAAGTGTGTCGGCTCCGGGCAGTGTGTCCTGGCCGCGCCGGAGGTGTTCGACCAGCGTGACGAGGACGGCATCGCCGTGCTGCTGGACCCGAATCCGCCCGCCGACCAGCACGCGGACACCCGCGAGGCGGCCCGCGTCTGTCCCGCGCTCGCCATCGAGCTGGCCGAGTCGTGAGCGGTCTGTCGCAGATCGTTGTTGCGGGCGCCTCGACCCCGGACCGCACGGCCCTCCGGCGTGCGGACCACCTCGCCGGTCTCGGCGCGCCCTGGGCCGGGCCGCGACCGGCCTCGACGCCGCTCCCTCCCGCAGCGGCACGAACTCGCCGGCGTCCACCTCCTGCGCACCCCTGACGACGCGCTCGCACCGCGTCGCGGCGGGGCGGCCGCACATGCCCCGGCGGCCCTCCCCCCCCGCGTCCACCGCATGCGGTAAGAATGGCCTCGTGCCAGACGACGTGGACATCAAGCCAGAACGGACGCGTAACCGCTGGGGCGAGGGCGAACGTCTGCGCGTCGAGATCCTGGACGCGGCCGGCCGCCTGCTCTCCGGGCTCGGGGGCGAGGACGGCCTCACCATCCGCGGGGTCGCCCGCGCGGTCGGCATCGCCCCCGCCAGCATCTACCACCACTTCACCGACCGGACGGCACTGGTCCAGGGGCTGATGGACCACGAGCACGCCCGGCTCAGGGCACTGATGCGGGCGGCGGACGAAGCGGTGCCTCCGGAGGACGTGGCGGGCCGCGTACACGCCCAGCTGTACGCGTACTGCGATTTCGCCACGGACAACCCCGGCCACCACCGGCTCGTGCTGGGCAACGGTTCCGGCGAGCCCCGGTCCGCCGCGCCGCCCGTGCTCATCGACGTCGTGGAGGCGCTCACCGCCGCCTTCGCCAGGTGCGAGGAGGCCGGGCACACCCTGCGCCTGCCCAGCGACCGGGCGGCGGTCATGGTCTTCGTCGCCGTGTACGGGCGGGTCGCGCTGCTGCACAGCATCCAGCGGGGACTGACCACCGAGGAGCGCCGGTCGTTCATCGACGAACTCGTCTCCCTGGTCCTGGCCTGACGCCGGGGAGCCCTCGCGGGACGCGAACGGCCCTCAGCGGTCGTCGAACTCCACCAGCGGCGGGTGGTCGTGCCAGGTGCAGAAGACCGACACCTCCCGGCCGTCGCGGGTGAACGTCACCCGGATCCAGGTCGGCTGGGTCCACACCTGCATCTGCCAGCCCGCGTCCGGCGTCGCCGAGACCAGCTCCGCCGCGGCCTCACCGATGTCCAGGACCACCCGGCCGCCGTCGACCGTGTAGCTCTTCACGTCGCCCGACGGGGCCGAGGACGGCTTGGCCGCGGGTTTCGAGGCCGGGCCGCCGTAGCTCTGGGACGGAACGGGAACGGGAGTGAAGGAGAGCGTCGGGGAGGGCCTCACCGACTTCTCCGGCTTCGGCGCCGAGGGGGACGGCGGGGACGGCGACGGGCTCGGCGGACGGTGCGTGGACGACACGACCGGCCGGGCGCCCTGCGTCGTCGCGCTGTCCTTGCCGATCGGCACCGCGCGCGGCGGGTCGTACGCCGTCCCGGCCATCACCGTGTGCACACCCCACCACGACAGCGTGACGGCGGCGCCGGTCGCGAGCGACCACGCAATGGCGTGTACGAGTCCGATACGCATCGGGGCCCATGGTGCACCACCGGGGGTGCGACGGGGAACCGCCTGCCGGTATCCCCCGAATGGCGTACGGTGCCGCCCATGCCCAGTGTGCTCGTGGTCGAGGACGACCAGTTCGTACGCTCCGCCCTCATCAGGCACTTGACCGAGGCCTCCCACACCGTACGCAGTGTCGGGACGGCCCTGGAGGCGTTGCGCGAAGTGGCCCATTTCCACTTCGACGTGGTCATTCTCGACCTCGGCCTGCCCGATCTCGACGGGTCGGAGGCGCTCAAGATGCTGCGCGGCATCACCGACGTACCGGTGATCATCGCCACCGCCCGCGACGACGAGACCGAGATCGTCCGGCTCCTCAACGACGGGGCCGACGACTACCTCACCAAACCCTTCTCCGTCGAGCACCTGTCGGCCCGCATGGCGGCCGTCCTGCGCCGCTCCCGCGCGTCCTCGGGCGAGGCCGCGTCCCCCCGCGTCATCCGCGTCGGCGGCCTCGCCATCGACCCGCTGCGCCGCCAGGCCGAGCTGGACGGCACCCGCCTCGACCTCACCCGGCGCGAGTTCGACCTGCTGACCTTCCTCGCCGGGCGCCCCGGCGTGGTCGTCCCCCGCAAGGAACTGCTCGCCGAGGTCTGGCAGCAGTCGTACGGCGACGACCAGACCATCGACGTCCACCTGTCCTGGCTGCGCCGCAAATTGGGCGAGACGGCCGCCAGACCCCGCTACCTGCACACCCTGCGGGGGGTCGGCGTGAAGCTCGAACCCCCGGCCACGGAGCGGCCCGTATGAGGTGGGCACTGATCAAGGTCTCCCTGGCCGTCACGGTGATGGTCGTGATCGCCTTCGCCGTGCCGCTGGGCATGGTCATCAAGGAGATGGCCAGGGACCGGGCCTTCACCAACGCCGAACGGCAGGCCGCCGCCATCGGCCCCACCCTCTCCATCACCTCCGACCGCGACCAGCTCGACCGCGCGATCGCCTCCACCCAGGCCGGCGCCGACGGCAAGATGGCCGTCCACGTCCCGGCCTCGGGCGAACCGGGCAGCCTCCCGCTGGAGCTGGGCACACGCCGGGCCGCCGAGAAGGACCTCGCGACCGTACGGCGGCTCGGCCGCGCCTCCATCACCGACGTCCCCGGCGGCTTCGCGCTGCTCCAGCCCACCGCCCTCGGATCCAGCCTCGGCTCCAACTGGATCGCGATCGTGGAGGTGTACGTCCCCGAGCCGGAGGTCTCCAACGGGGTCACCACCGCCTGGCTGGTCCTCGCGGGCGTGGGCATCGCGCTGATCGTCGGCTCGGTGACCGTCGCCGACCGCCTCGGCCTGCGCATGGTCGAGCCCGCGCAGCGGCTCGCGGGCGCCGCCCACGCCCTGGGGGAGGGCAAGCTCGGGGTCCGCGTCCCCGAGGAGGGGCCGCCCGAACTGCGCTCCGCCGCCGTCGCGTTCAACTCCATGGCCGACCAGGTCGTCCAACTCCTCGCCAACGAGCGGGAACTGGCGGCCGACCTCTCCCACCGGCTGCGCACCCCGCTGACCGTGCTGCGGCTCAACGCCGCCTCGCTGGGGGAGGGGCCCGCCGCCGACCAGACCAGAGCGGCGGTCGCGCAGCTGGAGCGCGAGGTCGACACCATCATCCGTACCGCCCGCGAATCCACGTCCCACACGGTCGCCCACACGCCCGCCGTGGGCTGTGACGTCTCCGAAGTCGTCCGCGAGCGCATGGACTTCTGGTCGGCGCTGGCGGAGGACGAGGGCCGGAAGGTACGGCTCGCGGGGGTCGGCGCGCCGATCCGCATCCCGGTCGCCCGCCCCGAACTCACCGCCGCGCTGGACGCGTTGCTCGGGAACGTCTTCCGGCACACGCCGGAGGGCACCGCGTTCTCCGTGGACGTGCACAACGGCGAGGACGCGGTGATCGTCCTCGTCTCGGACGCGGGCCCCGGCATCGCCGACCCGAAGGCCGCGCTCGTACGGGGCAACAGCGGCGGCCGGGAGGGCTCCACGGGCCTCGGCCTGGACATCGTGCGCCGGGTCGCGGAGTCGACCGGCGGGGACGTACGGATCGGACGCTCCGTGCTCGGCGGCACGGAGGTACGGATCTGGATCGGGCGCGAGGGATGGCGCCCGGCCCGCGAGCCGCGCGGTCACCGGCTGCGCGGGAGGAAACGCGGCACGCCGGGCCGCCGGGGCGCCGACGTCTGAACCACGTTCTTAAACAGCCCCCATGCCTTCCTTAAGGGCGCCCTAAGAACCTCAACCACCGCCCCGAACAGGCCTTTTGTCGGTATCGGAGCGGCTAGCGTGCGTAAGCGCCGTCCCCCCTCGACCGCCCCCGTCCCCCTCGACCCTTCCCCCTCCGGGCGGCTGCCCCCACCAGCCGCCCCGCGCGTCCCGGCCGGATCCCCGAACCCCCCACCCGGCCGGGGCGCGTACCGCTCTCATACCGACGGTCAGCCCTTGACCGCGCCCTGCATGATCCCGCCCACGATGTGCCTGCCGAACACCACAAACGCCAGCAGCAGCGGCAGGGTGCCGAGCAGCGCGCCCGCCATGATCACCGACTGGTCGGGGATGTAACCGCGGCCGAGCCCGGTCAGCGCCACCTGCACGGTCGGGTTGCCGCTCTGCGTCAGCGCGATGATCGGCCAGAAGAAGTCGTTCCAGGCCATCACGAAGGTCAGCATCCCCAGCACCGCCATCGCCGGCCGCGCGGCCGGGAAGACGACGTGCCACATCACCCGCCAGCTGCTCGCGCCGTCCACCCGGGCCGCCTCGATCAGCTCGGTGGGCAGCGCCCCCGTCAGGTACTGCCGCATGAAGAACACCCCGAAGGCGCTGACCAGGCCGGGCAGGACGACGGACTGGAGCCGGTCCGTCCAGGACAGCTCGGCGATCAGCAGGTACAGGGGGACGACGCTGAGCTGCGGCGGCACCATCATCGTGCCGATCACCAGCGCCAGCAGCGCGTTCCGGAAGCGGAAGCGCAGCTTGGCGAAGGCGAACCCGGCGAGCGTCGAGAAGAACACCGTCCCCGCCGCGACGCTGCCCGCGACGACGGTCGTGTTGATCAGGGCCGTACCGAGGTTGGCGTCGGTCCAGGCGATCTCCAGGTTCTTGAGGAGATGGCCGCCGAACCAGAACGGCGGCGGGGTCTGCGCGAGCCGGCCGCTGGTACGGGAGGCCGCGACCGCCGTCCAGACGAGGGGGAAGAGCGACCCGGCGGCGAAGAGGATCAGCACGGCGTGCGCGACCCGGCCGCCGGACAACTGCCGCCACCCTTCGGACGTACGGTTCATCGCTCTCCTCCCGCTCCTACGATCCGCCGGGCGACCAGCCAGTTCACCGCGCCGACCACCAGCAGGATCAGGAACATCGCCCAGGCGATCGCCGAGGCCCGGCCGAGATGGAGGTTCACCCAGCCCTGCTCGTACAGGTAGAGCCCGAGGGTCTGGTACTGGTGGTTCACCCCGCCCGTCGCGCCCGCGCCGCCGTTGAAGAGCAGCGGCTCCCCGAACAACTGTGTCGCGCCGATCGTGGAGACCACACAGGTGAAGAGGATGGTCGGCCGCAGCGACGGCACGGTCACATGGACGAACTGCTGCCACCGGGAGGCCCCGTCCAGGGCCGCCGACTCGTACAGGTCGCCGGGGACGGACTGCATGGCCGCCAGATAGATCAGCGCGTTGTAGCCGGTCCACCGCCAGACGACGATCGTGGAGACCGCGATCCGGGAGGTCCAGTCGCCGTTCTGCCAGTCGACCGCGTCGAGACCGGCCGCTCCCAGCGCCCAGTTGATCAGCCCGTGGTCGCGGCCGAAGAGCAGCACGAAGACGAGGGTCGCGGCGGCGACCGAGGTGGCGTACGGCGTGAGCACGGCGACCCGGAAGAACGCCGAGCCGCGCAGGCGGTGGTTGAGCAGGTGCGCGAGGCCGAGGGCGATCATCAGCTGCGGGACGGTGGAGAGCAGACCGATGGTGACGGTGTTGGCCAGCGCGTTCCAGAAGAAGTCGTCGTCCAGCAGCCGCGAGAAGTTGCGCGGGCCCACCCACTCCATGTGGTCGGGCGAGGTCAGTTCGACGCGGTGGAGCGCGGCCCAGCCGGTGTAGAGCAGGGGGAAGAGCCCGAAGACGGCGAAGAAGGTGAAGAACGGGGCGACGAAGACGTACGGGCTCCAGCGCAGGTCACGGCGGTGCCGTCGACTGCGGCGGGCGCGCCGCCGCTCATCGCGGAGGCCGGCGTACCCCGCTTCGGGGGGAGCGGCGACGGACACCTCACCGGCTGGCACTCCACCGGCTGGCACTCCACCGGCCGGCGCCTCACCGGCGACGGGCGCGCCACCGGCCGGCGCCTCACCGGCGGCCGGCGCTCCACCGGCCGGCGCCTCACCGGCGACCGGCGCGCCACCGGCGACCGGCGCACCACCGGCGGCCGGGGCCTCGCTCGTCACAGGTCGAGCGCGTTGTCGATGGCCTTCACGGCGGCGTCCCAGCCGTCCTCCGAGGACGTGCCCTTCTGGTCGACCTGGAGCATCCCGACGTCGGACAGGTTCTGGGCGATGAGCAGATCCTTCGGTCCGACGATCTGTACGGGGACGCCCCGCGCGGCCTCGGAGAAGATCCGCCCGATGGGCGCGTTCCCGAAGTACGGGTGCCGGGCGCCGGACACCACGGGCAGCGCGTACGCGGCCCGCGCGCTCGGGAAGCTGCCCCGCTCGGCGAAGAGCGTCGCCTGCTGGGCGGGGGCGGTCAGCCAGGCGGCCAGCGCGGCGGCCTCCTTCGTGTGGCGGCCGGTCCTGGGCACGACGAGGAACGAGCCGCCCCAGTTGCCGGGACGGGGCGCGGCGGCCACGTCCCACCGGTTACGGCCCGCCGCCCCGGACTTGTCCTGGATGTAGCCGAGCATCCAGGCGGGGCAGGAGACGGTGGCGAAGGACGCGTTGGCGAACCCCTGGTCCCAGGCGGGCGTGAACTGCTGGAGCTTGGCGGTCAGGCCGGAGGCCGCGAACCGGGCGGCGGTGCGCCAGGCCTTCCGTACCGTCGTACTGGTCCGGTAGACGACCTTCCCGCGCCGGTCGTAGAAGCGGTGCGGGGCGCTGCCGGTCACGGCGGCCATCACGCCGCTCGCCGAGTCCACGAAGGCCGTGCCCCGGGGCGCCTTCGCCCGGTACCGCTTGCCGGCGGCCAGGTACTTCCCCCAGTCGCCCGCCCAGAGCCGCCCCACGGCCGCGCGGTCGGTGGGCAGGCCGGCCTTGGCGAAGAGGTCCTTGCGGTAGCAGATGGCCTGCGGCCCGATGTCGGTGCCGAGGCCGAGGGTCCTGCCGTGACGGTCCGTGGCCTGCGCCCACTTCCACGGCAGGAAGGCGCCCCGGTCCACGCCCGCCGCCGCGCCGAGGTCGATCAGCTTGCCGGACTGGGTGGCGGTGACCTCGGCGATGTTGCTGACCTCGACGGCCTGGATGTCGGCGAGTCCGCTGCCGCTGCCCAGGTGGGTGAGGAGCTGGGGGTAGTAGTTCTCATTGCGCTGGATGGAGGTCTGCTTGACCGCGATGTCCGGACGGAGCGTCATGTACCGCTCGTAGAGCCCGGCTTCCTCGAATCCGAAGGCCCCGAAGACCCCGACGGTGAGGGTGGTACGCCCGTCGGACGCCCCGCCTCCGCACCCGGCCGCCGCCCCGGCCCCGAGGACGCAGACGATCCCGAGGGCCGCCGCCCGACGGGACGTACGGCTGATCCCGATGCCCTTGCCGAGCCGGCGCACACGATCCTCCCGCGGCTACGGAGGTACGGGTACGGGGAGCCCGCACCCTGCGCGCAGCGTCGCCGGTGCCCCACGGTCAGTCAAGGAACCGGGCGGGGGCGACCATAAAGATCATCCGCACGCCCCAGGACCAACCACGCCCTCCCGCCGCGGGCGCGACCTACACGGGCGGGGTGCCGGGCGGGGACGGTGCCGGGGGCGGGCTGGGCAGGGCGGGCCCGGGGTTGGGCGGGGTCTGCGGCGTACCGCCACCGTGCTTGCCGTCGCTCATCCGCACCTGCCGGCTCGTCAGCTTGTAGATCCCGAGCGGCGGGAACAGGTCGACGCGCCGCGGGTAACCGCCCTGCGCGCACGGCACGCAGAGCAGGGCCCGGCCCTCGGCATCCGTACGGACGGCACCGACCGGGGCGCGCCAGCAGGCCTCGCAGGTACGGACATCCGTCTCGGACAGGGATGCCGGTAACGCGACGGTGACAGTCATGGGTGGTGCCTCCCGTTCTCGTGGATGGGGAAGTGCGGTCACAGGTCTGCCTCACGATCCAGACCGGCCTCGCGGGCCTCGCGGTCGAGCCCGGCGTCCGTCTCCAGCCCGGCCTCCCCGCCCACCTCGACCTCCCGACCCACCGCCACGTCTCTGTCACCCACCGCCACATCTCTGTCCAGCTCGGCCCAGACGGTGTCGCCGTCGTCGGTGTGGGTGTGTCCGTACCGGTCGGCCGTCGCGAGGGCGGCGAGGATCGCGTTCCGCGTGGCCGGGCTCAACTGCTCGGGGAGGTCGGCCTCGATACGGACGGCACCGGCCTCGGTGCCTGTGGTCCGCGGCTCGCCTCCCGTCGCGGCGGCGAGCATGCCGACCAGCGCGGCCGCCTGGATGTCCACAGTGGGCACAGCCCTCCCCTGGTGAGCGCTCGATCACGCCTCGTAATGCTGAGTATTCAGCTTCACCTGATGGGTTAGCTTTGTCAATGTCGACGCACACCACCCGGAGCCGCCCAAATGCCACGAGAGACGCCGTACTTGCAGGTCGCTGACGCTCTGCGCACCCGCATCCAGGCGGGCGAGTGGACGCTGGGCGAGAAGCTGCCCAGCCGGGCCCGCTTCGCCGAGGAGTACGGAGTCGGCCAGTCCGTGGCGCAGCGCGCGATGGAGCGCCTCATCATCGAAGGGCTCCTGGAGGGCCGTGCCGGGTCGGGAACGTACGTCCGGCGCCCGCGCGAGCGCCTGCGCATGATCCGCTCCCGCCGCCGCGAACGCCGTAACGGCAGCCCCTTCCGCGCGGACATGGAGGAGCAGCGCCGTTCCGGTACGTGGGAGTCCCGCAGCAACGCCCGCGTACCGGCCCCCGAGCGCATCGCCGAACGCCTGGCCATCGAGCCGGGGGACCTCTGCGTCCACACGGCGTACGAATTCCTCGGCGACGGACTGCCGGTCCAGCTGTCGGAGTCCTGGGAGCCGATGGCCATCACGGACGGCACACCGATCGTGCTCCCCGAGATGGGCCCGCACGCCGGCGCCGGGGTGGTCGAGCGAATGCGCTCCATCGGCGTCGACATCGACACCGCCGTAGAACTCCCCCGCCCGGCCCGCGCCACCCAGGAGCAGGCCAACCTCCTCGGCATCTCCGTGGGCGACCTCATCACGGAGATCGAGCGCACGTACTACGACACGGACGGCCGCCCGGTGGAAACCGCGGACATCACCATCGCGGACGTCCGCTACGAAATCGCCTACGAAATCGCCATCGACCCCGCCTGAACAACGCCCCTGTACACACCTACGCCCCGACCGGCGTCACGGGGGACGACTTCGGCCGGGGCCAGGCTTCTGTCACGCGGCCGCGATCACCGTCCGAGGCGAGCGCAGCCAGACTTCTTGGCCGGCCGGCGTGACAGTCAGGCCAAAGATGTCTCCCTCCGGCTGCCCGAGGGACACGTACTCGGCATACACGGCCTCGACCTCGGCCCACAGGTTCCGCTCGCCGTACTCCCACACCGACTCGCCGGTGGCGGCGACGGCCGCCGAGCCGGCCTCGTCCTGGAGCCAGACCGTCACCGTGGTGCCGGCCTCGGCGTGGGACATGGTGACTCCTGGCAGGCGCGCGCCGGCGTACAGGGCGAAGCCGAGGCTGAGCAGCTGACGGGGATCCGCCCCGGCCTCCGAAGACCGCGACGTGTTGCTGTCCACAGGCCCTGCGTCGGGCAGCCGGTGGGACCGCATGGGCATGTACGACGCGCCGCCGCGGAACGGCCCCTGTGCGATGCCGCCGTCCTGTACGGACAACCGCACCAGGGCGCCGCTCCAGAAGGTCCGGGCCAGCGGTGCCACGATGATGCCGCCGGGGGCGACCTGCCTGATCAGCGCGTGTGGGACGTGCCGCAGCGCGCAGGTGGAGATCAGACGGTCGTAGGGAGCGCCGTCCTCCCACCCTTTCTCACCGTCGCCGACGACCAGCCGGGGCGAGAGACCGTGGTCCGCGAGGGTGGCGGCCGCCTGCTTGGACAGCGCTTCGTCGATCTCGACACTGACCACCCGGTCACTGCCGAGCCGCTCGGAGAGCAGCGCGGCGACATACCCGGTGGCCGTGCCGATCTCCAGCACCATGTCGTAGTCCTGGACGTCCAGGAGCTGGAGCATCTTGGCGACCATGGACGGCTGGGAGTTGGACGAGGTGGCGATGCCCGGGCCGCCCGACTGCCCGTCGTCCACCTGCGTCACGACAGGCTGGTCGGAGTGGACGAGGTCCCACCAGTCCGACCCCGGGGCGACGGGGACACATCGCTCCTGGCCCTGGCGCCAGGCGTGAGGGGGGATGAAGTGGTCGCGGGGGAGCCTCTCCCACACCTCGCGCCAGCGGGAGGAAAGGAGGCCTCGCCGCGCGAGTACGTCCACCAGTCCGGCGTGGCCGGCCGTCTTCACCCACGCGGTGTCATTCACGCACCGCCTCCCTGATCGACGGCCGTGCCCGTGGCGGACTTCGCCGGTCCGGACCCGTCCGGGCTCGGGGTGGGCGCGGGCGGCGTCCACGGCTTGTCGGAGGGCTCGCCACGGTGCTTGCCGTCTTCGGCCATCTGATGCTCCTTCTTCGTGGGTTGACGAGGGGGCACCCGAGGCCGGCGCCACATCACGCTGGCCACGCTAAGTGCTCGTGTGATCACGTTCCAGTGACAGGGTGCACCAGTCGGCTCGTCAACGGCGGCTCGTACAGGACGTGTTGTCCTACCCGGTTCAGAGGGTGGGGTCGACTCCGAGCCGTGCGGCGAGCGACCGGAGCGGTGAGTTCTTCCGGCGCTCCGCTTCGAGCATTTCCCGGACCGTGGCCGCAGCGAGAGTCTGGAGACGGATCCACTCGGGCTGCTCGGCCTCGACTTCAAGGAGGGTTCTCAGCGCGCCGTCGCTGTCGCCGGTCTGGTACCGCGCCTGCGACACATCGACGCGGTGGGCTGCGGAGTGGATCGGTCGGGTGATGGCCTCCACATCGACACCGGCGGACAGCCGCAGCGCCTCGGCCGGCTTGTTGTCCTGGCCCGCGAGCGCGATGTTGACCTTCTGCGTACGGACGTCGGTGACGGAGAAGGCCGACCCGTACATGCTGACGGGGCCGCTCCTCGTGGCGGCGCTCTCGGCGAGGTTCAGCAGCTCCAGCGCGCCCTCCCGGTTCCCGCTGCGCGCGGCGGGGGTGGCCGCCGCGATGAGCAGGTTGCCGTACACGGCGTACTGCTCGGGTGTCGCTCGCCGGATTGACGGCTCCAGCGAGTCGGCCTTCTGTTCCGCCACGGCCTGCGCCTGCTCCCAGCGTCCCTGGCGCAGCAGCACCCACGACAGGGTGGACACGCCCATGCCTTCCATGAGCGGGTCGCTTGCCTTCCGGGCGGCAGCCAGCTGCTTCTCCACGGCGGCGAACGCCCAGTCAGGGTGTCCTGCCTGCGTCGCGAAGGACGCGGCCAGTTGGTAGGCGAGCGCGAGTTGTCGCCAGACGCCTTCGGTGGGTGTCTCGCGGGCCACGGCCCTGCCGTCGCGGAGCAGCAGGGGAAGTGTGTGGGAGAGATCCGAGTAGTTGCCGGTCCAGTAGGCCTTGACCGCCTCGTCCACCGAGGTGACCCACGTCGTCTCGTCGGGTGGGTCTTCGAGATCGTCGGCGGTCCTGAGTCCGGGCAGCGATCCAATGTCCTGGATCGCGTCCCGGAGGGCGATCAGCCCACCGTCGTCGGAGACGACTCGCGTCATCACGGTGGGCTGTCCCAGCAGGCGTTCCAGCTGGACATCGAGGGCACGGGCGATCACGCGCAAGGTGTTGATGCGTGCCGTCAGCCTTCGGTTCTGCTCCAGCTTGCGAATCGTGTCGACGGAGACGCCGGCCTGCTCGGCGAGCTCCTCCTGGGTGTGGTCACGGAATTCTCGCAAGCTGCGAATGCGGTCGCCGATGGTTGTGGCGTTCATGTGTACCCCCGCCGGAGAGTCAGGCCTCCACGGTACTGCCGGCGGGAAAACCGGATACGACGAAGGCCCGACCTGTTTTCACAGATCGGGCCTTTGCCCACAAGGGTGAGTAACGGGACTCGAACCCGCGACATCCTGGACCACAACCAGGTGCTCTACCAGCTGAGCTATACCCACCAAGCCCGGTCTTTTTCCCTGACCGGCCGAGAAAAAGTGTACAGGGTCCGCGAGGGTGCTCGCGCCCGCTTTTCCGCGAGGTCGCGGCGGGGTCAGTCCGCCTTGAGTACGTGCTTCGCGGCGATCTGCTTGGCCGTTTCCGAGTCCGGGCCCGGCTGGGGGACGAAGACCGCCTCGCGGTAGTAGCGCAGCTCCGCGATGGACTCGCGGATGTCCGCCAGGGCGCGGTGGTTGCCGCCCTTCTCCGGGCTGTTGAAGTACGCCCGGGGGTACCAGCGGCGCGCCAGCTCCTTCACCGAGGAGACGTCCACGATCCGGTAGTGGAGGTAGCCCTCCAGCGTCGGCATGTCCCGCAGCAGGAAGCCGCGGTCGGTGCCGACCGTGTTTCCGCACAGCGGCGCCTTGCCCGGCTCCTTGACCTGCTCGCGTACGTACGCCAGCACCTGCTCCTCGGCGGCGGCCAGCGTCGTGCCGGCCGCCAGCTCGTCGAGCAGGCCCGAGGTGGTGTGCATCTGCCGTACCACCTCGGGCATGGTCTCCAGCGCCCGGTCCGGCGGGCGGATCACGATGTCCACCCCGTCGCCGAGCACGTTCAGATCCGAGTCGGTGACCAGTGCGGCCACCTCGATCAGTGCGTCTTCCGTCAACGAGAGCCCGGTCATCTCGCAGTCGATCCACACCATGCGGTCGTTCATGGGCCTCACCCTACGGGGCGCATCCTACGGAGCGCTCCGCTGGCCGGGCAGACTCGGACGTCCCGGACCCGCCGCGTACAGGTCGGAACCGGGCTTTCCCGAGTCCGGCACCGGTGACGACGCCGACGCGTGACCCGGTGCGCCGGCCGCCGCCGCGGTCCGCCGGGACTGCGCTGACGCCTGCGCCGGTACGACCGGCTCCGTGACCCCGTGCGACACCGGCTCGCCCTGCGGGCGGCGCGCCCGGTAGGCGGAGCGGTAGGCCGCGGGGGAGGACCCCAGCTGCCGCCGGAAGTGGCCGCGCAGTGCCACGGGGGAGCGGAAGCCGCAGCGGCCCGCCACCTCGTCGACCGAGTAGTCCGAGGTCTCCAGCAGCCGCTGGGCCTGGAGCACCCGCTGCGTGATCAGCCACTGGAGCGGCGCGCTGCCGGTGAGCGAGCGGAACCGCCGGTCGAAGGTCCGCCGGCTCATGTACGCGCGGGCCGCGAGCGTCTCCACGTCGAACTGCTCGTGCAGATGCTCCAGCGCCCAGGCCACCACCTCGGCCAGCGGGTCGGAACCGATCTCCTCCGGCAGCGACCGGTCGAGATAGCGCTCCTGACCGCCGCTGCGCCGCGGCGGCACCACCAGCCGGCGGGCCAGCGCGCCCGCGGCCTCCGCGCCGTGGTCCGTCCGGACTATGTGCAGACACAGATCGATTCCGGCCGCCGTGCCGGCGGACGTGAGCACGTCCCCGTCGTCGACGAACAGCTCGCGCGGGTCCACATGGACGGACGGATACCGCTTGGCCAGCGTCGGCGCGTACATCCAGTGCGTGGTGGCCGGCCGGCCGTCCAGCAGACCGGCCGCTGCCAGCACGAACGCGCCGGTGCACAGACCCACGATCCGCGCGCCCTCCTCGTGCGCCCGGCGCAGCGCGTCGAGCGCTTCCGGCGGCGGCGGTGAGGTGATGGACCGCCAGGCCGGTACGACCACCGTGCCGGCTCTGCTGATGGCCTCCAGGCCGTACGGCGCGCTCAGTTCGAGTCCGCCGGTGGTTCGCAGCGGTCCTTCCTCTCCGGCGCAGACCAACAGGCGGTAGCGCGGAACCCCGGCGTCCTGGCGGTCGATTCCGAACACGGAGAGGGGGATGGAACTCTCGAAGATGGGCCCACCGCTGAAAAGCAGCACGGCGACAACTTCCCGGCGCCTGCGCCCGGAAAGCTTCCGTGCCGACTCCGGTGCGGCAGTGGAGTCCTGGCTCATGTCGCTAAGCCCCCCTCGGTGTTCGCGTCTCCCCGTTCTTGTCGGGCCTCTCGCTCCTGCACGATTCCCCTCGGTTCTGCACGGGTCCCCAGCCTTGGATCCTCATGATCGAATCTACTGTGTCCCGTGGTGCCGGCGTGACAAGTTCTCCCACCGGCGTTATGTCGACAAGGCAACTTGGCGCGAAGCATTCGATCACGAAGCGTTCCACTCGTGGGCCGCGCAGGGAAGTGGGCCTCGCGCGCATGGCCCGTCCCCGTAGGGTGCGGAGGACCGGTTCAGTCCTTTCTTCCCAGGTGGCAAGGGGGTTGACAGGCCTTTTCGCCAAGGCTTCGGTTCATGTGCAAAGTTGGCCGAAAAGCGATGGGTGTGTCTGTGCGAAGACCACCAGTCCCCCGGCGCACTCCCCTCACATGCGCGTGAGCCCCCGGTGCGCCCCCTGTCGGCCACGGGACCGTCGGCTTCCGGCCGTTCCGTACATTCCGGACGCATGTGCCGCATCGGCTTCCCGGGCGGTACGGGCCTCCCCGTCGCGGACGGCGTCCGCCCCCGTGTCTGCCCCCGAGTCCGCCCTCGTGCCCTCGGCGCGCAGCCCGTCCGCCGTCCGCTCCGACCGCCGCAGCAGGAGCCGGCAGACGGCGGTCACGGCGGCGAGGCCGGACGCCGCCGAAGCGGTCCCTCCGAAGGACGTCCCGTAGACGGTGAGCACGACGGGGACCAGCAGGCAGCTGAACACCGCCCAGCGGAGGAGAGCGTCCGCCGGCTCGGCGGGGGGCCGGGCGGAAGCCCCGGAGCGCGGCGGGTCGAGGGTGTCCTCACGGGCCCCGTCGGACGCGCCGCCGGAGGCACGGCCGAGGGCCGGCCCCGGGCTCCCGGCGGGCGCCTCGGCGGACACCCGGACGGATGACGTGACGGTCGACGGTGCGGGCACGGGAGCTCCTTGACGGCGGCGGCGTGGCCGATGGCCAACGAGGAGCGCGTCCCTCCGGTCGCTCCGCGGGACAGCTGTAGATGCCATCCGGCATTGCGATCCTGGGCGCCCTCGTGCATGCTCCCTGAAACGCCGCGTAAGGGGCTGCGAACTCTGTGCACGAGAGGAGTGTCGCCGTACCCTTGGGGGTATGGAGTTGGGAAGATGATTCCCGGACACAGGACACAGGTCCGTCACAGCTCCGCACGCCACGCCACTTGTTGATCCTTTCCCAAGAGGACCTCTTTCGCCGAGACGCCCATGGCCGGTCACGAAATCCCTGAACCCGCGGACCGCAAGCAGGTAGCCGACCACGTGTCGGACCCGCTGGCGGTGGAACAGACGCGCGCCTCCTGCGATCCCGCCTTCCGGCACGGAGTGGTCGTCGGCTTCGACGGCTCCACCTCCAGTGAGCGGGCGCTCGCGTACGCCATCGGCATGGCCCGACGGCTCGGCTCCGGCCTGATCATCGTTCATGTCGCCAACAGGCTCCCGACCACGGTCTGGGCGGGCTGTGAGCCGCCGGTGTTCGTGGACGTCCCCGACCACCGCACCGAGGTGCTCGGCCTCGAACTGGCCTGCGCGGACTATCTCGCCGAGGTGCCCTGGATCCTGGTCGAGCGCGGCGGTGACATCTGCCACGAGTTGGAAGAGGTCGGGCAGGAGTACTCGGCCGACGCGATCGTGGTCGGCTCGACGCACGGCATCGTCGGGCGGATCTTCGGCTCGGTGGCCGGCCGGCTCGCGCGGCGCGCGCAGCGGCCCGTGGTGGTCATCCCGTAAGTCGGCTGAGCCCGGGCCGTTCTTCCCGCGTTCTACGCCCGGAAACGCTGATCGTCCGTCAACTTCCTTGCCCCCGCAGTGAATTTACTCACTCCGAGAGGTGGATTGCGCCCTTGTGAAGGGTACATAACGGTCGCTGGGACAACAGCACCCGCACTTCGTGAAGGGAGCCCGCCGTGGACAATGACGTCTCTGCGGGAAGCGCAACCTCAACTTCGGTTCTCGGCCATCTCGCGCTGGGACTCACCCTGCTGGCCTTCGGAATAGGCCTCACCGACGTGGTGGACGGGGTGACGGCGGCCGACGCCGTCACCCTCGCCCTGTACGTCGGCGGGGTCGCGCTCTTCGTCGCGGGTCTGCTTGCCTTCCGGGCGGGCGACTCGTTCACCGGTACGGCCTTCGCGGGCCTCGGCGCCTTCTGGTTCACCTGGGGCACCGGCGCGGGCCAGCAGGTCTCCGCGGACGCGGCCGGACTCTTCCTGATCCTGTGGGCGCTCCTCGCCCTCAGCCTCACCATAGGCGCCGCGGGCTCGGGCCCGCTCGTCCAGGGCACGTACGGCCTGCTGACCGTCGCGCTGCTGCTGCTCGGGGTCGCCCAGTTCGCGGACAGCGGGGGCCTGGCCAAGGTCGGCGGCTGGCTCGCCGCCCTCGCGGGCCTGGCTTCCTGGTACGGCGCGACGGCCGCGCTCGCCAAGTGGCCCACCGCTCTGCCGCGTCGACGCGCTGCCGGCCGGGGTGTGACGGCCGCCGGCTGAGGACCTGACGGTTCTTGAGGACCTGACGGTCCTTGGGCAGCGACGAGGGCCGGCGCCGGGCGTCGCCGGCCCTCCGCTCCTGGCGCGTCCGGTACCTTCCGGTACCTGAGGACGCGCCAGGTAGCGCGATCCGTACGCCCCCGAGCGCCGGACACACCGGCGGTCGGGCCTACACCACGCCCACTCCAGGCCTACCGCGCGCCTACTCCACCGTCACCGACTTCGCCAGGTTCCGCGGCTTGTCGATGTCACGGCCCAGCGCCAGCGCCGTGTGGTACGCCAGCAGTTGGAGCGGGATGCCCAGCAGGATCGGGTCCAGCTCCGTCTCGTTCTTCGGCACGATGATCGTGTGGTCGGCCTTCTCCTGCGGCTGGTGCGCCACCGCCAGGATCCGCCCGTCACGCGCCTTGATCTCCTCCAGCGCCGCGCGGTTCTTCTCCAGCAGGTCGTCGTCCGGCACGACCGCCACCGTCGGCATCGCGGGCTCGATCAGCGCGAGCGGACCGTGCTTCAGCTCGGAGGCCGGGTACGCCTCCGCGTGGATGTACGAGACCTCCTTGAGCTTCAGCGACGCCTCGCGCGCCACGGGATAGCCCCGTACCCGCCCGATGAACATCATCGACCGGGAGTGCGCGTACTCACCCGCCAGCTTCTCGATGTCGCCCTCCGTCGCGAGGATCTCGGCGATCTGGGCGGGCAGCTTCCGCAGCCCCGCGATGATCCGCTTGCCGTCGGCCACCGACAGGTCGCGGATCCGGCCCAGGTGCAGCGCCAGCAGGGCGAAGGAGACCACGGTGTTGGTGAAGCACTTGGTCGAGACGACGCAGACCTCGGGGCCCGCGTGGACGTACACCCCGCCGTCCGTCTCCCGCGCGATCGCCGAACCGACGACGTTGACGATCCCCAGCACCCGCGCGCCCTTGCGCTTGAGCTCCTGGACGGCGGCCAGCACGTCGTACGTCTCGCCGGACTGGGACACCGCCACGTACAGGGTGTCGGGGTCGACGACCGGGTTGCGGTAGCGGAACTCGGACGCCGGCTCGGCGTCCGCCGGGATCCGGGCCAGCTCCTCGATCAGCTGCGCCCCGATCATGCCCGCGTGGTACGACGTGCCGCAGCCCAGGATCTTGATCCGCCGCACCCCGCGCGCCTCGCGGGCGTCGAGGTTGAGCCCGCCCAGGTGGACGGTGGAGAAGCGGTCGTCGATCCGGCCGCGCAGCACCCGGTCCACCGCCTCGGGCTGCTCCGAGATCTCCTTGTGCATGTACGTGTCGTGGCCGCCCATGTCGTACGACTCGGCCTCCCACTCCACGGTGGTCGGCGTCGCGGACGT
The DNA here is from genome assembly GCF_044744165.1 of Streptomyces sp. NPDC087420. NCBI lineage: Bacteria > Bacillati > Actinomycetota > Actinomycetes > Kitasatosporales > Streptomycetaceae > Streptomyces > Streptomyces sp. NPDC087420. The sequence goes on from NZ_JBIUXU010000003.1 coordinate 185,889, forward strand.
ACGGGAGCCCTCGGTCGTGTACGTACGGAAGTCGTCGGCTTTGAGGGTGGCCATCTCGCCGTCGTCGAGCGTGACGACCTGGCGGGTGTGGGAGACCAGCGCGGCGACGTCGGAGGCGACGAACATCTCCTTCTCGCCGATGCCGAGGACGACGGGGGAGCCGTTGCGGGCGACCACGATGCGGTCCGGGAAGTCGGCGTGCAGCACGGCGATGCCGTACGTGCCCTCGATCAGCCGGAGGGCCTGGCGGACCTTCTCCTCCAGGGTCTCGGCCTGCGAGCGGGCGATCAGATGCGTCAGGACCTCGGTGTCGGTCTCGGAGGCGAACACCACCCCGTCGGCCTCCAGCTTCACGCGCAGCTCGGAGGCGTTGTCGATGATGCCGTTGTGGACGAGCGCGACCTTGCCCTCGCCGTCCAGGTGGGGGTGCGCGTTGTCGTCGCTGGGGGCGCCGTGGGTGGCCCAGCGGGTGTGCGCGATGCCGGTCGTACCGGCGAACCGCTTGGGCACCCGGGCCTCCAGCTCACGGACGCGGCCCTTGGCCTTGACCATCCGCAGCGTGGCCGCCTTGCCCGCGGCCGGCTTGCCGGTGATGGCGATGCCGGCGGAGTCGTACCCCCGGTACTCCAGCCGCTGCAAGCCCTCCAGCAGCAGCGGTGCGACATCACGCTTTCCGATGTAACCGACGATTCCGCACATGACAGTCTCTGCCCCTCCTGATTGCGTGGTCCGCCCGGCCGGTGGCCGTGCCAGCCGTTCGAGTCGTTCGAGTCGTCTCAGTCGTTTCAGCCGTTTCAGTCGTTTCAGCCGTTTCAGCCGTAGACGATGCGGCGCAGCTGCCGGAGCGAGAGCTCCGGCGGTGCCACCGCGCGGTACGGCAGCTCGGCCGCGATCCGCTCGAAGATCTCCGCGTTCACGGCGCCCCCGGCCTGCATCTCCCGGTGGCGGCGGCGCACGTAGTCCTCGGTCGTCTCGTCGAAGTAGGCCAGCACGTCGAGGATCACCCGGGCCGCCTCTCCGCGCTGGAGCGCGGTGCTGCGGATCAGGTGGTCGATGAGGTCGTCGTGCGACGGGCGTCGTTCGAGCACCCGTTGATACTGCTGGTGCGCGCCGCCGTACGCAACATTTCTGCCCGAATTCGGGCAGGAAGTGGTCGGAGTCGCCCGGGAGTGGGGATCGGCTGGCGCAGGAGGGTGTCTTGACCGCCGCCGCCGCGGGCGGGTCCCATGGAGAGGTTCGGCCGTCCGCACCCCCACAGGTGAGTACCTCGTCGCCCTGTCGAAGGGACACCTTTGTGAGACAGCACAGAACGTTCTTCAGCCTGTTCGGATCGCTCCTGCTGGTCGTGGCCGCCGGGATCTCCTCCGTCGCCGCCGCGCCCGCGTCCTCCGACCGGCCCGCCTCCCCTACCCCCGCCACCCGCTCCCTCGGTGACGTCGTCCCCGTACCGGCGTCCGTCCGGCCGGGCGGCTCGCCGTACACGATCACCCCCTTCACCTGGATCGGGGTCGTCTCGGGCCCCGGGCAGGCCAAGGCCGCGCGCACGGTCGGCTCGTACCTGGCCGGTGTGCTGCGCCCCTCCACCGGATACGCCCTGCCGGTCGTCCCCGACCTCGGGCTCGGCCCCGGAGGCGGTATCCGGCTGCGGCTGGCCACCGGCTCCGGCGGCCGGAGCCTCGGTGACGAGGGCTACCGGCTGGAATCCGGGCGCACCGGCGTCACGATCAGCGCGTACCGCCCCGCCGGGCTCTTCCACGGCGTGCAGACCCTGCGCCAGCTGCTCCCCGCCACGGTCGAGAAGAGCAGCCGGCAGAGCGGCCCGTGGACGGTCGCGGGCGGCACGATCACGGACACGCCGCGGTACGCGTACCGCAGCGCGATGCTCGACGTCTCGCGGCACTTCTTCACGGTGGGTCAGGTCAAGCGCTACATCGACCAGTTGGCGCTCTACAAGATCAACACCCTGCATCTGCACCTCTCCGACGACCAGGGGTGGCGGATCGCGATCGACTCCTGGCCGCGGCTGGCGACGTACGGCGGGTCCACCCAGGTCGGCGGTGGCGTGGGCGGGTACTACACCAAGGCGCAGTACCGCGAGCTGGTCGCGTACGCGGCCTCACGCCACCTGGAGGTCGTCCCGGAGATCGACATGCCGGGCCACACGAACGCCGCGCTCGCCTCGTACGCGGAACTGAACTGCGACGGCGTCGCGCCGCCGCTCTACACCGGCACGCAGGTCGGCTTCAGCTCGCTGTGCGTGCCGGACGCGGTGACGTACGACTTCGTGGACGACGTGGTCCGCGAACTGGCCGCGCTCACCCCCGGCCGCTACCTCCACATCGGCGGCGACGAGACGCACGCCACCAGCCACGAGGACTACGTGACCTTCATGGAGAAGGCGCAGGCCGTCGTGGGGAAGTACGGCAAGACGGTGGTGGGCTGGCACGAGCTGACCGGCGCGCACCCCGTCGAGGGAGCGGTCGCGCAGTGGTGGGGCCGCGACCGTACGAGCGCCGCCGTGCGCGAGCAGGTCGCGGCGGCGGCGAAGAGCGGCACCCGGCTGGTCCTCTCCCCGGCGGACCGGGTCTACCTGGACATGAAGTACGACCCGTCGACCGTGCTGGGCCAGACCTGGGCCGGGTACATCGAGGTGGACCGGGCGTACGACTGGGATCCGGCGACGTATCTTGCCGCGTCTGGAGTACCGGCGAGCGCGATCCTCGGCGTGGAGGCGCCTCTGTGGACGGAGACGCTCTCGACGAGTGACCACTTGGAGGCGATGACGTTCCCGAGGCTCCAGGGGGTGGCCGAGCTGGGCTGGTCCCCGGCGGCGACGCACGACTGGTCCGCCTTCAAGGTGCGGCTGGCGGCGCAGGGTCCCCGGATGACGGCCCTGGGGATCGACTACTACCGCTCGCCGCTGGTGCCGTGGCCGGCGGAGTGAGGGGTTTGACGGGTCTGAGAGCTCTGAGGGCTCTGAGGACTCTGACGGGTCTAAGGACTCTGACGGGTCTGACGAGTCTGACGGCTCTCGGCTGAGGAGGGCAGGGCGCCGGGGGTTCGGTCCGAGAAACCCCGGCGCCCGTCCGGCTCCCCCCGAAGCCGGGTCGTCGCCACCCGCCGCCGCGTCATCGCCACCCCCGCCAGCACGACGGCCATTCCGGCGACCCCCCGGAGCCCGAGATCCTCGCCGAGCACCAGCGCGCCCAGCAGGACGGAGACCACCGGCAGCAGGTAGCCGACCGTCGCCGCGTCGGTGGCGCCCTCGTCCGCGATGATCCGGTACGTGAGGAGGAAGGTGACGCCCGTCGCGAAGACCCCGAGGACCGTCACCGCGACGAGGGCGGCGGGGCTGCCCCACGGGGAGTCCAGGCCACCGGCAGGCAGAGCGAGCGCGGTCAGTCCCGTCGCGGCGAGGAGCTGGGCCGTGGCGAGGGACAGGGTCGGAACGCCCTTCCCCACGAGATGGCGCTGCATGTACGCGAAGGCCACGGCGTAGCTGGCCGCCGCGCCCAGGATGGCGAGCGCGCCCCAGCCCGCGGCGCCGCTCTGCTGCCAGGGCGCGAAGATGAGCACCGTACCCGCGAACCCGGTCACGAGGCCGGCGGCCCGGACGGGGCGCAGGCCGCGCTCGGTGCCGAGGGCGAGGCCGATGAGCAGGGACCACAGGGGAGTGGTGGCGTTCAGGACGCCCGCCAGCCCCGAACTCACCGTCTGCTGACCGACGCTGAAGAGCCCGAACGGCAGGGCGTTGCAGAAGAAGGCGGCCACGAAGATGTGCCGCCACGTCCGCCGGCCGCCCGGCAGGCGTTGCCCCCGTACAAAGCACAGGACGGCCAGCACGAGCGCGCCGAGGGCGCAGCGGACGACGGTGACCTGGACGGGGGTCAGGCCGTCGAGGGCCAGCCGGATCCACAGGAAGGTCGACCCCCAGAGCAGCGCCAGCACGGCCGGCCTGACCCAGGCGGCGCCGGATCCGGTACGCATCCCCATGTCTCCCCCAATTGTCCTTGCCGGTCGTCCAAGGGGAACGGTGCCCGAGCCCCACCCGGTAGGACAAGCGAAAGAAACTTCACAACGCTTAAGCTCAGCTACATGCTTGATGTGAGACGTATGCAGATCCTGCGCGCCGTGGTCAGCAGCGGTTCGGTCACCGCCGCCGCCGCGCACCTCGGGTACACCCCGTCCGCCGTCAGCCAGCAGGTGGCCGCGCTGGAGAAACAGGCCGGGATCGCCCTGCTCGAACGGGTCGGCCGGGGCGTGCGGCCGACCGCCGCCGGACGGCTGCTCACCGAGCACGCCGCCACCATCAGCAGGAACGTCGCCGAGGCGGAGACCGCGCTCGCCGAGCTGCGCGCCGGGCGCACGGGGCGGCTGGCGATCCGCTACTTCGCCACGGCGGGCGCCTCCCTGGTCGCGCCCGCCGTGGCCCGCTTCCGCGCGGAACATCCGGGCGTACGGATCGACCTCCGGCTGACGGACCCCGGGGATCCGTTGGCCGAGGTGGCGGAGGGCCGGGCCGATCTGGCCCTGGTGATCAGGCCCCAGACCCCGCCCGGCGACGGCACGCGCCTGCTCCACCTGCTCCACCTGCTCCACCTGCGCGACGACGCGTACGCCGCCGTGCTGCCCGCCGGACATCGCCTCGCGGACCGGGACGTACTCGACCTGGCCGATCTCGCCGACGAGCCGTGGGTCGGCAGCGAGCCGCCGGGCCCCTGCCTGGAGCCGGTTCTCGCCGCGTGCGCGGCGGCGGGTTTCACCCCGGACTTCGTGGTGGAGAGCGGGGACTACGCCACGGCGCAGGGATTTGTCGCCGCCGGGCTGGGCATCGGCCTGATGCCGCTGATGGGGTTGGGCCCCGGCACCCGCCATCCCGGTGTGGTCGTGCGCGAAGTGCGCAACCCGCAACCGGTCAGGGCGATTTGCGCGGCGGTACGGGAGGTGTCGCTGACCGAGCCGGCGCTGCGGGCGCTGGTCGAGGTGCTACGGGAGGCCGCCGGAGCGGCGGACGCGCGTCCGATGTGACGTCACGCGACCTTCTTCGCCTTTTCGAGGGCGGCGGCCAAGTCGTCCAGGATCGGGGCGCACTTGTCGTACGAGAAGATCGGCTCGGTGGTACGGGGGATGACCTGGCCGGCCTTGACGGCGGGCAGGCCCGTCCACGTCGGCTTGGACGTGAGCGCGGCCGGCTGGAGGGCCGAGGAGCGGTTGTCCATCATGATCAGGTCGGCGGCGTAGGTGCCGGCGTTCTCCCAGCTCAACTCCTCGAAGAAACCCTGCTTGTTGACCTTGGGCTCGATGAAGCGGACGCCCAACTCCTGGAAGTAGAGCGTGTCGGCGGACATTTTCGCGAGGGAGATGTAGAAGAGGTCCTGACTGGCCGAGGCCACCAGCACCTTGATGTCCGGCTTCGCCTTCGCGGCCTGGCGCAGCCGCTCCGCGGCTCTCTCGAAGCGCGCCTTGGCGGCCACGGTGGCGGGCGCCTTGAGGTCGGCGCCGAGGGACGCGGCCAGCTCGCCGTGGCGCCGGATGGCCTCGGGGATGGTGGTCCGCGCCGCGTTCAGGGCGACGGCCGGGGCCAGTTCGAGGATCTTCTTCTCCGACTGCTCGGGCACGTACCAGAGTTCGTCCTTCACCCACTGCGCGGTGACCAGGAGGTCGGGGGCGAGGGCGGCGTACTTCTCCACGTTGAACTCGCCGTACACGTTCCCGAGGATCTCCACCGCGTGGACGTCGAGGTCCCCGGCCTGGACGTCGGGCGAGCCGTCCTTGGTCGTGGTGGGCCCGAAGACCCCCTTCACCGCGACGCCGTAGTCGTGCAGCGCGGCGGCGGTACCGGTGAAGGCGACGACGTTCTTGGGCACGGAGCCCGCGGTGGCGGTCCGCCCCCGATCGTCCTTGAACGCCCAGCGCCCACCTTTCGCGCCACTCCCCGCACCGGCGCTTTTGGCATCCGTCTCACCGCAGGCGGCGAGCAGGGCGGCGGCACCGACGGCACCTCCCGCGGCGAGCAGACCACGACGGCTGAGGGGAATGGCAGGGACATGGGACATGGCGGGACCGCTTCCGTACAGAGAACAAGCCGAGGTAGGCAAGCCTAACCTTACCTACCCCTCGCGAAGCTCCCGCCCCACCGGCTACACCACAAGCCGACTGGTGAAGCCGGCACGACACAGGCGCTCAAACGCAGCGGTCACCTCGTCGGGGACAACCTGTCTCGTCATGAACCCCAGATCGGGATAGATCAACAGCCGTTGCAGCGCCCCGACGAGCATGTCGATGACCAGCCGGCCATCCCCGACCGAGGCCACGTACGCCTCGAAGGTCATCGGAGCCGACGCACTCACGATTCCAACGCCCGGCCACAACTTGCCCGCCGTGGCATACGCACGCCGCTCCTCGTACGGCTTACTGACCAACAGCACGGACGAAACGTCAACACCGGCCTCCTCCAGCACCGCCCGCGAGAAGCGGATGTTGTCCCCCGTGTTCCGGGCGCGAGGCTCCACCAACACGACCGAACCGGGCACACCGAGCTCCAGCGCCCGCTCCCGGTAGTGAACGGCTTCCCCGCGAGGCATGCGCTCCCGCGTAGTCGGACTCGTCGCACCGGTGAACAGGATGAGCGGCGCCATACCCCGCCGATACAGCCCAACGGCAACGTCGGCCACCCCCAGGTCATGACTCCCCAGCCCCACCACCACCGAACAGGCCCGCGGTGCATGCCCCATGAGGTGATACGCCCACACGCACCGCGCGTCCGCCCAGTCCTGGACCGAGATCACGCTTCCTCCCGCATGGTTGCCTCTAGTGATGCCACGCCTTCGCGCCCACGTTGTGGATCATTCGCTGGAGCACCTTGAGGGTGGTCAGGTACTCCTCGTCCGTGATGCCGGTGTGCACCCGGTCCCGCACGGTCTTCTGGAACGCCGCGCACTGCTGGAACAGGGCGTCCCCCTCCGCCGTCAGGTGCAGGCGACCCTCGGCGTCCGGGGTGATCAGGCGCCGGTCGAGGAGGGCGTCGATCTCCGGTACGAGGGCTTCGCCCACGTCCAGGTAACCCCACAGGACCGCCAGTACCTCTTCGCGGGAGCGGCCGTTCTCGGCCGTGGCCAGTTGGGCCATGATCCACCACTGGGGCTGGGTGACGCCGAACCGCGCCAGGCCCTCGCGGATGGCCGTCACGACGGCCTTTCCCGCGGTCGAGCTCCAGTAGCCGATCGGCTGCGTGAGCAGTTCCTCGTCGGTGTGTGAGTAGTCCATCGTCCGTCCTCACCGTCGGAAGATCCGGGTGCCGGTGGCTTCCCGGCCGGTGAGGACGAACGTAGGACCTCAACCCCGCTTCAGGTCAAGGGAGAGAAGGGAGGCGGGGTTCAGGACGGCAGGCCCAGTTCCCTCGCGATCAGCATTCGCTGCACCTCGCTCGTGCCCTCGCCGATCTCCAGGATCTTGGAGTCGCGCCACATGCGGGCCACCGGGTACTCGTTCATGAAGCCGTAGCCGCCGTGGATCTGCGTGGCGTCCCGCGCGTTGTCGACGGCGACCGTCGAGGAGTAGAGCTTCGCCACCGCCGCCTCCTTCTTGAACGGCTCACCCTGGACCAGGCGCGACGCCGCGTCGCGCCAGCCGATCCGGGCCATGTGCGCGCGCGTCTCCATGTCGGCGATCTTGAACTGGATGGCCTGGTTGGCCCCGATCGGGCGGCCGAACGCGTGGCGCTCCTTCGCGTACGACACCGACTCGTCCACGCAGCCTTGCGCCAGGCCCGTCGCGAGAGCGGAGATCGCGATCCGGCCCTCGTCGAGGATGCGGAGGAACTGCGCGTACCCCCGCCCCTCCTCGCCGAGCAGGTTCGCCACCGGCACCCGGACGTCCGAGAAGGACAGTTCGCGGGTGTCCGACGCGTTCCAGCCGACCTTGGAGTACGGGGCGGCGACCGTGAAGCCGGGAGTGCCGGACGGGACGATGATCGAGGAGATCAGCGGGCGGCCGTCCTCCTTGCGGCCGGTGACCGCCGTGACCGTGACCAGCCCCGTGATGTCCGTGCCCGAGTTGGTGATGAAGCACTTCGTACCGTTGATCACCCACTCGTCACCGTCCCGGACGGCCGTCGTGCGGGTGCCGCCCGCGTCCGACCCGCAGTCGGGCTCGGTCAGGCCGAACGCGCCGAGCAGTTCGCCCGAGCACAGGCGCGGCAGCCACTCCCGCTTCTGCTCCTCCGTGCCGAACCGGAAGACCGGCATGGCTCCGAGGGAGACGCCCGCCTCCAGGGTGATCGCCACGGAGGAGTCCACCCGGGCCAGTTCCTCCAGGGCGATGCCGAGGGCGAGGTAGTCGCCGCCCATGCCGCCGTACTCCTCGGGGAAGGGCAGCCCGAACAGGCCCATGCGCCCCATCTCGCGGACGATCTCGTACGGGAACTCGTGCCGCTCGTACAGGTCGCCGATCTTGGGCGCGACGACGTCGTGCGCGAACTCCTCGACGGTGCGGCGCAGTTCTTCGTGCTCGGGGGAGAGCCGGTGGTCCAGGGACATCGGGTCAGTCACTCCTTGTGGGAGAGGGCGCGGACGGTACGGGAGGGGCTGGGGCGGCCCAGCCGTTCGGCCAGCCACACACTGGTGGCGGTGAGCCGGCCGAGATCGACGCCGGTTTCCACACCGAGGCCGTCGAGCATCCACACGAGGTCTTCGGTGGCGAGGTTTCCGGTGGCGCTCTTCGCGTACGGGCAGCCGCCCAGGCCGCCCGCCGAGGCGTCCACGGTGGTGACTCCGTGCTGGAGCGCGGCGAGGGTGTTCGAGAGCGCCTGGCCGTAGGTGTCGTGGAAGTGCACCCCGATGACATCCGTCGGCACCCCTTCCTCGTTCAGCTCGGCGAGGAGGGTCTGGACATGCCCCGGCGTGGCGACGCCGATGGTGTCGCCGAGGCTCAGCTCGTCACAGCCGAGGTCCATCAACGCCTTCGCCACGCGCACCACTTGGTGCACGGGGACCGGGCCCTCCCAGGGGTCGCCGAAGCACATGGACAGGTAGCCGCGGACGTGCACCTTCTCCTCCCGGGCGCGGGCCGCCACCGGAGCGAACATGGCGAGGGACTCGTCCACCGTCCGGTTGAGGTTGGCCTTCGCGAAGGACTCGGTGGCGCTGCCGAACACGGCGATCCGGCGGGCGCCGAGGGCGAGCGCGCGGTCGAGGCCGCGCGCGTTCGGCACCAGGACGGGGAGGGCGACGCCTTCGAGGTCGGCGAGGGCGGGGAACAGCTCCTCGGCGTCGGCCAGTTGGGGCACCCACTTCGGGTGCACGAAGCTGGTGGCCTCGATGGTGGTCAGCCCGGCGTCGGCGAGGCGGTGGACGAACTCCGCCTTGAGCGCGGTCGGGACGACCGTCTTCTCGTTCTGGAGGCCGTCGCGCGCCCCGACCTCGTGGATCCGGACCCGGGCCGGCAGCCCCTGCGCGGGGACGGCCATGGGCAGTCCTTCGGTCATGACTCCTCCTGCGGGGCGACGGCGGACTGCGGGGCGAGGGCGGGCGTGGGCGCGGCGTCGGCCTGCGGGGCGTCCGGCGGGGTGGTATCCAGCGGCGGCGGGGTGACCACAGCGAGCACCTGGTCCATGGCGACCGTCGCCCCCGGTGTCACGTCCAGCTCCGTGACCGTGCCGTCGTGCGGGGCGGAGATGACGTGCTCCATCTTCATCGCCTCGACCACCAGCAGGCTCTGCCCGGTGGTGACCTCGTCCCCGACCGCCACCTTCACGACCGTGACGGTCCCGGGCATCGGCGCCGTGAGCGAGTGGGTCCCGCCCGCCCCGGCCGCGCCGAGGAGGGCGGCCGTCACCGCGTCGTGGTCCGTCACGTTCCAGCTGTCGCCGTCCCGGCCGAGCCACGTCCCGGCCCGGTGGAACGTGTGCGTCACCCCGTCCACGGTGACCGTGACCCGGTCCGGCTCCACCCGGAAGCGGTCCGTGGGGCTCATCTCGTGTATCGCGGGTTCGAGTCCCGTCACCCGCAACGGATGGACGACCGGCGCCGGTGTGCCGCCGATACGCCAGCCGCTCGGTACGGAGAAGGGGTCCACCCACCCCCCGGACGCGGCCGGTTCCAGCGCGGCCTGGCGCACGGCGGCCGCCGCCGCGTAGACCTCCGGCGGCACCCCGGCCGGCAGCAGGTCCGCCACCTCCCGCTCCACCAGGCCCGTGTCCAGGTCGCCCGCCACCACGGACGGATGGGCCAGGAGACGGCGGAGGAAACCGGCGTTGGTCGGCACGCCCAGCGTGACCGTGTCGGCCAGGGCCGCCCGCAGCCGCCGCAGGGCCGTGGCGCGGTCGGGGCCGTACGCGATGACCTTGGAGAGCATCGGGTCGTACGCGCTGCCGACGTCCGTGCCCTCGCTCAGCCCCGAGTCCGTCCGCACGCCGTCGCCCGAGGGCTCGCGCAGCGACAGGACCGTACCGCCGGTGGGGAGGAAGCCGCGTGACGGGTCCTCCGCGCAGATACGGGCCTCCACCGCGTGCCCCGTGAGCGTGATGTCGTCCTGGGCGAGGGGCAGTTCCTCGCCGGCCGCGACCCGCAGCTGCCATTCCACCAGGTCCAGGCCCGTGACCAGCTCCGTCACCGGGTGCTCGACCTGGAGGCGGGTGTTCATCTCCATGAAGAAGTACGACCCCGGGTCGCCGCCCGGCACGATGAACTCGACCGTGCCCGCGCCCGCGTACCCGCACGACCGGGCCGCCTGGACCGCCGCCTCGCCCATCGCCGCGCGCGTCGCCGCGTCCAGCAGGACGGACGGGGCCTCCTCGATGACCTTCTGGTGGCGGCGCTGGAGCGAGCACTCGCGCTCGCCGAGGTGGACGACGTTCCCGTGCCCGTCCGCCAGGATCTGGATCTCGATGTGGCGCGGGCGGTCCACCCACCGCTCCACCAGCAGCGTGTCGTCTCCAAAGGAGGAGCGCGCCTCGCGCCGCGCCGCCGCGATCTCCTCCGCCAGCGCGGACTCCGACCGCACCAGCCGCATGCCCTTGCCGCCGCCGCCCGCCGAGGGCTTGAGCAGCACCGGCATGCCGATCTCCCGGGCGGCGGCGGCCAGTTCGGCGTCCGTCAGCCCGCTGCCCGACGATCCGGGCACGACCGGGACACCCGCCGCCCGTACCGTCTCCTTCGCGCGGATCTTGTCGCCCATCAGCGCGATGGCGTCGGCCGGCGGGCCGATGAAGACGAGGCCCGCCGCCGCGCACGCCCGCGCGAACTCCGCGTTCTCCGCCAGGAAGCCGTATCCCGGGTGGACCGCCTGCGCGCCCGTGCGCGCCGCCGCCTCCAGCAGCCGCTCCACGGACAGGTAGCTCTCCGAGGCGGCGGCGGGCCCGATCCGTACGGCCGTGTCGGCCTCCCGCACATGCCGCGCGTCCGCGTCCGCGTCGCTGAACACCGCGACCGACCGGATCCCGAGCTGTCGCAGCGTACGGATGACACGCACCGCGATCTCGCCGCGGTTGGCGATCAGAACCGTGTCGAACATTCCCACCCTCACATCCGGAAGACGCCGAAGCCGGGCTCACCCAGCGGCGCGTTGGCACACGCGGTCAGGGCAAGACCCACCACCTGGCGGGTCTCCATCGGGTCGATCACGCCGTCGTCCCACAGGCGGGCCGTCGCGTAGTAGGCGTTGCCCTGGGTCTCGTACTGCGCGCGGATCGGGTCCTTGAAGGCCTCCTCCTCCGCCGCCGGCCACTCCTCGCCCCGGCCCTCCAGCTGATCCCGCTTCACCGTCGCCAGCACGGACGCCGCCTGCTCGCCGCCCATCACGGAGATCTTGGCGTTGGGCCACATCCACAGGAAGCGGGGGGAGTAGGCCCGGCCGCACATCGAGTAGTTGCCCGCCCCGTACGAACCGCCGACCACGACCGTCAGCTTCGGCACGCGGGTGCTCGCCACGGCCGTGACCATCTTCGCGCCGTGCTTGGCGATGCCACCGGCCTCGTACGCCCGGCCGACCATGAACCCCGAGATGTTCTGGAGGAAGAGCAGGGGGATGCCGCGCTGGTCGCACAGCTCGATGAAGTGCGCTCCCTTCTGGGCGGATTCGGAGAACAGGATGCCGTTGTTGGCGACGATCCCGACCGCGTGGCCGTGGATCCGGGCGAAGCCCGTCACCAGGGTCGTACCGAACTCGGCCTTGAACTCCGCGAACCGCGAACCGTCCGTGATCCGCGCGATGACCTCGCGGACGTCGTACGGTGTACGGGAGTCCACCGGCACCGCTCCGTACAGCCCCGCCGGGTCCACCTTGGGCTCCTCGACCGGCTCGACGTCCCAGGGGAACGCGCCGCGCGCGGGGAGCGTGGAGACGATGGTCCTGACGATCCGCAGCGCGTGCGCGTCGTCCTCCGCGAGGTGGTCCGTGACCCCCGACGTACGGGAATGGACCTCGCCGCCGCCCAGCTCCTCCGCCGTCACGACCTCGCCCGTCGCCGCCTTCACCAGAGGCGGGCCGCCCAGGAAGATCGTGCCCTGGCCCCGGACGATCACCGCCTCGTCGCTCATCGCCGGGACGTACGCCCCGCCGGCCGTGCACGAGCCCAGCACGGCGGCGATCTGCGGGATCCCGGCGGCGGACATCCGCGCCTGGTTGTAGAAGATCCGCCCGAAGTGGTCCCGGTCGGGGAAGACCTCGTCCTGCATCGGCAGGAAGGCACCGCCCGAGTCCACCAGGTAGAGGCACGGCAGCCGGTTCTCCAGCGCGATCTCCTGGGCGCGGAGGTGCTTCTTCACCGTCATCGGGTAGTACGTGCCGCCCTTGACCGTGGCGTCGTTGGCGACGATCACCGCCTCACGGCCGCTGACCCGGCCGATTCCGGCGATCACCCCGGCGGCCGGCGCCGACCCGCCGTACATCCCCTCCGCGGCGAGCGGCGCCAGCTCCAGGAAGGGCGAGCCCGGGTCCAGCAGTGTGTCCACGCGGTCGCGCGGCAGCAGCTTGCCGCGCGCCGTGTGCCGCGCGCGGGCCTTCTCGCCGCCGCCGAGCCGGGCCGCCGCCAGCCGGGCGCGCAGGCCGTCGGCCAGCTCTTCGTGGGCGGTCTCGTTGGCCCGCCAGGCCTCGGCGGACGGGTCCGCCGCGCTCGCCAGCACAGGTGCCTGCCGCATCGCTCGTAGCTCCCTCGCTGGGTTAGTGAGCGTTAACCTACGCGTCCAGGTTAACGACCGCTAACAGCTCTGTCTAGAATGATTTCCCATGAGCACCAGGACCGCGGCCCCGACCCGCCGCGAGCAGATCCTCAAAGAGGCGGCGCGCCTCTTCGCCGAGCGTGGGTTCCACGGCGTCGGTGTGGACGAGATAGGGGCCGCCGTCGGCATCAGCGGCCCGGGTCTCTACCGCCATTTCGCGGGCAAGGACGCCATGCTCGCCGAGCTGCTGGTCGGGATCAGCGGCCGGCTGCTGGAGGGCGGCAGGCAGCGCGTACGGGGCGCGGGGCCCGCCACGGGGCCGATGGGGGTCCCCGGCGTGACACCCGTTCCTGCCGACCCCGCCGCCGTCCTGGCCTCGCTGATCGACGGGCACATCGACTTCGCCCTCGACGACCGCCCGCTGATCACCCTCCACGACCGCGAGCTGGACCGCCTCCGGGACAGCGACCGCAAGCTGGTGCGCCAGCTCCAGCGCCAGTACGTCGAGCTGTGGGTCGGCGTCGTGGTGCGGGTCCACCCCCACGTTCCCGAGGCCCAGGCGCGCGGCGCCGTCCACGCGGTCTTCGGCCTGCTGAACTCCACCCCGCACCTCGGCTCGTACGGCACGGGCCTGCCGGGCCGCACGGCCATGGAATCGCTGCTGCGCCGCCTGGCCCACGGTGCCTTCGCCGCGCTCGGCGAAGCGGCGGGCGAGCCGGCCGGTGACCTGTCCCGCGAGCCGGCCGGTGACCTGTCCGCCGAACCGGCCGGTGACCTGTCCGGAAACCGGGACGAGGGGCACAGCCCGTACAGCTGACGGCACAATGGGCTTATGCCGATACCGAGCCGCGCCGCCCTTGTCGACCACCTCGTCCGCACCCGTATCGCGGGAGACGTCGCCACGCCCCGCGACAACAACCTCTCGCACTACCGCAAGCTCGCCAACGGTGACCGCCACTACTGGCTCGGCCTGGAGCTGGGCGACCGCTGGACCGACGAGCAGGACGTGCTCGCCGTGATGGCCGAGCGCTGCGGGGTCAGCGACGACCCGGAGCACCGCGCCGGCCAGGACACGATCGACCCCGAGCTGACCGTCGACGCCCTGGAGCGGATGGCCGCGCGGCTGCGCAAGGCGGCCTCGGGCCGGGAGAGCGTGCTCTTCGCCACCGGCCACCCGGGCGGCCTGCTGGACGTCCACCGCCAGACGGCGGACGCGCTGCGGAGCGCGGGGTGCGAGATCGTACGGATCCCCGGCGGCCTGACCGCCGACGAGGGCATGGTCTTCCAGTTCGCCGACGTGGCCGTGCTGGAGCGCGGCGCGACCCTCTGGCACACGCACTCGCCGGAGCCGATGCGGGCGATCCTGGACGGGCTGGAGCGCGAGGGGCGCTCCCTGCCCGACCTGGTCCTCGCGGACCACGGCTGGGCGGGCTGCGCGGGCCAGCGGGGCCTCGACGCGATCGGGTACGCGGACTGCAACGACCCGGCGCTGTTCATCGGCGAGGCGGAGGGCACGCTCCAGGTGACCGTCCCGCTGGACGACCACGTGACGGACCCGCGCTTCTACGACCCGATGACGGCGTACCTGCTCAACGAGGCCGGGCTGGTCTGATCCGGTGCGCCGGGCAGCCGCCGTCCTCCGTAGGACGACGCCCGATCAGTCACGCGGCGTGCGGATCACGCCCTCCTGGATCACCGAGATCGCCAGTCTGCCGTCCCGCGTGTAGATCCGGGCCTGTCCCAGCCCCCGGCCACCGGACGACGACGGCGACTCCTGGTCGTACAGCAGCCACTCGTCCGCGCGGAACGGGCGGTGGAACCACATCGCGTGGTCCAGGCTCGCGCCCACCACGTCCCCGACCGCCCAGCCGCCGCGTCCGTGGGCCAGCAGGATCGGGTCGAGCAGGGTCATGTCCGAGATGTACGTGGCCAGGCAGACGTGCAGCAGCGGGTCGTCGGCCAGCTTTCCGGCCGTACGGAACCACACCTGCGAGCGCGGCTCCCGCGGCGCGCCCACCGAGCCGTACGGCGGCGGGTCCACGTACCGCAGGTCGACCGCTCCCCGTGCCACCAGCAGCCGGTCCGCGACACCCGGGTCGACAAACCGGTCCGCGTAGAGCGGCAGCATCTCGGCGGCCGTCGGGAGCGTCTCGGGGTCCGGCGCGTCGGGCATCCGAGCCTGGTGCTCCAGGCCCTCCTCGGCCGGCTGGAAGGAGGCCGAGAGGTGGAATACCGGCTGCCCGTGCTGGACCGCGACCACCCGGCGCGCGGTGAAGGAGCGCCCGTCCCTGATGCGGTCGACGGTGTAGACGATCGGCGCGCCGGGGTCGCCGGGGCGCAGGAAGTACGCGTGCAGGGAGTGAGGCAGGCGGTCCTCGGGGACCGTACGGCCCGCCGCCACCAGCGCCTGGGCGGCCACCTGGCCGCCGAAGACGCGGGGGACGACCGCGAAGCGGCTCACGCCGCGGAAGATGTCCCGCTCGATCCGCTCCAGGTCGAGCAGATCGAGCAGGTCGTCCAGGGCGTCCAGCTCGCCGGAGGCGCTGATGTCTTCACTCATGGGTCGTGCCTACAGGGCTCATGGGTCGCGTCTACAGACCCATCGACTTGGCGATGATCGTCTTCATGACCTCGCTGGTGCCGCCGTAGATGCGGTTCACCCGGTTGTCGGCGTAGAGCCGGGCGATCGGGTACTCGTTCATGTACCCGTAGCCGCCGTGCAGCTGGAGGCACTTGTCGATCACGCGGTGGGCGACCTCGGTGGTGAAGAGCTTCGCCGACGCGGCCTCGGCCGGCGTCAGCTCGCCGAGGTCGTGGGCCTCCAGCGCGCGGTCGACCACGGCCTCCGCCGCGTCCACCTCGGCCTTGCAGGCGGCCAGTTCGAACTTGGTGTTCTGGAAGGACGCGACGGTCTTGCCGAACACGGTCCTGTCCTGCACGTACTGCTGGGCGAACCGCACCGCGGCGGCGGCCTGCGCGTACGAGCCGACGGCGATGGCCAGACGCTCCTGGGGCAGGTTCTGCCCGAGATAGGAGAAGCCCTTGTTCTCCTCGCCGAGCAGGTCGTCCACCGGCACCCTGACGTCCGTGAAGGACAGCTCGGCGGTGTCGGAGGTCCTGAGGCCCAGCTTGTCGAGCTTGCGGCCGACCGCGTACCCCGGCGACTTCGTGTCCACGACCAGCAGCGAGATGCCGAAGCGGCGGTCCTCGGGGGTCGAGGGGGCGGTGCGGGCGCAGACGATGACCCGGTCCGCGTGGACGCCGCCGGTGATGAACGTCTTCGCGCCGTTGAGGACGTAGTGCGTGCCGTCCTCGGACAGCTTGGCGGTCGTCTTCATGCCGGCCAGGTCGGAGCCCGTGCCCGGCTCGGTCATGGCGATCGCGTACATCGCCCGGCCGCTGACGAAGTCGGGCAGCCAGCGCTTCTTCTGCTCGTCGGTCGCGTACGCCTTCAAGTACGGCAGGCAGAGCGCGACATGGACGCCCGAGCCGCCGAAGGAGACACCCGCGCGGGCGCACTCCTCGGAGATGACGGCCTGGAACTTGAACGATTCCTCGCCCGCGCCGCCGTACTCCTCCGGAACCTCGATCCCGAAGATGCCCAACTCACCGAGCTTGTAGTAGAAGTCGCGGGGAGCCTGGCCCGCCGCCAGCCACTCGTCGTGGACGGGGACGACCTCGGCCTCGACAAAGGCGCGGATGGTCTCCCGGAACGCCTCGTGGTCCTCGTTGTACACGGTACGGCGCACGGCTCGGGCCCTCCCTCTGCGGCCGGCGCCCCACGGCGCGGCCGCGACTCGATTCCTCAGCGCCCGCTGTCCTAAGCGCTTGCTCAATTTAAGTTACCGGGGGGTTCGTGAGGGTGTCCAGGGTGGGCGGGCGGAACAGGTTCCGGGGCCGCGTGAGTCGTGTCACCACCCGGCCTGATCAAGCGGGTGATAGGAGACATTCAACAGCAGAACGACCGAAAGAGACAGCAATGCTGAAGATCGCCGTCATTATCGGCAGTACCCGTCCCAACCGCGTCGGCGAGGTCGTCGGGAAATGGGTGATGGAGGTCGCGACCAAGCGCGACGACGCCGAGTTCACCCTGATCGACCTCGCCGACGTCGGTCTGCCCATGCTGGACGAGGGCATGCCCCCGGCCGCCGCCCAGTACGGCCAGCAGCACACCAAGGACTGGGCGGCGACGATCGCGGGCTTCGACGCCTTCGTCTTCGTGACGCCCGAGTACAACCACTCGGTCCCCGCCGGGCTGAAGAACGCCCTCGACTTCCTGTACGCCGAGTGGAACAACAAGGCGGCGGGGTTCGTGGGCTACGGCGCCGCCGGCGGGGTCCGCGCCGTCGAGCACCTGCGGCTGTCCCTGGCCGAGCTCCAGGTCGCGACCGTCCGCGCGCAGGTCGCGCTCGACCTGCACGCGGACTTCGAGAACTACTCCGTCCTCAAGCCGACACCCCGGCTGGAGGAGACCCTCACCACGGTGCTCGACCAGGTGATCGCCTGGGGCGGCGCGCTGAAGACGGTGCGGGTTTCTTAGGAGGAGGCGCCCGAGCGGCTTCCTTAAGACGGGGCTTCCCCTGCGGCGTCCTTAGGAGGCGGTGCCGGTCGCTTGGTACGGTCGGCCGGCACCCCGATCGTACGAAGAAAGGCATTTCGGATGAGCAGCACCGAGCAGCCGCGCGGCCCCGTCGACTCGTCCCGCGTCCCGCGGTACGCCGGGCCCGCCACGTTCGCCCGGCTGCCGCGGCTCGACGAGGTGGGCGGCCGGGCC
Organism: Streptomyces sp. NPDC087420; assembly: GCF_044744165.1. NCBI lineage: Bacteria > Bacillati > Actinomycetota > Actinomycetes > Kitasatosporales > Streptomycetaceae > Streptomyces > Streptomyces sp. NPDC087420. Next base: position 203,820 of record NZ_JBIUXU010000003.1, read on the forward strand.
GACGTCGCCGTCGTCGGCGTGCCCTTCGACTCCGGGGTCTCGTACCGCCCCGGCGCCCGCTTCGGCGGCAACGCGATCCGCGAGGCCTCACGGCTCCTGCGCCCCTACAACCCGGCGCAGGACGCCTCGCCGTTCGCGCTCGCGCAGGTCGCCGACGCCGGTGACATCGCCGCGAACCCCTTCCACATCAACGAGGCCGTGGACACCATCGAGGCGGCGGCCGACGACCTGCTCGGGACCGGCGCCCGGCTGATGACGCTCGGCGGCGACCACACCATCGCGCTGCCGCTGCTGCGCGCCGTCGCGAAGAAGCACGGGCCCGTCGCGCTGCTGCACTTCGACGCCCACCTCGACACCTGGGACACGTACTTCGGCGCCGCCTACACCCACGGCACCCCGTTCCGCCGGGCGGTCGAGGAGGGCATCCTCGACACGGAGGCGCTCTCCCACGTCGGCACACGCGGTCCGCTGTACGGCAAGAAGGACCTGGACGACGACGCGAAGATGGGCTTCGGGATCGTCACCTCGGCCGACGTCATGCGGCGCGGGGTGGACGAGGTGACCGACCAGCTGCGGCAGCGCATCGGGGGCCGCCCGCTCTACATCTCCGTCGACATCGACGTACTGGACCCGGCGCACGCGCCCGGCACCGGCACCCCGGAGGCCGGCGGGCTCACCTCCCGCGAACTGCTGGAGATCGTGCGCGGGCTCGCCTCCTGCCTCCTGGTCTCGGCGGACGTCGTGGAGGTCGCGCCCGCGTACGACCACGCCGAGATCACGTCCGTCGCCGCCTCGCACACGGCGTACGAACTGACGACGATCATGTCCCGCCAGATCGCCGACGCCCGCGACCTGGGCGCGGGGGCGCTGTGACGGCCGTCCTCGACCGGGGCGCCGTGACGCCCGCCCCGCCTCTCCGCGCTGTGATGTCCGCCCCCGACTTCCACGCTGAGGTCCCCGGCCTCCGCCCCTGGGCCCTGTGATGCACGACCACGACCACGACACCCCCCGCCTCACCCCCGCCCAGCTCGCCGCCGCCCTCTCCCCGCCCCCCGGCCGCACCGGCGGCGACCTGGTGACCGAGACGCTGTACGGGCTCGGCGCGACGACCGTCTTCGGGCTGCCGGGACAGCACGCCCTGGCCGTGTTCGACGCGCTGCGCCGCTCCTCGCTGACCTACGTCGGCCTGCGGGTCGAGAACAACGCGGGCTTCGCGGCGGACGCCTACGGCCGTACCACCGGCGAGGTCGCCCCGCTGCTGCTCTCCACCGGGCCCGGCGCCCTCACCTCCCTCGCCGCGCTCCAGGAGGCCGCCGCCGCGTCCGCGTCCGTCCTGGCCCTCTCCAGCCAGGTCCCGCGCGCCGGCCTCGGCGGCGGACGCCACGGCTATCTCCACGAACTGCGCGACCAGCAGGCGTCGTTCCGCGACGTCGTGAAGTCCGTGCACCTCGTCCGTACGGCCTCACAGATCCCGTCCGCGATCGCCGCCGCCTGGGAGTCGGCGCTCACCGCCCCGCACGGTCCGGTCTGGGTGGAGATCCCGGCGGACGTGCTGAGCGCGCCCACGACCCTCCCGCCCGTCACCGCCGTGGACGCCACCCCGCGCGAGCTGTCGCCGCGCACCGAACTGATCGCCGTGGCCGCCCACCTGCTGGCCGGCGCGGCCCGCCCGGTGATCGTCGCGGGCGGCGGGGTCGTCAGGGCCGACGCGTCCGGCAAGCTGCGCGCGCTGGCCGAGAAGCTGGCCGCGCCGGTCGTGACGACGTACGGCGGCAAGGGCGCGTTCCCCTGGGAGCACCCGCTGTCCCTGCGGTCCTGGATCGAGGACCGGCACACCACGGACTTCCTTGAGGACGCGGACGTCCTGCTCGTCGTCGGCTCGGGCCTGGGCGAACTGTCCTCGAACTACCACACGTTCGCCCCGCGCGGCCGGGTGATCCAGATCGAGGCGGACCTCGGCAAGCTGGAGGCCAACCACCCCGCGCTGGGCATCCACGCCGACGCCAGGGCCGCGCTGTCGGCGCTGCTGGAGTCGGAACCGCTGGAGTCCGGGGACCGGCGCGACCCCACCGGGGCGGCCGGGTCGGTCCGCACGGTCCTCGCCGCCGTCGAGGCGCGGATCGCGGCCCAGCACCTCGAACCGGAGCGCCGGATCCTCACGGCGGTACGGGACGCGCTGCCCGCGCGCGCCGCCAGCTTCTGGGACATGACGATCCTCACCTACTGGGCGTGGGCCGCCTGGCCGGGACCGATGCACTCGGCGCAGGGCGCGGGCGGCCTCGGTTACGCCTTCCCCGCCGCCCTCGGCGCGGCGGCGGCCGACCCCACCCAACCGGTCCTCGCGGTCTCGGGCGACGGGGGCGCGATGTACTCGCTCGCCGAACTGGCCACCGCCCGCCAGTACGGCCTGCCGGTCACCTGGCTGATCGTGGACGACGGGGGCTACGGCCTCCTGCGGGAGTACCTGACCGACGCGTACGGCGAGACCACCGGGACGGACCTGGCGGGACCGGACTTCGTGGCGCTCGCGGAATCCTTCGGCGTGCCCGCGGTCCGTACGACGCCGGAGTCGCTGCGCGAGGACCTGGCGAAGGCGCTCGCGTCGCCGGGTCCCTCGGTGGTGGTGCTCCCGGCCCGCCTGAGGATGTTCGCGCCGACGCACCTCGACACGGTTCAGTAAAGGGCCCCGGCTTCGTACAACCATTCGTCCCCGTCCGGCTGTCATGTCTGCGAGTGCGCCGCACAGCGCGCTCGTACGACGTACAGACGTACAGACGTATTGACGGGGGCGGAACACTCTCATGACCAACCATCGAATATCCGGACGCGTGTCCCGGCGCACCCGTGGCGCGCTCTCCGTGGCGCTGGCCGCGGGTGTGCTCGTGCCGGTGGCCGCGGGTGTGCTCGTGCCGGTGGCCGCCGCCGCGGCGCCCGCCACGGCCGCGACACCCACGGTCACCTGCACCTCCGGCAAGGCAGGCCTTGCCGCCAAGCTGACCAAGGACATCACCGCGGCCCTCAAGGGCCGGAAGGCGACCACGGCCGTCGCGGTGTACGACCGTACGACCAAGACAAATTGCAGCCTGCGCGCGACGCAGAAGTTCGACTCCGCCAGCGTGGTCAAGGTGACCGTCCTCGCGACCCTGCTCTGGGACGCGAAGAAGACGAACCGCCTGCTCACGAAGAAGGAGGTCGACCTCACCACCGCGATGATCACCAAGTCGGACAACGCGGCGACCAGCACGCTCTGGAAGCAGCTCGGCCCGACGAAGATCAAAGGCTTCCTCAAGGCCGCGGGCCTGACCCAGACCACGCCGGGCGCGGGGCAGTACTGGGGGCTCACCCAGATCACCGCGCACGACGAGCAGCGGTTGCTCACGCTCATCACCTCGAAGAACACGGTCCTGAGCGACAACTCCCGCAGCTACATCCTCGGCAAGATGAACAAGGTCATCGCGTCCCAGCGCTGGGGCGTCCCGGCCGGCGCCCCGGCCTCCGCCACCGTCCAGCTGAAGAACGGCTGGCTGTCCCGGTCCACCCACGGGTGGCGCGTGCACAGCATCGGCGCCTTCACCGGCAAGGGCCACAACTACCTGATCACCGTGCTCACGCACGACAACAAGACGATGAACGACGGCGTGAACACCATCCAGGCGGTGGCCAAGGCGGTCCACAAGGACCTCAACCCCACCACCAAGGCGAAGGCCGCACTCCACACGGTGCCCTCGACACCGTACGAAGCGGTCCCTGCCACCCCGGAGAAGGCCGCCAGGGAAGCCGTCCCCGCCACCCGCTGACCCTCCCGCGAAGGGCCGCGTGTCCTAGGACGAGACCTACATCGAGACCTACGTCGCGTCCTAGGACCAGCGGCCCATCTTTCTGTTCGGAGGGCGGCGGATTGTTGCGGAGGGATGAAATCCGCAACCGCGCGCGTTGGGCATTCCGGCAGATCAGGTCGGTCGGCCGAACGGGAGGCAGCAGTGGTGGCGGCAGTGGCGGCGGAGCGGAGCTGGGCACGGCGGCTCACCGGGTACGCGTGGCGTTACCGCCGTAACGTGGTGCTCGCCCTGGGGTCCTCGCTCCTCGGGATGGCCGTGATGGCCTTCGTCCCGCTGATCACCAAGGTCGTCATCGACGACGTCATAGGCGGCGGCCACCGCTCCCTGGGCGTCTGGACCGGCCTCCTGCTCCTGGCCGCGCTCCTCGTGTACGTCTCCGCCTATGTACGGCGCTTCTACGGAGGACGCCTCGCGCTCGACGTCCAGCACGACCTCCGTACGGAGATGTTCGCCACGATCTCCCGGCTCGACGGACGCCGCCAGGACAAGCTCTCCACCGGCCAGGTCATCGGCCGCGCCACCAGTGACCTCCAGCTCATCCAGGGCCTGCTCTTCATGCTGCCGATGACCATCGGCAACGTCCTGCTGTTCCTGATCTCCCTCGGGATCATGGCCTGGCTCTCCCTGCCCCTCACCTTCATCGCCCTCGCCGTCGCCCCGGCCATCTGGTTCATCGCCCGCCGCAGCCGCACCCGCCTCCACCCCGCCACCTGGTACGCCCAGGCGCAGGCCGCCGCCGTCGCCGGGGTCGTGGACGGCGCCGTCTCCGGCGTCCGGGTCGTCAAGGGCTTCGGGCAGGAGGACCAGGAGACCGGCAAGCTCCGCGAGGTCGGCCGCAAGCTCTTCGCCGGACGCCTGCGCACCATCCGCCTCAACGCCCGCTACACCCCCGCGCTCCAGGCCGTCCCCGCCGTCGGCCAGGTCGCGATGCTCGCCTTCGGCGGCTGGCTCGCCACGCGCGGCGAGATCACCCTCGGCACGTTCGTCGCCTTCTCCACGTACCTCGCCCAGCTCGTCGGCCCGGTCAAGATGCTCGCCGTCGTCCTGACCATCGGCCAGCAGGCCCGCGCCGGGGTGGAACGCGTCCTGGAGCTCATCGACACCGAGCCCACGATGGAGGACGGCACGAAGGAGCTGCCGGCGGACGCCGAGGCCTCCGTCGAGTTCGACGACGTGTCCTTCTCGTACGACGACGGCAGGACCGTCCTCGACGGCTTCTCGCTGGAGATGAGCCCCGGCGAGACCGTCGCCGTCGTCGGCTCCTCCGGCAGCGGCAAGTCCACCCTCTCGCTGCTCGTCCCCCGTTTCTACGACGTGAACCGCGGCGCGGTCCTCGTCGGCGGCCACGACGTCCGCGAGCTGACCTTCGACTCCCTGCGCGCCGCCATCGGGCTCGTCCCCGAGGACAGCTTCCTCTTCTCCGACACCGTCCGCGCCAACGTCGCGTACGGGAAGCCGGACGCCACCGAGGAGGAGATCCTCCGGGCCACCCGTGCCGCCCAGGCCCACGGCTTCATCAGCGACCTGCCGAACGGCTACGACACCAAGGTGGGGGAGCAGGGCCTCACCCTCTCCGGCGGCCAGCGCCAGCGCGTGGCGCTCGCCCGCGCGATCCTCACCGACCCCCGCCTGCTGCTCCTGGACGACGCCACCTCCGCCGTGGACGCCCGGGTCGAGCACGAGATCCACGAGGCGCTGCGCGGGGTGATGGCCGGGCGTACGACCCTGCTCATCGCCCACCGCCGCTCCACCCTGAACCTCGCCGACCGGATCGCGGTGCTGGACGGCGGCCGGCTCGCCGACATCGGCACCCACGAGGAGCTCCAGCGGCGCTCCGCCCTCTACCGGAAGCTCCTGACGGACCCGGACGAGCTGGGCGAGGTCTCTCCGGGGCATGTGCCCGGCCTCGTGGCGGACGGGCCGGCGGGCGCACCGGCGGCCGTCCAGGCGACCGTACCGGAGGACCGTTCCGTACAGGAGGAGATCGACGCCGAGTTCGACGCGGAGCGCGGCATCACGCCCGCCCTGTGGGAGCGGGACGAGATCGCCGCCGAGGAGTCCGCCGCGCCCGGCGCCACCCCCGAACTGCTCGCGCAGGTCGAGGCGTTGCCGCCGGCCACCGACCTCCCGGAGATCGACGAGGCGCGCGCCGTCGCCGCCGAGGAGTCGTACGGACTGCGCAGGCTGCTGCGCGGCTTCGGGCCGCCGCTGCTGGTGAGCCTGTCGCTGGTCGCGGTCGACGCCGCGATGAGCCTGGCCCTGCCCGTCCTCATCCGGCACGGCATCGACCAGGGCGTCGAGCGCATGGCCCTCGGCGCGGTGTGGGTGGCGGCCGGTCTCGGCCTGCTGGTGGTGCTCGTCCAGTGGCTCGCCCAGATCGGCGAGACGCGCAAGACCGGGCGCACCGGTGAACGGGTGCTCTACTCCCTGCGGTTGAAGATCTTCGCGCAGCTCCAGCGGCTCGGACTCGACTACTACGAGCGCGAGTTGACCGGCCGGATCATGACCCGGATGACGACGGACGTGGACGCGCTGTCCACCTTCCTCCAGACCGGGCTCGTCACGGCGTTCGTCTCCGTCGTCACCTTCTTCGGCATCCTCGTGGTGCTCCTCGCGATCGATGTGGAACTGGCGTTGGTGGTCTTCGCGACCCTGCCGGTCCTGTTCGTCGCCACGGTCTTCTTCCGCCGCAAGAGCGTGAAGGCGTACGAACTGGCCCGTGAGCGCATCAGCGCCGTCAACGCCGACCTCCAGGAGTCCGTCTCCGGGCTGCGGATCGTCCAGGCGTTCCGGCGCGAGCAGGACGGCGCTGAGCGCTTCGCCGCCCGCAGCGACCACTACCGCGAGGCCCGGGTGCGCGGGCAGTGGCTGATCTCGGTGTACTTCCCGTTCGTCCAGCTGCTCGCCTCCGTCGCGGCGGCGGCCGTGCTCATCGTCGGCGCGGGGCGGGTGGAGGCGGGCACGCTGACGACCGGCGCGCTGGTCGCGTACCTCCTCTACATCGACCTGTTCTTCGCACCCGTCCAGCAGCTCTCGCAGGTCTTCGACGGCTACCAGCAGGCGAGCGTCTCGCTGGGCCGCATCCAGGAGCTGCTGCGGGAGCCCACCACGACGGCGGCGTCGAAGGCACCGCTCGACGTGCTGTCGCTGCGCGGGGAGATCTCCTTCGAGGACGTGAGCTTCGCCTACACCGGCGAGAACGGTGAACTCGCGGACGAGGCCGCCCTGATGGGGGTCGACCTGCGGATCCCGGCCGGCCAGACCGTCGCGTTCGTCGGCGAGACCGGCGCGGGCAAGTCCACCCTGGTGAAGCTGGTCGCGCGCTTCTACGACCCGACCGGCGGCCGGGTCACGGCGGACGGTACGGACCTGCGCGACCTGGACCTGACGGCGTACCGCCACCGGCTCGGCGTGGTCCCGCAGGAGGCGTACCTCTTCGCGGGGACGATCCGGGACGCGATCGCGTACGGCCGCCCCGAGGCGACCGACGCGCAGGTGGAGGCCGCGGCACGCGCGGTGGGTGCCCACGAGATGATCGCCACGCTGGACGGCGGTTACGTGCACGAGGTCGCCGAGCGGGGCCGTAACCTCTCCGCGGGCCAGCGCCAGCTGATCGCCCTCGCCCGCGCCGAACTGGTCGACCCCGACGTCCTGTTGCTGGACGAGGCGACCGCCGCGCTGGACCTGGCGAGCGAGGCCCTGGTCAACCAGGCCACCGACCGCCTCACCGGCCGCCGTACGACCCTGGTGGTCGCCCACCGCCTGACCACGGCGGCCCGCGCGGACCGGGTGGTCGTGATGGACCACGGCCGGGTGGTGGAGGACGGCACACACGATGAACTGCTGGCGCTGAACGGCCGCTACACCAAGCTGTGGCGCAGCTTCATCGGCGAGGAGGAGGAGACGGCGGCGGCGGTGTGAGGGGTTCGCTCTTGAAACGGGATCAGCCCGCGATCAGCAGAGGATCCACCCGGTGGACGCCGACGTGCCGGAGATGGCGCCGGAGGCCCGTACACACCGGTTGAGGGCGTGGACGGTCACCGGCCCCGCGTGCTGCGTGAAGTCACCGCTGTCCACCAACGGGCTGCCGCCACGCGCCTGGAGGCTGACCCGCATCGCCCGCCTGGCGCCGGGGTGGTCGGCGACGGTGAGCGCGCACGCGTATCCCCGCGCCTTGTAGATCCGCAACTCGCCGTGAGCGAAGGGCACCGTCTTCTGCGGCTGCCCCGAACACACGGAGAGCGGGGCGGCACCCGCAGCGGCGGGATCGGCCAGAACGAGCGCCGCCAGCGCGACCACCACGGTCCCCGCCGCGAGCCGGCGCGGCAGCGCGCCCTTCCCAAACCCAGTCCCAGCGAACACGCATGCCCCTGTCATCAGTCGGGTGTACATGCGTACGACGCGCGGGAGCCCGGGAAGGTTGCTCCCACGGAGGCCGGCGGGGCTGGCGGTGCGGCATGAGCCCCGCTAGGTTCACCAGGTCTGTCATGAACACAGGGAGAGTGCATGCGCAAGACGCTGAGATGGCTGTTGTCGCTGTCGCTGATCATAGGCACCGTGGCAACGGCGGGTGCGGCCACCGCCGCGGACCAGAAGTCCGCGAGTGGTACGGCCGTCACGGACACCACGGGTGTTACGAACACCGCTGACACCACGGACATCAAGGACCGCGTCCTGGCGATACCCGGGATGAGCCTGATCCAGGAGAAGCCGTACGAGGGTTACCGCTACTTCGTCCTCAACTACACCCAGCCGGTGGACCACCGGCACCCGTCCAAGGGCACCTTCCAGCAGCGCATCACGCTGCTGCACAAGGACACCAGCCGTCCCACGGTCTTCTCCACCGGCGGCTACAACGTCTCCACCAACCCGAGCCGCAGTGAGCCGACGCGCATCATCGACGGCAACCAGGTCTCGATGGAGTACCGCTTCTTCACTCCGTCGCGCCCGGAGCCGGCCGACTGGTCGAAGCTGGACATCTGGCAGGCCGCCAGCGACCAGCACCGCATCTTCACCGCGCTGAAGAAGATCTACCCCAAGAAGTGGCTGTCCACGGGCGCTTCGAAGGGCGGCATGACCGCCACCTACTTCGAGCGGTTCTACCCGCGTGACATGGACGGCGTGGTCGCGTACGTCGCGCCCAACGACGTGGTGAACAAGGAGGATTCGGCGTACGACCGGTTCTTCGAGAAGGTCGGCACCAAGGAGTGCCGCGACAAGCTCAACGCCGTGCAGCGCCAGGCGCTCATCCGGCGGGAGCCGCTGGAGAAGACGTACGCGGAGTGGGCCGAGGCCAACGGCGCGACCTTCACCACCGTCGGCTCGCTCGACAAGGCGTACGAAGCCGTCGTCCTGGACTTCGTCTGGGCCTTCTGGCAGTACAGCCTGCTCGCGGACTGCGAGAGCATCCCGCCGGCCACCGCCTCCGACCAGGAGATCTACGACATCATCGACGCGATCTCCGGCTTCTCCGCCTACACGGACCAGGGCCTCGCGACGTACACGCCGTACTACTACCAGGCCGGTACGCAGCTGGGCTCGCCGGACATCAAGCAGCCGCACCTGGGCAAGCTGAGCCGCTACGGCTACCAGCCGCCGCGCAACTTCGTGCCGCGCGACATCCCCATGACGTTCGACCCCCGGGTGATGCCGGACGTCGACAGCTGGGTGCAGCACCACGCGGACCAGATGCTGTTCGTGTACGGGCAGAACGACCCGTGGGGCGCGGAGCAGTTCCGCGTCGGGCGCGGTGCGCGTGACAGTTACGTGTACGTCGCCCCGGGCGCCAACCATGGTGCCAACGTGGCGGCCCTGAACCCCGACCAGTCGGCGAAGGCCACGGCCCGGATCCTCAACTGGGCGGGCGTCGCGCCGGCGGCCGTACAGCAGGACGCGGCGAAGGCGAAGCCGCTCGCGCCGTACGACGCGAAGCTGGACCGCCAGAAGGTGGAGCGCCAGCAGACGCTGAGGCCGTAAGGCACCTCCGCCGGGCGGGCCGAACAGGGCCCGCTCGGCGGACCGCCATCCAAAAGGCCTCCTCAACCGGTTACGGCGGCAACGTCGGGCCAATGCCGCCGCAGCGCCGCCACGGTGGCGGTGACGGCCGGCCGCCGCGCGGCACCCGTGCGCCACAGCGCGTACAACCGTCGCGAGGGCACAGGATCGAGCGTCAGGGCCCGTACGCCCGGGGGCAGCGGCCCCCGCCCCAGCCGGGGAACCATCGCGACGCCCAACCCGGCCGCGACCAGGGCGATCTGGGTGTGGTTCTCCTCGGCCTGATGGGCGAGGTCGGGCTCACAACCGGCGGCGCGGAGCGTACGCACGAGCCAGTCGTGGCAGACGGTGCCGGGCGGCTGACAGATCCAGCGCAACCCCCGCAGATCCGCCCGCCGCACGACGGCCCGCGCGGCGAGGGCGTGCCCGTCCGGCACGAGCAGATCGCAGAGGTCGTCACCGATGACGGCCTGCTCCACCCCGTCGGGGGTGGGCAGCCGGGCGATGTCCCAGTCGTGGGTGACGGCGAGGTCGATCAGACCCCGGGCCACGAGGTCGGAGGACAGGTGGGGGTCGATCTCACGCAGCCGGATGTCCAAGGTGGGATGAAGCAGGGCCAGTTCGGCAAGCACCGGGGGAAGCAACCCACGCGCGGAGGAAGCGAACGCGGCAACGACCAACTGCCCGGTCGGCTGCCCCCGACGCTCCTCCAAGGTGGTCTCGGCACGCTCAACGATGGCGAACAACTCTTCGGCGGTGGCAGCGAGATGCCGCGCCTCGTCGGTGAGCACAACCCCACGCCCCCGCCGCTCCAGGAGCGTTGTACGAGTCTCCCGCTCCAACTTGGTGATCTGCTGGGAGACGGCGGAGGGGGTATACCCGAGGGCGGAGGCGGCAGCACCGACGGAGCCATGGACGGAGACGGCATGGAGGGCGCGTAGCCGACCCAGATCGAGCATGGCGCCCCCTCCTCGGATGACTCTGACCGACCCATACGTAAGCAAAGCTTAATTCAGGGGTTGCTGGGGGCTGACTGCGGCAGCGAAGGCGGGGGTTCGGGCGGAGGGGTAGTCGGGGGTGGCCGGTCTTGTGTTGGGCGGCGTGGGGCCGCCCTGGTTGTTGAGTGTCGCGGTTTCGGGTCGGGCGTCAAGGGCGCTCCTGCGGAGCGTCGGCTTCGCCGATTCCACTTCGTTTCACCCTTGACTCCCGCCCCGAAACCGCAAGTGAAGGCTGAGGGGGGCGGCCCGGGGGAAGGTCCCCCGGGGGGCTTGTTTGTTGTTGGGGTTTCGTCGCGGGCCCCGGCTTTCGGCGGGGTTTTGCGCCCCACTTGAATGGGGCGGTTGGTCTTGGTTCGGCGGCTGGCGGGCTGTCTGTTTGCCGGCGTGCAGGCACCGTGTCTGAGATCCGTGGTCAGCTGCGGGGCCAGGCGGGGCCGCACCCATTCCGGCGGCCAATATGCCCCATTTGCCTAGGTCTTGAGGCTCGTTGAGGGCCTCTCCTGCTGGGTGTTGTGTCCTGTGTTTCATTAAGGGGCTTTCAAAGCACACAACCCACCGAAACGGGCCCGATGACCGCCCCAGCGGGCGGCATCCGCCCTGCCACTCGCCCGGCCCGGGTGTGGTGCTTGCGTGCGGGCCGGTGGGTGACGGCCGGCCGCCGGGATTGCCCGACATTCCACCCCCAGAAGGCTATATGCCCCATTTGCCCAGGCTTTGAGGGCTCCTGCGGGCCTCTCCTCCCCGGTCCTGTGTCCTGTGTTTCGTTAACGGGCTCCCAGAGCACACAACCCGCCGAAACAGGCCCGACGGGCCGCCTCCCCCCGCCACATCTGCCCCACCACCCACCCAGCCCAGACACGGTGCTTGCGCACCGGCAAACGGACGGCCCGCCAGCCGCCGAACTGAGACCGACCGCCCCATTCAAGTGGTGCGCAACACCCCGCCGAAAGCCGAGGCCCGGCACGAAACCCCAACCTCCCCCGGGGATTGTCGGGGGACCCTTCCCCCGGGCCGCCCCCCCCAGCCTTCCCTTGCGGGGCCGGGCCGGGGGTCAAGGGTGAAGCGCAGCGCAATCGGCGAAGCCGACGCGACGCAGGAGCGCCCTTGACGCCCGGACCGGCCCCGCGACACTCAACAGCAAGGGGCGGCCCCACGTCGCTCAAAACAACCCGGCCACACCCGACTACCCCTCGGCCCGAACCCGCGCCAGACCATCCCACCTCACCCCACCGAACCTCAGCCCCCCACCCGCCAGCCCCTCCAGATACCTCCGCCCCGCCTCCAACAGCCCCGGCAGCTCCGCTGCCTTCGGATACCAGCGCTTCTCGTACTCCCAGCACACCCAGCTGTCGTCACCGCCACCGCCACCGGCGCCGCCCTCACCGCCGTGCGCCAGCAGCGCCACACACTCCGCCAGCGGCAGCACCCCCGCCCCCAGCGCCAGCGGAGTCGTGTCCTCGGCCGAGGCGATGTCCTTGACTTGTACGTAGCCCAGGTGCGGCGCCAGTACCGCGTGCGTGGTGATCGGGTCCTCCCCGCCCAGCCACGTGTGCATCACGTCCCACAACACCCCCACCTGCGGGTGCCCCACCGTCCCCAGCACCCGCGCCGCGTCCACCCCCGTACGGTGCGAGTCGTGGGTCTCCAGCAGGATCCGTACGCCGAAGTCGGCGGCCACCTCCCCCGCCGCGCCCAGCCGCCGCGCCGCCGCCGCGTCGGCCTCCGCCGGGTCCTGGTCCCCGCCACCAGGAAACACGCGGACGTTCGCGGCGCCCAGGTCCCGGGCCAGCCAGAGGAGGTCGTCGAGTTCCTGCCGTACGGCGTCCTCGTCGGCGGTCGTGTCGGCGACCCGTACGTACCCGGCGACCGTCAGGATCTCGACGCCGGCCCGCTTGAAGTCGTCCACCACCGCGGCCCGCTCGGCCGCTCCGATGCCGGGGTGGACCGGTTCCTCCGGGTGGGCGCGGAGTTCCACGCCCTGGTAGCCGGTGGCGGTGGCGAGTCCGACGACCTCAGGGATGGGCAGGCCCGGTACTCCGAGGGTGGAGAAGGCGAACTTCACGATTGTTCCTTTCCGAACAAGGCTCCGAACAAGGCTCTTAACGAGCCTCCGAACGACGCATTCCAGGGCATCAAGCCATCACACCCCAGTACCCCGTCACCCCCGGTCACACCCCCTCACCTCACCTGAACCGCCCCCGGTCACACCCCCTCACCCCACCCGCGCCCCCGCGCCCCCGCCCCCCCGACCTCCCCCCTCACCCCACCCGAGCCGCCCCCGTGGACCCCCGCACCATCAGCTCCGCCCCGATCGTCGCGATCCCGCCCGGCGGCGGCGCCTCCGTCCCCATCGCCAGCCGCCCCGCCCGCGCCCCCGCCTCGTATAGCGGCAGCCGTACCGTCGTCAGCGCGGGCATCGCGTCCACCGAGAACGGCAGGTCGTCGAAGCCCGCCACCGAGACGTCCTGCGGAATGCGCAACCCCTGGTCCCGGATGGCCGCGCACGCCCCCAGCGCCACCGTGTCGTTCGCGCCGATCACGGCCGTCAGATCCGGCGCCCGGCGCAGCAGCTCCAGCGTCGCCTCGTACCCCGACCGCCGGGTGTACGGCCCGTGCACGGTCAGCAGCTCCTGATCACCGAGCCCAGCCCCATCAATCCCACCAGCCCCACCAATCCCACCAATCCCACTAGCCCTACCAATCCCACCAATCCCACCCGCCCCCAACGCCGCCCGATGCCCCTCCAGCCGATGCCGCGTAGTCGTCCGCTCCGCCGGCCCCGCCACATAGCCGATCTTCCGGTGCCCCAGCGCCAGCAGGTGTTCCGTCAGCCGCCGCCCGCCCCCGCGGTTGTCGAACGCCAGCGCCGCCACTATCGCCTCGCCGTCCGGCAGTGGCGGCCGTCCGCACAGCACCACCCGCGTCCCCGCGTCGGCGAGTTTGGCCAGTTTCGAGGCCATCGCGGCGATATGGTCCGGATCTTCGAGGGCTCCGCCCGTCAGGACCACGGCCGCGGCCCGCTGGCGCTGGAGGAGAGTCAGATACGTCAGTTCGCGCTCCGGCGAGCCCCCCGTGTTGCAGACGACGGCGAGCTTCTCGCCCCCCGCCCGCCCCGTACCCTCCTGGCCGCCGATCTCCGTCTGCGCCGCCCCGGCCATGATCCCGAAGAAGGGGTCGGCGATGTCGTTGACGAGGATGCCGACCAGGTCGGACGTGGCGGCGGCGAGGGAGCTGGCGGGGCCGTTCAGTACGTAGTCCAGCTCGTCCACCGCCCGCAGCACCCGCTCCCGGGTGGTCGCGGCGACCGGATAGTTGCCGTTCAGCACACGGGACACGGTGGCGGGCGACACCCGCGCGCGGGCCGCCACATCCGCCAGGGTGACCGTCATCGTTCGCCTCCACAGAGCGGGCTTACGGTCATCGCTTTCCTCCGAGGGGTACGAGGGTGAGTGCCAGGCGGACCGGACCACGAGGTGGGCCACGGCGGGCGAGATCCCGGCCCGGCTCTTGTCCGTCCCGGAATCGCAGGCTAGCTTCATACCCTATAGAAAGCGCTTGCTACGGCCGTATGGAGGGAACTTCGTGACACGCAGGACAGTGCGGATCGCCATGAACGGCGTCACGGGGCGGATGGGGTACCGGCAGCATCTGCTGCGCTCCGTCCTCGCGATCCGCGAAGAGGGCGGACTGGACCTCGGCGGCGGCGAGGTGCTCTGGCCGGAGCCGGTCCTCGTCGGGCGCCGCGAGCACGCCCTCAAGGAAATCGCGGAACGCCACGGCCTCACCGAATGGTCGACGGACCTCGACGCCGTCCTGGCGGACGACACGATCTCCCTCTACTTCGACGCCCAGGTCACCTCGGCCCGCGTCGAGTCGATCAAAAAAGCCATCGCCGCCGGCAAACACATCTACACGGAGAAGCCGACCGCCGCCGACCTCGCCGGCGCCCTCGACCTGGCCAGGCTCGCCCGGAGCGCCGGAATCAAGCACGGCGTCGTCCAGGACAAGATCTTCCTGCCGGGCCTGCTCAAGCTCAAGCGCCTCATCGACGGCGGCTTCTTCGGCCAAATCCTCTCCGTACGAGGGGAGTTCGGCTACTGGGTCTTCGAGGGCGACTGGCAGGACCCCCAACGCCCCTCCTGGAACTACCGCGCCGAGGACGGCGGTGGCATCACCGTCGACATGTTCCCGCACTGGGAGTATGTCCTCCACGAACTCTTCGGCCGCGTCACCACCGTCCAGGCGCACATCACCACCCACATCCCCGAGCGCTGGGACGAGCGGGGCAAGCCGTACGCGGCCACCGCCGACGACGCCGCGTACGGCATCTTCCAGCTGGAGGGCGGCGTGGTCGCGCAGATCAATTCCGCCTGGTCGGTACGGGTCAACCGCGACGAACTCGTGGAGTTCCAGGTCGACGGTACGCACGGCTCGGCGGTCGCCGGTCTGCGCCGCTGCCGCGTGCAGCACCGCAGCGCCACCCCCAAGCCGGTGTGGAACCCGGACCTGCCCGTCACCGAGTCCTTCCGCGACCAGTGGCAAGAGGTGCCGGACAACGGGGAGTTCGGCAACGGCTTCAAGGCGCAGTGGGAACTGTTCCTGCGCCACCTCGCGCTCGACGAGCCGTACCGGTGGGACCTGCTCGCGGGCGCGCGCGGGGTCCAACTCGCCGAGCTGGGGCTGCGGTCCTCGGCGGAGGGGCGCCGCTTCGACGTACCGGAGCTGACCCTGTGACCCTCCGACTGCCGTCCGCCGGCGGGGTGTTGCGTACGTACACACCCCGCACCGAACCGGCGCACTTCGTCGTGGCCTCACCCCGACCGGGCCCCCTCACCTCTCGTACGGTCTTCTCGGCCGCGCACGTCGTCGCCGACCCGTACGCCGACACCAGCCCCGACACACCCGCCGCCGTCGACTGGGACGCCACGCTCGCCTTCCGCCGCCATCTCTGGTCGCACGGGCTCGGGGTCGCGGAGGCCATGGACACCGCGCAGCGCGGCATGGGACTGGACTGGGCGGGCGCGGCCGAGCTGATCCGGCGCTCCGCCGCCGAGGCGAAGGCGGTCGGCGGCCGTATCGCCTGTGGGGTCGGCACCGACCAACTGCCGCCAGGCGTACATACCTTGGGCGAGGTGAGGGCCGCGTACGAGGAGCAGCTCGCGCTTGTCGAGGAGACCGGCTCGCAGGCCATCCTCATGGCGTCGCGTGCGCTCGCGGCGGCGGCGACGACCCCCGACGACTACCTCGACCTCTACGCGCACCTCCTGCGTCAGGCCGCGGAGCCCGTCGTACTGCACTGGCTCGGACCGATGTTCGACCCCGCGCTCGACGGATACTGGGGCAGCGAGGACCTCGACACCGCCACCGAGACCTTCCTCCAGGTCATCACCGCCCATCCCGACAAGGTCGACGGCATCAAGGTCTCGCTGCTGGACGCCCGGCGGGAGGTCGAGCTGCGTCGCAGGCTGCCCCGGGGCGTGCGCTGCTACACGGGTGACGACTTCAACTACCCCGAGCTGATCGCGGGCGACGAACAGGGCTTCAGTCACGCCCTGTTGGGGATCTTCGACCCGCTGGGACCGGTGGCGGCGGAGGCGGTACGGGTCCTGGACACCGATGACGCGAAGGGGTTCCGCGAACTACTCGATCCCACCGTGGAGTTGTCCCGTCACCTCTTCCAACCGCCCACCCGCTTCTACAAGACGGGCGTGGTCCTCCTGGCGTGGCTGGCGGGCCACCAGGACCACTTCACGATGGTCGGTGGACTCCAGTCGGCGCGTTCGCTGCCGCATCTGGCACGGGCGTACGAACTGGCGGACGTGCTGGGCCTGTTCCCCGACCCAGCGGCTGCGGAGGCGCGGATGATGTCGCTGCTGGACGTGTACGGAGTGAGCCGATGACGGCGGATCCGAGCAGCGCCACCGCCCCCGACCTGAGCCGCTTCAGCATCAACCAGATGACGGTGAAGCAACTCCCCCTCCTTCAACTGACCGAGGCCTGCGTACGCCTGGGAATCCCCGGTATCGGCCTGTGGCGTGCGCCTGTTCAGGAGTACGGGGTCGAGGCCGCCGCCAAGCTCGTACGGGATGCCGGGCTCGCCGTCACCACACTCTGCCGGGGCGGTTTCCTCACCGCGGCCGACCCGGCCGGACGCGCCGAGGCGCTGGCCGACAACCGGGCGGCCATCGACGAGGCGGTGACGCTCGGCACGGACACGCTGGTCCTCGTCTCCGGCGGACTGCCGCCCGGCAGCCGGGACTTGGCCGGGGCCCGGGAGCGGATCGCCGACGCGCTCGCCGAGTTGGCACCGTACGCCGGGGAACGGGGTGTCCGGCTCGCGATCGAGCCGCTGCACCCGATGTTCGCGTCGGACCGGTGTGTGGTCTCCACGCTCGACCAGGCCCTCGAACTGGCCGAACGCTTCCCGGCGGATCAGGTCGGCGTGGTCGTGGACACGTACCACGTCTGGTGGGACGACCGGGCACCCGCGGCCGTCGCCCGCGCCGCCGACCGGGTCTTCTCCTTCCAACTGGCCGACTGGACCACCCCGCTTCCCGCCGGAGTCCTGAACGGCCGCGGCCAGCTCGGCGACGGCTCGGTCGACCTGCGAGCGTGGCGCGCGCGGGTGGAGGCGGCGGGCTACGACGGGCCGATCGAGGTGGAGCTGTTCAACGACGAGCTGTGGAAGAGGGACGGCGTGGAGCTGCTGACGGAGGTCGTGGAGCGGTACGTGGCACACGCCCTCTAGGAAATGACCCTGCCTCTCCCGACGATGACGCGGCCTCAAAAAATAACTCTGCGAAATCGTGCAACCATCTCTGCGTGAGATGAGTCGTATAGGTCGGCAAGGTTTTCGGGGGACGGATCCGGGGGGATCAGGAAGCTTTGCCGGTGGGGGGAGCGCGTGGGGCCCGGTCTGTCGACCGGGCCCCTAGTAGCGTGTCGGGGCGTCCGGAGAGGTTCTCCGCAGGCAAGTTATCCACAGGCTCGGCACGATGTCGGAGTCCGGCGGTAGCGTCAGATCATGCCCAACCAGTCCACTCGTCCGACCCCCAGGCCAGCCGCGACGTCTACGACCACCCCCGCCCCTGCCCCCGCCCCCGCCTTCGCCGTGCTCGAAGCCGTCCTTGAGCGCATCACGTACGCGAACGAGGAGAACGGCTACACGGTCGCCCGGGTGGACACCGGCCGGGGCGGTGACCTCCTCACCGTCGTCGGCGCGCTGCTCGGCGCGCAGCCCGGCGAGTCGCTGCGGATGGAGGGGCGCTGGGCCTCGCACCCCCAGTACGGCAAGCAGTTCACGGTGGAGAACTACACGACGGTCCTGCCCGCCACCATCCAGGGCATCCGCCGTTACCTCGGTTCCGGCCTGATCAAGGGCATCGGCCCGCGCATCGCGGACCGGATCGTGGAGCACTTCGGGCTGGACACCCTGGACATCATCGAAGAGGCGCCGAAGAGGCTCGTGGAGGTCCCCGGGCTGGGCCCCAAGCGGACGAAGATGATCGCCGCCGCCTGGGAGGAGCAGAAGGCCATCAAGGAGGTCATGATCTTCCTCCAGGGTGTCGGCGTCTCCACCTCCATCGCGGTGCGGATCTACAAGAAGTACGGGGACGCCTCGATCTCGGTGGTCAAGAACGAGCCGTACCGGCTGGCGGCCGACGTCTGGGGCATCGGCTTCCTCACCGCGGACCGGATCGCGCAGGCCGTCGGCATCCCGCACGACAGCCCGGAGCGGGTCAAGGCCGGCCTCCAGTACGCGCTGTCGCAGTCCACCGACCAGGGCCACTGCTTCCTGCCCGAGGAGCGGCTCATCGCGGACGCCGTGAAGCTGCTCCAGGTCGACACGGGCCTGGTCATCGAATGCCTGGCCGAGCTGACCACGGAGGACGAGGGGGCGGTGCGCGAGCGCGTGCCGGGGCCGGACGGCGGGGAGCCGGTCAACGGGATCTACCTGGTCCCGTTCCACCGCGCGGAGCTGTCCCTTTCCGTCCAGGTGCTCCGGCTGCTGCGGACCGGCGAGGACCGGATGCCGGCCTTCCGGGACGTCGCGTGGGACAAGGCGCTGGCGTGGCTCGCGGACCGTACGGGGGCGGAGCTGGCGCCCGAGCAGCGGCAGGCGGTCCGGCTGGCGCTGACCGAGAAGGTCGCCGTCCTGACGGGTGGCCCCGGCTGTGGGAAGTCCTTCACGGTCCGCTCGATCGTGGAGCTGGCGCGCGCGAAGAAGGCCAAGGTGGTGCTGGCCGCCCCCACCGGGCGCGCGGCCAAGCGGCTGGCCGAGCTGACGGGCGCCGAGGCGTCCACGGTGCACCGGCTGCTGGAGCTGAAACCGGGCGGGGACGCGGCGTACGACAGGGACCGGCCGCTGGACGCGGACCTGGTGGTGGTGGACGAGGCCTCGATGCTGGACCTGCTGCTGGCCAACAAGCTGGTGAAGGCGGTGGCGCCGGGTGCGCACCTCCTGCTGGTGGGGGATGTCGACCAGCTGCCGTCGGTCGGGGCGGGGGAGGTGCTGCGGGACCTGCTGGCGGAGGGCGGGCCCGTGCCGCAGGTGCGGCTCACCCGGATCTTCCGCCAGGCGCAGCAGTCGGGCGTCGTCACCAACGCCCACCGCATCAACTCGGGGGTGCATCCGATCACCCAGGGCCTCTCCGACTTCTTCCTCTTCGTGGAGGACGAGACGGAGGACGCCGGCCGCGTCACGGTGGAGGTCGCGGCCCGCCGGATCCCCGCGAAGTTCGGTCTTGACCCGCGGCGTGACGTCCAGGTGCTGGCGCCGATGCACCGCGGTCCGGCCGGCGCGGGGGCGCTGAACGGTCTGCTCCAGCAGGCCATCACGCCCGGTCGGCCCGACCTGCCGGAGAAGCGGCTCGGCGGCCGGGTGTTCCGGGTGGGGGACAAGGTCACCCAGATCCGCAACAACTACGAGAAGGGCGAGAACGGGGTCTTCAACGGCACGGTCGGGGTGGTCACCTCGCTGAATCTGGAGGACCAGCGGCTGACGGTGCTGACGGACGAGGAGGAAGAGGTGCCGTACGACTTCGACGAGCTGGACGAGCTGGCGCACGCGTACGCGATGACGATCCACCGTTCGCAGGGCAGTGAGTACCCGGCCGTGGTCATCCCGGTCACGACGGGGGCCTGGATGATGCTCCAGCGCAACCTCCTCTACACCGCGGTCACCCGCGCCAAGAAGCTGGTGGTGCTGGTCGGCTCGCGCAAGGCCATAGGGCAGGCGGTGAGAACGGTCTCGGCGGGCAGACGTTTCACGGCCCTCGACCACCGGCTGTCGGGCGACCGGCTCCCCGACCGGTAACCGGCCCGTCGCAGGTACCTGAGCGCGTGGACTTTCAGAACGGGTGCGAAGAAGGCAGGATGAGCGGGTTCGCGGCACTGAGTGCCGCGGATAGGCCTAATGGCCGACCCCGAGTGCACTCTCCTGAGCCAAATGGGGGATGGTAGAGACAGTCAGGGCACCTCGAAGAAGAGGCACTACGTCGGTGAGGGATGACGTGAGCGAGAAACGCGACAACGACGCGAACGACGCGGTAGTACTGCGGTACGGCGACGGCGAGTACACCTATCCGGTGATCAACAGCACCGTCGGCGATTCGGGCTTCGACATCGGAAAGCTCCGTGCTCAGACCGGCCTGGTGACACTGGACAGCGGGTACGGCAACACCGCCGCCTACAAGTCCGGGATCACCTACCTCGACGGCGAGGAAGGCATCCTCCGTTATCGCGGTTACCCCATCGAACAGCTGGCCGAGCGGTCCAGCTTCGTCGAGGTGGCGTACCTGCTGATCAACGGTGAGCTTCCGACCGTCGACGAGCTGGCCTCGTTCAAGAACGAGATCACCCAGCACACGCTGCTGCACGAGGACGTCAAGCGTTTCTACGACGGCTTCCCGCGCGACGCGCACCCGATGGCGATGCTGTCCTCCGTGGTCAGCGCGCTGTCGACGTTCTACCAGGACAGTCACAACCCGTTCGACGAGAAGCAGCGCCACCTCTCGACGATCCGGCTGCTCGCCAAGCTTCCGACGATCGCGGCGTACGCGTACAAGAAGTCGATCGGCCACCCCTTCGTCTACCCGCGCAACGACCTCGGGTACGTCGAGAACTTCCTGCGCATGACGTTCTCCGTCCCCGCGCAGGAGTACGTGCCGGACCCGGTCGTGGTCGCCGCGCTGGACAAGCTCTTCATCCTGCACGCGGACCACGAGCAGAACTGTTCGACCTCCACCGTGCGTCTGGTCGGCTCCTCGCAGGCGAACATGTTCGCCTCGATCTCCGCGGGCATCAGCGCCCTGTGGGGCCCGCTGCACGGCGGCGCCAACGCCTCCGTCCTGGAGATGCTCGAAGGTATCCAGGCGGCCGGCGGCGACGTCGACTCCTTCATCCGCAAGGTGAAGAACAAGGAAGACGGCGTGAAGCTCATGGGCTTCGGGCACCGCGTCTACAAGAACTTCGACCCCCGGGCGAAGATCATCAAGGCGGCGGCGCACGACGTCCTGTCGGCGCTCGGCAAGTCCGACGAGCTGCTCGACATCGCGCTCAAGCTGGAGGAGCACGCGCTGGCCGACGAGTACTTCGTCGAGCGCAAGCTCTACCCGAACGTGGACTTCTACACCGGCCTGATCTACCGGGCCATGGGTTTCCCGACCGAGATGTTCACCGTGCTCTTCGCGATCGGCCGGCTGCCCGGCTGGATCGCCCAGTGGCACGAGATGATCAAGGAGCCGGGATCCCGCATCGGCCGCCCGCGCCAGATCTACACCGGCGAGGTCCTGCGCGACTTCGTCCCGGTCGAGGGCCGCTGACTCCCGCGGGCCCGCCGGCTTCCCGGCAGGCCCGCAGACAGCGAAAAGCGCCCCGCCGCCGATCCCCCCACGGGTCGACGAGCGGGGCGCTCTCCATATCCCCGGATGCGGATTCCCCCCACGGGATCCGGCCCGGGCGTCTGCTGAAACCAACAGCGGGCTTCTCGCTGCGCTCTGACCGGGGTACGTACGTACGGGAGGGCCGCTCAAAGCTCCCCGCGGTGCACGTGCCCCGGTCGATCGCGCCTGTCCGGAACGTCCCCCAAGACGTCCCATGACATGCCTTCGAACGTCCCCCAAGACGTTCTCCGGCATCGCCTTCTAAGACACGCGAGCTGCCCGAATGGTTACCCCTCAATCTATGTGATCTAGATCTCTTTGTGAAGGTCTTGTGGCTCACATGTAGAGCCACAGGCCATCGAGGTCAGGAACCATGGAAACAAGGGTTCAAACTGCACCCGGACCTATGATTATGTGACTTCCGCCGGTCAGGCGTGCTCGACCAGCTCGTATCCCGCCTCGTCCACGGCGGCCCGTACGGCGCCCTCGTCCAGTACCGATTCGGACACGACTGTCACCTGGCCGGTGGCGGCCGTGGCCCGGACGGACCTGACACCCTCGATCGTGGAGATCTCGCCGGAGACGGCACCTTCGCAGTGGCCGCAGCTCATGCCCTTGACCTGGTAGACGGTGGTGACTCCGCCGGAGGTCTCGGTCGACTCGGTCGTCGTCTCGGTGGTCATGGCGTTCTCCTCTTCGAGAGCATTCGAGAGCATCGGTACCCGGTTCGGGGTGTGCTGGAGGGTCGCGGGAATCCCGTGACGCCCCAGCTCTTCCGACTTTACCCCTAGGGGGTATGAAAGCGAAGCTGGGGTCACCCTCGCGCGGCACCCGTATCCGCCGCCCTGCCCGATCCGTCCGGCGGCCCGCCTAGCAGCCCGCCTCGCCGACGAGTGGGCTCAGGTAGCGGTGGAGGACGGTCTTCAGCTCCTTCGTGTACGCGTCGCGCTCGGCGCCCTCGTGGGTGAGGATCAGCCCGAGTCCGGCCTTGAAGATGGCGAAGATCGTGTTCGCGGTCCTGGCGACCTCGGCCGGCGGTGCGTCCGGCAGGTATCCGGCCAGGATCTCCTCCGTGCGCTCCACCAGGCCTGTGTTGAGCTTCTCGTGCTGCAATCTGGCGTGGCCGGGGATGTCGGAGCCCTGCATCAGTACGGCGAAGGCGGGATTCGCCTGGTTGAACTCGATGAGCGGGTCGAGAACGGCGTCCAGCAGCTCGGCCAGTGGCAGGCTCGTGTGCACGGGGAGGAACGCCTGGCCGTACGTCTCGCGCCAGCGCCGCAGCAACTGGTCGCCCAGCTCGATGGCGATGGCTTCCTTGTTCGGGAAGAACTGGTAGAGCGTGCCGGGCGAGACGCCGGCCTCCCGGGCGATGGAGTTGGTGCTCGCCGCGGTGTAGCCGGTGGTGCAGAAGACGTTGGCCGCCGCGTCGAGCAGCTGGGCGATGCGCCGCTCGCCACGGGCCTGTCGGCGGCGCGGCTTCTCCGTTCCCGCGTCGGTGCCGCCTCCGGCCGCCGGCGCGCCGCCGCTCCTCTTCGCCTCCTGCACGGTTATCCCCAGCTCTCCTGATCGGGTTGACAAACACGAGTGGGCGCTCGCATTCTTGGATCAATGCGAGCGACGACTCGTATTTGCCATTCTATGGCGCTGTCCGACCCTTACTTTGGGTCACGGTGAAGGGGACACCGCACCATGTCCGATGTCAACAGCGAGCCGCGCCGCGGTGGCTGGACCAGGTTCGTCACGGCGCGTCCACGCCTGACCCTGCTGCTGGCCCTGGTCGTCACGGCGCTGGCCGTGGTCGCGGGAAGCGGGGTCGGCGACCGGCTGGCGAGCGGCGGCTGGCAGGACCCGAACGCGGAATCGAGCTACGCGACGAAGGCGCTGGAGCGGGAGTTCCCCTCCTCCCAGCCGAATCTGCTGCTGCTCGTCGACAGCGGGACCCGGAGCGTCGACGATCCCGCGGTCGCCGCCGAGGCCCGGAAGCTCACGGACCGGCTGACGGCCGAACGGGGCATCACGGGAGTCGGGTCGTACTGGCAGGCGCTCGCGCGGGCGGGCGGGCAGGCGGGCGCGTCCGCGCTGCGCGCCAAGGACGGCCGGCAGGCGCTGGTCGCGGCCAGGATCGAGGGCGACGAGAAGACCGCCGCCGAGGTCCTGGACCGGATAGCTCCCTCGTACGAAGGGTCGCGGGGGCTCCTCACGGTCTCGCTCGGCGGGCCCGTGGCGGTGCAGCACGAGATGCAGACCCTGATCCAGGAGGACTTGCTGCGGGCCGAGTTGATCGCCCTGCCGATCACGCTGGTGCTGCTGGTGATGGTGTTCGGCAGCGCGGTCGCCGCACTGCTGCCGCTCGGCCTCGGCATCGTCGCCATCCTGGGGACAAACGCGGTGCTGCGGGGGATCACGGAGCTGACGGACGTCTCGGTCTTCGCGCAGAACCTGACCACGGCGCTGGGCCTCGGACTGGCCGTCGACTACGCGCTGTTTGTCGTGCGCCGGTTCCGCGAGGAGCTGGCGGCGGGGGCGGAGGTGCGGGAGGCCGTGGGCACCACGATGCGTACGGCGGGGCGGACGGTGCTGTTCTCCGCGCTCACCGTGGCGGCCTCGCTGGCCGCGCTGCTCGTCTTCCCGCAGTTCTTCCTGCGCTCCTTCGCCTACGCGGGAATCGCGGTGGTGCTGCTGGCGGCCGTCGCGGCGCTTGTCCTGCTGCCGGCCGCGCTGTTGCTGCTGGGACACCGGGTGAACGCGCTGGATCTGCGGAAGCTGCTGCGCCGGCGCGGACACAAGCCCGCAGCGGCCCCGGCGGGTACGGCGCAGGCGGGCACGGCCCCGGCGGCCGGGGAGCCCGCGGCCGCCGCGAAGCCCGCAGCGCCCGAGGAGGCGTCGGGATGGGGGCGTACGGCGGCCCTGGTGATGCGGCGGGCCCCGCTCTTCGCCGTGGCCACCACCGCCGGTCTGATCCTGCTCGGACTGCCCTTCCTGGGCGTCACGTTCGGCTCGTCCGACTACCGCCAGCTGCCCACGACCGCCGAGACCCGGGTGGTCCAGGAGGAGATGGGACGCGGCTTCCCGGCCGGCCCCAGCGGCGCTCTGTACGTGGTGGCGGAGGGGGCCGCCACGCCGGCCGCGTACGCCGACTACCGCGACCGGGCCGCGGCCCTGCCGGGGGTGCTGCGGGTCGACGGTCCGGTGACCTCGGGGGCGCACGCGTACTTCAGCGTCAGCTCCCGGGGCGAGGCGACGGGGGAGGCCGCCCAGCACCTCGTCACCGGTCTCCGCGCGGTGCCGGCGCCGTTCGACACCTCCGTGACCGGTACGGCCGCCACGCTGGTCGACTCCAAGGACGCGATAGCCGACCAGCTTCCCTGGGCGCTGGCCATCATCGTGGTGGTGACCTTGGTGCTGGTCTTCCTCCTCACGGGCAGTGTGCTGATCCCGCTCCAGGCGGTGGTGCTCAACGCGCTGAGCCTGACGGCGATGTTCGGCGCGGTGGTCTGGGTCTTCCAGGACGGCCACCTCTCGGGACTGCTCGGCTTCACCCCGACCGGGGACATCGACACGACCCTGCCGGTCCTGATGTTCTGCATCGCCTTCGGACTCTCCATGGACTACGGGGTGTTCCTGCTCTCCCGGATCAAGGAGGAGTACGACCGGAGCGGCGACCACGACCGGGCCGTGGCCTTCGGTCTGCGGCGCACCGGCGGGCTGATCACCGCGGCGGCCGTGATCCTCGCGGTGGTGATGGTGGCCATCGGCACCTCGCGGGTCACCAACACGAAGATGCTGGGCCTCGGGATAGCCCTCGCCGTGATCATGGACGCGATGGTGGTGCGCAGCCTCCTGGTCCCCGCGGTGATGAAGCTGACGGGGAAGGCGACCTGGTGGGCACCGGGGCCGCTGCGCCGCTTCCACGACCGGTTCGGGCTGAGCGAGGGCGAGGGTGCGGGGGAGCCGGTGACGGACATACCGGACGGCGGACAGCCGCCCGTACGGGAACGGGACACGGCGGGCGTATGAGACCCGGCCGGGCCCCGTACCGATGAGCGGTACGGGGCCCGGCCGGTTCATCGCCCCCTTCGTCTGTGTTGTCGGCCCGTCAGGTCCGGCGCGTCAGGGTCATCTGGACCCTCTGTTGCCGGGCCGGTTGGCCACCCAGGTGCGGACGGTGTCCGCGTACCAGTAGGGCTTGCCGTTCTCCACATGGTCGGGCGGTGGGAGCAGCCCGTGTTTCCGGTACGAGCGGACGGTGTCGGGCTGCACCCGGATGTGCGCCGCGATCTCCTTGTACGACCAGAGTCCTTTGTCCGTCATCTGTGGCACCTCCTTGCGTCCGCCGCAGGGGCGGCCTGTGGGGCCGTCGGGGGAGCTGCGGCAAAGACGCTGGCGATCACTCAGCCTGTGCCCGATGAACGACGGAGAGTGATGAGGAGACTGGGTCTGTCGCCCCCCTGTGACGGAAGACCCGCGTAATGGAGATATGTGTGACAGAAAGGGGATTCTTGTGACACATACGGCACATGATCGCCCGACAGGTCATGGACGCCCGGAGGTGCCGCGGTGGTGCCGGTCTCAGACCCCGCAGCTCCGCAGGAAGCGGCGGGTGCGGGTGGCGATCGGGAAGGGCTTGTCGGGCGGGCACGGGTACATGTCCTGCTCGACGATCGCGAAGAGGTCGACGTCCAGCCGCTGCGCCGCCGCCAGCACCGGCTCCAGCGCGGGGACACCGGCCGGCGGCTCGCACATGACGCCCCGCCCGACCGCCGGACCGAACGGCACCTCCTGGGCCACGACCTCGGCGAGGATCTCCGGGTCGACCTGCTTGAGGTGGAGGTAGCCGATGCGTTCGCCGTACGTCTCGATCAGCTTGACGCTGTCGCCGCCGCAGTAGGCGTAGTGCCCGGTGTCCAGGCAGAGCGAGACCAGATCCGGGTCGGTGGAGTCCAGGAAGCGGTTGACGTTCTCCTCGGTGTCGACGTGGGTGTCGGCGTGCGGGTGGACGACGATCCGCAGGCCGTAACGGTCCTGCACCTCCCGGCCCAGGCGTTCGGTCTGGGTCGTCAGGTCGCGCCACTGCGCCGGGGTGAGGGTCCGGTCCTCCAGCACCTCCCCGGTCTTGTCGTCGCGCCAGAAGGCCGGGATGACCACCAGGTGGTCGGCGCCCATCGCCCGGGTGAGCGCCGCGATGTCCGAAACGTGCTCCCAGGTCTTCTCCCAGACCGAGGGGCCGTGGTGCAGCCCGGTGAAGACCGTCCCGGCCGAGACCTTCAGCCCGCGCTTCGCGGTCTCCTCGCCCAACCGGTCGGGATCGGTCGGCAGATAGCCGTACGGGCCGAGCTCGATCCACTCGTAGCCGGCATCGGACACCTCGTCGAGGAAACGCCGCCAGGGCACCTGTCGCGGATCGTCGGGAAACCACACCCCCCACGAATCGGGGGCCGACCCGACGCGGATGCGGTTCAGTGGGGGTACGGATGAAGTCATAACGGTCAGCTTTCCGGCCATTCGGAAAGAGTGTCAAGCCTTCGTCCGAATGTCAGGACAAAACATTGACAGGGCGCGGGGCGGAGCACTACACCTGGGGTGGTCGAGACCGGAGGAACACATATGCCCGAGCCGTACGAGCCGTACGACGTCATCACCATGGGGCGGATCGGGGTCGACCTCTATCCCCTGCGGACCGGGGTCCCGCTGGCCCAGGTGGACACCTTCGGGAAGTTCCTGGGCGGCTCCGCGACCAACGTGGCCGTCGCCTCCGCGCGCCTGGGCCGCCGTACCGCCGTCATCACCCGCACCGGCCGGGACGCCTTCGGGGACTATCTCCACCAGGCCCTCGGCGAGTTCGAGGTGGACGACCGCTGGGTGACGCCGGTCGAGCGGTACCCGACCCCGGTCACCTTCTGCGAGATCTTCCCCCCGGACAACTTCCCGCTCTACTTCTACCGCCGCCCCAAGGCCCCTGACCTGGAGATCCATCCGCACGAACTGGACCTGGACGGCATCAGGTCCGCCCGGATCTTCTGGATGACCGGCACCGGCCTGTGCGCGGAGCCCAGCCGTTCGGCGACCCTCACGGCGCTGGAGGCACGCGCCCGGGCCGGGATCACCGTCTTCGACCTCGACTGGCGGCCGATGTTCTGGCCGGACGGCGGAGAGCCCGACCCGGGCCGGAACGAGGACGCCGAGCCGGACCCGAGCGCCGCCGCCCGCGAGGTCTACGCGCGGGCGCTGCGCCACGCCACCGTGGCCGTCGGCAACCTGGACGAGTGCGAGGTGGCCGTCGGGGAGCGCGAACCGTACGCCGCCGCCCGCGCGCTGCTCGCCGCCGGCGTCGAGCTGGCCGTCGTCAAACAGGGCCCCAAGGGCGTCCTCGCCGTCCACCGCGACGGCACCACCGCCGAAGTACCACCCGTCCCTGTCGACGTGGTCAACGGCCTCGGTGCCGGCGACGCGTTCGGCGGCGCCCTCTGCCACGGCCTGCTGGCGGGCTGGGATCTGGAGCACACCATGAGATACGCGAACGCCGCGGGCGCGATCGTCGCCGGCCGCCTCGCCTGTTCGTCGGCCATGCCGTACGACAGCGAGGTCGCCCAGGTCCTCGCCGGCGGACCGACGCCGGCCGAGCCCGAAAGGGACGCCTCATGAGCCGCGTCAACGTGTCGCGGCTGGTCCGGCTGCGCACCCACCACCCCGAGGCCGTCGCCGAGGCCGCCGCCCGGCGGGTCAGGCGCCCCCTGATCCGCTCCACGGGCCGGCTGATGATCATCGCCGCCGACCACCCCGCCCGGGGCGCCCTCGCCGTCGGTGACCGCCGCCTGGCCATGGCCAACCGCGCCGACCTGCTGGAGCGGCTCTGCCTGGCCCTCTCCCGCCCCGGCGTGGACGGCGTCCTGGCCACCGCCGACATCCTGGACGACCTGCTGCTCCTCGGCGCCCTGGAGGACCGGGTCGTCATCGGCTCGATGAACCGCGGCGGCCTGGCCGGCGCCGCCTTCGAACTGGACGACCGCTTCACCGGGCACCGCCCCGAGGATCTGGCCCGCTCCGGCTTCGACGCCGGCAAGCTGCTGCTCCGTATCGACTACCAGGACAGCGCGTCGGTCGACACCCTCCACTCCGCCGCCCGCGCCGTCGACGCGATGGCCGAGCGCCGGCTCCCCGTCTTCGTCGAGCCGTTCATCTGCCGCCGCGAGAACGGCCGGCTCCGTACGGACCTGTCCGCCGAGGCGGTGACGCGCTCGATAGCCATCGCCTCGGGACTCGGTGGTACCTCTGCGTACACCTGGCTGAAGCTTCCCGTTACCCAGGACCCGGACGATATGGCCCGGGTGATGGAGACCTCGACGCTTCCGGCGGTCCTGCTGGGCGGTGAGATCGGCGACGACCAGGAGGGCGCGTACGAGAAGTGGCGCAAGGCGCTGCAACTGCCCACCGTGCAGGGCCTGGTGGTGGGCCGCTCGCTGCTCTATCCGGTCGACGGTGACGTAGCCGCGGCGGTCGACACCGCCGTGGGACTGCTCTAGGAGGGTACGGACACCCCATGACGAACCATCACGACCCGTCGTCCGGCCGCCATGTGCGGGCGGGCGGTTCGGCACGCGGCCCCTACGCCCTCGACATCGACCCCGAGCGGGCCGGCTGGGCCCACAGCGCCCTGCGTGTCCTGGAGTTGCCCCCGGGCGGTTCACACACCCTGTCCACGGGGGACAGTGAATGGATCGTGCTTCCGCTCACCGGCGGTTGTACGGTGCACACGGAGGGCGAGTTTTTTGAACTGCTGGGCAGGGAAAGCGTGTTCGGCGGGGTCACCGACTTCGCGTACGTACCGCGCGATGCCCATGCGCAGATCGCCTCCGGTGCGGGAGGCCGCTTCGCCCTGGCAGGAGCGAAGTGCGAGCGACGACTCCCCGCTCGCTACGGCCCCGCGCCGGAGGTTCCGGTCGAGCTGCGCGGCGCGGGCAACTGCTCGCGCCAGGTCAACAACTTCGCCGCCGCCGGCGTCTTCGAGTGCGACCGGCTCATCGCGGTCGAGGTGCTCACCCCGGGCGGCAACTGGTCGTCCTACCCGCCGCACAAGCACGACGAGCACACCCCCGGCGTCGAGTCCGAGCTGGAGGAGATCTACTACTTCGAGATCGACTCGGGGGGATCGGGGGGATCGGGGGGCTCGGGGGGTGAGGGCAAGACCGACGGCCTCGGCTACCACCGGGTCTCGCCCTCGCGCCCCGGCGGTACGGACGTTCTCGCCGAGGTCCGTACGGGCGACACCGTCCTCATCCCCGACGGCTGGCACGGCCCGTCCATCGCCGCGCCCGGCCGGGACATGTACTACCTCAACGTGATGGCGGGACCGGGGGAGTCCCGGGAGTGGCTGATCCGGGACCACCCCGACCACGGCTGGATCCGGGACACCTGGCCCGAACAGCCCGTGGACCCCCGCCTGCCGCTGTACGAAGCCCCCGCCGCGCAGAGCACCGACCCCCGCGCCACCACCGCCGGAAACCGAGCCGAGGAGGACCCCCGATGAGCACGCGCCGTCTCACCGTCGCCCAGGCGCTGATCACGTTCCTCGCCCGGCAGTACAGCGAGCGGGACGGCCACCGGCAGCGGCTGATCCCTGCCACCTGGGGCATCTTCGGGCACGGCAACGTGGCGGGTATCGGCCAAGCCCTTGTCGAGTCCGGCGGGGACATGAGGTACTTGCAGGGACGAAACGAACAAGCCATGGTGCACGCCGCGGTGGGGTACGCCCGCCAGAGCAACCGCCTCTCCGCGCACGCCGTGACCACCTCCATCGGCCCCGGCGCCACCAACCTCGTCACCGGCGCCGCCCTCGCCACCATCAACCGCCTGCCCGTGTTGCTGCTCCCCGGCGACACCTTCGCCACCCGTCCCGCCGACCCCGTCCTCCAGCAGCTCGAAGCCCCCTTCGCGGGTGACGTCACCGTCAACGACGCCCTGCGGCCCGTCTCCCGTTACTTCGACCGTGTCAGCCGCCCCGAGGCGCTGATCCCGGCCGCGCTCGCCGCGATGCGCGTCCTCAGCGACCCGGCCGAGACCGGCGCGGTCACGCTCGCGCTGCCGCAGGACGTACAGGCGGAGGCGTTCGACTGGCCGGAGGAGTTCTTCGCCGAGCGCGTCTGGCGCGTGCGCCGCCAGGCGCCCGATCCGTACGAACTGGCCGAGGCGGTCAGGCTCGTACGGGAAGCGCGCCGCCCGCTGCTCGTCGCGGGCGGCGGGGTCCACCACAGCCGTGCGGAGGACGCCCTGGCCGCGTTCGCCGACGCGACCGGGGTGCCCGTCGCCTCCACCCAGGCGGGCAAGGGCTCCCTGCGCTTCGACCACCCCAGCGACGTCGGCGGCATCGGTCACACCGGCACCGCCACCGCCGACGAATTGGCCAGGACCGCCGACCTGGTGATCGGGGTCGGCACGCGCTGGTCGGACTTCTCGACCGCGTCCGCCACCCTGTTCGCCCACCCCGACGTCCGCTTCCTCAACATCAACGTCACCGGCTTCGACGCCCACAAGCTGGCCGCAGAACCTCTGGTGGCCGATGCCCGTACGGCGCTGGAAGGGCTGACCGAAGGTCTCGCCGGCCACCGGGTCGACCCCGCCTACGCGGTGGAGTACGGGGAGGACAAGGAGCGTTGGGAACACCGCGTGGATGCCGCCCTGTCCACCGACGAGGAGCTGACCCGACCCACCCAGGCCCAGGTCCTCGGGGCGCTGGACGCGCTGGTGACGGACGAGGACATCGTCATCAACGCGGCCGGTTCGCTCCCCGGCGACCTGCACAAGCTGTGGCGGGCCCGTTCCCGCGACCAGTACCACGTGGAGTACGGCTACTCCTGCATGGGATACGAGATCCCCGCCGCCATCGGCGTCCAACTCGCCGCGCCAGGCCGGCCGGTCTGGGCGCTGGTCGGGGACGGTACGTACCTGATGAACCCGACTGAGATCGTCACGGCGGTCCAGGAGCGGCTGCCCCTCAAGGTCGTCCTGGTCCAGAACCACGGGTACGCCTCGATCGGCGGCCTCTCCGAGTCGGTCGGCGCGGAGCGGTTCGGTACGGCGTACCGCTTCCGGGCCGCGGACGACACGTTCACCGGCGCCCCGCTCCCCGTCGACCTCGCCGCCAACGCGGCCTCGCTCGGGATGCGGGTGATCCGCGCCAAGACCGTCCGCGACCTGCGCGAAGCACTCGCGGAGGCACGCGCGGCCGAGGGCCCCACATGTGTCTACGTGGAGACCGAAACCGCAGACACAGTGTCGGGCGTCCCACCGGCCCAGGCATGGTGGGATGTTCCCGTGGCGGAGACCGCGACCCGCGCGGCGGCGGTCAAGGCCCGTGAGGAGTACGACCGGCACACCCGGGCCCGGCGCCGTCACCTGTGAGCACGACCCGTGGCCGCGATCCGTGGGCGCGTCCTGTGAGCGCGATTTCTGAGGGAGTAACGCAATGAAGACCGTCCACCACTGGATCGGTGGCAAGACCGTCGAGGGCGCCTCGGGCAACTGGGGTCCCGTGACGGACCCGGCGACCGGAGCCGTCACCACCCAGGTCGCGCTCGCGTCCACCGAGGAGGTGGACGCGGCGGTCGCCGTCGCGAAAGCCGCGTACGCGACCTGGGGCACGTCGTCCCTCTCCCAGCGGACGGGCATCCTCTTCCGCTACCGCGCCCTCCTCGACGCCCACCGCGACGACCTCGCCGCGCTGATCACCGCCGAGCACGGCAAGGTGCACTCGGACGCGCTCGGCGAGGTCGCGCGCGGCCTGGAGATCGTGGAGCTGGCCTGCGGGATCACCACACAGCTCAAGGGCGAGCTGTCCACCCAGGTCTCCAGCCGGGTCGACGTCTCCTCGATCCGCCAGTCGCTGGGCGTGGTCGCGGGCATCACGCCCTTCAACTTCCCGGCGATGGTGCCGATGTGGATGTTCCCGCTGGCCGTCGCCTGCGGCAACACGTTTGTCCTCAAGCCCAGCGAGAAGGACCCGTCGGCCGCCAACCTCCTCGCCGAGCTGGCCTCGGAGGCAGGGCTGCCCGACGGCGTGCTGAACGTGGTGCACGGCGACCGGGTCGCGGTGGAGGCGCTGTTGGCCCACCCGGACATCGCGGCCGTCTCCTTCGTGGGGTCCACGCCGATCGCCCGGCACATCCACACGACGGCCTCGGCGAACCACAAGCGGGTCCAGGCCCTCGGCGGCGCCAAGAACCACATGCTGGTCCTGCCGGACGCCGACCTGGACGCGGCGGCGGACGCGGCGGTCTCGGCGGCGTACGGCTCCGCCGGTGAGCGCTGCATGGCCATCTCGGCGGTCGTGGCGGTCGGCGCGATCGGCGACGAGCTGGTCGACAAGATCCGCGAGCGCGCCGAGAAGATCGTCATCGGCCCCGGCAACGACCCCGCCTCCGAGATGGGCCCGCTGATCACCAAGGTCCACCGCGACAAGGTGGCCTCGTACGTCACGGGCGCGGCGGCCCAGGGCGCGGAGGTCGTCCTGGACGGTACGGGCCACACGGTCGAGGGCTTCGAGGACGGCCACTGGATCGGCCTGTCCCTCCTCGACAAGGTCTCCACCGACTCCGACGCGTACCGCGACGAGATCTTCGGCCCGGTCCTGGTCGTCCTCCGCACGGAGACGTACGAGGAGGGCATCGCCCTGATCAACGCGTCGCCGTTCGGCAACGGCACGGCGATCTTCACCCGCGACGGCGGCGCCGCCCGCCGCTTCCAGCTGGAGGTCGAGGCCGGCATGGTCGGCGTGAACGTGCCGATCCCGGTGCCGGTGGGCTACCACTCCTTCGGCGGCTGGAAGGACTCCCTCTTCGGCGACCACCACATCTACGGCAACGACGGCGTGCACTTCTACACGCGCGGCAAGGTCGTCACCACCCGCTGGCCGGACCCGTCCGAGGCCCCGGCGGGCGTGGACCTGGGCTTCCCCCGCAACCACTGACGCCTGACGTAGGGCCGCGGCTGTGACTACCGGACATCTCGTCTAGAAGGGAGGGGCGTCCGGGCCGCGGGTGGCTTGGAGGGCCGCTTCACGCCGCCGGCCAGCCGCACGGAGTTCGGAGAGGGGAGGCATGCCTTCGATCGCTTCGGCCGCACGGCCCTGCCGGACGAGGAGTGCAGCGACTTCCCAGGCCGGCACGTCGGTATCGGCCCGGAGCAGGGCGAGGGCTTCTTCGACGCGTCCTGACCGCTCCAGGATCCGCGCGGTGCTGGCTGTCAGTCCGTACAGGTTCGTCGGCATGGTCGCGGCGTAGGTGAGGGCTTCTTCGTACCGGCCGGCCTCGCCGAGCAGCCATATCCGGTTCGAGTGGAACCAGGACGCGTGCTCGTCGATGAACTTGGCATCGCGTTCGCCGAGGATGGCCAGCGCGTCGTCAGGACGCCCGGCCTCGGCCAAGAGGTGGATGACGCCTTCGAGAAGGCATGCGTCGTGGTAGTCGAACGTGGGTCGTCCTACCTCGACGGCTTCCTCGGTCCGGCCCTGGCGGCCCAGCAGTTCGATCAGGGGCCAGAGGAAGCGGTCCGTCGACTCGTCGGCGGTGATGAAGCGCCGCAGGACGGCCTCGGCCTCGTCGGCCTGTCCCCGGTCTTCGAGGGCCCTGGCGTAGTACGGCAAGCCAATGTACGCGTGCTCTCCGGTGCCCAAAGCACGCAGTTCCTCCATGCACCCGTTGCGCCGGAGGAGTTCGGCATAGGCGGTGAGCGTGTTCTGGACCAGGAAGCGGCCGGCGGCTATGTCTGCTCCGAGTACCTGGACGGCCTCATCCACGCGGCCCGCGCGTTCGAGGACCTGGGCCTGAAGGTCCTGTGCATTGCTGGCATCGAGTTTCCACCGTTCCGCGCCGCGGGCGTTGCGGGCCCGCTCGGCTTTCGGTGCGATCAGTTCCAGGACCCGCTCGTCCCGGTCCTGCCCGTCGGTCAGCTCGACCAGGGTGGACAGGAGCCACGACCGGTCCAGGTGCGGTGTGAGGATGCTGATCGCCTCGTCCACCTGCCCGGCCTTGACCAGCAGTCCCGCGAAGTCCTGGCACACGTACTCCGATGCCCGCCCCGCATCGTCCGGGCGGACCCGGTCCAGCGCCTGCCGCACCCGTCCCGCCTGCAGCAGGATGTCGGCAACGGCCCAGCGCGCCGGCTCCCAGCCGACCTCGGCAAACGGCTCCATCACGCCCAGAGCCCGCTCGAACTCGGCCGCCGCGCACAGCTCGCGCACCGCCGCCCGGGCACAGAACCACTCCCCCCGCTCCGTTGCCGCCCGTATCAACAGTTCGACGTGTCCCCGCTCCACCAGCAGGTTGACCAGGACGGGCGGAATCCCACCGAGCCGCCGAGACTGCCACTCAAGATCATCAATGTTCACGCGTTGAGCGTACGGGCGTCCCTAGGACAGCCCGGCCGTTCCGCCGCAGTCCGCTCAGCTTTCCGGCGGGGGCGCCAGCTCGGCCCAAACGAGCTTCCCCGGCCCGAGCCGGTCACTGACCCCCCATGCGTCCGCCAGCGCCGCGACGAGCACGAGCCCGCGCCCGTCGGTGGCGTCGAGGTCCGGCGTACGCTGCTCGGGCTTGTCGGAGGAAGCGTCGTGGACCTCGATACGGAGACCTCCGGGCGTCCCGAAGAACCGGGTCTCGATCTCCCGCCCCGGCGAAACCCGCGCGTGCCGCGCCGCGTTGGTCAGCAGCTCCGAGAGAATGAGCACGGCGGAGTCCTCCACGGACGACAGCCCCCACCCCAGGAGCGCCTTCCGCAGTTCCAGCCGCGCCAGCCCCACACACCGCGGATGACGACTCCACCGCATGACGACGGTGCCGTTCGGGTCGAGAGCCATCTGGCCGCCACCTCCAAGTTCGTTGCTCACTGTGATGATTCCCTCACAGCCTGGAGCTTGACTCGCTACGCTTCTAGGTGGATTGGCCTGACAGCACGCGTTTCAAGTGAGGAGTTGATCCCATGCCGGAGGCACGGAAGTCGCGGACGCTCAGGGAGAAGTACGGCGAAGAGCTGAGACTCCGCCGCCTGGCCGCGGGCCTGACGCAGGAGGCGTTGAGCGAGGTGGTGGTGTGTTCGCCTACGCTGATCAGCCACTTCGAGGCGGGCCGCCGCTTACCCAACCCGGAGGACGCGCGGCGCCTGGACCAGGCGCTGGGTACGGACGGGTATTTCCTGCGGTGGCTGGGGGACCTGGACCTCAAGTTCGTCAACTACTTCGCTGAGGCAGCGGAGTTGGAGCGATATGCCACGGAGATCCGGCAGTACGGCCTCACGCTCATCCCGGGCCTTCTCCAGACGGAGGCGTATGCGCGCGAGGTGTTCCGCGCCTACCTGCCGAATCACTGGGACACCGACATTGACCAGCATGTTGTCAACCGCATGGAACGAGCACAGATCCTTACTGCCCCCTCGGGGCCCGTAGTGTGGACCCTCCTGGACGAGGCGGTGCTCCGGCGGGAAGTCGGTGGCGCGCAGGCCATGGCTCAACAGCTGCACAAGATTGCGGACTTGGCTGAAGCGGGGCGGCTGCGGTATCACGTCCTGCCGTTCCGAGGCGGAGCGCATGCGCTGATGGAGAGTCTGCTCACCTTGCTCAGCTTCAAGGACACAGCGCCTGTCGCCTACGTCGAGGGGCTGTACACAGGGAACTTGATGGATGATCCGGCCCTGGTGAGCAAGTGTCAGGCCGCCTACGATATGGCTCTGGGAGAGGCGTTGTCGCAGGTGGAGTCGCTTGCCCTGACCAGGGCCGTAGCAAAGGAATACGAGCATGATCGGCAGTGAGCGCTGGCGGAAGTCGAGCTACAGCGGTGGCGGCGGGGGCGAGTGCCTGGAGGTCGCCGACGGATACGCGCACGTCCCCGTCCGTGACTCCAAGAACCCCCACGGCCCCGCACTCACCTTCCCGGCCCCGGCCTGGGCCTCCTTCGTGGCAGCGCTCAAGGGTGGGGACCTGTCGTAGTAGCTGGCTTTGACCAGGGCCGTAGCAGAGGAGCACGAACGTGACCGGCAGTGAGTGCTGGCGGAAGTCCAGCTACAGCGGCGGCGGTAACGGCGACTGCTTGGAGGTCGCGGACGGGTACGTACACGTTCCTGTGCGCGATTCCAAGACCCCCCACGGCCCCATGCTCGCTTTCCCTGCCCCGGCGTGGGCCTTTTTCGTGGCCGCTCTCAAGGGCAGGGAACTGTCATAGCGATACCGACGCGCCAGATCCGCGCGCTGCACACCGTTGAGACGATCACCGTCTACCAGGCGTACCGGCCGGCCATCGGGCTGCCCGCCGCGCGGGACGGGCGGTTTCCCGACGTGTGGAAGCGGGACCGGATGACGTGGATCAAGCCCTCGTTCCTCTGGATGATGTACCGGTGCGGGTGGGGGCTCAAGGAGGGGCAGGAGACCGTTCTCGCTGTGGAGATCTCGCGGGACGGGTTCGACTGGGCGTTGCGGCACGCGTGTCTGTCGAGCTGCGACCGGGACGTGCACGCCGATCGGGCCGTCTGGAAGCGGGAGTTGAAGCGCGCTCCCGCCGGCGTGCAGCGGGATCTGCGGCAGTCCGCATTGCCTTACCGCTTGTTCCAGCGCGGGCTCTTCGCCGCCGCGCACTCCGTACCTGTATAAGGCATCCATTCCTCCGGAGCTTTTTTTGGCATGACGGCGCATCACGGATAATAATCTTCACGCCCCATTCCGCGTGGGAGAGAAACGAAACTTCCGTCATGGTTCGTAGTGTCGTCGGAAATTCGTAGATATGGCTTTGACCTGCTTCGTTTCGTCAAACGGGTACTGCATTCGCGATTGGTTTTACTATTCCTTGAGTCTCTGGAACATTTGAGATCAGAGCGTCGGCCGAATCGCGGTCGAGTTCTTGACCAAGGAGATCGCATGCAGTACGGAAGCGATTTACGCGCGGCTGTCGAAGCGCCCGGCACCACGCCCCTCATCGGCATCTACGACATGTATTCCGCCTCCATCGCGGCCCAGCACTACGACGGATTCTTCGTCTCCGGATTCGGCTTCGCCGCCTCGCACTACGGGCTGCCCGACATCGGATTCATCGCCTGGCCCGACATGGTGGAGTTCACCGAGCGGCTGCGCCTGGCCTTCCCCACGCATCACCTGCTCGTTGACATCGACGACGGTTACGTGGACCCCGAAGTGGCCTGCCACGTGGTGCAACGCCTGGAGCGGGCCGGGGCGTCGGGTGTGATCCTGGAGGATCAGAAGAGACCCCGAAGGTGCGGGCACGCGGACGGCAAGCAGATCCTGCCGCTGGAGGAGTACCTGGAGAAGCTCAACCTGGTGCTGGAGAGCAGGGAGAACCTGGTCGTCGTCGCGCGTACGGACGCCACGGAGGAGTCCGAGATCATCCGGCGTGCCGCTGCACTGGCCGAGACGGACGCGGACGTCGTCCTCGTCGACGGCGTGCGCAGCGTCGAATGGATCAGCCGTATTCGCGAGGTCGTCGGCACCAAACCTTTGCTTTTCAACCAAATCGCGGGTGGGAAGTCGCCCCGCCTTTCGCTGACCGAACTCACGGAACTCGCGGTCGACGTCGCCATTTACAGCACCCCGTGCCTTTTCGCCGCGCACAGCGCGATCGACAGCGCGCTGCTCGAACTGAAAGCGGCCGACGGCCGGCTCCCGGCCATGGCACACACCGGCGCCGTCGGGGTCAAGGCGGCCACGGAACTGCTGGAGAAGAACATCAGCAGGCACCACGAACGCCGCGCACCGGTCCCGGCCCAGTGAATCAATTACGTTCCACGGGGCTCCTCGTCGTGGCGACCGCGAGCCTGCTGTACGGCGCGGTCGCCGCGCACGCCTCGGACGTCACGATGCCCCCTCCCGTCGCGCACGCCCTCGACGATGGCGATGACGACGATGACGAGTCGGAGGACCGGGCGCGCCCCGGCCAGACCATCGGCCTGCTGGTGGTCGACAACTCGTCCCGGGACTCGATCCTGGAGATCGACCGGACCTTCAACACCCTGCTCCACAGCAAGGGCACGGCGGGCAGCGACCACGACGGGGGCGGCGGCGCCATCGACGTGGACGCCCGTGAGGTGTCGGGCCCCGACGCCGTCGCGGTCGGGCATCCGCCCTGGCAGGGCGAGGGCAGTGAGTGAAGTGAGTGAGATGACGCCCGTGGCCCCAGCCCCGCGCCCCTCCTGGAAGCGACGCCTGCCCAGGGCGGTCGACCCGTACGTCGCGGCACTCCTCGGTACGGTCGGGCTGGCGGTGCTCCTGCCCGCGACCGGCCGGGGCGCCACGCTCGCGGAAGGCACGGCGGACGTCGCCATCGCCCTGCTGTTCTTCCTCTACGGCGCCCGGCTCTCCACCCGCGAGGTGCTGGACGGTCTGCGGCAGTGGAAGCTCCACCTCACGGTCGGCGCGAGCACCTTCGTGCTCTTCCCTCTCCTGGGGCTGGCCGTCGGCCTCCTCGTCCCCCACGTGCTCACCGAGCGGCTCTACATCGGTCTGCTCTTCCTCTGCGTCGTCCCCTCGACCATCCAGTCGTCGATCACGCTGACCTCCACGGCGCGCGGCAACGTCCCGGCCGCCGTCTGCGCCGGCACGTACTCCAGTCTGTTCGGGATGATCGCCACCCCGCTGCTGGCCGCCTGGCTGGTCGGCTCCGACGTCGGGTTCTCGCACCACGGCCTGCTGTCCATCGGCAGTCAGCTCCTATTGCCCTTCCTGGCGGGGCAGTTGGTACGCCGCTGGATCGGCGCGTTCATCGGGCGCCACAAGAAGTCGCTCGGCCTCCTGGACCGGGGAGTGATCCTCCTCGTGGTCTACACGGCCTTCAGCAGGGGCATGGCGCAAGGGATCTGGCACCAGGTGACCCCTGGCCGGCTGATCGCGCTGTTCTGTCTGACCGGACTCCTGCTGGCGGTCGCCCTCACCACCACGTCCTACGCCGCCCGGCGTCTCGGATTCAGCCGGGAGGACCGCGTCACCGTCGTGTTCTGCGGCTCCAACAAGAGCCTCGCGACGGGACTGCCGATGGCGGCGGTGCTGTTCGGGGGATCGGCGGGGCTCGTGATCCTGCCGCTGATGCTCTACCACCAACTCCAGCTCGCGGTCTGCTCGGTGATCGCGAACCGCTGGTCCCGCGCGTCGGAGCCCGCGCCCGCCCCTGCCGCCGTTACCGGTGTCCCCGCCCCCGCACGACCGGTGGGCCCGACCGAATCGGTGGAACGAGGCGCCCCGCCCACGGGAGCCTGACGAGTGCCCGGGCCAGGGAATCCGCGACTCGAAACGTTCGGGAGATCGCTGCTTCCTCGCGTCCGGGAGATCGTTGTTTCCTCGCGCGGGGGCGGCCAACTGACCGCCCCCGCGCGAGGAAACGCCGTCCTGGACGCTCCCGCGCCAAGTCAAGAACTATTTTACGTGAAAGTTCACACAGTGCGGCGATATGCGGTGTATTGGTTGAATTACGCACATATACCGCTCTCGAACGGATATGCCCTATGGCAACTCTGACCCGGCGCCCCGCGCCAGGACCGGTGGTGTCCGCCCGTACTCCGCATCCCTCGTCACCCGGGCTGCGCAGACTCCATGGCGCCGCCGTCGTGCGGATCGGTTTCGGTCTTCTCTGGGCCGCCGACGCCACGTTCAAGTGGCTGCCCGGCTTCATTCACGGGCAGACCATCAGCGCCAATCTGGGTGCGGCCTCGACCGTGCACACGCCCGTCATCCATCAGTGGCTCGATTTCTGGAACACCGTGGGTTCTGCCCACCCCATGCTGTTCGCCGTCGGCACCGCGATCGTGGAGAGCTTGATCGCGCTCGGTCTGATCTTCGGCGCGTTCAGCAACCTGGTCTTCGTGGGCAGTGCGATCTTCTCCCTCGGGATCTGGTCGTCCGCCGAGGCCTTCGGTCTCCCCTGGAGTCCCGGGACGACCGATCCCGGCACCTCGATCGGCTACGTCTTCGCGTCGTTGGCGCTCTTCTACGCGTTCGCCGGCGCCACGTGGAGTCTCGATTCCAGAATCCGGCCGAAGCTCGGCCGCTTCCGCTGGCTCAGCAGCCGGCTCCCGGCGGCCGCCGAGCCGGCGGCCGACGAAGCCTGACCGCGACCCCGGAGGGCCCGCCCGATCGGCGGGCCCTCCGGGGCGCACGGCCGCGTCGGCTCAGAACAGCGAATACAGCAGCTTGTTCGGGGAGCCCGTGCCCGGGTTGATGACCTTGTTGTTCGTCGCGCCGGCCACCAGCGCGTCCCTGACCTGCTGCGGGGTCGCCGTCGGGTGCGTCGCCAGGTACAGCGCGCCCACCCCGGCGGTGTGCGGGGTGGCCATCGACGTGCCGGAGATCGTGTTCGTGGCGGTGTCGCTGGTCCGCCAGGCCGACGTGATGCTCACGCCCGGCGCGAACAGGTCCAGGCACGTACCGAAGTTGGAGAACGACGCCCGCCGGTCGGTGCTGTCCGTCGCGCCGACGGTGATCGCCTCCGCGACCCGGGCCGGCGAGTAGTTGCACGCGTTCTGCGGGGTGCCGAGCGCGTTGCCGTTGCCCGCCGCGATGGCGTACGTGATGCCGCTGGCTATCGACCTGCGCACCGCGTTGTCGAGGACGGTGTCCGCCCCGCCGCCCAGGCTCATGTTGGCGATGGCGGGCTTCACGGCGTTGGCCGTCACCCAGTCGATGCCGGCGGCGACCCCGGCCGTCGTACCGGAACCCTGGCAGTTCAGGACCCGTACGGCGATGAGCTTGACGCCCTTCGCGACCCCGTACGTACCGCCGCCGACCGTTCCCGCGACGTGCGTGCCGTGGCCCTGGCAGTCCTGGCCGTTCTGGCCGCCGCCGACGGTGTCCGTACCGACCGACGCCCGGCCGCCGAACTCGCTGTGCGAGGTGCGGATCCCGGTGTCGATGATGTACGCGTTCACGTTCGACGCCGTCGTGTTGTACGTGTACGACGCCGACAGCGGCAGGTCACGCTGGTCGACGCGGTCGAGGCCCCAGGTCGGGTTCGCCTGCGTGGCGTTGAGGTGGACGGTCGCGTTCTGCTCGACGTACGACACCCGCGGGTCGGCGGCCAGCTTCCGCGCGGCGGCCGTGGACATCGTCGTGGAGAAGCCCTGGAGGGCGGTGCGGTAGACGTGCTGCGGGGTGGCGCCCAGATCGGCGGCGCTGGTGGAACCGTCCTTGAGGACGACGATCCAGCTGTTCTCGACGGCGGTGCCGGCGGCGGCGAGACGGACCTCGCCGGTGGGCGCGCTCTGTGCGGTGGGGGCCGCGGCGAACTGGAGGCCGGCGGCGAGGGCGATCACGGGGATCAGCGCGCCGAGGCGGCGGCGGACAGAGGATGCCATTGTCGTGGACCCTGACCTTTCGTTGTCCGGATTGCGGGCAAGTACGGGGTGCGGGGTGCGGAGACGCACGTAGTGCGTGAGGTGCGGGTGGCGCAAGGTGCGTGGCGTGCGAGGTGGAGATGCGCGTCAGCGTCTCGTGTGGCCCCGGGGCGCACAAGACGCCAATATCGGCCGACGTTTGCGCGCCACCGTGCGTGAGGCGGCGCGGGTTACTGATGTCCTCAATCGCCGGACGGGCTTGTTTTGGCCACGCGCCGGGATTGTTTTGGCCGCGCGCCGGCCTCCGGGAAAGTGTGCCGACTACCACGGCTGGTGTACGGCGGCCCGTCCGCGTACTACCGGAGGATGCCGCCCGGTTCAGCCCGGTGTCAGCGCTGTACGGCCCAGGGCCCGCTTAGGGTTCAGACATGGAGACCCCACCCCCACGCCGCGGGCCCCGGCCGCGTGCACGATGGCTCGCGGGCGCGGCCGCCGCTCTGGTGCTGGTCGGCGCCGGCACCTGGACCGCCGTCGCGTCCGACGGCGCGCCCGCCGTGCGTCGGCAGGACCGGACCATGGACATGCCCGGCGCCACGATCGACACCTCGTACTTCACCTCCGGCACCGGGCGCAGGCCGGCCGTGCTGATCGGGCACGGCTTCGGCGGGAGCAAGGACGACGTGCGGACCCAGGCGGAGAAACTCGCCCGGGACGGGTACGCGGTGCTGACCTGGTCGGCGCGCGGCTTCGGGAAGTCCACCGGCAAGATCGGGCTCAACGACCCCGACCGCGAGGTCAAGGACGTGTCCCGGATGATCGACTGGCTGGCGAAGCGGCCGGAGGTCGAGCTCGACAAGGCGGGCGACCCACGGGTCGGGATCACCGGCCAGTCGTACGGCGGCGCGGTCTCGCTCCTCGCCGCCGGCTACGACAAGCGGGTCGACGCGATCGCTCCCCAGATCACCTACTGGAACCTCGCCGACGCCCTCTTCCCCGACGGTGTCTTCAAGAAGCTCTGGGCCGGGATCTTCTTCTCCGTCGGCGGCGGGGGCTGCGGCACCTACGAGAAGCAGCTGTGTGACATGTACCAGCGGGTCGCCGTCTCCGGCACCCCGGACGCGGCCGCCCGCACGATGCTGGAACAGCGCAGCCCCTCCGCCGTCGGCGACCGCATCGACGTGCCCGCCCTGATCGTCCAGGGGCAGAGCGACTCGCTCTTCCCCCTCGGCCAGGCCGACGCGATGGCGAAGGCGATCAGCGCCAACGGCGCACCGGTCGACGTCGACTGGAAACAGGGCGGCCACGACGGCGGCGACCCGGAGACCGGACGGGTGGAGAGCCGGATCACCTCGTGGTTCGACCGCTACCTCAAGGACGACAAGAGCGCCGACACCGGACCCGCCTTCCGCGTCAGCCGGACCGGTGGAGTCGACTCCACCGACGGTCAGGCCCTGTTGCGCGGCGCGACCGGCGCACGCTACCCGGGCCTGGAGAGCGGCGGCACCGACGTACCGCTGAGCGGCGGCACCAAGACCTTCGCCAATCCGCCCGGCGCCAGCCCGCCCGCGATCTCCGCCGTCCCCGGCCTGGGCGGCGGACTGTCCCAGCTGTCGTCGCTCGGGGTCGGGCTCTCCCTCGACTTCCCCGGCCAGTACGCGAGCTTCGAGTCCCGGCCGCTCGGTGAGGCGTTGCGGATCACCGGCTCACCGACCGTCCGGGTCACCGTCACCTCCGACACCGGTGACGCCGTGCTCTTCGGCAAGGTGTACGACGTCGGCCCCGACGGCAGACAACAGGTCCTCCCCTCCCAACTCGTCGCACCGGTCAAGGTCGAGGACGCCCGGCAGGGCAAGGCCGTCGAGCTGACCATGCCCGCCGTCGACCACGAGGTCGACGCCGGTCACCGGCTCCGGGTTGTCCTCGCCGCCACCGACCTCGGCTACGCCTCCCCGGTTGTCCCCGCCACCTACCGGGTGTCCGTGGACAGCCCGCTGACCGTCCCGACCGTGCCCGGCCTCACCACTGCGGCCACCACGCTGCCCTGGTGGGTCTGGGGACTCCCGGTCATCGGCGTACTGATCGCCGCCGCCCTCCTGCTCACCGCCAGGCGCCGCACCAACGCGCCCGCGCCCGACCCGGCGCTCGCCCAGGTGCCCCTCCAGATCACCGGCCTGACCAAGCGCTACGCCAAGTCCGCCGACCGCTATGCCGTCCGTGATCTCTCCTTCCAGGTCGAAAAGGGGCAGGTGCTCGGTCTGCTGGGCCCGAACGGCGCCGGCAAGACCACCACCCTGCGCATGCTGATGGGACTCATCGCCCCGGACGCCGGTGAGATCCGGGTGTTCGGCCACGCGATCCGGCCGGGCGCTCCGGTGCTCTCGCGCGTCGGCTCGTTCGTCGAGGGCGCGGGCTTCCTGCCGCACCTGTCGGGACGGGCCAACCTGGAGCTGTACTGGCAGGCGACCGG
Organism: Streptomyces sp. NPDC087420; assembly: GCF_044744165.1. Lineage (NCBI taxonomy): Bacteria > Bacillati > Actinomycetota > Actinomycetes > Kitasatosporales > Streptomycetaceae > Streptomyces > Streptomyces sp. NPDC087420. Next base: position 248,305 of record NZ_JBIUXU010000003.1, read on the forward strand.
CCGCCCCGGCGAGGACTCCCACATCGAGGAGGCCCTGAAGATCGCCGGACTCGGGGACGCGCTCGCCCGTGCCGTACGCACCTACTCGCAGGGCATGCGGCAGCGGCTCGCCATCGCGCAGGCCATGCTCGGTATGCCCGACCTCCTGATCCTGGACGAGCCGACCAACGGTCTGGACCCGCCCCAGATCCGCGAGATGAGGGACGTGATGATCAGGTACGCGGCGGGCGGCAGGACGGTCATCGTCTCCAGCCACCTCCTCTCCGAGGTCGAACAGTCCTGTACGCATCTGGTGGTGATGCACCAGGGCCGGCTGATCCAGGCCGGTCCGGTCGCGGAGATCACCGGCTCGGGCGACACCCTGCTCGTCACCACCGCCGAGCCCGTGTCCGAACCCGTCCTGGAGAAGATCGCCGCCCTGCCCGGGGTCGGCTCCGCCGTCCGGACGGACGACGGACTGCTGGTCGCCCTCGGCGGGACGCTGTCGACCGGCGCGCTCATCACCGAACTGGTCCGGCTCGACGTGTCGCTGACAGGGGTCGGACCGCACCGCCGCCTCGAAGACGCGTTCCTCACCCTGATCTCAGGAGGCTCCGCATGAGCGCGCTGACCGAACCGGCCGCGGGAGCCGCCGGGCCTGGCGGCCCTGTCAGTCCTGTGGGGGAGCCGGCCACCGAATCCGCCCCCGGCTACCGGTCCCGCCACACGCTGCCGCTGCGGGTCGAGGCGCTGCGCCAGCTCAAGCGACGGCGCACCCTGGTGATGGGCGCCATCCTCGGCCTCCTTCCGTTTGTCCTGATCATCGCCTTCGCCATCGGGGGCACCCCCGGCGGCGACAGCGACGGGGACGGCGGCGGCCGGCTGAACCTGATGGACACCGCGACCGCCTCCGGCGCCAACTTCGCCGCCACCTGTCTCTTCGTCTCGGCGGGCTTCCTGCTCGTGGTGCCCGTCGCGCTCTTCCACGGCGACACCGTCGCCTCCGAGGCCAGCTGGTCCTCGTTGCGCTATCTCCTCGCCGCGCCCGTGCCCCGGGCCCGGCTGCTCTGGAGCAAGCTCGTGGTCGCGCTGACGATGAGCGCGGCGGCGATGGCGCTGCTCCCGCTGGTCGGCCTGGCGGCGGGCACGGTGGCCTACGGGTGGGGGCCGCTGGAGCTGCCGGCCGGTGGCTCCCTGGCCGCGGGCGACACCGTACCGAGGCTGGCGCTGGTGGTCGCGTTCATCTTCGTCTCCCAACTGGTCACGGCCGCGCTCGCCTTCTGGCTGTCGACGAAGACCGACGCCCCCCTGGGCGCGGTCGGCGGTGCGGTGGGGCTCACGATCATCGGCAACGTGCTGGACGCCGTGACCGCGCTCGGGTCCTGGCGGGACTTCCTGCCCGCCCACTGGCAGTTCGCCTGGGCCGACGCGCTCCAGCCGCAGCTGGAGTGGGGCGGCATGCTCAAGGGGACGGCGATCTCGGTGACGTACGCCGTGGTGCTGTTCGCCCTGGCCTTCCGGGGCTTCTCCCGCAAGGACGTCGTGTCGTAGGACGCGCCCCGGATTCAGCCGCGCCGGATTCAGCCGCGCCATCAGATCCACCCACGACGAGCCGCCTCCGCGCCCGCCCGGAAGCGGCTCGTCGTGCCGAGGGCCGTGAGCAGGTCGCACACCCGCCGGCTGTACGTACGTCCCGACATGCCCAGCCTGGTCGCCGCCGCCTCGTCCGTGAGGCCCGCCAGGAGAGCCTCCAGGACCGGCCGTAACGACTCGGGCAGCATGCCCGGGGCCGACGCGGAGAGCGCGTCGGTGGGCAGCTCCTCACCGGTCTCCCACCACAGCTGGTGCGTACGGACCAGGGCCTGGACGATCACGGGGTCACGGATCAGCAGCACGCCGTTGTAGTGCAGTTGGAGATCGAGGGGGATCGCCGCCACCGCGCGGTCCACCAGGATCATCTTGAACGGGATGGAGTCCGTCTGTCTGGCCCGGCCCGGCAGCGGCCACGGCGCGGGCAACGGCAGCCCCGCCAGGCCCTGCCTCGGCACGATCCGCCGGACGGTGATCGCGGGGGCCCGCGCCGCCGCGCGGCCCCCGGGCCTGCCTCCCGCCCTTTCACCGGTCCCGCCGCCCTGCGGGAGCCGCTCGCCCGCCGCCCGTACGCAGGAGTCCGCGAATGCGAGGAACTGCTCGGGAATCCCCTGCCCCAGACAGCTCCCCGGATCGTCGAAGATCAGGAACTCACGACGGGCCGACCGCACCAACGCCGTGAGCGTGGCCGTCACTTCCCGTATCCCCCGGATCGGCCGGCCCGGCGTCCGGAGCGGGTCCATCCCTGCGGACATGCCTGCCACGCCCATCACGCCCGTCGCGCCCGCCTGCGTGATGCTCCTTGTCACTATCCCCTTCGACAGCGCCAGCGACAGCGCGGACCGACTGAGAACCGCACCCGAAACCTCCGCCACGGCTGACCACCCCCGCATCCCCTCGGAGCCGTACGCCACTCCATGTACGCACATGATTGCGCTCCGTGACAAGTGCCAGTTCAGAGAGTGGCGACTCCATGCCAGCGGCATGCCCGCGTCTTCGAAAAGTGCTCAAGAACCGCGCCGACGTGACCGTTTCCTGCGACATGATGTCCGTCATGGCCACCTTGCTGCTCGCCCTCTCCGCGATATCCACCGGTCTGTTCGCGGGTTACTTCCTGATCTTCCAGACCGGCATCATGCCCGCCCTGGGCACGCTGACGGACGAGCAGTTCGTCCCCGCCATGCGCCGGGTCAACCAGTACGTGCCGCGCCCGGTCTTCCTCCTGACCTTCTTCGCCATCGTGGGCTTCCCGGCGGCGGCGCTGGCCGTCCCCGTCGACGGCCGCTCGGACACGCAGAAGTGGCTGCTGGTGGCCGGACTGGTGTGCGCGGTGATCAATCACCTGGTGACCATCGGCGGCAACGTACCGCTCAACAACCAGCTGGAGTCGTCTTCCGCGCCGGCCCGTGCGGCGCGCCTCGCCTTCGAGGGGCGGTGGAACGCGTTCCACCGCGTCCGCACGCTGTTCTCCGTGGCCGCTTTTGTCCTGGTGGTCAGCGCGACGCTCTCCTGAGCCCGGGCGACGCCCCCTGAGCCCTGGCGACGCACCCCCCCGTACAGCAGAGTCCGCTGACCGGCCCCCCGTGGCGTCGGTCAGCGGACTCCGATGGTCACGCCGAGGCGCGGTCCATGGGGAGGGTGACCCGGGCGGTACGGCCCGCCGTCACCGGGCGGGCAGCCGAACGGGATCGAGGACGAACAAGGCGATCCGTGGTCCGCGTCACGCGCTCACTATGCGGGCTGAGACTATCCACTCGCAACTGATCGCTCTGATAATTTCAGAATGCCCCCGACCACACTGGTTCGAGCCCGGACGAGCTGCCAGAATCGGCCTTATGAGTCGGCGTCAGGAGGCGGCACGTGAGTGACTCCCGTACGGGAACCGCTCCCACGGTCCTGCGTATGGTTCTCGGTAAGCGACTCGGTGCTCTGCGTGACAAAGCGCGGGTGTCCCGCGAGGCGGCGGCCGAAATCCTGGACGTGACCCCGCTCACCGTCCGGCGGATGGAAAACTCCGAAGTGGGCCTCAAACTCCCCTATGTCCGGCTGCTCCTGGGGGCGTACGGAGTGGCGGCGGCGGAGGCCGAGGAATTTGTCGAGCTGGTCAAGGCGGCCAACAAGCCCGGCTGGTGGCACCGTTACCGCGACGCCCTGCCGAGCTGGTTCAGCGCCTACGTCAGCCTGGAGGACGAGGCCCGCCTGATCAGGACGTACGAACCGCACTACGTACCGGGGCTGTTGCAGACCGAGGACTACGCCCGCGCCGTGCTGAGCGCCGGTGTGCACCGCAATCCCGCCGAGCTGGAACGGCGCGTGGCACTGCGGGCCAAACGCCAGCAGTTGCTCACCAAACCCGACGCGCCGATTCTCTGGATCCTCATGGAGGAAGCGGTGTTGCGCAGGCCCGTCGGGGGAGTGGACGTCATGCGCGGGCAGATCGACCGGCTGATCGAGTTGGCGGCCCGGCCGAATGTGACGCTCCAGATCATGCCGTTCTCGATCGGCCCGCATCTCGGCGCGTTCGGGCCGTTCCATCTCTTCCGGTTCGATCTCGCCGACCTGCCGGACATCGTCTACACCGAGAATCTCACCGGCGCGGTCTATATGGACCAACGCCCGGACGTCGCCGCCTATCTGGAGGTGCTGGACAACATGGCGGTCCGGGCCTCGGCCGGGGACGGGACAAGAGATTTTCTCCAAGGAATACGCAAGGAGTTCTGATGATGCGGGACATATTCAACGGCATGCCGGCCGACGCACTGGGGGCCGACGGCTGGGAGCGGCCCTGGAGCGGTCCCAACGGGGGCAGTTGTGTGGAGACCAAGCGGGTGGACGAGGGGCGCGTCGCGGTCCGCCAGTCGTCGGATCCCACGGGTCCCGCACTGATCTGCACCGTCGCCGCCATGGCGGGTTTTGTCGAAGGGGCGAAGAACGGCCTCGCCGACTTCCTGCTCTGAGCCGACCTCCCGGCCCGGGCCGCCCGAGAAACGGATGGATCGCATGACGGACCCCGACCCGCCCCCGGCCGACGACTTCGATGGCCTCGACGACTTCGACAGCCTGGATGACTTCGACGGCCTGGACGACTTCGACGGCATCGACACGACACGCCCGCATGCCGCGCGCATGTACGACTACTTCCTCCGGGGCAAGGACTACTACGAGGTCGACCGGAGGGCCGCGGTGCGGGTCGAGGCGATCGCCCCGGGCGCAAGGACGGCCGCCGCGACCAACCGGCTGTTCATGCGCCGCGCGACCCGCTGGCTGGCCGGGGAGGCGGGCGTCCGCCAGTTCCTGGACATCGGTACGGGCATCCCCACCAGCCCCAACCTCCATCAGGTCGCCCAGGAGGCCGCCCCGGACGCGCGCGTCGTCTACGTCGACAACGACCCGGTCGTGCTGCGGCACGCCGAGGCCCTGATGCACAGCACCCCCGAGGGCCGTACCGCCTTCGTCCGCGCCGACTTCCGGGATCCGCGGAGCATCATCGAGTCGCCGCAGCTGCGCCGGACGCTCGATCTGTCCCGCCCTGTCGCGCTGTCGCTGAACGCGCTGCTGCACTTCGTCACCGACGACGAACGGCCGTACGACGCCGTACGGTTCCTGCTCGACGCGCTGCCCTCCGGCAGCTACCTCGGCCTCTCCCACTGCACCCCGGACTTCGATCCGGAGATGTGGGTGAAGATCCTCGGCGTCTACCACGGCAGCGGAATCCCCGGCCAGGTGCGCTCGCGCGACGAGATCCTGCGCTTCTTCGACGGGCTCGACCTGGTCGAACCGGGGGTGGAGGTCCCGCACCGCTGGCGTCCGGAGGGCGAGCTTCCGGAGGGCACCACCGACGGTGCGGTCTCCCTCTACGCGGGGTTGGCCCGCAAGCCCTGATCCTGCCCGGCCCCGCGGGGCCGCCCGGCCCGCCCGCCCCGCTCGGCGGCGAGTGCCAGGGCCAGACGGTGGACCGGTGGGTGGTCCACGTCGAGTTCCGGCCGCCAGGTGGTGAGGATCTGCGCGGACGGTACGAACAGCGGGCTGGGCAGCTCGTCCGTCCGCACCCACCGCCACTCGGCGATCAACTCCGGCTCCGCCGCGAGGGGGACACCCTCGTACGCGGTGACGACGGCCGCCATGGTGACGCGCGTGAGGCCCACCGTCTCGTCGTGGAGCATCGCGAACACGGTCACGTCCTGCTCCTGGGCGCGCAGTCCGGTCTCCTCGCGCAGTTCGCGTACGGCCGCGGCGGTGACGGACTCGCCGGGCTCCAGCTTGCCGCCCGGCAGCTCCCACGTCCCCCCGTGGTGCAGGCCGAGGAGGATGCGGCCGGACCGGTCCCGCACGATCACGCCGACACCGATCACGGCCTGCGGCCGGGGCGGCGCCGCGGCGCGCGGCCGGCTGATCACGCGCGGGCGCGGGGGCGCGAGGCGCCGGCGTGCGCGGATCAGCCGGCAGAGAACCGGAGTTCCCCGGTCCAGGACGCTGACCGGGACGATCTCGTCGACGATGAAGCCGGCCTCGACCAGGAGGTCCTCCCACAGCTCCTGGGTGAGATCCCCGGTCCGTACGGTCAGTTCCAGCCGCCCGCCCGGCGGGATCTCGGCGGCCAGGCGGGGGAGCAGCCGCCCCGGATCGACGGGGTCGAGCGGGCCGCCGACCGTCTCGACCACACGCGTCTCGGCCACTCGCGTCTTGACCACACGCGTCCCAGGCACTCGCGCCTCGGCCGCATTCGCTTCTTGTTCACTCATACGAAGAGCCCCCGCTCCAGTCGCTCCAGCGTGCGCGTGCCCCGCTCGGTCACCTCGTCGTCCCCGTGCGCCGGCCCGTACGCCAGAGCGCTCACCGCGTCGAGCGCGGCCAGACAGGTCAGCGCCTGGCGTTCGGCGTCGGTGAGGGTGCGCCCGTACCCGTGGAAAAACGCGTCACGCAGGTCGGGACGGTCCTGCCAGGGCCCGCAGGCAAGCCGTACGAAGTCCTGCACGGCGGGCGCGTACCGGGACCGCTCGAAGTCGATCACGGCCAACCGGCCGGACCCCGCCCCAGCCCCTGTCCCCGCCCCCGTCCACAGAACGTTCCGTTCCTGCGCGTCGCCGTGGATGTGGGCCGGTACGAGCCGGTCCGTCAGCTGGAGGAGATGCTCGGCCGCGCGCCGTACGAGCGCCCGCCGGTGGTCCGTCAGCAGGGCCCCGGCCCGTACGAGATGCGTCTCGACCCCCGTGGTCGCGGCGTGCTCGATCGCCTCCTCCGCCGCCCTCCGGCCCGCGCCCGGCATCCTGTCGCTGCCGTGCAGCCGCCGCAGCAGGGCCCCGAACTGCCGGTGTGCCGACCGGTGCGCGGTGACGCTGAGGGTGAGCAGGGAGAGCGGGGTGCCCGGTACGGCGGTCAGGAGCAGCGCCAGATTGCGGGCGTCGCTGGCCACGAGCCGGGGAGCCGCGCCGAAGCCGAGGGCCGGCACGGCCGACTGGTACCCGAAGGTCTCGCGCTCGTAGAACTTCGGGGTCGGCGACTGCTTGACGAAGAAGCGCCGGCCCTGGGCGTCGGAGATGTCCCACACCCGTGAGTCCGCGCGGGGGTGCGACGCGTCGTGTACGGCTCCGAGGGGACCGACGGAGCGTTCCGCCCACGCCCGCAGGGGCGGCGGAAGTGTCTTGGTGTGGCTCACGCACCCCTCCTCGGTGTCGGTCGTGATGCCAGGGACGCCAGGGCCGCGCGGCGGGCGGAAACGTCAACCCGGCGTTGCCGGGCGAGGGGCGCCGTACCGCCGTTCTCGAACGCGGGATGTCCGGCGACAGGGCAGGCGGGGGCAGGGACAGGTCGCATGATTCCTCCGGAAGGGCGCGGGGTGATGTGCCGGCGCCCGGACAACGGCCCTGATCAAGGGGCTGTAACGGGGGACGCCGGGGGAATCATAGAACAAATGTTCGAGCGCGGTCGGAGACCCGTGCGGGGTGGGCGTGCACGGCCGTGATGATGCGTTCGAACCACCCGCGAGGTGGGTGGGCACTCTATCGGGGGATTGCGCGGCGGGGGCCGCCCGACGGTACGGACCCGGCCACGGCCCCCGGGGCCGTGGAACAGATTGGCCGGATCGCGCGCGTGGGGCGTGAGCGGGTTGTCCGCGGGGCGTGCGTGCCCCGGTCCGTACCCTCTCATTTCGTTGAATTTTCCCGGTGAATGATCAGGAGTTTGTGAGAGTCGGTACAGAAATTGCGTGCACTCATCTTGTCCATGCGTTGTCATGTCCATATGTTGTCGGCGAGCGGCGGCCCGCCGGGACGCGGGCCGCGGCTCGTATCCCCCGACCGGTACGCAGAGCCGACAGCGAGGAATCCCCCCATGGCCATCTCCAGACGCTCCGTCATCGTGTCCGCACTCGCCGGGACCGCCACCGCCGGCTTCGGCGGACTGCCGGGCACCCTCACGCAGGCCGCCGCCGCCCCGGCGGCCTCCCCGCCGGGCGATGTGGTCGGCAAGGTGACGGTGGGTTACCAGGGCTGGTTCGCCTGCATCGGCGACGGGGCGCCCATCAATAGCTGGTGGCACTACAGCCGGAACGCGGGCCAGCCGCCGTCGCCCAGCAACACCACCCTCGTGTCGTGGCCCGACATGCGGGAGTACACCCGTAGTTACGCGACCGCCTACCCGAACCTCGGCAACGGCCAGCGCGCCACACTGTTCTCGTCCTGGGACCAGCAGACCGTCGACACCCACTTCCGGTGGATGCGGGAGAACGGCTGCGACACGGCGGCGCTCCAGCGCTTCAACCCGTTCGGCGGTGAGGGCCCGACGCGGGACGGAATGGCCCAGAAGGTACGGCAGTCGGCGGAGGCGTACGGCCGGAAGTTCTACATCATGTACGACGTCACCGACTGGACGAACATGCAGTCGGAGATCAAGCAGGACTGGACGAACAAGATGAAGGCGTACACCGCGTCGAGCGCGTACGCCGTACAGAACGGCAAGCCCGTCGTCTGCATCTGGGGCTTCGGATTCAGCGACCCCGGGCGGCCGTTCGCGCCCGCGCCCTGCAAGGACGTCGTCGACTGGTTCAAGGCGCAGGGGTGTTACGTGATCGGCGGGGTGCCCACCCACTGGCGCAACGGCATCAACGACTCACGCCCCGGCTTCCTCGACGTGTACCACTCGTTCGACATGATCTCGCCCTGGATGGTCGGGCGGATCACCAACGTCAGTCAGGCCGACCAGTTCTACCGGGACCTCAACACCCCCGACCAGGCCGACTGCAACGCCCATGGCATCGACTACCAGCCCTGTGTCATCCCCGGCGATCTCCAGTCGGGGCACCGGGCCCATGGTGAGCTGATGTGGCGTCAGTTCTACAACCTCTGCCGGGTGGGGGTGCAGGGCTTCTACATCTCGATGTTCGACGAGTTCAACGAGGGCAACCAGATCGCGAAGACCACGGAGACGAGCGCGGAGGTGCCGGCGGGGTCCGGGATCCGGGCGCTGAACGAGGACGGCACGGCCTGCTCCGCCGACTACTACCTGCGGCTCACCGCCGACGGCGGGCGGATGCTGAAGGGACAACTGGCGCTGACGGCGGTACGTCCCACCGTGCCGTTCCCCGGGGGCGGCGGGCCGACGCAGCCGACGGGGGACCTGGCGCTGAACAGGCCCGCCTCGGCGAGCAGCTCCACGCAGAACTACGGCGCGGGCAACGCCGTCGACGGGAACAGTTCGAGCTACTGGGAGAGCGCCAACAACGCCTTCCCGCAGTGGATCCAGGTCGATCTGGGAGCGGCGTCGGCCGTCAAGCGCGTGGTGCTCTCGCTGCCGCCGAACCCGGCGTGGGGGAGTCGTACGCAGACCGTGGCCGTGCTGGGCTCCACCAACGGCTCGGATTTCAGCACCCTTTCGGCGGCGGCGGGCCGCGCCTTCGACCCCGCCTCGGGGAACGCCGTGACGGTGACACTCGCGACGGCTGCCAACGCCCGTTACGTACGGCTCCAGTTCACCGCGAACACGGGGTGGCCGGCCGGACAGCTGTCGGGCTTCAGCGTGTACGGCTCGTAGCGCCCGCGAAGGGTTCCGCGGTGTGGGGTCGTGCGGTGGGGGCTCCCGGGGTACGGGGTCCTGGGGTGCGGGGTCTTGGGGTGCGGGACCCCGGGGTGGGGAATCCCGGGGTGGCGGACCCCACACCTGCTGTACTTTGGGGCGAAATGTACCTGGAGGTGCAGGGTGGGACAGTTCGAGATCGCGGGCGCGAGCGCCGACGACATCAGGGCGCTCGGTGAGTGGGCGGCCGACGAGGGATGGAATCCGGGGGACTCCGACGGGCAGGCGTTCTTCCCCACGGACCCGGACGGGTTCCTCTTCGGGCGGCTGGACGGGGAGCCGGTGGCCTCGATCTCCGCCGTGCGCTACGGGACGGACTTCGGCTTCATCGGGTTCTACATCGCCCGGCCCTCCGTACGGGGTCAGGGGTACGGGATCCAGGTGTGGCGCGCGGGCATGGCGCGCCTGGCTGGGCGGAACGTCGGGCTCGACGGGGTGATCGACCAGCAGGACAACTACCGCGCGTCCGGCTTCCGCCGGGCCTGGAACAACATCCGGTACGAAGGGGTGCCGTCGAGCGGGGGCGGTGACGGCGGCGGGGCCGGGGGTGCGCGGGGCGGTGAGTGGCGGGACGGGATCACGCTGCGCGACGCCCGTACCGTACCGTTCGGCCAACTCGCCGCGTACGACCGGCGGTTCTTCCCCGCTCCCCGGCCGGGCTTCCTCGCGTCCTGGGTGGGTCTGCCCGACAGGACCGCGCTGGTCGCGATCCGGGACGGCGAACTGGACGGCTTCGCCGTCATGCGCGCCTCCCGTGGCGCCTCCCGCATCGGCCCGCTCTACGCCTCGTCGCAGGAGGTCGCCGCCGCGCTGGTGGGCGGGTTGTCGGCGACCTCCCCGGGCGCGCCGGTGGCGATCGACGTCCCCGACATCAACGCGCCGTCCGTCGAACTGATGGAACGGCTCGGGCTGAGCCCGTCGTTCGAGGCGGCGCGGATGTACACCGGACCTGACCCGGATGTAGACCTCGCCGGACTCTTCGCGGTCACGAGTCTCGAACTCGGCTGAGGGGGCGGCCTCCTGGGGGCTTTCCGGGTGTCCTCCTGGGGGCTTCCCGGTAGGACACCCGGGAGCCGGCCTCACCTCACGGCCACAGCAACTGCTTCACCCAGCGCCCTCCCTCTCCTTCTCCCTCTCCCTCTCCTTCTCTTTCTCCTCCTGCTTGTCGGGTGTACTGGAGACGGGTGTGGTTGCGCTGCCGGTCGCCCTGCCAGAACTCGACCTGTTCGGCGCGCAGGGAGTACAGCGTCCATTCCGGCGTCACCAGCCCCGGCTCCCGCTCGACACGTTCCAGGGATGCCCCGGTGGCCGCGTCGCGGGCCGTGAGATCCGTCAACGGGCCGCTCTGGAGGCCGAGTAGCGCTTCCGCGCGGGCTTCGGGGGAGCGGGCGAGGAAGTCGGCGGCGCTCCGCTCGGGCGGCTCGGCGGCCACCGGGCCGCGTACCCGTACCTGCCGGGCCAACTGGGGCCAGTAGAAGGTGAGCGCGGCCCGGCCGTGGGCGGCGAGGTCCCGGCCCTTGGGACTGGCGGCGTGCACGGCGAACTGCCAGCCGTCCGCGTCCACGTTCTTGAGGATCAACACCCGTGCCGCCGGGTTCCCTTCCGGATCGACGGTCGACAGTGTCATCGCGTGCGGCTCGCGTACGCCCGCGTCCACGGCCTCGAAGAGCCAGTCCACGAAGAGCTGTTCGGGATCCGAGGGGGCCGTGTGCGGCTGGAAGGTGGGGAGTTCACCGGCGAACACGTCGAGTCCGCGCAAGGTCTCGCGCAGGGCGCCGGTCCTGCGGGAAGGGGCGTCAGGGGTGTCACGGGCCTCCGGTGCCGAGGGGGCGCCCGCCGTGACGAGGGCCAGGGCGAACCCGTCGTACCCCTTGCTGCCCACCGTCTGGAGCGCGGTCGCGCTCAACCGGGGCTCGGCGGCGACGAGTTCGGTGAAGCGCCGTACCCCCTGCACCCTGGGGTCGGTGCTCTCCGGGTCGATCACCTCACCGGCCCGCACGACGTTGTCCGTGATGATGACGCTGCCGGGCCGGGACAGCGCCAGGGCCCAGGTCAGGTACTCCGGATTGCTGGGCTTGTCGGCGTCGATGAAGATCAGGTCGAACGGCCCGTGTCCGGCCTCCGCCAGCCGGGGCAGCGTCTCCAGCGCGGGACCGGTGATCACCTCGACCGTACCGGCCAGCCCCGCGCGTGCGAGGTTGGCGCGGGCCACGCCGGCGTGGGCCGGGTCGGCCTCCAGGGTGATCAGCCGCCCGCCGGGGGGCAGCGCGCGGGCGAGCCAGATCGTGCTGTACCCGCCGAGCGTGCCGATCTCCAGGATTGTCCGCGCCCCTTGCATCCGGGCCAGCAGATTCAGCAACTTCCCCTGTACGGGGGCGACATGGATGGCCGGCAGCCCGGCGGCGGTACTGTCCGCGAGTGCCGCGTCGAGGAGGGCGTCCTTCCCCACCAGATGATCACCGAAGTAGCGATCCACGTCGGTCCACAACTCCTGGTCCATGGTGCTCCCCTTGTCTGCCGCCCCGCCGCCGAGGTCCACGAAGGGCCGCGGAGTTCCGCGACTAAGTTCCGCGACTAAACATACTCGCCGGGTGGCCCGTGGGCGGCGGGACGTCCCCGCACCGGTCAGGAAGGCACGCAGACTTCCTTGCCCTTGAGGGTGCCCGCCCCGACGACCTCGATGAGCGGGTAGACGCAACCGGCCGCCAGGTGGGTGGACCAGGTCTCGGTGCCTGTGTTGGTTCCAGGGGTCAGCGGTCCGCGGACGGTGCGGCTGAAGTTCGCCCCGCCGCCTGTCGTGTTCTGCCAGCCGAGCCGCACGTGCACGGCGTCGCCCGAGCGCTTCCAGTAGCCGACGCCGATGGTCCCTTGGCCGCCGGCCCGCCCGTTGACGTCGATGCAGAGGTCGCCCCTGCCGAGGTCCGTGCAGCGCTGGACGTACGCCCTGGCGGAAGCGGGTTCGGTGGCGTGGGCCGATGTTGTCGTGGCGACGAGCAGCAGTGTGCCGACGGCGGCGGCCGTCCGGGTCTTGGTGAGCATGCGCATGGTCGCGTTCTCTTTTCTCGGAGGGACACCAGGTCTTCCCTTCGGGACGTTAACTCGTCCTGGATTGCCGGGTATGGCACCTCGCCGTGTCACCGAAGCACGAGAACACGAACGATTGCCAACCACGCTCGAACACCGCGCGGCGCCGGGCGCCGGGCGCTTCTCCTGCGCGGATACGCCCTAGGGGCGGTCGACGTGCACGTTGGTCGACTTGACGCGGGCCGTGACGGTCACCCCGACCTCGATTCCCAGTTCTTCGACGGCCTCGCGGGTTACCAGGGACACCAGCCGGTGCGGCCCCGACTGGACCTCCACCTGGGCCACCACGTCGTCCAGCACCACCCCGGTCACGATGCCGGCGAAGGAATTGCGCACCGAGGTGGACACCTCGTCGGCCACCGGATGCAGCCCCACGGCCCGGTCCTTGGCAAAACCGGCGAGGCTGACCCCGTCGATCACGCGATTCCCCGCGCCGTCCCGCTCCATGAGCAGCTGACCCCCGTCGGCCCAGCGGCGGACGGTCTCCGAACTCACGCCGAGCAGTCCCGCTGCCTGGCCAATGCTGTACGACGGCACGCACGCACTCTATGCCGCGCGGAATTCGCCACTCGATCGACCTGCTGCGATGATCGCCCCTGTACCGGGTCCCCCAGGGACACCACAGGGAAAGCGGGTGCGCGATGTCGGCCGAGCTGATGCGGTTGCGGTGCCGGGGGCACCGGGACATCCGCGCGACCCACACCAAGACCCTCGAATTCACCTCCAGCTCCGAGATCACCAGCCGTGCGACCTGTGTGATCGGCGTCGGCGCCACGTTCGACGGGCCGGCCCCCGCGCGGCTGGCCGGTCCGCTGCGGATCACCCTGAGCGTCGGTGATCACACCTTCACCGTCCGGGCACTGGCCAATTCCGCCTGGCGGCCCGGTTCGGGCGCGGTGGTACGGCTCAGCTCCGAGCGCCTGCCGAACACCCTGGCCACCGACGCCGACCACGCGTCCTCCGACCTGCCCCGCGACCTGCTGCACGCGCTCACGGACCCGGACGCCGAGATCACGATCGTCGTCGAGCGGGACACCGAGGCCGCCGAGGGCCGGCTTGTCCTCTACCGCGCCGGTGACGAGCGGGACGACCGCCTCGCGGCGGAGATCGCGGCGGCGGACACGGTGATCGCGGAGGACGCAGGGGCCGGCCAGGTCATCACCGTACTGGGGGCGGACGCGGATCCCTGGGACTCGGTCCTGCCGGCGATCGCGGAGGGCGGGCGGGTCCTGGCCGTGTCGACCGAGGACACCCGGAGCGCGCCGGTCGGCAAGCTGCTCGCGGCCCCGCACCGGCCGGCGGTGGAAGTCATCGGGCTCCCGGCGGAGTTGGCGGTCGCCGCGCTGTCGCCGTACCCCGTCCCTGTCCTCCTCGCCCACCACGAGCGCAGGCGGCAGATCGGCAGGCTGCTGGGCGCGCACCGTCTGTCGCGGGTGGTGTTCAGGGCCTCCGTCGCCGAACTGCCGAAGATCCTGGACGAGGCGGGGCGGACGCTGGGCGTCCGGACCGTGGCCGTGGCCGCCGCGACTTCCGCCGCGGCGGAACGCCCCTGGTGGGGGTCGGTGGCGGAGGCGGCGACGCGGGTGACCGGCGGTGGCGACGTGCTCTGCTGCGTGGATCCGGCGGAGGAAGTCCCCGAGGGGGGCACGGACTCCGACGTCGACCTGTCCGCCCTGGTCAGAGCGCTGGCGGCGCAGTCGGTCTCCTCGAAGACGCTGGCGCTGGCGCTGGCGACGCTGCCGACGTGGTCGAGGAAGCGGGCGTACGAGTTTGTGCTGGAAGCGGCGAAGGCGCAGCAGCAGCCGAAGGAAGACACCTCCCGCTGAACGATTCCCTGAACGACTCACACATCCGGCGCGGGCGGTTCCGCCGCCTCGTCACTTGACGGGTTGATGACCCCCGTGAGGGCGAGGACGTCGAGCTGCGCCCGTGTCGAGTTCAGCCGGCGTGTCCACGACGTGGCGAGCGAGGCGATCTCCTCGGCGTCCAGGTACTTCGCCTCGTCCAGCCGCCAGCCGGCCGCCGCCAGGAGCGGGCCGAGGCCCTTGACCGCCGACTCGGGGGTCGGTTCCGGGTGGTCGCCCACTTCCGGTACGGGCGGGCGCCACGCGTGCAGGTTCAGCGTGGTCAGGAAGCGCGCGTCCGGTTCGCAGACCGCCGCAAGACCCCGCAGCATCGAGGGATCGGAGCCGAGCATTCCGCGCAGCAGGCTGCCCCAGGGCATCAGCATGTGCAGTTCCGTGACGCCCCGCAGCCCGGCCGGCAGCTGCTCGGCGGGCGCCCAGAGGTAGAGCAGGTTGGCCAGGCCGCCCTTGGCGGGGTTCGCGGCCGCCTTCGCCGCGGTCTTGCGGAGGTTGTCCTTGGCCGCGTCCAGCCCGATGACCAGCTGGTCAGGCCGCTGCCGGGCCAGATGGAACGGGTGCTTCCCGTCCCCCGTACCGACATCCAGGACCACACCCTCGTGGCGGGCGAGAAGCTCGTCGTAGGCGGCTTCGTCGATCTCCACGATGCGCTTCCCCAGCACGCGACGCATGGCCATGAACGAACGCTCCAGTGGTACTGGGGCATCGGTCCTGGTCAAGCCCCCGGGGCGTCCGAGTGTAGCCGGACGGAAAACGAAGCAGGCGGGAGAGAAAGGGGGCCGGTGAGCGTTCCGTACGCAGAGGGTCTGCGCGCATGGGGCCTGTCCGCGTCCGCTCCGGCACCGCGACTACCATCGCACCGGGTACAGGTACACGTCACCTTCTCCACGATCAATGTGTTGTCCACGATCACGTCCGCATAGGAGCGCCTCATGACGGCGAGTACGCCCAAGCCTCAGGTCGACACCAGCAAGCCGCATCCGGCGCGTGTCTACGACTTCCTCCTCGGCGGCAAGGACAACTACCAGGTCGACCAGGAGGTGGGCGAGAAGCTCCCCCCGGAGGCGAAGGCCGCCGCCCGGCAGAACCGCGCGTTCATGCAGCGCGCCTCCGCCTGGCTGGCGCGGAACGGTGTCGACCAGTTCCTGGACATCGGTACGGGCATCCCGACCGAGCCGAACCTCCACCAGATCGTCCAGCGGATCAATCCCAAGGCGCGGATCGTCTACACGGACAACGACCCCATCGTCCTGCGGCATGCCGAGGCCCTGCTCATCAGCTCGCCGGAGGGCGTCACCGACTACATCCAGGCGGACGTCCGCGAGCCCGAGGTGATCCTCGAACACGCCCGTACGCTCCTGGACTTCAGCCGGCCCATCGCCCTGTCGCTCATCGCGCTCCTGCACTTCATCCCCGAGGACCAGGACCCGTACGGCATCACGGACACGCTCGTGGGCGCCCTGCCCGCCGGCAGCTACCTGGTGCTGTCGCACGCCGCGTCCGACCTGTTCCCGGAGCTGTCGTCGCGGGTGACGGCGGAGTACGCGAAGGGTGGCATCACCCTCGGATTCCGTACCCGCGACGGTGTGACCCGCTTCTTCGACGGCCTCGACCTGGTCGCCCCGGGCGTGGTGACGGCCACGGAGTGGTTCAAGGACACCCCGGCCCCGGAGGACGAGGACTGCGGCCTGTACGCGGGAGTGGCCCGCATCGGCTGACCCCGCCGGCTGAACCACATGCCTTGGGCGCCCGGGACATGCTCCCGGGCGCCCAAGACGCGTTCCGGGGCGCCCGGGAGCGCCGGCGCGCGCTCAAGTACCACCTGACCTTCGTGTCGTCGGTGGCGCGATGTGCGCCGTTGCCAGGGCGCGGGCCGGCGCGTAGAAGAGAAGAAGGAACCAGCTCTGCCGAGGTGGGCGTTCCGGGAGTGCCGCGTACAAAACCGCGTACAAAACCGACGGTCGTGCCGTGCGCCCCGGCAGCACGGCGGCACGAAGGAGCAGGGTATGACCGCGCTGTCCGATTCCGGGTGTCCTGTGCTCGACCCCACCGCGCGTGCCGCCCACGCGGACGCGGCCGTATTGCGTGCCAGGGGTCCGGCGACGCCGGTGGAGCTGCCGGGAGGTGTCCGCGCCTGGTCCGTCACCCGGCACAGTGTCATCCAGAAGCTGACGGGCGACCCGCGCGTCTCCCGTGATCCGTACCGCCACTGGCCCGGTCTCGCCGAGGTCCCCGAAGGATGGCCCCTGGCGGTCTCGGCCCTCATGCGGAACTTCCTGAACGCCTACGGCGAGGAACACCGCAGGTTACGCCGCCGCATGGCCCCGTCGTTCTCACCTCGGCGGGTGGAGGCGATGCGCCCGCAGGTCCGGACGACCGCGGACCGCCTTGTCGACGCGATCCACGCGCTGCCGCCCGGCCGGAGTACCGACATCCGGCGCGCGCTCGCCCTTCCGCTGACCATGACCGTCGTCTGCGATCTGTTCGGTGTCCCCGACGTCCTCAGGGAGGATCTCGGCGCCTCCATCGACGCGCTGATGGACACCACGGCGACCGCCGAACAGGGCCAGGCCCGGCTGGCCGAACTCGACGCCCGCCTGGCGGAGTTGCTGGAGTACAAGAAGACACACCCGAGTTCCGACTTCACCAACGATCTCCTCACACCGTCCGCGGACGGTGAGGCGCCGCTGACCGACAGGGAACTGCTCGACCATCTCTTCCTCATGCTCGCTGCGGGGTACGAGACCGCCGTCAACCTCATCACCAGCGCCGTCCACGCCCTGCTGGCCGCGCCCGGACACCTCGGCCGGCTCCGCGCGGGCGACGTCGGCTGGGAAGACGTCGTTGAAGAGACGCTGCGTCACAACGGCCCGATCATGCATCACCCGATGCGTTACGCCATCGAGGACATCGATCTCGGCGAAGGGGTCGTCATCCGCCGGGGCGAGCCTGTCATCATCGCCTTCGCGGCCGCCGGGCGCGACCCTGAGCTGCACCCCGACAGCCCCGACGTGTTCGACCCCGCACGGACCGGCAAGGAGCACCTCGCCTTCGGCCACGGCCCCCACTTCTGCCTGGGAGCCCACCTGGCCCGGATGGAGACCCATGTGGCTCTGACCACCCTGTTCGAGCGCCTTCCTCTCCTGGCGCTCGCCCACCCCGACCAGGTTCCGTCCCCGGTCCCCTCGCTCTCCCTCAACGGGCCGGCCCAACTGCACGTCGTTCCCCACCCGGGGGGTCCGCCGCACTCGGGCTGACCTGGCCACCGGCCGAGCGGAGGCGGTAGCTACCAGTCCAGCGGAAGCGGTACGAAGGGGGCGTCCTCCGGGGCTGCTTTGCGGGCCTCCAGGGCGACCTTGGCGGGCTCGCCGATCGGGAGGCGCAGCGGGGGATCCGGCTGTTCGAGCGTGTCCGCGAGCGCGGTGGCCACCTCCTCAGGGGTGACGGGCTCGAAGATGGAGGTGCCGCGCAGCGGGGCGAATTGCTTGAACAGTGGGGTGTACGGGTCGTTGTCCGTGAAGTACGACTTCGCGCGCTCGGCCCCGCCGGAGGAGACGGTGCTCGGCTGGAGGATGGTCACCTTGATGCCGAAGTGCCCCGCTTCTACGGCGAGAGTCTCGGCGAACGCCTCCATGGCCCACTTGCTGGCGGCGTAGGGGCCGATGATCGGCACGACGAGCCGGCCCTGAATGCTGGAGACGAAGATGAGTCGTCCCGCGCCGCGTTCGCGCATGGCGGGCAGCACGCCCTGGGCGACCCGCAGGGGGCCGAAGGTGTTGAGCTGGAAGAGCTCTTCGACCTTGGAGAGAGGCACGCTCTCCAGGGACGCGCGGATCGTGGCGCCGGCGTTGCTGACGAGTACGTCGATCTCCCCCGCGTCGCGGATGGCTTCGTCGACACTCTTCTGATCGGTGACGTCGAGGCGCAGGCGCTGGTCGACGGGGAGGTCGTCCAGGTCTTCGGGCCGGCGGGCGGTGGCGACAACGCGGTGGCCGCGGGCGGCGAGTTCGATGGCGATGGCTCGACCGATGCCCTTGGAGGCGCCGGTGATGAGTACGGAGGTCATGTCGGTCTCCTGACTGGGTGGTGGGGTGGTGGGGTGGTGGCGGAGGAGGCGGTTGCGTACCGGCCGACCGCTTTTGTTCCAGCCCGGAAAGTGGAAGAGAGGTGCTCAGCCCGCAGTCTTCACACCGCTGGCGGTGTCGGCGTAGATCTGCGCCGAGACGAAGTTACCGTCGGTGATGTCGAATACCCACGCGTTCTCGATGTTCATCGACTGCTGTGTCGTCCGCCCCTTGGCGGTGATGGAGATTTCGGCGATCAGGTGATCGTCCGCCTCGATGACACGCCTGAGGACGGTGGTGAACGACTCGTCATACTCGTTCCCCTGTTCAACGACCCGCTTGAAGTAGTTGTCGAACTCTTCGGCTCCCTTGAATTCCCCGCCGTACGGCATGGAGGCCGGCATTTTCAGCAGGAAGGTGTCGCGCAGCATCGACACGATCGGGCCGCGGTTGTTGTCCCGGAACAACTGGGTGACCGCCTCCGCCAGCTCCGCCCTGGTGTACGCGTCGCGGACGCCCGGCACCGTGGCCGCACGGTCCAGCGCTTCCCGCGCGGCCGTCTCGGTGGCCGGCACGCCGTCGGCGAAGGAGAAATTGATGGGCGGGGTCACGAGCATCTTGACGAACACGTCCGTGGGATTCACCCCGGGTTTTTCCGCCAGATTGCGGACCAGGGCACGGTAGAAGACCTTCTTCGCGTTGTCGCCGCGGTCCAGGCCGTCGGTGATGGTGAAAACGATGAAGTTGTCGGAACGGGGTCCGCCACGGAAATCTCGGCTGAAGACCAGTTCTCCGGGCGCGAGTTGGTGGATGACCTGGAATCGGTCCTCGGGAAACATTCCGAGCCCCTCGACCAGCGCCTCGTGCACGGCGTCGGATACGGCTGCCAGGTACTCGGGAGACTTCCCCTGGAGCAGATCGATGTTCACGAATGGCATGACGATCCCTTCCGGCGCCGGATCGGCGCGATGCCGTTGCGTGGTCCGTGGTCCGTGGTCCGAGGTCCGAGGTCTGGGGTCTGGGGTCTGGGGTCCTCGGTCCACTTCTCTGATCTCTGAAACCCATACTATGTCGCTCGGTATAGATAGCAAGTCGTGGGATCGGATAGACTGGGGGCATGGGTAGGAAGTCAGACAGCAGGCAGCGGATGGTCGAGGCCGCGCGACAGCTCATCCGCGAGCGGGGCTACCACGGCACGGCGCTGTCCGACGTGGTGGAGCGGAGCGCGGCACCCCGAGGGTCGGTCTACTACCACTTCCCCCAGGGCAAGGGGCAGATGGCGGCCGAGGCGGCCGCCAGCCACGCCCAGGAGCAGGTGGAGATCATCAACCGGGCGGCGGCCGCGTCGTCGTCGGCCGAGGATCTCGTCCGTACCTACTTCGACCTGGCCCGTGAAGGCATGGTGAGCAGCGGCTATCAGCGCGGCTGCGCCATCGCGCCGCTGGTGATCGAGGCGAGCGAGGAGTCCGAGGGCCTCCAGGACGCCACGCGCCGCTCGTTCTCCGCCATGGTCGACGGCGTGGCCTTCCAGCTGATCGTGCACGGCGTGGGAAACGCCGACGCGCGGGAGCTCGCTCACGCCGTGGTGGCGGGGGTGGAGGGCGCCATGGTCACCTCGCGCGCACTGCGCAGCCCGCAGCCGTTCGACGCGGTGCGAGTGGCGCTGGCCGACCGAGCCCGGGTCCTCACCGCCGGCGTCCGGACGGCGTCGTAGGCGAATCCCTGCCGTCCCGGAGGCGGGCGGGATCCGCTCCGTACCGCAGCATATATACCGGACGACATAACTGCATTGTCTTGACCGCCGAACGCCGCCGAACGGGTTCTCCTGTCGACCGGACCGCCTCGGTCCTGTGGCGCCGGCGGTGCCGGGCAGCGGCCGGCGAGTGGCCGCGCGCGGCGCGGCGCAGCTCTGATGTGGGTCTTACGCGGTGCCCGCTACGCTGCCTCTGACCTGCGGAAAGGCTCTCCTTTGGGGAGAGCTGCGCTTCGCGCGTAGAAATGTGCCCCCGGCAGGACTCGAACCTGCGGCCAAGTGCTTAGAAGGCACCTGCTCTATCCACTGAGCTACGGGGGCCGGACGAGCGGCCTCGGGTGTCCCGGAGCCCCCGGCGGGTGGTTCCGTGACCTTGCCGGGACAAGGATAGGGCTCCGATCCCCCTGACCCGGTTGCTTCACGTGCGTGGCACGATGTGGAGGTTCAGTGAAGCGAACCGATAATCGCAGGCAGGTGCGATTCCCGCACCGCTTTTTCGCTCTCGCGCCACGGGTGTTGTGCAGTCGTTATGCCTGTGTCCCACTCATCCCGTCTGTCCCGAGTGTCTGATCGGCGCGCAGAGATGTCTATACGCTTCAAAAAGCCGCTAAAAGCGGGCATTCTTCGCATGTGGTGACCTTGGATGTACGCCCCCAGCTGATCGACGCACTCTCCGCGCTGCGCGACCGTGTCGCGGCGGTGCGTCTTCCACTGCCTCTTCCCGGGGCGCCGCGGGCCCGGCAGACCCGGGCCGAGCTGCTCGCGCAGCTCGACGACTACCTGCTGCCCCGGCTCCGCGAGCCCGACGCCCCGGTGCTCGCCGTTGTCGGCGGGTCGACCGGCGCCGGCAAGTCCACCCTCGTCAACTCCCTTGTGGGGCGCCGCGTCAGTGAGGCGGGGGTGCTGCGGCCCACCACGCGTACCCCCGTCCTGGTGTGCCATCCCGACGACCACCACTGGTTCGCGGGCATGCGGATCCTGCCGCACCTCACCCGGATCTGGCTGCCCGAGGGGGAGGACGGGGACGAGGGGGAGGTGGAGGTGGAGAGCGGCGGGGACGGGAGAAGAGACGGGACATCGGTCGGTCGAGAAGTCGGTCGAGAAGTCGGGCGGGACGCTGGACGCGGGGTCGGGCAAGGGGGCGGTCCAGGCGTCGGCTCCGGCATCGGTCGTACCTTCGGCCCCGCCGGAGGACACCCCCGGCCCTTCGGCCGTACCGGCAGGGGCGGGAGACCCGCCGGACGCGAGCGCGCCGGCGCCGACTCCCTCCGTATCGACACCGCCGCCACCCTGCCCCGAGGCCTCGCGCTCCTCGACGCGCCCGACATCGACTCGCTCGTGGTGGAGAACCGGCTGCTGGCCGCCGAGTTGATCTGCGCCGCCGACGTGTGGGTCATGGTGACCACCGCCAGCCGTTACGCCGACGCCGTGCCGTGGCATCTGCTGCGTACGGCCAAGGAGTACGACGCCTCGCTCGTGACCGTCCTGGACCGCGTCCCCCACCAGCTGGTCGAGGAGGTGTCACGGCAGTACGGGGCCCTCCTGACCAGGGCCGGCCTCGGGGACGTACCCCGCTTCACGATTCCCGAGCTGCCCGAGTCGGCCGGCGGCGGCAGCGGACTGCTGCCCACCACCGCCGTCGCCCCGCTGCTCGCCTGGCTCGCGCACCGGGTGCAGGACCCGGCGGCCCGTCAGCAGGCCGTGGTACGCACCGCGTCGGGGGTCATCGACTCGCTGGACGTACGGATGCCGGAGCTGGCGGGTGCGGTGGCCGCGCAGTACGCGGCGTCCGTACGGCTCATGGCGGCGGTGGAGGACGCGTACACCGCCGAGGGCGAGCGGGTGCGCCGTCAGCTCCAGCGCGGCGCCGTCCTGGCCGGGGACGCGCGTACCCGCTGGCGGGGCTACCCGAGGGACAGTTCGTCGCGGGAACTGCTCGACTCGCTCGTGGAGAGCCTCGGCGCGCTCCTCCAGTGCGCCGTCGCCGCCGCCGACGAACGGGTGGAGGAGGCCTGGCGGCGCGAGCCGGCCGCCGAGGGCGTCGACGTGTCGGGCGCGGACGGCGAGGTGACGGAGCGGATCGGGATGGCCGTACGGCGCTGGCGCCGCGTCCTGGAGGAGCTGGCCGAGGACGAGGTACGGCAGTTGGAACGCAGCGCCGCGCCCGAACCCGAGGCCGTCGCCGCCCTCCTCGCGACCGCCCTCCTTGGAGGGCGCCGCGCCCGGGTCGCGGGGGAGCGGCTCGCCGAGAGTGTCGGGGCGCAGGCCGCGCTGCGGCTGCGTGACCGGGGCGCCGAGCTGGTGGCGACGTACATCGACCGTGTCCTGCACGGGGAGCGCGACCGGCGGCTCGCGCCCCTCGACGCCCTTGAGGTGACGCCGGAGCCCCAGGCGGAACTGATCGCCGCGCTGTCCGTGCTCCAGAAGGAAAGCAGGAGGAAAGGTGACCGACGTGACTGATGTGAACGCCGCCGCGGACGTGACGAAGGACGCCGGCGCGGGGGGCGGGGGCGGGGCGGACAGAGCGGGCGGTACGGGGAAGGGCGCCGGGCGCTGGGACGACGGGCTGATCGCGCGCCGGGCGGGAGAGCGTGGTGCCAGGGGTCGGGCGGGCGGGCGGTCCGGGTTGGACGGGCTGGACGGCCTTGAGGGGCTGGACGGGTTGGACGGTTTGGACAGGGCGACGGACGGACGGGCCGCCGGATCCGCCCACGGACCGACCGACGGATCCGGCGGCTGGGACGGCCTCGGCGGGACCGGGCACCCCGGCGGCCCTGACGGCCCTCACGGCGCCTCCGGCGCGCTCGGGGCGGGTGAGACCCACACGCCCATCGGCGGGCCCTACGGCGGCGCCCTGCGGGTCCGGCTCGACGCCCTCGGCGAGCTCGTGGGCCTCTCCCGTACCCGCCTGGAAGGGTCCATCCTCGCCGAGGCGGGCCGCGTCCTCGACGAGGCGTCGGCCCGGCAGCGCCTGTCCTCGCGCCACACCGTCGTCGCCATCGCGGGAGCGACCGGCAGCGGCAAGTCGACGCTGTTCAACGCCCTCGCCGAAGTGCCGATCTCGGAGACCGGGCTGCGCCGGCCCACCACCTCCGCCCCGATCGCCTGCACGTGGTCGGACGGCGCGGCGGGGCTGCTCGACCGGCTCGCCATCCCGGGACGGCTGCGCCGCAGGCCGCTGGCGGGCGGGGACGGCGACGAGGAACTGCACGGCCTCGTCCTGGTGGACCTCCCCGACCACGACTCGGCCGTCACCCGTCACCGCGACCAGGTGGACCGGGTGCTGGGGCTCGTGGACGCCGTGATCTGGGTGGTCGATCCCGAGAAGTACGCGGACGCCGCGCTCCACGAGCGCTATCTGCGGCCGCTCGCGGGCCACGCCGAGGTCACGTTCGTGGTGCTCAACCAGATCGACCGGCTGCCCGGCGACGCCTCCCACCAGGTGCTCGACGACCTGCGCAGGCTGCTCGACGAGGACGGCATGGCCCTGGGCGAACACGGCGAACCGGGCGCCACCGTCCTCGCGCTCTCCGCGCTCACCGGGCAGGGCGTGGGCGAACTGCGTGAGCTGCTGGGCCGGTTCGTACAGGAACGGAACGCCGCCTCGCGCCGCCTCTCCGCCGACGTCGACGCCGCCTCCGTACGGATGCGGTCCGCGTACGTCGCCGACGGGCACCCCGGTCTCGGCGAGCGCTCGCGCGAGCAGTTCGCGGACCGGCTGGCCTGGGCCGTCGGCGCGGTGGCCGCCGGTGAGGCGGCGGAGCGCGAGTGGCAAAGGAACGCGGGGCGTGCCTGCGGCACGCCGTGGCTGCGGCTGTACCGCTGGTACGAGCGGAAGCGCACGCCCGGGGGTGAGGCCACGTCGTCCGAGGTGCTGGTGGAGGAGGAGCTGACGGCCCGCCAGCGGGTCGAACAGGCGGTCCGTACGGTGGCGGAGGAGGCGTCCGCCGGTCTGCCCGCGCCCTGGGCACACGCGGTGCGCGAGGCGGCGGTACGGGGCGCGGAGGGGCTCCCCGAGGCGCTGGACGAGCTGGCGGTGACGGTGGGGGCGCCGGTGGGCCGCCCGCCGCGCCCGGCGTGGTGGCCGGCCGCCGTCCTGGCCCAGGCCTCCATGACGCTGCTCCAGATCTTCGGCGCGCTCTGGCTGACGGGACAGATCGTCGGCGTCCTGGAACCGGGGCTGTTGCCGCCGGTGCTGGTGATGCTCGCGGGGATCATCGGGGGGCCGTTCGTGGAGTGGGCCTGCGGGGCGGCGGCGCGGGGGCCCGCGCGGCGGTACGGGCAGGACGCGGAGCGGCGGTTGCGGGAGGCGGCGGCCGGGTGCGGGCGGGCGAAGGTGCTCGATCCCGTGTCGGCGGAGCTGATGCGGTACCGCGAGGTGCGGGAGCAGTACGTGACGGTCTCGGGCGTGGTGCCGCTGGCGCGGTGAGGGGCGGCGCGGTGGCGGCGCGGCGACGGGAGCGGCGGGGCGACGGGAGCGGCCGGGGCGGGGAGTGACGGGGTGATGGACTTTTCCACAACTGGCGGGTAATCCACAGGCGTCAGCGGATTCTTTCCGTTCGGCTCAGCATGGGTGCAGTGGCATCACGCAATGCAGTCGGACGGAAGTGGGCGGTTATGAACGACACAGTGGTGACCGTGGTGGGCAATGTGGCGACGGGCGTGGAATTCAGGGAGTCGGCGACCGGGGGAGTGGCGCGGTTCCGATTCGCGGTGAGCGCCCGTCGCTGGGACCGGCAGAAGGAGACCTGGGCGGACGGGCCCACGAGCTTCTACACGGTGTGGGCGTGGCGGACCCTGGGCGCGAATCTGGCGGCCTCGGTCTCCGTCGGGGAGCCCCTCGTGGTGCACGGCCGGCTGAGGGTGCGGGAGGAAGAACGGGACGGCCAGTGGCGGACGTTCGTGGACATCGACGCGGTGGCGGTGGGCCACGATCTGACGCGCGGGACGTCGGCGTTCAGGCGTGTGGCCAGGGCGACTCCGTCCTTGACGGAGCGTCACGGCACCGCGACCCAGGGCCAGGAGGCGGCGCCGCGGACGGATCGGGCGGAGCAGGCGCGGCAGGTGCGGCAGGTGCAGGGCCAGTTGCCCGTGCCCGGGGCGGACTCCGGGGGGCGGGAGGAACCTGTCGGTGCGGGGGTGGGCGCGGGGGCCGGGGTGTAGGCGGCGGCCGGGTCCTGAGAGGTGGCTGTGAAGACTTGTCGATACGTGCGGTCGTATTCCATGGATACGTCGATCATTCGATAACGATTCCGATTCGGAACGGTTGCCTGATCGCTTGATTGGGCACCCGCGACACCCGCCGTCCATAGGATTCCGGTGTACTCACGGGGCACTTGAGTCAGCCGGCGAGGCGCAACCCCCCACGCGTCCCACGCGAAACTCCTCGCCCGAAGGGGAATTCTGTGGTCTCTGCGATATCCGAGTCACCCGCGCCGTCCGACGCGTCCGCGCTGTCCGGGGTCTCCGCGCCGTCCGTGCCGGCCGCGGGTTCCGCGTGGCGCCGGGGCGCCGCCCGCCTCGCCGCCGTCGTGCTGGTCCCCGGTCTCCTCGCGATGGGCACCCTGGCCGGGGCCGCTACGGCCGCCGCCGACGACGTGCCCCAGCACCAGGGTGGCGCGTCCGCCACGCTCGACGGACTGAAGACGTTCGGCGGCGCCGTGCTCCACACGGACGGCGCGGACCAGGAGTTGCCCGCCGGCCTGTTCGAGATGACGGTCGAGGGCGGCGGCACGCTCAAGACGTACTGCGTCGACATCCACAACCCGACCCAGGCGCAGGCGAAGTACCAGGAGACGCCCTGGGCCCAGACGTCGCTGGGCGCCAACGACGACGCGGGCAGGATCCGCTGGATCCTGGAGCACTCCTACCCGCAGGTCGACGATCTGGCGGCCCTCGCCGCGGCGGCGAAGTCCGGGCCGCTCACCGACCAGACCGCGGCCGCCGGCACCCAGGTCGCCATCTGGCGCTTCTCGGACGACGCCGACGTCGACGCCAGTGACCCGGCGGCGGAGAAGCTGGCCGACTGGCTGGAGAAGAACGCGCGCGACACCCCGGAGCCCAAGGCCTCGCTCACCCTGGAGTCCGCCGCGGTCTCCGGCAGGGCGGGCGAGCGGCTCGGACCGGTCACCGTCCGCACGAACGCCGGCCGGGTCACGGTGACCCCGCCCGTCGACGTCGGCGTGGCGGACGTCGCGAGCGCCACGGGCGTGAAGATCACGGACAAGGCGGGCAAGCAGGTCACCACCGCGACCGACGGCTCGCAGCTCTACTTCGACGTCCCCGTCGACGCCGACGACGGCACCGCCTCACTCGCCGTGCAGGCCACCACCTCCGTACCGGTCGGCCGGGCCTTCGCCGGCGTGACCAGGAGCCAGACGCAGATCCTGGCGGGGTCGAGCGACTCCACGGTCTCGGCGACGGCCACCGCCACCTGGGCCGAGGGCGGCGCCATCCCGGCGGTCTCCGCGGAGAAGAACTGCGCCAGGAGCGGGGTCGACGTCACCGTCGCCAACGAGGGGGACGCGGAGTTCACCTTCGAGCTGGCGGGCGACGAACACGCGGTCGCCCCCGGCGAGTCCCGTACGGTCACGGTGCCCGTGGTCGAGGACCAGCCGTACGAGTTCGCGGTGAACGGCCCCGACGGATTCACCAAGACCTTCAAGGGCGTCCTGGACTGCCGCACCACCGGCACCGCGCCCCCGCCGGACGAGCACATCACCACCCAACTGGGCACGGACTCGGCGGGCGCGGCCACGGCGGGCACCCCGGCCAACCTCGCCGAAACGGGCAGCTCCAGCGCGACCCCCCTCATCGCGGGCATCGCGATCGGCCTCCTCGTGATCGGCGGCGGAGCGGTCTTCCTCCTCCGCAGGAAGAAGGCCACGTCCTCGCCCCCGACCACCACCGAGTAGGAAGAGACGGCACGCATCAACACCCCCGCTCCCGGCCGAAGCCGGCGAGCGGGGTCGCGCGTGGCCGGCCGACCGCCGCCACTCGGCCGACTGACGCCGCCGCCCACGATCGACGGCGGCGCGAGCGCCCTGTTTCAGCGTGGTGCCGCTGGGGCGATTTCTTCGATGAGGGCGCGGACGCGGGTTTCGATCTCGTCGCGGATGGGGCGGACCGCGTCGGCGTTCTGGCCGGCCGGGTCGGGGAGTTGCCAGTCCAGGTAGCGCTTGCCGGGGAAGACGGGGCAGGTGTCGCCGCAGCCCATCGTGATGACGACGTCGGAGGCCTGAACCGCCTCGGTGGTCAGCAGCTTGGGGATGTTGGCCGAGAGGTCGATGCCGACCTCCCTCATGGCCTCCGCGACGGCGGGGTTGACGGTGTCGGCGGGGGTGGAGCCGGCGGAGCGGACCTCGACGCGGCCGGCCGCCAGGTGGGTCAGGAAGGCCGCGGCCATCTGGGAGCGTCCGGCGTTGTGGACGCAGACGAACAGCACCGACGGCCGCGGTGCGGTGTCCTCAGGCATGGGCGGGGTCTTCCTGGGGTGTGGGCGGGTGGGCGGGGGTGAAGTAGCGGCGGGCGTGGAGGGCCACGTACACGAGACCGATCAGGACGGGCACTTCGATGAGCGGGCCGACCACCCCGGCGAGCGCCTGGCCCGAGGAGGCGCCGAAGGTCGCGACGGCCACGGCGATGGCCAGTTCGAAGTTGTTGCCCGCCGCGGTGAACGCGAGGGTGGTGGCGCGCGGGTGGTCCAGGCCCACGGCGCGGCCCAGGAGCATGGAGCCGGTCCACATGAGCGCGAAGTAGACCAGCAGCGGCAGGGCGATGCGGACGACGTCGAGGGGCTGTGAGGTGATGGCGTCGCCTTGCAGGGCGAACAGGACGACAACGGTGAACAGCAGCCCGTACAGGGCGAAGGGGCCGAGGCGCGGGAGGAACGCGGACTCGTACCAGGTACGGCCCTTGGCCCTCTCCCCGGTACGGCGGGTGAGGTAGCCGGCCGCGAGCGGGATCCCGAGGAAGATGACCACGCTGCGGGTGATCTCCCAGACGGACACGTCGAGGCCTGTCTGTTCCAGTCCCAGCCGGCCCGGCAGGTAGGAGAGGTAGAACCAGCCGAGCGCCGAGAACGCGATCACCTGGAAGACGGAGTTGAGGGCGACCAGGACGGCGGCGGCCTCGCGGTGGCCGCCGGCGAGGTCGTTCCAGATGATGACCATGGCGATGCAGCGGGCCAGCCCGACGATGATCAGGCCGGTGCGGTAGGCGGGCAGGTCCGGCAGGAACAGCCACGCCAGGGCGAACATGAGCGCCGGGCCGGCGATCCAGTTCAGCAGCAGGGACGGCAGCAGCAGACGGCGGTCGCGGGTGACGGTGTCGAGACGGTCGTAGCGGACCCTGGCCAGCACCGGATACATCATCACCAGCAGGCCCAGGGCGATCGGAAGGGACACCCCGGTCACGGTCACCTCGGCCAGGGCGTTCCCCAGGCCCGGGACGAGGCGGCCGAGGCCGAGACCGGCGGCCATGGCGGCGAGGATCCAGACGGCGAGGTAGCGGTCGAGGAACGACAGGCGGCCGGCCACGTTCTCGGCGGGCTCTTCCTGTGCTGCCGGGGCTGCCGGCCCTTTCGGTGCGCCACCGCTCACGAATCGGCTCCCGCGCCCGCGGGCCGGGTCAGGACGCTCGCGAGCCGGTCGG
This sequence comes from Streptomyces sp. NPDC087420, assembly GCF_044744165.1. NCBI lineage: Bacteria > Bacillati > Actinomycetota > Actinomycetes > Kitasatosporales > Streptomycetaceae > Streptomyces > Streptomyces sp. NPDC087420. Next base: position 277,359 of record NZ_JBIUXU010000003.1, read on the forward strand.
TCATCTCCGGAAGCAGCCAGTAGTAGACCCACGTGCCACGACGCTCACAGTCGATGAGCCCCGCCTGCCGCAAGAGCTTGAGGTGGTGCGAGATCGTCGGCTGCGACAGGTCGAAGGCCGGGGTCAGGTCGCATACGCAGACCTCACCGCCCGCCCGCGAGGCGATCATCGACAACAGCCGCAGCCGGACCGGATCACCCAGCGCCTTGAACACCTTCGCCAGCTCCCCCGCCTGGTCCTCGCCCAGGGGAGCGGTCAACAGCCCCGGACCCGGACAGCAGCCCCCGGCCTCGTCGCTCCGACCGAGTAGCACCAGCTCTGGATTCGACTGATTCGACATCCCTCTATATTGACAGTCCTCGATTCAGGACGCAACCTTGCATCGACAGGTATCAATGCAACCCGATGGGAGCCCTGCCATGTCTCGTGTTCAGCTCGCCCTGCGCGTCAGCGACCTGGAGGCGTCGATCGCCTTCTACTCGAAACTGTTCGGCACGGAGCCGGCCAAGCGCCGCGACGGCTACGCCAACTTCGCCCTCACCGAGCCCCCGCTCAAGCTCGTCCTCATCGAGGGCGAGGCCGGCCAGGACACCCGGCTGGATCACCTCGGTGTCGAGGTCGGGTCGACCGACCAGGTCACCGCCGCGACCGGCCGCCTCAAGGAGGCCGGACTGGCCACGTTCGAGGAGAACGACACGACCTGCTGCTACGCCCTCCAGGACAAGGTGTGGGTCCACGGCCCCGGACGGGAGCCCTGGGAGGTCTACGTCGTCAAGGCCGACGCCGACACCGCAACCCGCACTGACGGAAAGTGACCGGGATGGCTCCCGGTCACCGCAGGTCGGCGCGGTGTGTCCGGGGGCTGGACGGGCGGTTTTCGCCTGGGGATGGACGTCAGGCAAGATGGGGTGTATCTGCCCTCACGCGGCGGAGCCGCACATTGGCCCTTCTCGATTGCCGGACGGTTTCTCTTGGCTGAGTACATCTACACGATGCGCAAGACGCGTAAGGCGCACGGCGACAAGGTCATCCTCGATGACGTGACGCTGAGCTTCCTGCCGGGCGCGAAGATCGGTGTGGTGGGTCCGAACGGCGCCGGAAAGTCCACCGTGCTGAAGATCATGGCGGGCCTGGAGCAGCCGTCCAACGGGGACGCGTTCCTCTCGCCCGGTTACACGGTCGGCATGCTCCTCCAGGAGCCGCCGCTCGACGAGACCAAGACGGTGCTGGAGAACGTCCAGCAGGGCGCGGCCGAGATCATGGGCAAGCTCCACCGCTTCAACGAGGTCGCCGAGTTGATGGCCACCGACTACTCCGACGCCCTGCTCGACGAGATGGGCAAGCTCCAGGAAGACCTCGACCACGCCAACGCGTGGGACCTGGACACCCAGCTCGAACAGGCCATGGACGCCCTGGGCTGCCCGCCCGGCGACTGGCCCGTCACCAACCTCTCCGGTGGTGAGCGCCGCCGCGTCGCGCTCTGCAAGCTGCTCCTCGAGGCGCCCGACCTGCTGCTCCTCGACGAGCCCACCAACCACCTGGACGCCGAGTCCGTGCAGTGGCTGGAGCAGCACCTGGCCAAGTACCCCGGCACCGTCGTCGCCGTCACTCACGACCGGTACTTCCTCGACAACGTCGCGGGCTGGATCCTGGAGCTCGACCGCGGCCGCGCCATCGGCTACGAGGGCAACTACTCCACGTACCTGGAGAGCAAGCAGGCCCGCCTCAAGGTCGAGGGCCAGAAGGACATCAAGCGCGCCAAGCGGCTCAAGGAAGAGCTGGAGTGGGTCCGCTCCAACGCCAAGGGACGGCAGGTCAAGTCCAAGGCCCGCCTGGCCCGTTACGAGGAGATGGCCGCCGAGGCGGACAAGATGCGGAAGCTGGACTTCGACGAGATCCAGATCCCGCCGGGCCCGCGTCTGGGCAGCGTGGTCGTCGAGGTCGAGCACCTCACCAAGGCGTTCGGCGACAAGGTGCTGATCGACGACCTCTCCTTCACGCTGCCCCGCATGGGCATCGTCGGCGTGATCGGCCCCAACGGCGCCGGAAAGACGACGCTGTTCAAGATGATCCAGGGCTTCGAGCAGCCCGACTCCGGCTCGATCAAGGTCGGCGAGACCGTCAAGATCAGTTACGTCGACCAGGGCCGCGGCAACATCGACCCCAAGAAGTCGCTGTGGGCCGTCGTCTCCGACGAGCTGGACTACATCAACGTCGGCCAGGTCGAGATGCCTTCGCGCGCGTACGTCTCCGCGTTCGGCTTCAAGGGCCCCGACCAGCAGAAGCCGGCCGGCGTCCTCTCGGGCGGTGAGCGCAACCGCCTGAACCTCGCGCTGACCCTCAAGCAGGGCGGCAACCTGCTGCTCCTCGACGAACCGACCAACGACCTCGACGTCGAGACGCTCTCCTCGCTGGAGAACGCGCTCCTCGAATTCCCCGGCGCGGCCGTGGTCGTCAGTCACGACCGGTGGTTCCTCGACCGGGTCGCGACGCACATCCTCGCGTACGAGGGGAACTCCAAGTGGTTCTGGTTCGAGGGCAACTTCGACTCGTACGAGAAGAACAAGGTCGAGCGCCTCGGCGCGGACGCCGCCCGTCCCACCCGTGCCACCTACAAGAAGCTGACGCGAGGCTGAGATGGCCCGGCACATCTACAGCTGCCCCCTGCGCTGGTCGGACATGGACGCCTTCGGGCACGTCAACAATGTGGTCTTCCTCCGCTATCTGGAGGAGGCCCGCATCGACTTCATGTTCCGGCTGGCGCCCGGGGACGGCTCGCCGTCGTTCTCCGGCGGGTCCGTCGTGGCCCGGCACGAGATCGACTACAAGCGCCCGCTGGTCCACCGGCACGAGCCGGTGATCATCGAGTCCTGGGTGACGGCGATCACGGCCGCGTCGCTGACCATCGCGTACGAGATCAAGGACGCCGAGGGCGCGGACGAGGTGTACGTGAAGGCCTCGACGGTGGTGGTGCCGTACAACCTGGAGGCGGGACGGCCCCGGCGCATCACCGACGAGGAGAAGTCCTTCCTCCTCCACTACCTGGACGACGGCGTGAACGGCCCGGACGGCCCGGACGGCCCGAACGGCGTCGGCGGCAAGCGCGGCAACAAGAAGAAGGATGCTCTCGCGGCATGACATCGCCCGTCCTGACACTGGACTTCGCCGACGCGAGGGAGGCGGCGGACCTCGCCGCCTTCCTCGGCCGGCTGATCCACTACGACCGCGCCGCGGCGGTCAGGATCCAGGCCGGCGGCGGCGCGCTCGCCGTGTTCGGTAGGCCGGCGTCGTTCGACGTGCTCGCCATCCGTTCGGCCAGGCTCGCCACACCGCACGTGCTGGACGTCACCGTCTCCGCGGGTGAACTCCTCGAAGGCATTGAGGAGTCGGCGGGCACGGCCGGGGTTCCGGCCGCCGTCACCGGCCCCCCGTGGGCCGGGATGCTGCCGCCGCGCGGCGGCTGGCAGCAGCTCCCCGGGCTGCCGGAGGAGGACGCGATACGCGGTGCGGTGGCCGCGGCGGTCGGCGAATTCCGTTCCAGGGACGAGAGGTTGGCGCCCGACGACCGGACCAGGGCCCAGCGGGACCGGATCGGGCGCGAGATCTGGTCCAGGACGCTCGGGGAGACCCCGCTCCCGCTGCGGGCCGCGCACGCCGCCCAGTCGCTCGGATTCCTGCGTCCGGTACGGGCGTTGGTGCCGGCGGGCGGGGCCCCGGAGAAGGCGGTGGCGCTGCTCGCGTCCGGCAACTGGCTCCGGCTGCGGACGCGGTACGGCTCGATCGCGGTACGCAGGGCCGGAGTCGGCGGCCTGTCGGTCACGCCCGCCTGAGGCCGGGCCTGAGGCAGGCCTCAGAGCCTCAGGCCTCAGCCCGCCGTGTTCACCATCGACGCGGCCGCGTACGTGAGGTAGTCCCAGAGCTGCTTCCTGTGCTCCTCGGACAGTCCCAGCTCGTCGACCGCCACCCGCATGTGCCCGAGCCACGCGTCGTGCGCGGCCTGGTTCACCGCGAAGGGGGCGTGCCGCATCCGCAGGCGGGGATGGCCGCGGTGGTCGCTGTAGGTGCGGGGGCCGCCCCAGTACTGCATCAGGAACAGCGTGAAGCGCTCCTCGGCGGGGCCGAGGTCCTCCTCCGGGTACATCGCCCGCAGCTCGGGATCCCCGGCGACCCCCTGGTAGAAGCGGTGGACCAGGCGCCGGAAGGTCTGCTCGCCGCCGACCTGCTCGTAGAAGGTCTGCTCCTGAAGGGTGCCGTGCGGAATCTCGTTCACCCGTCCATCGTCTCAGACCGCACCGGCTCTCTGCCTCGGTCCAGCGACCTAGGGCGGCCGGGCCCTTTCCAGTCCGGTCCGGTGCGGACCCGCCGTACGGACCCGGCCCACTCGCTTCCTGGCCGTGAACCCAGGACAGTGGAGAGATGGGCGCACACCGGGACCAGGACGCGTACAGACCGGACGACGCGGCGGCCGACGAGGCGCGAGCCGCGCTCGTACGGGAGATCGGCCTGTCGGGGGCACTGGACGATCCGGCCTGGCGTACGGCGTTCGCGCAGGTCCCGCGCCATCTGTTCGTCCCGTACTACTTCGTCGGGAGGCCCGGCGGCTACGACCGGCTCTGGTACGGGGACCCCGACCCCCGGCGGCGGGAGCGCTGGCTGCGCGGGGCGTACGCGGACAGCGCGATCGCGACGCGGGTACGGGACGGTGAGCTGATCTCGTCCAGCAGCCAGCCCTCCCTGATGGCCCGGATGCTGGACGAGCTGGACGTACGGGACGGCAATCGCGTCCTGGAGATCGGCGCGGGCAGCGGATACAACGCGGCGCTCCTCTCCCACCGGCTCGGCGAGGAGAACGTCACCACCATCGACCTGGACCCGGAGATCACGGAGTCCGCCCGCACCCACCTCACGACGGCCGGCCACCGGCCCGCTGTCGTCACCGGGGACGGGGCGCGCGGCTGCCCGGAGCGCGCGCCGTTCGACCGGATCATCGCGACCTGCACCCTGCCGTCGGTGCCCACCGACTGGCTGGCGCAGTGCGCCCCCGGGGCCAGGATCCTCGCCCCGCTCGCCACCGGACTGATCGCCCTCAAGGTCGGGGAGGCGGGGCCAGCGGGCCGGCCGGACTTCGCTGAAGGGCGTTTCCTCCGGACCGCGGCCTTCTTCGTACCGCTGCGGGGCACATCCAAGGGGGTGCCCATGGCGGCACGGCCCCTCGGCGGACTGCCGAAGGGCGTGACCGACAACGACCTCTTCCGCTTCCTGCTCGCGCTGACCGAGGGCAGCCTCGACCCGCACGAGGCGCTCTCCCTCTGGGAGCTGGAGCAGCGCCCGGCCCGTGAGCGGTACGGCGTCACGGTCAGCGGCGGCCGCCAGTGGGCCTGGCTGGACGACCCCGCGGGGCCGTACGTGTGGCCGCTCGAACCCACGGGTCCGGCGGCCGCCGGGCTGATCGGCCCCGGCGGACCGTGACCGGCCCGGTCGCACGCTGATCCGCCGGGCGGACGGCGCTCAGCCCCGGCGGACCGTGATCGTCGTCCAGGCGCCGACGTGCACCCGGTCGCCGTCCGACAGCGGGACCGGGACGTAGGGCTGGATCGGGTCCTCGGCGCCGTTGATCGTGGTGCCGTTCGTGGAGTTCTGATCGACGACGGCCCAGGTTTTGTCCGGCTGGCGGACCAGGACCGCGTGCTGGTGCGAGACCCCGGGGTCCTCCGGCGGGACGGACAGGTCGATGTCGGGGGACTCACCGGTGGAGTGCCGGCGGCGGCCGATGGTCAGCTGGTTCCCGTCGAGCGTGAGGTGCTGCTCGGGGGAGTACGCGGGCAGGTTCAGCCCCGTCGCCTCGGGGCCGCTGCGCTGCATCATCGCCATGAAGTACTCGCGGTCCGGGGCGACGACCGCTGTCCATGCGACGGGCGGACCGTACGGCGCGCCGGGCGGTCCGTGCTGCGGGGAGGGCGCGCCGTGCTGCGGCAGCGGCGACTGGCCGGCCGAGGGCGGCGGGAGCATCCAGTCGTCCTCGGCGGTCCCGCGCGACTGGGGCGGCGCGGGCGGGGCCGAGGACTGCTGCTGGAAGACGGGCGGGAGCGGGGGGCCCTGGTGCTGGTACGGCGACGGCGGCGGGCCCTGCTGGTGCGGGCCGCCCTGGTGCGGACCCTGCGGATGCGACCCCTGCTGAGGGGGACCCTGCTGGTGCTGTCCCTGCTGCGGCGGACCCTGCCGCTGGAAGACCGACGGCGGCGGGCCCTGCTGCGGGGCGTGGGGCGATCCCGGCTGCTGGCCCTGCTCGGCCGCGAGCGGCTCTGCGGGCCGGTTGAGCTGGGAGGGGCGCGAACTCTGGTACTCGTACGGGTCCGGCGGCCTCGGCGGCCCCTGGGACTGGAAGCCCGGCGGCAGGTTCACGCCGGGGACCGGTCCCGTGGGCCGGCTGACCGGTCCCCCCTGCGGCGCCAGCGGGGTGTACGACGTGGCCGTGTTCGTGAGGAAGTTCCACCGGCACTGCTCGCAGAACGGAGCCATCGGCTCGCGCGGGGTGCGGCACTGCGGGCAGAGCTGCGCCTGGACGGTCGCGTCGGGCACGGGAGCCGGCGGGAAGCCGTAGCCGGGCGCGGCCGGCGGTGGGGGAGGAGGCTGGGGTACGGAGCCCGTGGGCGCCGGGCCTGTCATGCGATGGCCGCAGACCTCGCACCAGTCGTCGGAACCCGACTGGTGTCCGTTCGGGCATGTGGGCATATCGGCGCTTCCCCCTTCCTGTGCGGCCCGGAGGCCGGATTTCTCACCGCTGGTTCCCGGGCGGTACCGCTCGGCGCCGCCAGGTCGCGCTACTTCTTGACACGAACCGTCTTGGTGGAGCGGGTCTCGAGGGTCATCTCGTCCGCTTCCGCGACTTTCGCCTTCAGTCGCACAGTACCGCTCGCTTCGTCGACGACGTCCACCACCTTCGAAAGCAGTTTCGCCGTATCCGCGTTCCCGGAGAAGGCGGCGAGCTGCACGGCGCGGCCCAGTTTCGCCGTCGCCCCGTCCAGATCGCCCATCTTCCGTGCGCTCAGCCCCTGTTGGATGACCTGCGCCAGCTCGGCCTGCCCGGTGTAGTGGGCGACCTGTGGATTGATGGACGTGGAGGCCTCCATGTCGTCCGTCCACACCGCCCGTACCAGCCCTTGGGACAGCACCTCGGGAGAGCCGCCGTCCGGAGCCGGGATGATGAGCGAGACGCGTGCGGCCAGCATCTCCCTGCCTATCCCGGCCTCCGGGACCCGTACGCACACGTGGTAGTCGCGGGACTCGTCGCCCCAGGAACCGGTCGGGTAGTCGCCGGCCCGGGGGCCCGCTTCCGTACGCCGGTCCGTGAGCTGCTCGACCCGGGGCGCGACCTGCTTGACAAACGCGATCTCCACCCCGACCGGCGTCCACAGCCGCAGCGCCACGTCCGCGACCTCCTTGCCCATCGCGTTCGCCATCATCTGCGTGAAGTCCGCGGCCAGTCCGGCGGGGTCGGCGACGATGTCGGAGGTGCCGAGCAGCGCCGACGCGATGCCGGTGACCTCCTTCACCTCCCAGTCCGTCCCCACGCCCCGGGCGTCGCAGGTGAAACGGCCGCCGCAGTCGTCCAGCGCCGACTTGAGGGCCTCGGCCGACTCGTGTTCGTTCCGGCCGTCGGTGAGGAGGATGCCGTGGCGGATGGAGACCTCGGCGGAGTTCAGCAGCCGGTCCGCCAGCCGCAGCCAGGTGCTGATCGCCGTGCCGCCGCCCGCGTTCAGCCGGCGCAGCGCCTGCTTCGCCTCTTCCCTCGACCGCGCGTCGGCGACGGCCAGCTTGCCGTTGCCCGGGTAGACCTCTTTCGCCAGGTGCGTACCGGCGATCACCGCGAAGGCGACTCCGTCGCGCAGGGTGTCCACGGCGGCGGCCGTCGCGTCGCGCGCGTTGCGCATCTTCGTCGGCGGGTACTCCATCGACCCCGAGCAGTCGACCATGATCACCACGGCCGCGTCGGGGCTGCTGCCGGGCACCGCCGAAGGGCCGGCCGAGGCGCCGAGCAGCGGGACCCGGCCCGAGGTGCCGCCGCCCGTGGAGGTGACGGTGACGATGGCGTTGACCTCGCGGCCGCCCTCGGGCAGGTATTCGTTCTGGTACACGTCGACCGAGAATTGCGGCACGTTCGACTTGGAGAAGTTGGCCATCGCGTTTCGCTCCTTGACGCTCCACAGACCGGAACAAGAGAAGGGGGATCAGGGGAGGACGGGGGCCTTTTCGTACGCGGATCCTGCCCCTTGCCTCGGTACGGCGAACGGCACCAGGGCCACCGTTACGTTGTCGTGGCCCCCTCCGTCGAGCGCGTGCCCGACCAGGACCCGTGCGGCGTGCAGCGGCCGGACCGCCGCGTCGGCGGGCAGGACCCTGGCCATGTCGTCGGCGCCCTCGGCGTAGTTCCACAGCCCGTCCGTGCAGACCACCACGACGCCGGGGCGGTCCGGTTTGAACGACGCGGTGTGCGGTTCCAGTTCGTACGCGTCGGCGCCGAGCCATCCCGTGATGGCGTGGGCGCGCTCGTCCGCGTACGCCTCCGCCTCGTTCATCAGGCCCGCCGCGACCATCTGCGCGGCCCACGAGTCGTCCTCGGTGAGGCGGGCCGGGGGGCCGCTGCGGTCGTCGGGGACCCAGTACGCCCTGCTGTCGCCGATCCAGCCGACGACCAGCAGTCCGCTCGCGACGACGGCGCCGACGATGGTGCACGCGGGGGCGTTCTGATGGCGGTGCGGCTCGTGCTCCGACGCCCGGCCGGGCTCCGGGGCCAGCGAGTTGACCGCCTCGGCGGCGGCGACGATCGCTTCGTGCATCGCCTGCTGCGGGTGGGTGCCGCGCGGCAGGGCGGCCAGCAGCGACTCGTTGGCGCAGGCCGCGGCGGCGGCCGAGGCCTCGTCGGGGCGGGTCGCGGAGGACACGCCGTCGCAGACGATGGCCACGACGGCGGGGGAGGCGTCGGGCAGGGCCGCCGCGGACACGGCGAACGCGTCCTCGTTGCGGTGGTGGCGCAGGCCCCGGTCGCTGACCGCCGCCACCGTCCCCAACTCCTGCTCCATGTGGTCGCGTTCGCGCGGCTGGGCGTGGCCGCAGTTCTCGCAGTAGCCGTCAAGGTCCACGCGGCCGGCGCGGCAGGCGACGCAGAGCTTCGCGCCGGGCGCGGGGGACGCGGTACGGGGGTCCCCGGCGGGGCTCCCGGCCGGGGCGCCCGCGCCCGGCGCGTCGGACCGTACGGGCGGGTGGGGCGCGGGCAGCTCGAAGTCGCCCGCGTGCGGGGCCGTGCCGGCGGCCGGGGGTGACAGCGGCGCACCGCTTCCGTGCGGGGGCGGGGCCTGCGCGCTCGCGGGCGCGGCGGGCGGTGTCGGTGGTACGGGCGGGTGGGCGGCGGCGGGCTGTTGGGCCGGCCGCGGTGGTACGGGGGGGTGGGCGGCCACGGAGGGTCCCGGCTGCCGGGGTCCGGCCGGAGGCGCGGGCGGGTGGACCGACAGGGGTGTGCCCGTCGAGTCCAGGCCCGGCAGCTCGCTGGGCACGTGGACGGGGGCGGGTACGTTCGAGCTGTCCGTCTCGGCGGCCGGCGGCCACGCGACGGCGCCCGCGGGACCACCACCGGCAGGTGCGCTCCCGACGGGACCGCTGCCGACAGGTGTGCCGCCCCCGGGGCCGGCGCCGACCGGGCCGCCGTTCAGGGCGACCGTCGGGCGGTCACCGCCGCCCGTGCCCGTGGCCACGGCCGACAGGTCGTACCCGCACGCCCCGCAGAACAGGTCGCCGGGCTCCAGCGGATCCCCGCAGCCGGGGCAGGTCGGGCCATCGGTCGACCGGTGCATCTGCGCCATCACTCACACCCACGTCCGGGGGCGGAAACGGTTGGCCCGCTCCACCAGTTCGATCCTCTCCTCGCCGCGCTGAGCGAGCCGGGCGAGTACCCGGTACGAGCGTTCCAGCCCGAAACGCAGGCCGCGCTCGTCCAGCGCGCTGCCGAGCAGCACGGCCGGGCCGGGGCGGCCCCCGGGACTACCGGAGAGTACCCAGTCCAGAGCCGTGCCCAGTACCTCCGTCGACAACTGTTCACGCCGCACCGCGTCCAGGTCGAACTGCTGGAGCGCCGAAACCTGCCGTGCCGCCGCCGACAGATCGTCGATCAGGGCCGGTTCCGCGCCCGCGCCCGAGGTGGGTCCCCGGTCCGGTACGGCCACGTCACGCTCGCGCAGCCGGGCCCGTACGGCCGCGACGCGCGCCGCCGTGTAGTGGATCGACGCCTCGGGGACGGACTCCAGGGTCCGTACGGCCGAGGCCCGGTCACCGGCGGCCAACTGCACCCTGGCCAGGCCGAACGCGGCGCTGACATAGCTCGGGTCGGTCGTCCAGACCAGGCGGTAGTACTCGGCGGCGTTGTCGAGCTGGCCGAGCACCTCGGCGCAGACCCCCAGCGCCAGCTTGGGCGCGGGCTCGCCGGGGAACGCGTCGTAGATGGCGTCGTACGACAGCGCCGCGCTCTCGTGGTCACCGGTGGCCAGGGCGAACAGGCCGCGATACCAGACGATCCGCCAGTCGTCGGGGTGCTCCGCCTCCAGCGCGCGCAGCGCCTCACCGGCGGGGACCAGGTCGTTCATCTCCAGCCGGGCCCGCAGCTCGCGCAGCCGCCGCTCCACGGTGTCGGCCGGGGCCGACGCCAGCGCGGAAATGAGTTCGGCGGGGGCGGCGGCCATCAGGCTCGCCAGGAACCCCGCGTTCGGGTCGTTCGGGTCGACCCGGGGGACGGGCAGCGCGAGCGCGGTCGCGGTCGCGTCCATGACGGCGAGGCGCGGTCCCCGCGCGGGGCCCCCGTTCACGTGCGCGGCCACCACCGCGCCCTGTCCCTGACCGGCGCCAGGGCCGTACGCGGCGTAGGCCTGTCCCGCGGGCGGTGCGGAAACCGGACCCGGGCCGTAGGCCGGGGCCTGGGCCCCGAGCGGCAGGGGTGCCGGGGCCTCGCCCTGGCCCTGGCCCGGGATCGGCAGGGCCGAGCCGTGGCCCTGGCCCGGGCCGTACGCCGGGAGTTGGCCCGGGGCGGGGGCCTGGGCCGAGGCGTACGCGGGGGACCGGACCCGGTCCGGGATCTGGGCCGGGATCTGGGCCGTGGGGCCCGGGGCGCCGGAAAGCGCGGCCGGTGCTTCCCTGTCCGGCAAGGGCTCCGTACGGCGGCCCTTCCGGCGCGCCGCCCGGCCCCCGGTCGCCGCGGCACGGCCGCCCAGGCGGGACACGTCCTCCGCCGGCTGGGCGAACAGCTCCGTGTCCGTGACCCGTACCTCCGTGCCGAACAGCGTCGACAGCGCCGGGCGCGGGCGCCCCGTCTGGAGCGCCACGACCTCCCGCAGCACCCCCGTCAGCTGCTCCGCCATCTCCAGCGCCGAGGAGAACCGGCGCGCCGGGTCCGGGTCCGTCGCCCGGACCAGCAGGCGGTAGAAGGACTCGTACGTACGGAAGACCTCGATGGTGCCCGGGTCCGGCAGGGAGTCCACGAACACGTTGGTGTAGCCGTGGAAGTCGAAGGTCAGCACCGCGAGCGTGCGCGCCACCGTGTACAGGTCCGAGGCGACCGACGGGCCCGTCTCCGCCACCTCCGGCGCCTGGTACCCGACGGTGCCGTAGATCGCCGACTCGTCGTCGTCCACCCGGCGGACCGCGCCCATGTCGATGAGCTTGAGCTGGTTCTCGGTCTGGATCGCGTTGTCGACCTTGAAGTCGCAGTACAGCAGGTTCCGGCTGTGCAGGTGGCCGAGCGCCTCCAGCGCCTCGATGCCGTACGCGCACGCCTGCTCCACCGGCAGCGGATCACGCTGGCCGGTGCCCGTGCGCCGCTCGTTGGCGATCTCCTTGAGCGATTTCCCGCCCACGTACTCCATGACGATGTAGCCGTCCATGGAGCCGGTCCGCTGGTCGAGGTGCTCCACGAAGTTGTAGATGCGGACGATGTTGGAGTGCTCGATCTCGGCGAGGAAGCGCCGCTCGGAGATCGCCGCCTCCATCGCGTCTTGGTCGCCCGTGTCCAGCAGGCCCTTGAGGACCACCCAGCGGTCCGAGACGGCGCGGTCGATCGCCAGGTAGACCCACCCCAGACCGCCGTGCGCCAGGCAGCCCTTGACCTCGTACTGCCCGTGCACCACATCGCCCCGGGTCAGCTTCGGCACGAACGAGTACGGGTGGCCGCACTTGGTGCAGAACCCTTCCGTACGGCCCGGCCGGTCACCGCGCGAACGCCCCACCGGCGCGCCGCAGTCGGAACGCGAGCAGAACCGCTTGCGCTCCGGCACCTCCGCGTTCTCCATCACCGCGGCCTGCGGGTCGGGACGCGGGACGTCCGGTACGGAGACCAGCCCGGCGCCCAGCCTGCCGCGCCCCGAGGCCGAGGAGGACACACCGGAGCTGCGGACCGACACCGACCGGCCGGTCGTCGCCGTGCCCGACTGCGCCAGGGAGAGCCGGCCGGACACCGAGCGGCGGGAGGTGGCGGAGCGCGAGGAGGCCCGGGAGGAGGCGCGCGAGGACGAACTGCCGCGCACGGAGCGCCCGCTGACCCGGCCGCCGCCCGTGACGCCCGTGGCCGGCGAGGACAGCTCGCCGCGCGCGCCCACCACCGGGGCGAGACCGCAGGTGTCGCAGTACAGCTCACCGCCGCCCATGTCCTCGTACGAGCCCTCGCACCCGGGGCGCTGGCATGTGCCCGTCCCGCTCATCGGTCCCCTCCTGTCCGTGTCCCTGTCGCCGGGTCTGTCGCCGGATCTGTCGCCGGGTCTGTCTGCGGATCGCCCGGTCGCGCCGGCCCCGCTGCTGTCTTCATTGTCCTCCTGGTGCGGCTCACGGCCGCCCCCCGCTGTCCGCCGGGCCCGGGGCGCGCGGGACCAGGAGGTCCGCCGCCGCCTGCTGGTAGCGCAGGACGGCCTGCTCGGCGACCCGCAGGTCGCAGGGCGCGCTCCACAGCATCCGGCGGGCCGCGTCGTACCGCTCGATCAGCAGCGGGTCCTCCGCCATGCCGTGCCGGGCGACCTTGGCCTTGTACGCGTCGAGCCGCCCGCGCAGCTCCGCCCGGACCGCGAGCGGCTGCGTGACGGCGGTCAACGACTCGCGGGCCCGCAGCAGTTCGTCCTCGGCCTCGCGCTCCAGCGACTCCAGCAGGGGGGAGAGCCGGTGCCACTGGGCGTGCCTGCGGTACTCGGCGGCGGTCGACAGCCGTTCGTGGAGGACGGTCGGCGGGCCGCTGACCGCGGGCACCTCCGACGCGGCGATCTTCGCGAGCACCTCGCCACGCGCGGCGCGGGCCTCGGTCAGCGTGCGGTCCGCGCGCGACACGACGTCACGCAGCCGCATCAGCCGCTCCTCCGAGTCCTGGCGCACCGCCAGGACCGCCTCGATCTCCCGCCGTACGTCCTCCAGCGCGCGGGCCGCCCGGTCGTACCGCTCGGTGTCGGGCCGGCCTCCGCCGGGGGCCGAACTTCCGGACGCGGGCCGCCAGAAGCCCAGCGGGTCGGACACCACCTGGGCGCGCAGGGCGGTCAGTTCGTGCGTGATCGACTCCAGGTCATCCCCGGCGGGGTGTTCCCCCGGCCGTACGCCCACCGAGTGCGCGAGCGACAGCGTGCGCCGCAGCTCGGCGGAGAGCAGGTCGATCCGGGCGGGCAGCGCGGACCACACCGAGTCGGCGGCCACGACCATGTCGAGCGAGCGCGCGTACAGCTCGTTCATCCGGGTGACCAGCTCCGCGAGCGTGAAGCGCTCGGAGAGCTTGGCGGGGCCGGTGATGGACGACGGCGGCTGGTGTTCCGCCGGCCCGGCGAGGGCGGCCGGCCCCGAGAGCGTGACGCTGCTGCCGCGCAGTGTCTCGGTCAGCTCCACCAGATCGTCGCGGTTCGGCCAGCGCCGCCGGGCGCGGGCGTCACGGGCACCGCTCAGGGCCGCGCTGTAGGCGTCGAAGTACGTCCAGAGCAGGGTGATCGACTGCTCGGTCGCGGCCCAGCGGTCCTTCGTGACGCCGGTGAGCGCGGCCCCTTCGAGGAGCCTGCGGCCCGCGTGGTCCTGGAGGGCGAGGAGGGAGGTCTCGATGGCTTCGTGCTCGGCCTCCAGGCGCGCCAGCGCACGGTCGGCCTCGTCCCGGTCCATCACCGGTCCCGGTGGCACTCCCCTGGAGTCGGGGATGGAGTCCGCGCCGCCCATCGATCACCTCTCCGCTCGCTCGTGTCCTGCCGAACTCCGTGTCGGAACACCGCACATCCCGGGGCCGCCCGCGCGGCCCCGCTACCCGTTCCTGTACTTGGCCGCGGGCGGCGCGGTGATCCCCGGCAGCCCCGCCGCCAGCCACTTCCGGTACGAGGTCATCCAGGGGCTGTTCTCCCCACCGGCGCGATACCCCACCAGCACCTCGTTCACCCGGCGGACCAGGTCGTCGTTCCCGAGCTTGGCCGCGACGCCGTAGTACTCCGTGGTGAACGGCTTGCCCGTCAGCTCGACCGTCGGGTCCTGCGCGGCCTGGCCGGCGGCGAGCGCGTTGTCCGTCACCACCGCGTCGACCTCGCCCAGCTGGAGCCGGACCAGGCAGTCGAGCTGGTTGGGGACCGTCAACAGGTCCTCGTCACCCGGCTTTCCGTCGTTCTTGTCCTGGTAGATCGCGCCGAAGGACTCCGCCTTCAGCGCTTCGTACGCCGTCGAGCCCTCCGCCGTGCAGACTCGCTTCCCGGCCAGTGACTTGTCGCGCCCGGTGATCGTCGAGCCCTTGGGGGCGAGCACCTGCTGGCCCGCCTGGAAGTAGGCGGTGGAGAAGGCGACCTGCTTGATCCGGTTGCAGTTGATCGTCATCGTCCTGACGACCAGATCCACCGTGCCCTTCTCCAACGCAGGCACCCGCTGGTTGGTGGGGATCGCGAGGAAGATGATCGCGTCGGGGCTGCCCAGGATGTCGTTGGCGATCGCCCGCGCGAGATCGATGTCGAAGCCCTGGATCTTGTTCGACTCCGGGTCGCGGTACCCCCAGCGGTAGCTGTTCTGGTCGACGCCCACGACCAGTTTCTTCCGGGCCTTGATCCGCTCGATCGTCGGTCCGTCGGCGCTGGAGGGCGGCAGGCTGGCTTCCGGCTCCGAGCAGTCCTCCGCGGCGGCGGACACGCCGGTGACCACGCGCTGGGCCGCCTGGTCCGGTCCCTTCTCCGACGTGCTGTGGGCGAGCGGCAGCAGGGTGAGCGACGCGGTCAGCACACAGGCCGTGGCCATGGCGGTGACGCCGCCCCAGCCACGGAGCCTGCCCCAGCGACGGAGCCCGCGGGCCTCGCGAAGCCCGCCGGACCGGCGGAGCCTGTCCATGGAAGTCATCCCTCCGCCTCTCACCGGTACTCCGAAAGCCTGCGGCCTATGCCCAGGATCGCGCCCACCGCGCCGAGCAGTGCCAGGACCCCGGCCCCGACGGCCAGTCCCGTCAGCGCGCTCCTGCCGTCCGCGGCGGAGGCGCCGAACTCCACCTGTTCGTGCGCGATCGCCTTCTCCAGGGCCGCGTCCACCTGGTCGAAGCACTCACCGGTGGATCCCTCGGCACCGATCACCATCGCCAGCGCGAGTTCGTAGTCACCGGCCTTGTCCGTGGCACTGGCCGACCTGTGGCGCTGCCGCCACTCGTCGGCGGAGGCGATGGCGTCGGCCACCGGCTTGACGCCCGAGCTGTCGTCGGCCAGGCCCTTCGCCCGGTCGAGCGCGGTGGTGAGCCTCGCCATGCCCGAGGTGTAGTCCGTCTCGTACTTGTCGTCGCCGTCCGCCGTGAGGACCGCGCCCCGCGCCACCAGCGTGAGGTTCTCGTTCGCCCGGGCCTTGAGCGAGTTGATCCGCGCGTCGTTCAGGACCGCGAGCGACTCCTGCCCGTGCACCTGCGCGTTGTTCAGCTCGGTCCGCGCGACCGTGTGTCCCACGGCCAGCCAGAGCAGGATGACGGTGGACGCGGCGGTCGCCGCGAGCAGGCCGTGGTTGAACAGCCGGTTCGTACGCCGATAGTTGCGCCGCTGCGCCCAGAACAGCACCGCGAAGGCCAGCACGCCCAGCGCGAGGGAGACGAACGGCCACACCCGCGCGTCGTTGTTGTCCCGGTCGAGCCTGGCCGTCTCCTCCGCGTACAGCTTCTCGGCCGCCGGCAGCAGCTCACTCGTCATCTGCTGGTTCGCGTACCGCAGATAGGCGCCGCCCAGCGGCAGCCCCTGGCGGTTGTTCGCCCGGGCGCGCTCTATCAGACCGGTGTACCGGGGGAGGGCCTCGTTGAGCGTCGCTATCTGGCGGGCCGAGTCGCCGCCGCCGGAACCGCCGGTGTTGGCCGCGGCCTTGACCAGCAGCCGGGACGCCGTCTCTATGTCCTTCTGATACCGCGCCAGGTCCTCGGGCCGCTCCTGCGCGCCCGCCAGGAAGCCCGTCGCCGCGGCCGTGTCCGCGTCGGCCAGCGAGCGGTATATGTTCGCCGCGTCCGCGCTCAGCGGCTGACTGCGGGTCACCACGTCGTCGGCGGCGGCGAAGCGGTCGGAGACCTCCCAGGCCGTCACCGCGCCGAAGGCCACGACCAGCAGGGCCAGCGCGGCCCCGATGATCCGCAGCCGCCCGGGCTCCGTCGTCGCGGAAGCGCGCAGGCGCTCCACGGTCTCGGCCCACGCGCCGTGCGGTGCGGGCGACGGAGACGCTGGGTATGTCACGTGACCTCCCCCTGGGTCAGTTGGACGGCGGTGGCTCACCCCCTTGCGAGCCCGGGAACCCCTCCCGACCAGCAGTATGGCCGCAGGGACGGACATTGGCAGCAGCCTTGACGCGATCTTGTACGGATCGCGTCGGGCCGGTGAGTGCCCGCGCCTGTCCGGCTTCCCACCATGAATACGCCGCGCACGCTTGATCGGTTCCCGTTCCGGGGCGTTCGTGGGTGTTCGTGGCGATCATCCGCCAAGTGCCCGAAGGGCGCGGGCTCCAGGGCCGTGAATCAGGGCCGTGAATCAGGCCCGTGAATCAGGCCCGTGAATCAGGGCCGTGAATCAGGGCCGTAAAAACGACGGTGCCGCCGCCGGGAGGATCCCCGGCGGCGGCACCTGCCCGGCACCACACCTCACACGAAGTGCTCACCCAGCCGCACATGCGCCTCCGCGCTCGCCCCCACGTGGTCGAGACCCAGCAGAGCGGCCCCCAGCACCGGCGGCGCCGTGACCACCTCCACATACGCCTTCGGCGCCTTCGCCGCGAGCCGCTCCGCGATCCCGTCGTCCAGCTGCGGATGACGCGCCGCCAGCACACTGCCGCCGAGGAGCACCGGCGCCTCCTCGCCCAGCAGATCGAGCTTGCCGAGCGCGACCGTCGACAGCGCCACGACCTCCTCCGCCAGCCGGTCCACGAGCGACCGGGCGACCGGGTCGCCCGCCGCGCTCGTCGCGAACAGCACCGGCGCCAGCTCGTGCCGCCGCGCGTAGGGGATGTGCCCCCGGTGCAGCGCCTCGATCAGGTCGTACATCGTCGCCAGCCCGAAGTGCCCCGGCAGGGTCCGTACCAGCTCCGTCGGCTCGCCCCGGCCGTCCTCGGCCCTGGCGCCGTAGTACAGCGCCTCCTCCGCGAGCCCCGAACCGCCGCCCCAGTCACCGGAGATGCGCCCGAGCGCGGGGAACCGCGCCGTACGCCCGTCCGGCAGCATGCCGACGCAGTTGATGCCCGCGCCGCACACGACGGCCACGCCCCGTGGCGCGGCGCCGCTCGGCAGTCCGGCCCGCAGTATCGCGAAGGTGTCGTTGCGCACGTCGGTCGTACGCCCCCACCCCCGCGCCTGCACGGCCTCCGCCAACTCCCGCTCCTCCACGGGCAGGTCGGCGTTGGCCAGACACGCCGACACATGGTCGGCGAAGTCCAGCCCCGGCAGCCCCGCCGCCGCCGCGGCCTCGGCGATCGCCACCGCCAGGATGTCGATCGCCGCCTCGATCCCGACGACCGGCGGCTGGAAGCCGCCCCCGCGGGCCGTGCCCAGCACCGAACCGTCGGCGCCGATCACGGCCACATCGGTCTTGCTGTTCCCGGCGTCGACGGCGAGGACGCTGCCGCGCCCCGCCGCCGGGCCGGCCGTGCCCGTACCCGTGCTCATGCCCACGCGAGGTGCTCCCGGTTGTGCGCGATCAGCTGGTCGGTGAGCGCCTCGGCGTACTCGTACTGCCCGATCAGCGGATGCGACAGCAGCGCCTTGAAGACGCGCTCGCGCCCCCCGTGCAGCGCCGCCTGGAGCGCGAGATCCTCGTACGCCGTGACGTTCGCGATCAGCCCCGAGTACAGCGGGTCCAGCTTCGGCACCGCGAGCGGCACCGCGCCGGACGTGCCGACCTTCGCCTGGACCTCGATGACCGCGTTGTCGGGCAGGAACGGCAGCGTGCCGTTGTTGTACGTGTTCACCACCTGCACCGGACTGCCGCCGCCCCGCAGCAGCGACGCCGCCAGGTCCACCGCGGCCTCCGAGTAGAAGGCGCCGCCGCGCTTGGCGAGCAGCTCCGGCTTCTCGTCCAGGGACGGGTCGCCGTACATCTCCAGCAGCTGCTTCTCCATCGCCGCCACCTCGGAGGCGCGCGACGGCTTCGTCCGCAACTCCCGTACGACGGCGTCGTGCTGGTAGTAGTACCGCAGGTAGTACGAGGGGACGACGCCGAGCCGCTCGACGATCTCGCGCGGCATGTGCAGGTCCTCCGCCACCGCCGTCGCGTGCTCGGACAGCAGCTTGGGCAGCAGGTTCTCGCCCTCGGGCCCGCCCAGGCGCACCCCCAGCTCCCACGTGAGGTGGTTGAGCCCCACGTGGTCCAGGTAGACCTCGGACGGCGCGACGTCCAGCAGCGCGGCGAACTTGCGCTGGAAGCCGATGGCCACGTTGCACAGCCCGACGGCCTTGTGCCCGGCCTCCAGCAGCGCGCGGGTCACGATCCCCACCGGGTTGGTGAAGTCGATGATCCACGCGTCGGGGTTGGTACGGCGCACCCGCTCGGCGATGTCGAGCACCACCGGCACCGTGCGCAGCGCCTTGGCGAGCCCCCCGGCGCCCGTCGTCTCCTGTCCGACGCAGCCGCACTCCAGCGGCCACGTCTCGTCCTGGTTGCGCGCGGCCTGTCCGCCGACCCGCAGCTGGAGCAGTACGGCGTCGGCGCCCTCCACCCCGGCGTCCAGGTCGGACGTGGTGGTGATGCGCCCCGGGTGGCCGAGCTTGGCGAAGATGCGCCGGGCCAGGCCCCCGACCAGTTCGAGCCGGTCGGCCGACGGGTCGATCAGTACGAGTTCCTCGATCGGCAGGGTGTCCCTCAGCCGTGCGAATCCGTCGATGAGTTCGGGTGTGTAGGTCGATCCTCCGCCTACCACTGCGAGCTTCATGGTTCTCAGCCCTTTACTCCGGTGAGCGTGACGCCTTCAACGAAGGCCTTTTGTGCGAAGAAGAACACGATGATGACCGGGGCCATCACCAGCAGGGTTGCCGCCATGGTCAGGTTCCAGTTGACCGAGTGCGCGCTCTTGAAGGATTCCAGCCCGTAACTCAGTGTCCAGGCACCCGGGTTCTGCGCGGCGTAGATCTGCGGGCCGAAGTAGTCGTTCCAGCAGTAGAAGAACTGGAAGAGGGCGACGGCCGCGATGCCGGGCTTGGCCATCGGTACGACGATCTTCAGCAGCGTGCGCAGTTCGCCGCAACCGTCGACCTTCGCCGACTCGATGTACTCCTGCGG
This sequence comes from Streptomyces sp. NPDC087420, assembly GCF_044744165.1. Lineage (NCBI taxonomy): Bacteria > Bacillati > Actinomycetota > Actinomycetes > Kitasatosporales > Streptomycetaceae > Streptomyces > Streptomyces sp. NPDC087420. The sequence continues at coordinate 297,098 of NZ_JBIUXU010000003.1, forward strand.
GATGGTGAGCAGGAACTGCCGCAGCAGGAAGATCGAGTACGCGTCGCCGAACGCCATCGGGATGATGAGCGGCCACAGCGAGCCCGACAGGTGGAACTGCTGCGCCCACACCAGGTACATCGGGATGATGATGACCTGCGGCGGCAGCATCATCGTGGAGATGACGAGGATCATGGCCGTACGGCGGCCCCGGAAGCGGAACTTGGCGAGGGCGTACGCGACCGGGACCGACGAACAGACCGTGAAGACGGTGCCCAGCACGGCGTACACCAGCGAGTTGCGCCACCAGGTCAGGAAGCCCGGCGTGTGGAACACCGTCGAGTAGTTCGACCAGTGCCACGAGGTCGGCCACAGGTCGCCGCTCAGCGCCTGCCCGTCGCTCATCACCGAGGTGAGGAAGACGAACACGAACGGCAGGATGAAGAAGAGCGCCAGCGCGAGCGCGACGGAGTGGACCGCTATCCAGTTCAGGATCCGCTTGCGGCGGTGCCGGGCGGCGTCGGGTCCGCGGTCGCGGGTCCGCCCGGCGGCGGCGGGTGGCGCGGTCAGGGTCGTGGTGGTCATCTCAGTCCTCCGCCGGGATGAGGCCGACGCTCTTGCGCATCAGCAGCAGGGTGACGGCCATGGCGATGGCGAAGAGCACGAGTGAGAGCACACATGCCGCGCCGGTGTTGAAGTTCTGGAAGCCCAGCGAGTAGACGAGCTGCGGGACGGTCAGGGTCGAGTGGTCGGGGTAGCCGGGCTGGATCACCGTGCCGGGCCCGATGGAGACACCCGACGCGAGCTTCCCGGCGACCAGGGCCTGCGTGTAGTACTGCATCGTCTGTACGACCCCGGTGACCACGGCGAACAGCACGATCGGGGTGATCGCCGGCCAGGTGACGTAACGGAACTTCGACCAGGCTCCCGCGCCGTCGAGATCGGCGGCCTCGTACTGCTCCTTGGGCACGTCCAGCAGCGAGGCCATGAAGATGACCATCAGATCGCCGATGCCCCACACGGAGAGCAGCACCAGCGACGGCTTCGACCAGCTGGGGTCGTTGAACCAGTTCGGGCCGTGCAGGCCGATCCAGCCCAGCATCTCGTTGACCGGGCCCGTGGACGGGTTCAGCAGGAAGACGAAGGCCACGGTCGCGGCGACCGGCGGTGCCAGGTACGGGATGTAGAAGGCCGTACGGAACAGGCCGACGCCCGTCTTGATCTTCGTCACCAGCAGGCCGATACCCAGGCCGAAGGCCACCCGCAGGGCGACCATCACGACAACCAGCCACATCGTGTTCCACAGCGCGGGACCGAAGAGCGGCATCTGCTGGAACACGTACTTCCAGTTCCGCAGCCCCACGAAGTCCGGGGACTTGATCTGGTTGTAGTGCATGAACGAGAAGTAGACGGTGGCGATCAGCGGATAGGCGAAGAAGACCGAGAAACCGATCAGCCACGGGGACAGGAAGCCCAGGACGCGCATCCGGTCGCGGTTCTGCTTGCGGCGCAGCGGGGTGTTGCGCGGTGCCCCGGCCGCCCCGGACCTGGCGGCTTTCGCCGAGGTGGTGAGTGACAGTGCCATGACCCGGCTCCTCAGTTTTCCGACTGGACGTTGTCGGCGTCGATCTGGTCGTCGAGTTCCTTCAGAGCGCCGGGCAGGTCTTTGAGCGGTGTCCTGCCCGACTCGACGGACTGCGAGAAGTCACCGAACGAGTTGATGTACTGACCGCCGTTGTTGGACGGCGGGACCGCCTGGCTGTACGGGTTCTGGGCGATCTTGAGGAATTCCTGGAACGCCGGGTCCTGGTCCAGCTTCGGGGACTTGAGGGCCTCGTTCGTGGACGGCACGTTGTGGATCGCGTTGGCGAAGCTGACCACCGAGTCGGTGTCGACCGTCAGGAACTTCACCAGCTCCCACGCGGCGTTCTGGTGCATGCTGCTGTGCGCGATCCCGGCGACGGTGCCGGTCAGGTAGCCGCGCCCGTACGTGTCCGCCTGGTCGTCCGGTACGGGCAGCGGCGCCACGCCCCAGTCGAACTTCGCCTTCTCGTCGTCCAGCATCAGCCCGCGCCACTCACCGTCCAGGTGCATGGCGAGCTTGCCGTTCAGGAAGGCGTTGCCGTTGGAGTACTCGTCGCCGAAGGTCTGGCGCAGCCGCTCCATGGCCGCGTACCCGCCCTGCGCGTCCGCGATGGACTTCATCGTCGTGAAGAAGTCCGCGGTCTTCGGCTCGTCGGCGAGCTGAGCCTTGCCCTTGCTGTCGAAGTACTTGGGGCCCCACTGCGCGAACATCCGGTCCGGCGCGTTCTGGTAGAGCTGGTAGTTCGGCATGAAGCCGGCGCGCTTGATCGAGCCGTCCTTGTTCTTCTCGGTCAGCTTGACCGCGTCGGCCTTCAGCTCGGACATCGTCCGGGGCGGCGAGGCGATCCCGGCGGCCTTGAACGCGTCCTTGTTGTAGTACATGCCGAACGCGTCCGCGAGCAGCGGCACCGCGCACTGGACGCCCTGGTACTGGGTGTAGTCCAGCAGCGTCTTCGGGAAGATCTTCGCCTTGTCGATCCCGCTCTTCTTGAAGAAGGGGTCGAGGTCCACCCACATGTCGGACGAGCAGTACTGGCCGACGTTGTTGGTGGTGAACGACGTCACCACGTCGGGAGCCTTGCTGCCGCCGGCGCGCAGCGCCTGGTTGATCGTCTCGTCGCCGACGTTGCCGGTGGAGACGACCTTGATGTTCGGGTGGAGCTTCTCGAAGCGGGCGATGTTCGCGTTGATCGCCTTCACCTCGCCGGGCGCCGACCAGCCGTGCCAGAACTTCAGCGTGACCGGTTTGGTCGGGTCGTCGGTGTCGCTCCCGGTGCTCGGATTCGCGCAGCCGGACAACAGCAGCGCCGATGCGGCGAGCGCCGCGGACACGCAGGTGCGTATACGCCATCGCGCCATGGCGGACTTCCTTTACGGGGGAGGGGTACGGGAAAACGGCGGCGGGTGGGTTCTGGGGACGCGGGGGCGTCGCGGGAAGGCGGGGGATGCACACCGGTGCGGGTACGGGTGCGGGACAAGAGTGGTGTGGGATATGGGGGTACGGGAGGACGCGGCGCGCGAGGCGCCGGTCCGCGGGGGCGCGGTGTCAGGTGGTGTCGAAGACGGTGTCGCGCGCCTGGGTCAGGGCCGACCGCAGCGCCCCGGTCAGGATCGGGTCGCCGTCGAGGTCGCTGATCCGCAGCAGGGGTCTGGGCAGGATGAGCCCGGTCAGCTCGGTCTCGACCCGCTCCCGCAGCGCCTCCCCGCCGGCCTCCGCGACCGCGCCGGAGAGCACGACCAGCTCGGGATCGACCACCGCGACCACGGCCGCGAGGCCGGTGGCCAGCATGGCCGCCACCTGGTCCCGTACGCCCTCGTCGGCGAGGGCCTCGGCCAGCGGCACCCCGCCGGCGAGTTTGCGTACGGCGGGGCTGGAGACCTGGCTCTGGAAACCGCCGCCGGCGTCGTCGCCGGCCCAGTCGCGGACCCCGCCCCGGGCGAGAGGCGCGCCGGGCAGCGGCATGTAGCCGATCTCCCCGGCGCCGCCGGTGGCGCCCCTGAGCAGGGTGCCGCCCAGCACGATCGCGGCGCCGACCCCTTCGTCGAGGTAGGCGAGCACGAAGTCGTCGTGGTCCTGGGCCGCGCCCTCGTACTGCTCGGCGATCGCCGCGAGGTTGACGTCGTTCTCGATGAAGACCGGGGTGCCCAGTACTTCCGCGAGATCGGCCTGGAGCGTACGGGAGTGCCAGCCCGGCAGGTGCGGCGCGTACCGCAGCTGGCCGGTGTGCGGGTCGATGGCCCCCGGGGTGCCGATCACCGTGCAGCGCAGGTCGTCGTGGCCGAGCCCGGCCGCGCGCAGCGCGCCGTCCACGGCCTCGGCGACCAGCTGGGCGGTGCGGTGGCCCACGTCCTTCGTGGCGGGTTCCGCCTCGACCCGGCAGCTGCCCACGACCGCGCCGGTGATGTCGGCGACCACCGCGTCGATGCCGGTGGGTCCCGCGGAGAGCGCGGCCACGTGGCCGGCGCGCGGGTCGATCTCGTACAGGACGGCGTTGGGTCCCGGCCGGCCGCTCTGGCTGCCGGTCGTACGGACGAGGCCCGCGCTCTCCAGCCGGGTCAGCAGCTGGGACGCGGTGGGCTTGGAGAGGCCGGTCAGCTCACCGATCCTGGTGCGCGTGAGCGGCCCGTGGGCTATGAGCAGGTCCAGCGCGGCCCGGTCGTTCATGGCCCGCAGCACGCTGGGTGTCCCCGGTGACGGAGTGGATGATCCTGACACTGACCGGACACCTGCCTTGTCTCTGCTCGCTCTCCCGCGTGGCACGTCGGTGACACTGTTAGGAAAGTTTCCTATTGGGATGCGAGGAAAGTAGGCCTGGCGTCAGGAATCAGTCAATACCCCCCGGCGCAAAGCACCCCCGAGGCAACCAAAGCGTTACCTGCGGGGGTGCGGGAGAAGGCGGGCGGTCGGTGCTTGTTACACAGGACGTCATCGGTACGGAGACCTCACCGGTACGGAGACGTCATCGCGCGCCGGTCACTTGCCCTGGCCCGGGCTGCCCGGCGGCGGCACCTGCGGGGTCAGCGGGGACGCGGCCTGGGACTGCGGCGAGGTGGGGCTGGACAGGGCCGAGGGGGCCGACACGCCGGCCGACGGGTCCACGGGCTCCTCGTCCACCTGGGGCGGGACACCCCCGACGATCCGTATCCCCTCCTCGTCGAACGCCCGCTTGACCCGCCACCGCAGCTCGCGCTCCACGCTCAGCGCCTGGCCGGGCATCGTCTTGGCCGAGAGCCGTACGGTCATCGAGTCCAGCAGGACCGAGTCCAGGCCCAGCACCTCGATCGGGCCCCACAGGCGCTCCGCCCACGGGTCGTCCTTGGCCATCGTCTCCGCGACCTGCTTGATGACCGCGCGGACCTTCTCCAGGTTCTCGGAGGGCCGCACCACCACGTCGACGGCCGCCGTGGCCCAGCCCTGGCTGAGGTTGCCGATCCGCTTCACCTCGCCGTTGCGCACGTACCAGATCTCGCCGTTCTCGCCGCGCAGCTTGGTCACGCGCAGGCCGACCTCGATCACCTCGCCGGTGGCCACCCCCGCGTCGATGCTGTCGCCGACGCCGTACTGGTCCTCCAGGATCATGAACACCCCGGAGAGGAAGTCGGTGACGAGGTTGCGGGCGCCGAAGCCCAGCGCCACCCCGGCGACCCCGGCGGATGCCAGCAGCGGCGCCAGATTGATGTTCAGCGCCCCCAGCATCATCAGGGCGGCCGTGCCGAGGATCAGGAACGACGTGACCGAGCGGAGCACGGAACCGATGGCCTCCGAGCGCTGGCGGCGGCGCTCCGCGTTCACCAGCAGCCCGCCCAGCGCGGTGCCCTCCACCGCCTGCACGCTGCGGTTCATCCGCTCGATGAGCTTGGTGAGCGCGCGGCGGATCACATGGCGCAGGACGAGGGCGATCACCAGGATCAGCAGGATGCGCAGGCCGACGCTGAGCCAGGTGGACCAGTTGTCCTCCACCCAGCCCGCCGCGTCGTTCGCCCGGTTCCCGGCCTCGTCGAGGGTGCCGGGACCGGACGGCGGGGCTGCGGCCGGCAGGGCGGACCAGGACACGACGGGAACCTCCGGATAGGGGCAGGGCTGGCCAACCACACTAACGGGGCAGTGGGCGGCCTCCTCCGCCCCGAGGGTGCGGAGAGACACTCCTCACGCGATGCGGGCGCGGTGGGGCGCGGTATTGGGGCGGGCAGGAGGGGCGAGCGGGTGTCCTGGGGTCGTCCTGTGGTCGAAAACACTCCGAGCCCGTTACCTGGACGTGGTGGCGTTTCGACCAGGCATGAGGAGAGACTGGAGCAGATCGTCCCGGCGCGAGCCACGCGCCGCCGGCGTAATAGGAGGCATCCGTGCCGCATGTCTTGGTCCTCAACGCGTCGTACGAGCCGCTCGGCGTCGTACCGCTCCGCCGCGCGCTCGTCCTCGTCCTGGAGAACAAGGCCACCAGCCTCGAGGAATCCGGCGCCTTCATGCACAGCGCGACCCGCGTCGTCCCAGCCCCCAGCGTCGTACGGCTGAAGCGGTTCGTGCGGGTCCCCTACCGGGGGCCCGTTCCACTGACCCGTCGTGCGCTCTTCGCCAGGGACGGGGGCCGCTGCATGTACTGCGGCGCCGCCGCCACCAGCGTCGACCACGTCGTCCCCCGCAGCCGCGGGGGACAGCACGCGTGGGACAACGTCGTGGCCGCGTGCCGCAGGTGCAACCACGTCAAGGCCGACCGGCACCTGCGTGAGCTGGGCTGGCGCCTGCACCAACAACCGGCCCCGCCGTCCGGGCTCGCCTGGCGGATCATCGGGACCGGACACCGTGACCCGCGCTGGATGCCGTACCTGCAACCGTACGGCGCGGAGGACGCGGTGGCCCGGATCGACGGCATTTCAGCCTGAGATCCGGGCCTTTGTCGTTCCCCCTGGTCAGGCGGGTGTGGGCCGGGGGGAACGGAGGCGTGCGCCGAGCCGGGGTTCCCGTTACGGCGCCACCGCGTAGACCTCCGCCGAGAACAGCGAGTATCCGTACTTCGTCGCGCGGGCGTCGCCCTGGACCCGTACGAACCGGGTGTCCCTCGCGTCCATCCCGATCGCCTCCCGCCCGCCCCGGCCGTCCGAGACCGTCGCCGCCGTCCGCCAAGTGCGGCCGTCGGCGGAGACCTGGACGCGGTAACGGCTCGCGTACGCCTCCTGCCAGGTGAGGACGACCTGCCCGACCCTCGCCGCGGCCGGGAGTTCCAGCTGCCACCAGGCGCTGTCCTCCACCGGGGAGGACCAGCGGGTGGCGGGGTCCCCGTCGATCGCGGCCGACGCCGGGAAGTCCGGGGTCTCGTCGCCCGAGGACGAGGCGGTCGCGCCGCGCGCGAGATCGGGGCCGGCGGTGCGTGGCGAGGCCCGTACGGTCAGCGTGCTCCGCTCGCCGCCGAAGGCGACCGGCACGTCGTACGAACCGGCCGGGGTGCCCGCCTTCACCCTGACCTCGATGGGGACGGTCGTCAGGGCGCCGCGCGGCACGGTCGTCTCCTTGGGCACCGTCACCCGGATGCCGGACGGCGCCTTCGCGGTGAGCGACCCGCGCACCTCGCCGGGCCGCCGCCCCGCCAGCCGCGCCTCGACCGTCCGCGGCTCCCCGCCGATCTGGGCGTCCGCCTCGCGGGGCGCCAGGTCCAGCCGCGCCCCCGGCTCGTCGGCGAACCAGGGCACGACATGCCGTACGGAGGGGGCGGGCGCGCCCGGTCCGGAGACGCCGGAACCGGCACCCGCGCCCGGCCACACGATCCGTACCGCGTCGGCGAGCAGGCCCTTCGCGTCCGACTGTGTCCAGCCGCTCGTCGACAGCGGGCCCAGCGGGCGCCAGCCCTCACCCGGGACCCGCACCTCGACGCTCGCGCCGGCGCCCGTGCCCGGCCCGGTCATCGCGGTCACCGCCGTGACCGGTCTCGCGCGGCCGAGGCGCACGGTGTACGACCGGGCGTCCTCGGTGACGTCCTCGCCGGTGTCACGGTCCGCGCCCGTCCACCCCGCCGCCGCCTTGACGGCCCGGTCGAGGAACGGGTCCAGGGTGCCCTTGCCCACCACGGCCTCGCTCGTACGCAGCTTGCCGCGCAGCGGCTCCAGCTCCAGCGACGCCCGCCACGAGTCGGCGCCGTCACCGCGGTCCTGGGCGGTGAGCATGTCGACGGCCAGCTCCCCGGCGCGCCCGTAGCGCGCCAACTGGTCGAGCCACGGCCGTACTTCGTCGTCCAGCCGGCCCCCGGCCGTCCCCGCGAGACGCTCCGGCGCCCCGGCCATCACCGTGAAGGCGGCGCGCAGTCCGGCCGCCGCGCGGCTCCTGGCGCGTACGTCCGACGTGGCACGGGACGCCCAGAAAGCGGTGAACAGCGGCTTGAGATAGGCGGACTCGGACGGGTCGAGGAGGGACGAGGCGTCGTTGCCCGCGAGGGCGCGCAGCGCCTCGCGGGTCGCCGCGTCCTCGCCCGCCAGGTCGTCCACGGCGGCCCGCCAGGACTCCTTCGGTACGTAACCCCGTGGATTCCAGGCGTAGTCGGCGGCGGTGAAGAGGGGGATACGGGACGCCGACGCCTGCTCCATGGCGTTGGCGAGCAGCGCGACCGAGCCGCCCGCGACGGCGGGCTCCCGGCCGGTGTACGGGCCGAGGAAGATACGGTCCGGTTCGTAGTCGTTGACCGGGTAGTTGTCCATCGTCACCATCGGATGCGCGAACGCGGCCTTCGCGTCCGACAGTTCACGGCCCGTGATGGTGCGTGGTACGACCCCGACCCCCGTCCACGCCACATGGACGCCGCCGTCGAGCGTCCCCGCGAGCGCCGTGCGGTACGCGGTGACGCCGTCCTGGTGGTACTCGGTCGGCATGACCGTGAGCGGCTCGGAGTCCGGGTGCCGCTCCGCCAGATGCGCCGCCACCGCGTTCGCGACCCGGGCCTGCGCCTTCGCCGCCGCCTCGGGACCAGAGCCGAACGTGTCCGCGTCCGCGTCGCAGTGCCACTCGCTGTAACTCACGTCCTGGAACTGGAGTTGGAAGGCCCGCACCCCCAGCGCCCACATCGCGTCGATCTTGCGGTTCAGCGCCCCGAGGTCCTTCTCCGACGCCATGCACATGGACTGCGCGGGTGCCACGGCCCAGGCGAGCGTCACATGGTTGCGGCCGGCCCGCTCGGCCAGCTCGCGGAACTGGACACGCTCCGCCGCCGGGTACGGATCGCGCCAGCGCGCCTGCCGGAACGGGTCGTCGCCCGGCGCGTAGAGGAAGCGGTTCTGCTTGGTACGCCCCATGAAGTCGAGCTGCGCCAGGCGCTCCTGATGGGTCCACGGCTCTCCGTAGAAGCCCTCCGTCGTGCCGCGTACGAGCGTGCCGGGCCAGTCGCGCACCACCACGCCGGGGACGGTCGCCGGGCCGCCCGTCTTGGTGCTCGCCTTCGCGTCCGCCTTCGCCCCCGCCTTCGCCCCCGCCTTCACGCCCGGCTTCGTGACCGGCGGCTTCACGATCAGCTGGCGCAGGGTCTGCGCGCCGTGGAAGAGGCCGTCCTCGCCGACGCCGTCCAGCGCTATCGTGTCGCGCCCCGCGACCCGGCCCACCGCGATCCGGTACCCGCCGGACGGCAGGTCGGTGCTGTCGGGCGCGCGCAGGGCGCGCAGCGCGTCGCGCGCGCCGGGGCCGCCGGCCAGGACCACCGTGCCCGCGCCGGGCGGATCCGTGGCCCAGGCCTGACCGACCGTACGGACACCGGCGGCGCGCAGTACGTCCGTGAGCGCTTGGACGGCGACCGGGTCGGCGCCCTCGCCCGCGACGACGGTGACCAGGTCACCGAGCGGGACCGCCCGCCCGGCCGCCTTGATCGTCTGCGGCCTGGGCCACACGTCAGGCACGTCCGCCCGGCCCTCGGGGTCGGGTGTGGCGGCGACCGGGGAGCCCGGGTCGTGCGGGGCCGCGTACGCGCCCGGCGCCCCGCCGAGAAGCCCGCCGATCACGGCCATCGCGACCGCCGTGGCCGTCCGTCCTGTACGCCCGAGCCGCACGCCGTGCTCCTCTCGTGTTCCCTGGTCCCCCCAAGACTCGCGAGGATTCGCGCCAAGCGGGGACGAGCCCACCACCCCGTGGTCGGGGTGTCAATGCGCGTGGCCGCTGTGTCTCCTTTGCCCCTTGTGATAGGCAGGGGTACCAACTGCCGGGCGGGGGAGGGATCGTGACACGCGGGAGACGCATCGTGACCCGGCACCTCCTCACCGGCACAGGTTCACCCTCCGTACGCGCCTGGGTCCGCCTACGCTGGGTAGGGCTGTTGTGTCCTGTTCCCCCAGCCTTTGGAGAAGCCGTCATGGCCGCACCCGCACCGCGCCTGCTCTCCGGCCCCTCCGAACAGCCGATCCCCCGACCGTCGGTGCCGGGTCCCGCGCGGTCCGCGCCCGGCCCGCTGACCAGCGAACCGCCGCTCGCCGACGCGGAACCGCTGACCAGCGAGCCCCCACTCGCCGACACCGCCCCGCTCACCAGCGAACCCACAGCTCCCGGCACCGCCGGGGGCACGGAGTCCCCAGGAGTCTGAATGGGCCTGGCCAGGCTCGCCGCACTGCACGGTGTCGCCACCTCGTACGCCCCCTCGCCCGACATCACCGTCAAGGTCCCTGACGACACCGTCGTGGCGGTGCTCGCCGCGCTCGGGGTCGACGCGTCCACGCCGGAGGCGGTGACGGACGCGCTCACCCGCGCGGAGTCCACCGCCGCGGAGCGGCTGCTGCCCCCGACGGTGGTGCTGTGGAGCGCCCCCGAGGGGGAACGGCCCGAGGTCCCGGCCGCCCTGACGGGGCTGCCGCCCGGGACGACCCTCCAGGTGGAACCGGAGGACGGCGGTACGGCTCCGGCGCCCGACCCCGCCCCCACCACCGACCCCGCCGCCGTCGTGGCCCACGCCCCCCTCGGCGTCCACCGCCTCACCGCGCGCGCCCCCGACGGCCGTACGGCCACCGTCACCCTGGTGGTCGCCCCCCATCAGGTGCCGCAGCCCCCGCCCCGTACCCACGGCTTCCTGGTACAGCTCTACTCCCTGCTCTCCGAGCGCTCCTGGGGCATGGGCGACCTCGGCGACCTCGCCGAGCTGGCCGCCTGGTCGGGCCGTCACCTCGGCGCCGGCTTCGTCCAGATCAACCCGCTGCACGCCGCCGTCCCCGGCGACCCGACCGACCCCTCGCCGTACCGCCCCTCTTCGCGCCGCTTCCCCGACCCGGTCCACCTGCGGATCGAGGCCGTGCCGGAGTACGCGTACGTGCGCGGCGCGGACCGCGAACAGCTCGACGCGCTCGGCGAGAAGGCCGCCGCCCTGCGCGCCTCCGTCCTCGGCGAGGACGCGCTGATCGACCGCGACGCCGTATGGGCGCTCAAGCTCCCCGCCCTGGAGATCCTGGCGGCCGTCCCCCTCGGCCCCGGCCGCCGCGCCGAGTACTGCGACTTCCTCGCCGCCCAGGGGCAGGCCCTGGAGGACCACGCCACCTGGTACGCGCTCGCCGAGGCGCACGGACCGCGGTGGCACGACTGGCCGGCCGGGCTGCGCGACCCGCGCTCGCCCGAGACCGCCCGGGCCCGCCGCGATCTGCTCGACCGTGTCGACTTCCACTGCCGGCTGGCCTGGCTGACCGACCAGCAGCTCGCCGCCGCGTCCGGCGCCGCACGGGACGCGGGCATGGCCGTCGGGATCGTCCACGACCTCGCTGTCGGCGTGCACCCCGGGGGAGCCGACGCCTGGGCCCAGCAGGACGCCTTCGCCGCCGGCATGTCGGTCGGCGCCCCGCCCGACGCCTTCAACGCCCTCGGCCAGGACTGGGGCCTGCCGCCCTGGCGCCCCGACGTGCTCGCCGCGTCCGGCTACGCCCCGTACCGCGGCCTGCTCAAGGGCCTGCTGCGGAACGCCGGGGCGCTGCGGATCGACCATGTGATGGGGCTGTTCCGGCTCTGGTGGGTCCCGCAGGGCGAGCAGCCCACCCAGGGAACGTATGTGCGGTACGACGCCGAGGCGATGCTCGCCGTCCTCGCCCTGGAGGCGCACCGCGCGGGCGCCCCGGTCGTCGGGGAGGATCTCGGCACGGTCGAGCCGGGGGTGCGCGAGGCGCTGGAGCGGCGCGGGGTGCTCGGCACGTCCGTGCTCTGGTTCGAACGGGACTGGGAGGGGCCGGGACAGCCGCCCCTGCCGCCCGGGACCTGGCGCGAGGACTGCGTCGCCACCGCGACCACCCACGACCTGCCGTCCACCGCCGCCCGGTTGACCGGCGAGCACGTGGAACTGCGCCACCGGCTGGGCCTGCTCACCCGCCCGCTGGCCCAGGAACAGGCCGCGGACCGCACGGAGGTCGGGGAGTGGCTCACGTACCTGGGGCGTCTGGGGCTGCTGCCCGGGGGCCCCGGTGACGAGGAGGAGGAGATCCGCGCGGTCTACCGCTTCCTGCTGCGCACCCCGGCGCGGATGGTCGGGGTCTGGCTGCCGGACGCGGTGGGCGACCGCAGGCCGCAGAACCTGCCGGGCACCTGGGACCAGTACCCCAACTGGCGCCTGCCGGTGGCGGACGCGACGGGCCGGCCGATGACGCTGGAGGAACTGGCCGCGTCTCCCCGGCTGCACCGCCTGATGGACGTGCTGCGACCGTGACGGCCCGGGCGCGCGGCAGAACCGTACGGGAGGAGACGGGCAGAACCGTACGGGAAGAGTCGAGCGGGGCCGTAAGGAAGGAGTCGAGGGGGGCCGTACGGGAGTCGGGCAGGGCCGTACGGGAGGCGCGTCGAGCCGTACGGGACCCCGCGCGCGCGGCGGACCCGGCCATTCGCTACGTTTGCACCGTGGACAAGAAGAACGCGATGCGCGCGGGCGCCCTGGCGGCCGGTACGACGCTGATGATGCTGCTCATGACGTCCCCGGCGCTCGCACTGAGCCGCGACGACGGTGACGACCCGGGCCCCGGCCTGAGCGTGGTGGAGACCCTCGGCCTGTTCGTGGGCATCCCGCTGCTGCTGTTCGCGGTCATCACCGGCCTGGTGCTGGTCCTGGACAAGTCCCACCCGTCCCACCGCGTCACCAAGCCGAAGCAGGGCTGACCACCCGCCCCACGCACCGGGAAAGCGCCGCACGGCCGCCGTGCGGCGCTTTCGCGTACCCGAATCCCACCGGGGAGAATGCCGCCGACACCCCGAAGAGGCCCCGCCGTCCAGGACAGCGGGACCTCCGGGACCTCCGGGACCTCCGGGACCGGCGGGCAGGCCCTAGACGACAGGCGCCGCCGCCGCGTCCGCCTCCTGGGCCCGCAGCGCGCGCTCCACACCCGCGCGCGACTCCGAGATCAGCCGCCGCAGCGCCGCGTTCGGCCCGGCGGACGCCAGCCACGCGTCCGTCGCGTCCAGCGTCTCCCGCGAGACCTGGAGCGACGGGTACAGCCCGACCGCCACCTGCTGCGCCATCTCGTGCGAACGGGACTCCCACACCTCCGCGACCGCCGCGAAGTACTTCTCCGTGTACGGCGCGAGCAGCTCACGCTGGTCGGTCTGGACGAAGCCGCCGATCACCGCCTCCTGGAGGGAGTTCGGCAGCTTGTCGCTCTCCACCACCGACGCCCACGCCTCCGCCTTGGCCTCGGCCGAGGGCCGCGCCGCGCGTGCCGCCGTCGCGTGCTGTTCGCCCGCCGAGGTCCTGTCGCGCTCGTACTCCGCCGCGATCTCCTCGGTGTCGTGCAGCCCCACCGCCGCCAGCCGCTGGACGAACGCCCAGCGCAGGTCGGTGTCGACGGCCAGGCCCTCGACCGTCTCCGTACCGTCCAGCAGCCCCTGCAACAGATCCAGCTGCTGCGGCGTACGGGCGGTCGACGCGAACGCCCGTGCCCACGCCAGCTGGTGGTCGCTGCCCGGCTCCGCCGCCCGCAGGTGCGCCAGCGTCGCCTCCGTCCACTGCGTCAGACCCGTCTCGCGCCACACCGGCGCCGCGTACAGGTCGAGCGCCAGCTTCACCTGGCGGTGCAGCGACTGCACGACGCCGATGTCCGTCTCCTTGGAGATCCCGGACAGCACCAGCGCCAGGTAGTCGCGCGTCGCCAGCTCGCCGTCCCGCGTCATGTCCCAGGCGGAGGCCCAGGACAGGGCGCGCGGCAGCGACTCCGCGAAGTCCCCGAGGTGCGCGGTGACGACTCGCAGCGACTCCTCGTCGAGGCGGACCTTCGCGTACGACAGGTCGTCGTCGTTGAGCAGGACCACGGCCGGACGCGGGGTGTTCCGCGGGAACGGCACCTCCGTGCGCTCCCCGTCGACGTCCAGCTCGATCCGGCTCGTACGGACCAGCTTGCCGTTCCCGTCCAGGTCGTAGCACCCGATCGCGATCCGGTGCGGGCGCAGGACGGGCTCGCCCTTGGCGCCGGCGGGCAGGGCGGGCGCCTCCTGCGTGACGGCGAACGACGCCACATGACCCGCCGCGTCGAGGGTGATCTCCGGGCGCAGGATGTTGATCCCGGCCGTCTCCAGCCACGCCGTCGACCAGGCCTTGAGGTCACGCCCGGACGTCTCCTCCAGCGCGCCCAGCAGGTCGGAGAGCCGGGAGTTCCCGAAGGCGTGCGCCTTGAAGTACGCCTGCACCCCCCGGAAGAACTCGTCCTGGCCGACGTACGCGACCAGCTGCTTGAGCACCGAGGCGCCCTTGGCGTACGTGATGCCGTCGAAGTTGACCAGCACGTCGTCCAGGTCGCGGATGTCCGCCATGATCGGGTGGGTGGAGGGCAGCTGGTCCTGGCGGTAGGCCCAGGTCTTCATGGAGTTGGCGAACGTCGTCCACGACTGCGGCCACCGCGAGCCCGGCGCGTCGGCCTGGCAGGCGATCGAGGTGTACGTGGCGAACGACTCGTTCAGCCAGAGGTCGTTCCACCACTCCATGGTGACCAGGTCGCCGAACCACATGTGGGCCAGCTCGTGCAGGATCGTCTCGGCGCGCGTCTCGTACGCCGCGTCCGTCACCTTCGAGCGGAACACGTACTGGTCGCGGATGGTCACCGCGCCCGCGTTCTCCATCGCGCCCGCGTTGAACTCCGGTACGAACAGCTGGTCGTACTTGGCGAAGGGGTACGCGTAGTCGAACTTCTCCTGGAACCAGTCGAATCCCTGCCGCGTGACCTCGAAGATCGCGTCCGCGTCCAGGAACTCCGCCAGCGAGGGCCGGCAGTAGATGCCCAGCGGCACCGACTGCCCGTCCTTCTCGTACGTGCTGTGCACCGCGTGGTACGGGCCGGCGATCAGCGCGGTGATGTACGTCGAGACGCGCGGCGTCGGCGCGAAGTGCCAGAGGTTCTCCTTCGGCTCCGGCGTCGGCGAGTTGGAGATGACCGTCCAGCCCTCGGGGGCCCGTACGGAGAACCGGAACGTCGCCTTGAGGTCCGGCTGCTCGAACGACGCGAACACGCGCCGGGCGTCCGGGACCTCGAACTGCGTGTACAGGTAGGCCTGTTCGTCGACCGGGTCGACAAACCGGTGCAGGCCCTCACCGGTGTTCGTGTACGCGCACTCCGCGACGACCGTCAGGTCGTTCGGACCCTCCAGCAGGCCGGCCAGCGCGATCCGCGAGTCCTTGAAGACGGCGGCGGGGTCCAGCGGGGTGCCGTTGAGGACGACCTCGTGGACGGCGGGCGCCACCAGGTCGATGAAGGTCTCTGCCCCGGCCTCCGCGCTGTCGAAGCGCACCGTGGTCACGGACCGGTAGGTGCCGCCCTCCTGCGCGCCGCTCAGATCGAGATCGATCGCGTACGAGTCCACGGTGAGCAGGCGCGCACGCAGCTGCGCCTCCTCGCGGGTCAGATTTGTGCCAGGCACCCGGTCATCTCCTCGGTATAGGGCGTTTCGGCCCATCCTTCCACGGCGGGTCGCGTTCACCCGATCGTGGGGACCTCGGGCTACCGTGGCGGGGAGGACGGGCGCTGTCCCCACGCTGACGGCGGAAGGAGGCGGCGCCGCGATGACCCCGACGCATCACGAGACTGCCGAGGAAACCGTGCGGGACGACACCGGGCACCGAACTGCTGCGCTTTCTGGAGACCCTCCCTGAGCTCGATCAGCTACGGATCGAACTCATCGACAGAAAGATCGTCATACGGGCATCCGCCGCCCCGTTCCACAACCGCATCGTGGCCGGGCTTTCGGCCCAGTTCCTCGCCGAGGACTGGGAAGCGCTGCCCGAGCAGGCGATGGTCTCCGACATCTCCAGTTTCGAGCCGAAGGCGGACCTGACCGTCACCACGGCCGAGAAGATCGCGGACAACCGCAATCCGCTTCCCGCCGACCGACCACTTCCGGTTCGGCGACGCCGCGCTGTGGGACCGGAGCAGTGAGGACGGCCTGAGCGACGCGCCGGGGTGATGCCTGTCCGATCGACGGGCGGGCCCGGCCGATTTCTCGGCCGGGCCCTCACACGCGTCCGGCTCAGCCCGCCAGCTCCGCCGCCACCAGCTCCGCGATCTGGACCGCGTTCAGCGCCGCGCCCTTGCGCAGGTTGTCGTTGGAGACGAAGAGCGCGAGACCGTTCTCCACCGTCTCGTCCACCCGGATCCGCCCCACGAACGACGCGTCCTTCCCGGCCGCCTGGAGCGGCGTCGGGATCTCGGACAGCTCGACGCCGGGCGCGTCCTTGAGCAGTTCGTACGCCCGCTCCACGCTGATCGGGCGGTCGAACCGTACGTTCACCTGGAGCGAGTGCCCGGAGAAGACCGGCACCCGTACGCAGGTCCCGGAGACCTTCAGCTCCGGGATCTCCAGGATCTTGCGGGACTCGTTGCGGAGCTTCTGCTCCTCGTCCGTCTCGAAGGAGCCGTCGTCCACGAGGCTGCCCGCGAGCGGCACCACGTTGAAGGCGATGGGGCGCTGGTAGACGGCCGGCGCGGGGAACTCGACCGCCCCGCCGTCGTGCGTGAGCTTGTCCGCGTCGGCGACGACCTGCTTCGCCTGGCCGTGCAGCTCCGCGACCCCGGCGAGGCCCGAGCCGGAGACCGCCTGGTAGGTGGTGGCGACGAGCGCCGCCAGCCCCGCCTCCTGGTGCAGCGGGCGCAGCACGGGCATGGCGGCCATCGTGGTGCAGTTCGGGTTGGCGATGATGCCCTTGGGGCGGTCCTTGATCGCGTGCGGGTTGACCTCGGAGACGACCAGCGGGACCTGGGGGTCACGCCGCCACGCGGACGAGTTGTCGATCACTACGGCACCCTGCGCGGCGACCTTCTCGGCCAGCGCCTTCGAGGTCGACCCCCCGGCGGAGAAGATCACGATGTCCAGCCCGGACCAGTCGGCCGTACCGGAGTCCTCGACCGTGACCGGCTTCCCCTGCCAGTCCAGGGTGGACCCCGCGGACCGGGCGGAGGCGAAGAGCCGCAGCTCGGTGACCGGGAAGCTCCGCTCGGCCAGGATCCTGAGCATGACTGTGCCGACCTGACCGGTGGCTCCGACGATTCCGACCTTCACGGGGTCTCCTCCGTATGTACGCGCGGCATGGGTGCCGCTCCATGATGCGGGTCAGCCCGCCCGTCTTGTCCAGTCACTTGTCCGAGGGACGGGACGGGCGCGGTCGTGGCACCGGGGCCGAACGTTTCGTACGGCTCCGGCGTCTAAGGAGCAGCGCGAATTGCTGGGGAGTGCGACGGAGGGGAGAGCATCGGTGCGGATCAGGAGATCCCCGGGTGCGGCAGTGGATCCGCTGGACGAGGTGCAGGCCCGCCGGGTGCGTGCCGTGCTCGCGCTCGGCGGGGTCCCTCAGGAAGATCTGCAGGACGGCTTGCAGCAGGTACGGCTGCGGCTGCTCGAACGCCGGGCACGCGGTGAGGAGCCACCCCGTGATGTCGGCGCGTGGGCCGCCGTGGTCGCTTCGAACCTCGCGGCGGACTGGCACCGTACGAAACACCGGCAGGAGCGGGTGAGCACGCGGCTCACCCTGTTGAGCGCGCCGGACTCGGGAATACAGGGCGGACCGGAGGGCGGACTGCTGGCCATGGCCGTCGCCGAGACGCTCGACGGGCTGCCCGAGGCACAGCGGCAGGCGCTCGTCCTGCGCTACTACGTGGATCTCTCGGTGCCGCAGATCGCCGAGGAGCTGGGGATCCCGGTCGGGACGGTCAAGAGCCGGCTGTTCGCGGCGGCGAAGCTGATGCGGGAACGACTTCAACTGGAAGAGGTGGTGTGAGGGTGGAGAGGGACGAGCACCTGATGGCGGTTCTGCTGGGGGAGTCCGCACCACCCGGGAGCGCGGACGGGGACGGCGACGGGGACGGGGAGGGGCGCGCGGCGGCGGAACGGGACATGGCCCTGGTACGGGAGCAGCTCCACCGGATCGGCGACGGGCTGGCCGGGGCGGCCCCGGCCGCCCCGGATCCGGCGGGGCGCGGGCGGCGGCTACGGCGGAGAGCGCTGTTCGCCCTCGCGGCGTCCGTCGCCGCCGTGCTCCTGGGCACGGGCGCGGCGTATCTCGCGTCGGGCGCCGGGGGCGCCGGGGACAGTGGCTCCGAGGCCAGGCTGACCGATGAGGCCCTCCTCGCCTGTTCCACCGCGGTCGCCGAGGGGACGGTCGCCCGGGTCGAGTCCCTCGGCGGGGAGGAGAGGTTCAGGATCGTGCTCGACGTCGAGCGCTCCTACCGGCCGGCGGCGGGGAAGCCACGACTGGTCTTCACCGCCGAGGGCGCGGAGGTCCGGGAGTACTACAGGACCGGTGCGCGGATGCTGGTCGTCGTCTCCGGGATCCCGGGGGAGGGGCCGCAGACCTACCGGGCCGGCGACCCCGCCTACGACGACGGCGAGTCCGCGCCCGCGCGCGACGCGCTGGACTGGGGGCGCCAGTGGGTCCAGCGGACCCTCCCGGCGGCTCAGGGGCAGGAGTGCCCCGCCAACTGACCTTGTTGTAGGGGCCATTGATCCTTTCGTGCAGGTCAGGGACCCCCTACTATCCTCGCGTGATCTTCACGACATGAGTACATCGTGAAGGCGAGATGAAGTGGGGGAAAACATGGTGAAAGCGAGTGCATCGGGAGCGAAGTGGAAAATCGCGGTGGCCGTGGCGGTCGCGACCGCCGTCATCGGGGGCACCGCCTGGGCCGGCGGAGGTGGCGAGCCGACCCGGCAGCGCGACACGCAGGCCGAGCGCATCGTGCACGGACGGGAGACCCTCGTCTTCAAGAACGTCGAGCAGCTGGTCGGGTCGTCGCGGTACGTGATCAAGGCGACGGTCACGGACATCCAGCCGGGCCGCAGCGTCGGCAGCGTCGAGGAGGGCGGTGTCGAGCAGGCGCGTGACGTGACGCTCCGGGTCGACGTCAAGTTCGGGAAGATCACCCTGCCGGCCACGATCGTCCTCGAAGAATGGGGATGGGACGAGACGGGAGCCGGCTACCAGGTGGAGAACGTGGCCTGGAGCAAGGTGGGGGACAAGGGCTTCTACTTCCTGAAGAGGAGCGACGACGTCCCCAACCGGTTCCGGCTCATGAACACGCAGGGGCGGGCCCTGGAGGCCGCCGACGGGTCCCTCGTCCTGTCGGCCGATCCCGAATCGGAGCTGACCGCCGACATCGGCTGGCAGGACGCCTTCGACCTGGAACAGAGGATCCGCTTCCTGCTCCAGCCGGAGAACAAGGACCAGCTCCAGACCGTCGATGAGCCGCCGGTCGTCCCCAGTCCCTCCCAGAGCGCGCCCGCGCCCGAGGACGGGGCCGACGAGCCGTTCCCCGACGACTCGGTCGACGACGGTTCGGAACCCGGTGCCGGCGGATGACCCGCCCGCCCGTGTCGCACACCGTCCCGTCCTCCGCCCATCCCGACCGAAAGGGAACCGCATGCTGAGCCACGCTCCCCGGCTGACCGCCGTCCTCGCCGCCGCGGCCGCACTCGCCCTGGCGATCCCCGCCACGGCCTACGCCGACCACGACGACAACGGGACCGACCCGGACAACAGGAACCAGGCCGTCAAGGGTTTCAGCCTGACGACCAACGGCACCAACGCCATGAACCAGGGCAAGGCCGAACTCGAACGCAGCGTCATCACGACGTCGTGGGGCGGCGGCGACATCGAGGTCTACGACAGCAACTACGGCGACAGCGGGTGGCACGGCCGTACGGACTGCACCAACTGGAACGCGCTGTGGACGTCGTGCGACATCATCCGCGTCCGGTTCAACACGTACCAGTCCAAGACCGCCTCACAGTGGCGCAGCCTCGGCTGCCACGAGTTCGGGCACACCGCCGACCTGGGACACCGCAAGGGGTCGAACGACTCGGACAACAACTCCTGCATGAGGGTGGAGATCTGGCCGACCCACTACGACCAGCACGACCTCAACGCGATCAAAGCGGGCACCTGATCATGAAGAAGAGTCTTCTCGCCGTCGGGCTGGGCGCGGCGGCGATCGTGCTGGGAACCACGGGATTTCTGGTGTTCGGGGACGCGGAGCCGAGCGGGTTCGACAACCCGGCGAAGGCGGAGGCGTTCTGCCGTACGGCCGCGTCCCTCGACCTCCAGCGGAGTGAGGAACTGACCCCGCACGACCGCACGCACGTCATCGAGACACTCAACGACGACCTGCCCGGCGGCGTTTCCGACGACTTCGACCGGCTGCTCGCGTGGTACGAGCACCCGGAGCCGGAGCGCGAGGAGGCGGCCCGCCGGTCCAGTTACGCGGTCGGCGAGTTCATCGAGCGGACGTGCGCGGACGTCAACATCGGCGGTATCAGGGCGTCCAAGTGACGGGAGTGCCCGCCGCCGACAGGTGAGTGCCCCTCCGGAGAGCGTGATGCCCCGGCCCCCCTCGGCGGGGGACCGGGGCATCACAGGTGTCTCACACCGGCCTGGTTCAGCCGGTGGTCTTCGTGATCTGGACGCTGCCGGTGCCCGCGGCCGTGCCGCGTGCGTTCAGCAGCTGCACGTCGCCGAAGAACTGACGTCCCTCGGGAGCCGCGCTGTTCACCACGACATCGGCCGTGACCTGCGCCGACGCGCCGTTGGCGAGCTTGACCGTCTTGGTGTCGTCCACCTTGATGGAGCCCAGCGACGGCGAGTAGTAGACGTCGCGGTAGTCGAACTCCGTGGTACCGGCCGGGACCGAGTAGCCGTCCACCGTCACCGTGTACGTACCGGCGGCGGGGTTGACGAGGCTGACGGACTCCTCGGAGTCGCCGTCCGCCGACTGCCCGACGACCACGGTGCCCTTGGAAACCGTGAGGTCGAGGTCGGCGGAGATGTCCGAGGTGTTGCCGATGGCGACGTCCAGGCGCTCGACGCCCTCACCGACGACGATCGTGGAGACGAGCTTCTGCTGGTCCGCGACCGTCGGCCGCTCGATCTTCGCCGAGCCCAGCGAGCCACCCGCCAGCTTGCCGTCGATGGCGGCGAAGTTGTTCTTGACCGTCCACTGGACCGGGGTCGGTGTGCCGATCTTCGCCTCGGGCAGCGTGGTCACCGCCGGGTCGAAGGTCGCGCCGAGCACCGACACGTCCAGCGTGTACTTGTTGTCGAGCAGCGGCGAGGTACGACGCGCCTCGACCTCGATCTCCCACACGCCGGGGGTCGGGTCCGCGTACGAACGCAGGTCCGGACGGCAGGTGTTGGAGGGGTTCTCGTAGTTCGGGTAGCAGAAGATCGTCGAGCTGTCCTCGACCGGCAGACCGTACGGGTGGATCGAGATGAACCTGGTCTGGCTGTCCTTGGCGAGTCCGCCGAGCGCCACCTCCAGGGCCTTCGCACCCTCGGGCACCGTCAGGAAGTACGACTTCGAGCTGTTGCGCTGCACCGAACCGGACGCCTTGAAGGCGTACGACGGCTTCGCCAGCTCCTTGGAGACGACCACGGTGGCGAGGATCTGCTTGTCCACACCCTCCGTACGACGGTCGTCCGCCTCCAGGATGGCGCTGTGCACGCCGGCCGAGGAGGGCCTGGCCTGGACGGTGACGGTGACCGGCTGGTTCAGCGGCAGCTTGACCTTGTCACTGCCGAGCAGCCGGAACGTGCCGTCGTTGTTCTTCCAGTCCAGCCGGTGCTCCACCGCGCCCTTGGGGCCGGTGGTCCGGGTGATGGTGACGTCGTACGTCCGGCTCTTGCCGGCCTGGAGGCCGCCCTCGCGGTCGTACAGACCCGTACCGAAGCCCGGGGTCTCCAGCGCGAAGTCGATCGCGGTGTCGACCGGGGCCTTCACCGTGTACTCGTGCGCGGTGGCGCCGCGCTCGATCTCCTTCCACGCCCCGACGACGTCGATGAGACCCGCGCCCTGCTCGTGCGCCTGGAGACCGGGGATCTTGTCGGCGCTGCTGGTGAGCGCCGTCCGCAGGTCGGCGGGCGTGAGCGTGCGGTGCTTCTGCTTGGCGGCCGAGATCAGCAGCGCGCTCGCGCCGGTGGCCTGCGGGGACGCCATCGAGGTGCCCTGGAGCATCGAGTAGCCGGGCGGCAGGGTGTAGCCCGCCTCGGCGACCGGGCCGCCGGGGTACCAGGTCTGGGTGCTGTTGATCGCCGCGCCGGGCGCGGTGATGGTCGGCGTGAAGCCGCCGTCCTCACGCGGGCCGCGGGCCGAGAACGGCAGCAGGCCGTACTTCGTCGTCACACCGGAGCCGTAGTTGGCGGCCCAGGTCTCCTTGGAGATGGAGGCGCCGACGGAGATGACCTTGTCCGCCACGGCGGGGTCGCTGATGGTGTTGGTGCCGGGGCCGTCGTTGCCGGCCGAGATGACCAGCTGGACGCCGTACACGTCGATGAGCTGCGTGTAGAGCTGGGCGCGCGCGTTGTTGGCGTCGTTGAGCGCCGGCAGGCCGCCGATGGACATGTTCACGATGTCGACGCCACGGTTGGCGACGAGGTCGATCATGCCCTCGGTCAGCGCGATGTTGGTGCAGCCGCCGCTCCAGGTGCAGGCGCGGGAGGAGACCAGCTTGGCGCCGGGGGCGGCGCCGTTCATCTTGCCGCCGAACAGGCCGTTGGCGGCGGTGATGCCGGCGACGTGCGTGCCGTGCTCGCCCTGGATGACGCCGATGTTGACGTAGTCCGACGTGGCGCCGGACCCGTTGTAGACGACGTCCTTGCGGATCTCGACGACAAACGGGATGCGCTCGACGATCGGGGTCGCCGGGTTGTCCGTACCGAAGTAGCCGATCTGGAAGCCGTCCTTGTACGGCTTCAGCGCGGTGTCGTTCGTGAAGTTGCCGTCGTTGTCCAGGTCGACCCGCACGGTGCCGTTCGCCGGGTCGTAGAGCACGCCCCAGACGTCGGTCGTGTCGCCGTCGCGGTTGAGGTCACCGGCCATGTCGCCGCCGACCGTGACCCGCTCGGCGAAGGGGAGGAACTTGTAGGCGCCGGCCGGCGCCGTCCAGGTCCGGCCCGACGCCGTGAACGTGGGACCGCTGACGGCGCCGTTCATCCGCAGCCAGGTGCCGTCGCCGTCGGACACCGGGTCCGTCGCGGTCACCCAGTCGACGATCTTGCGCTCGCCCGTGGTGGTCTTCTGGAGGGCCGGGTGGCCCAGGTCGACGCCCGAGTCCAGGATGCCGATGGTGACACCGCGGCCGTCGGCCTTCGGGTGCTGCTTGACGAAGTCGACCGCACCGGTCTCGAAGGACGGGTTGTACGGGTTCTTCGCCGGGGTCCTGCTGCTCGGCGCCGGGTACTTCTGGACGGCGGAGCCCTTCGAGCCCTTCGCGTGCGCGACCGTGTCGGCCGCCGGCGTCGGGTCGTCCAGCTGGATCTCCTGCTTGAGATCGATGCCGTGGACGGAGGAGAGCTTCGAGGCCGCCTTGATCGCCGCGTCCGCCTTGGCGGTCGGGAGCGTGGCGCGTACGTAACCGAGCTTGTCGTACGTCTTGCCGACGGTCGCACCGGCGACGTCGTTCAGCTGGCCCGCCACCTGCTCGGTCGCACCGGGGGCGGTGGCGACCATCAGCGTGACGGTCTTCGCGCCCTCGGCCTCGGCCTGGGAGAGCAGTTGGGCGTCCACGGCGCCGAGCTTGTCGGACGACCGGTCGGACTTCACTGCGGCGGTGGCGCCCGGGTCGTCGGTGCCCGTCTCGGAGAACGCGGGGGCGGCGCCCGTGGCGATCAGCGCGGCCACGAGGCCGGCGGCTGCCGCGATCCTGGCCACGCGTCTCGGCCCGGATATGGAGCCTGCGGATTCGGAGGTCATCAGCATCCCTGTGGTGTGGAAAGAGAAGATCCGGATTTCGGTACCGGTGACCGCTCAGCTTTTCGTACATAACAGGGGTTTGTGGAGTGTTGCCGGCGGCGGGATTCGGTCATGGCGTACACCCGCCAACGCGGGTCACCCGCCACGGAGGAGGAACCGCCCCAAACCGGCGAACGTGCCCGGCCCGCGCGGTCGTTCGGCGGCACGACGGAGCGATTCCGTCCGCTCTGCGGACACAGTGACGCGCGTAGTACGCGGCCGGGGGCGGCCCTCCCGTATTCTGCGGCCGCCGCTTGCGAACGACCGAAACGCGATCAACCCCGCCGCGCCGGGCAACTCCCCGCGCCCCGCGGCGGTCCTGTCCGCCGACCGCACCTCACGCACGGAGGAGTTCCCCCATGTCGGCACGTACGGCCCCCTCTCACCGCACCGGGCGGCGCGCCCCGCGACGCGCCACGCACCGCGCCCGTCTCGCCTGGACCGGAGTGCTGGCGGCGGCGGCCCTCGCGTTCACCGCGCCGGCCGGTCCCGCCGTGGCGAGTCCGCCGGTGGCGGGTTCCGGTTCCGGCGGGGCGGGGTCCGCCGTGAAGGACGCGGGAGCGCGGCACTCCGCCACCCAGCGGGCCCTCGACGCCGCCGTCGCGGACGGGGTGCCCGGCGTCCTCGCCCAGGTGAACAGCCGTACCGGCACCTGGTCCGGCACCGCGGGGGTGGGGGACACGGCCACCGGCCGCGAGCGCGGGGCGCGGGACCGCTTCCGCGTCGGCTCCGTCACCAAGACCTTCGTGTCGACCGTCCTGCTCCAACTGGAGGCCGAGGGACGGCTCGACCTGGACGACACCGTCGACCACTGGCTGCCCGGCGTGGTCAGCGGCAACGGCCACGACGGACGCCGGGTGACCCTCCGTCAGCTCCTCAACCACACCAGCGGCATCTACAGCTACACCGCCGACCCCGGCTTCCAGCAGAAGGTCTTCACCACCGACTTCCTCAAGAACCGCTACCGGACCTGGCAGCCGGGCGAACTCGTCGCGATCGCCATGGCGCACGCGCCGGACTTCGCCCCCGGCACGGACTGGAACTACTCCAACACCAACTACGTGCTCGCCGGCCTGGTCGTGGAGAAGGTGACGGGACGCCCGTACGCCACCGAGATCGAGCGCCGTATCCTGCGGCCCCTGCACCTGAGGAGCACCCGCCTGCCGGGTACGGACCCCCGGCTGCCGCGGCCGTCGGGCCGCGCGTACGCCGTCCTCGCCGACGACCCCGCGCAGACGGTCCACGACGTCACCGAACTCAACGCGACGATGGCGGGAGCGGCCGGGAGCCTGATCTCCGACGCCGCCGACCTCAACCGCTTCTACAGCGCGCTGCTCAAGGGCCGGCTGCTGCCCCCGGCCCAGCTCAAGGAGATGAAGACCACCGTCGCGCTCGGCGGCGGGGAGGACGGGGAGGCCGCCGGCTACGGACTCGGCCTGGAGAGGACCCGGTTGTCCTGCGGCACGGTCGTCTGGGGCCACACCGGCGGGATCCACGGCTCCTCCTCGGGCGCCTTCACCACCGCCGACGGCACCCACTCGCTCTCCCTCAACTTCAATGCCGACTGGACCGGTGACCCGGCGCGGGTCGTGGAGGCGGAGTTCTGCGGCTGAGCCGAGTTCCGCGAACGGCCCGAGGAGGGGACGGGCGACCGCGTCCGTCCCCTCTTCTTGTGTGCTGCCGCGTCTCACCTCGGCAGGACCACCACATACGCGGCCGGATCCCTCTCATCCGCCGCCGTCAGCGCCGTACCGACCACCATCGCCTGCTGCTCCAGGGACTCCCGCAGCTTTCTCGGCGTCAGATGCACGACGGTGACGCCCACCCGCTCCAGGTGCTCCCGCCTGCGGGCGTACTCCGACCAGATCGTGTCGTCCTCCTGCGGCCCGCCCGGCCCGCCCTGCCGGGGCGCCCGGGTGTCCAGCTCCACGGCCACCGCCTGCTCCGGCCAGTACGCGTCCACCCCGCCCAGGTGCGGTCCGCCCGGCAGCCGCAGGTCGACGTTCCAGACCGGCTCGGGCAGCGCGTACGTCCGCACCATCTCGTACAACCGCCCCTCGGCCACCGGCCGCCCCTCGGCGAGCAGCGCGTCCACCGCGTCGACCACATGCGGCCGGGCCAGCAGCCGCGCCTGGCTCAACTCCCGTACGACAGAGGCCGGTTCGCAGTGCCCGCCCCGCACGGCCTCGGTGAGCAGCGCCCGTACGACAGCCGCGTCCGACAGCTCCGCGACCGCGTCGGCCACCGCGCGCGCCACCGGCGCCACCGGCACCCCGGTCACCATCTCGGGCCGGGGCAGGGCGTGGGCGCGGATCAGCCGGGCGAACGCCGTGGACCGCAGCCGGCGGGTACGGGGCACCAGCACGTCGATCAGGTCGAGGGCCCGCAGGCCCGGGGTGGACCCGAACCCGTGGAGGGCGAGCGCGGCGAGACCGGTGACCATCACCCCGCCGTACGGGGACGCAGGCCGGGACGGGGACGGCGGGCGACCGCCGGGGGAGGAGCCCGGCTGCGCCGGAACGCCCTTCGCCGCCTCGGGGCCCGGGCGTCCCGCGTACAGCAGCACCGCGTGCAGCCGCTCCTCGCTCGTCGGCGGCCCCGGGTGCAACAGGTAGACCCCCGGCAGCAGTTGCTGCCAGGGGCCACCGGGGCGGCACTGCGCGGCGGCGCGCGCGGCCGCGACTCCGTGCTCGCGCAGCTGCGCGGCCGAGAACACGCGGCGCTGCACGTCGTTGCCGAGGTGACTGAGGGGGCGGGGGGTAACCGGGGTGTTGTTGTTCATGTCCCGGGGTCTGCCCCTCCTGTGACCGCCTTCTAACCCGTTGTTACACGTTCGTCGACAAAACCGGACAAGCTCGCCCTAAAGTACGGGCCTTCGACTGCCGATCACGTACCGCTCAGCATTCGAACGCCGTAAGGCTCGCCCGTCACCGCCCCTCACCGCCCCGCGGCGGCCGCGTCGCACGCCTGCCCCCGCAGCGACCGCGCCAGGTCGTCCGTCGCCTCCAGCACCAGCCTGCGCAGCGCCGGGGCCACCTCCTCGTGCGAGGCGAGCCACGCCTCGGCCGCCTCCAGGGTCGAACGGTCGCCCTGCGCCGCCGGGAACAGCCCGCGCACCACATGCATGGCGATCTGGATCGAACGCTCCGCCCACACCCGTTCGATCACCTCGAAGTACTTCTCCGAGTACGGAGCCAGCAGCTCCCGCTGGTCCGACCGGGCGAACCCGGCGATCGTCGCCTCGACCAGCGCGTTCGACAGCGTGTCCGACTCGACCAGCCGCACCCACGCCTGCGCCTTCACCGCCGCCGACGGCCGGGCCGCCAGGCAGCGCACCTCGTGGCGCTTGCCCGACGCCGTGTCGTCGTGGGCCAGTTCCGCCGCGACGGCGGCCTCGTCCGCGCGGCCGTGCGCGGTCAACGGCTCCAGGAAGGCCCACCGCAGCTCCTGGTCGACATCGAGCCCGTCGATCTTGGCCGTCCCGTCCAACAGCCCCTGAAGCAGCTGGAAGTCCGCGTCCGTCGTGGCGACCGCGGCGAAGAAGCGGGCCCACGTCAGCTGGTGCTGACCACCGGGCTCGGCCGTCCGCAGCTCCCGCAGCGCGCCCTCGGCCAGCAGCCGCCCGCCCTCCTCGCGCCACTCGGGGACCGCGTAGAGGGTGAGCGCGCCCCGCGCCCACGCGTGCAGCATCTGGAGCACCCCGATGTCCGTCTCGCGCCCCGCGTGGGTGAGCACCAGTCCGACGAAGTCCCGCGCCGGCATGAGCGCGTCACGGGTGAGGCTCCACAGCGCGGACCAGCACAGCGCACGCGCCAGCGGGTCGGTGAGAGCGCCGAGATGGGTGCGCAGGGTGTCCAGCGAGGCGGCGTCGAAGCGGATCTTGCAGTACGTCAGGTCCTCGTCGTTGACCAGGATCAGATCGGGCTTCTCCGCGCCCGTCAGCTCCGTGATGACCGTCCGGGGCCCCGCGAGGTCCGTCTCGCCGCGCGCGTACCGTACGAGATCCCCGTCGGCCGTGCGCCGGTAGAGACCGACCGCCACCCGGTGCGGGCGCAGTTCGGGGTGGGACGGGTGGGCCTCCTGGAGCACGGCCAGCTCGGTGATCCGGCCGTCCGCGTCGTAGACGGCCTCCGGGGTCAGGGAGTTGACCCCGGCCGTCTCCAGCCAGGACCGCGACCAGCGGGCCATGTCCCGCCCGGACGTCTCCTCCAGCACGGCGAGCAGGTCGCCGAGGCTGGTGTTCCCGTACGCGTGCCGCTTGAAGTAGCGCCGGGCGCCCTCCAGGAACGCGTCCTGCCCCACGTACGCGACCAGCTGCTTGAGGACGGACGCGCCCTTGGCGTACGTGATCCCGTCGAAGTTCAGCTTGGCGTCCTCCAGGTCACGGATGTCGGCCGTGATCGGGTGGGTGGACGGCAGCTGGTCCGCGCGGTAGGCCCAGGACTTGCGGTTGTTGGCGAAGGTGATCCAGCCGTCCTGGAAGCGGGTCGCCCCGGCCAGCGCGAAGGTGCCCATGAACTCGGCGAAGGACTCCTTGAGCCACAGGTCGTCCCACCAGGTCATGGTGACGAGGTCGCCGAACCACATGTGGGCCATCTCGTGCAGGATGACGTTCGCCCGGTGCTCGTACGACGCCTGCGTCACCTTGCCGCGGAAGATGTACTCCTCGCGGAAGGTCACCAGCCCCGGGTTCTCCATCGCGCCCAGGTTGTACTCGGGCACAAACGCCTGGTCGTACTTCCCGAAGGGGTACGGGTAGTCGAAGCGGTCGTGGAAGAAGTCCAGGCCCTGCTTGGTCAGCAGGAAGACGTCGTCCGCGTCGAAGTGCCGGGCGAGCCCCTTGCGGCACATCGCGCCGAGCGGGATCTCCAGGACCGTGCCGTCGTCGAACGTACGGCGGTAGGAGTCGGTGACGTGGTGGTAAGGGCCCGCGAGGATCGCCGTGATGTACGTCGCGATCGGCTTCGTCTCCGCGAAGCGCCACACCCCGTCGTCGCCCTGGGTCCCTTCGCCGTTGCTCCAGACCCGCCAGCCCTCGGGCGCGGTCACCTGGAAGCGGTACGGCGCCTTGAGGTCGGGCTGCTCGAAATTGGTGAAGACGCGGCGGGCGTCGGCCGGCTCGTACTGCGTGTAGAGGTAGACCTCGCCGTCCTCCGGGTCCACGAAGCGGTGCATGCCCTCGCCGGACCGGCTGTACGCGCACTGCGCGTCGACCACCAGCACGTTCTCCGCGCGGAGATCCTCCAGCGTGACCCGTGAGCCGTCGAAGACGGTGGCGGGGTCCAGGGCGCGGCCGTTGAGGGTGACGGCGGTCACACTCGGGGCGATCAGATCGGCGAAGGCCGCCGCGCCCGGCTCCGAGGAGCGGAAGCGGACGGTCGTCACCGAGCGGAAGGTACGGGGCCCGGAGCCGTCCGGCGCCTCACCCACCGCCGAGCGCAGGTCGAGGTCCACCTCGTACCCGTCTACGGACAGCAGGCCGGCCCGTACACGGGCCTCGTCGCGGGACAGGTTCTCACCGGGCACGGGCACTCCTTCGTGACTCGTTCGTGGGGTTTCGCGGGTGGTGCGTGGTCGTGCGGGGGTCGTTCGAAACAGTGACGATCCTCGCATGTGCCGCTGTGATCGGTCAGCCGGGAATTCCGCCGTCCGGCCGGGACGTTGCAGCGTCGAGGTCCGTGGGGCGCCCGCGGGTACCCGGGACGCCCGTTTCAGAGGAGAGACATGTCCGAGAAGACTCCCGTCGATTTCTGGTTCGACCCGCTGTGCCCCTGGGCATGGATCACCTCCCGCTGGGTCCTTGAGGTGGAGAAGGTCAGGGACATCGACATCCGGTGGCACGTGATGAGCCTCGCCGTCCTGAACGAGGACAAGCTCGACGAGATGCCCGAGCAGTACCGGGAGATGATGCGGACCACGGCGTGGGGGCCGGTCCGTGTGGTGATCGCCGCCCAGCAGAAGCACGGCGACGAGGTGGTCGGCAAGCTCTACACCGCGCTCGGCACCCGCGTCCACAACGGGGGCGAGGGCCCCACGCGTGAGGCGATCGCCTCGGCCCTGGACGACGTCGGCCTGCCGGCCGACCTGCTGGAGTACGCCGACTCCGACACGTACGACAAGGAGCTGCGCGCGTCGCACAAGGAGGGCATAGACAAGGTGGGCCAGGAGGTCGGCACCCCGGTCATCGCCGTCCCCGGCGCGGACGGCGAGCAGATCGGCTTCTTCGGCCCGGTCATCACCCCCGCCCCCCGGGGCGAGGACGCGGGGAAGCTCTGGGACGGCACGCTGCTGGTCGCGTCGATCCCGGGCTTCTACGAGATCAAGCGCACCAGGACCGCGGCGCCGAGCTTCGAGTAGATCCCCGCTCGTACGGGGAAGTGCCGTTCCGCCCCGCACGACGACGAAGGCCCCCCGCGAGTCACGTCCTCGCGGAGGGCCTCCTTCTTTCCGCCCGCCGTGAAGGCTGAGAAGACGATCACGAGCAGGACGTGTGCGACCTCCCTCGGGGGAGGTCCCCCGTCAGGGGGCGATCAGGAGGTTGTTGGCGTTCTTCCGGGCGGCCGTGTAGCGCTTCGCCACGTCCTGCCAGTTGACGACCCGCCACATCGCCTCGACGAAGTCCACCTTCTGGTTCTTGTACTGGAGGTAGAAGGCGTGCTCCCAGGCGTCGAAGACCAGGATCGGGACCGAGCCCTGGCCGACGTTGCCCTGGTGGTCGTAGATCTGTTCCACGATGAGCCGTCCGCTGACGGGCTCGTACGCGAGGACGCCCCACCCCGACCCCTGCGTGGTCGCCGCCGCCTTGGTCAGCTGGGCCTTGAAGCCCGCGAAGGAACCGAAGGACGCGGCGATCGCGTCGGCCAGCTCCCCGACACCGTCGGCCGCGAGCGGCTCGCCGCCGCCGTCACCGGTCATGTTGTGCCAGTAGATCGAGTGCAGGATGTGGCCGGAGAGGTGGAACGCCAGGCTCTTCTCCAGGCCGTTGATGGCCCCCCACGACTCCTTGTCCCGCGCCTCCGCGAGCTGTTCGAGCGTGTCGTTGGCGCCCTTGACGTAGGCCGCGTGGTGCTTGTCGTGGTGCAGTTCGACGATCTGCGGGTTGATGACCGGTTCGAGCGCCGCGTAGTCGTACGGAAGTTCGGGAAGTGTGTAAACGGCCATGTCCAAGCCCTCCGAAACTCTTATTGCACATCTTATGCAGGTGCACGCTAACAGCAAGAGGGCTCGGATGCGGGCAGGTCCCTTGTGACACCCCCGACAAGCCGCTGACCTCCTCTTTGTGGGCGTCCGACGGTGATCGGGCCGGGACGGCCGGGTTACGGTCGGACCGTCCCCCTGCCCGGTACACGCCACGGCCTGCCCGGCGCACCCCCTCACGACCGCCGGAGTCCCCATGAGCACCGCTGCCGCCGCCCCCCGTACCGGAGTGGTCCTCGCCGATCTCCTCCCGGCCCACCGCACCCGCGCGCGTGACCTCGCCCTGGTGGTCGGCGGCGCCGTCCTGACCGGCGTCGCGGCCCAGCTCTCCGTGCCGGTCCCCGGCTCACCGGTGCCGGTCACGGGACAGACGTTCGCCGCGCTGCTCATCGGCGTCTCCCTCGGCGCCCGCCGCGGCTTCCTCTCCCTGGCGCTGTACGCGCTGCTCGGCATGGCCGGGGTCCCGTGGTTCTCCGAAGGGGCCTCCGGCGTGAGCTTCCCGACGCTCGGTTACGTCCTCGGGATGCTGCTCGCCGCGACGGTCGTGGGCGCGCTGGCCCGCCGCGGCGGCGACCGGTCCGTCGTCCGGACGGCCGGGACGATGGTCCTGGGCTCCGCGATCATCTACGCGGTCGGCGTCCCGTACCTCGCCGTGTCGGCGGACATGCCGCTGAGCGCCGCCGTCTCGGCCGGCCTGGTGCCGTTCCTGCTGGGCGACGCGCTCAAGGCCGCGCTGGCGATGGGCGCGCTGCCCGCCGCGTGGAAGCTGGCCGGCCGCCGGGGCTGACACGTACCGTCCCGGCCCCCGATGACGGTCACCCAGCGACACACATGCCACACTCGGAGCATGCGCGTGTACCTCGGTTCCGACCATGCCGGCTTTGAACTCAAGAACCACCTCGTCCAGTGGCTCAAGGCCCAGGGCCACGACCCCGTCGACTGCGGTCCCCACGTCTTCGACGCCCAGGACGACTACCCGCCGTTCTGCCTGCGCGCCGCGGAGGGTACGGCGGCCGACCCGGACAGCCTCGGCATCGTGATCGGCGGCTCCGGCAACGGCGAGCAGATCGCGGCCAACAAGGTCAAGGGCGTACGGGCCGTTCTCGCCTGGAGCGAGCAGACGGCGGCGCTGGGACGTGAGCACAACAACGCGAACGTCATCTCCGTCGGCGGCCGGATGCACACGGAGGAGGAGGCGACCTCCTTCATCGAGACCTTCCTGACCACGCCGTACTCGGGCGAGGAGCGGCACGCGCGCCGGATCGAGATGCTCGCGGAGTACGAGAGCACCCACGTCCTGCCGCCGATCCCGCCGCACCACCCGCAGCAGGACTAGCAGGACCAGCAGGGCCAGAACCACCCCACGACCCCTGTGCCGCCGGGCACCCCTGAACGGCCGCCCGGCGGCACCGTCATGCCGACAGCGTTTCCGAGGAGACCACCGTGCCCGAGGGGCATACGATCCACCGCCTCGCCGAGGACCATCTCGACCGCTTCGGCGGCCGGCCGGTACGGGTCAGCAGCCCGCAGGGCAAGTTCTCCGACAGCGCGGCCCTGCTCGACGGCCAGCTCCTCGACGCGGTGGACGCCCACGGCAAGCACCTCTTCCTGGGCTTCGGGCGGACCGGCTGGGTCCACATCCACCTCGGCCTGTTCGGCAAGGTCGCCCTCGGGTACGCGCCCGCCCCGCCGCCCACGGACACCGTCCGGCTGCGCCTCGTCTCCGCCACGGCCTACATGGACCTGCGGGGTCCCACGACCTGCGCCCTGATCACCGATCCCGAGAAGCGGGCGATACACGACCGGCTGGGCCCCGACCCCCTGCGCCCGAGCGACGACGGCGAGAAGGCGTGGGCCCGGATCTCCCGCTCCCGTACGACCGTCGCCGCCCTCCTCATGGACCAGAAGGTCGTCGCCGGGGTCGGCAACGTCTACCGTGCCGAGGTCCTCTTCCGGCACGGCATCGACCCGTACCGCCCCGGCAAGGACCTCACCCGCGCCGAATGGGACACGATCTGGGCGGACCTGGTGGAGCTGATGCGCGAGGGCGTACGGAACAACCGCATCGACACCGTCCGCCCCGCGCACACCCCCGAGGCCATGGGCCGCCCGCCCCGCGTGGACGACCACGGCGGCGAGGTCTACGTCTACCGCCGGGCGGCGCTGCCCTGCCTCCTCTGCGGTACGGAGATCCGTACCGCACCGCTCGCCGCCCGCAATCTGTTCTGGTGCCCGCGCTGCCAGAGCGGCGATCCCGCTTCTTCCCAGCCGGACAGGCCCTAGAAGCCGTGCGGCAGCCAAGGGGCGACGTCCGAGCCGAAGGCCGCCGCCGCCTCCCCCAGCGCGCCCGGGCGCAGTTCGGCCACGCGGCCCGCGCCCGCCAGCGAGATCAGCGACACCCCGCCCAGATAGGCCGCGCCCAGCTCCCGTACCGAAAGGGCCAGATCGGCCTGGTCCGCCGTGCGGACACAGGACGCGCCCTTCGTGTCGCCGGTCAGCCGCCAACGCTCCTCGTTCCAGGGGCAGAAGGTGTCCTCGACCTCCAGCACCACGTCCACGGGCGTCCGGTACGTCCGTGCCTCCAGCGCCGCGCCCACTTCCACCAGCCGTACGTACAGCGCGTCCCGCACCCGCAGCCCGCAGCGCCTCACGTCCGAGACCAGGTACTGGAACGCGTCGTCCATGGGCCGGTTGCGCGCCCGGACCGTCGAGGTCAGGTCGATGCCGAAGAGGAAACGCCACAGTTCGCCGTACGCCTCCGCGTCACGCGCGTACAGCTCGCGCAGCTCGACCGTGCCGTTCGGGCCCGAGCGGTCCCATTCCGGTTTCACGCGGTAGAGGGTGAACCCCGCCACCTCGCCGTCCCGCTCCACCAGCACGCACTGGAGCGGCGACATCCCGTCGCGCTCGCGTTCGCCGTTGAGGACGGGCAGCCGCTCCCAGCCGGGCGCGCGGGCGATCATCCCGGGCCGTACCGGGACCTGCGAGGCGTAGATCTCCTCACACGCGGCCTGTACGGCGGGGTCGTTCGGCCTGACCTGCCGCAGCCGGATCCGGTCCGCGTCCCCGGGGCGGGCGGGCGGCGGGATCCGTACCCGTACCGTGTCGATCTCCGCGGACAGCTCCTGCGTCGCCGCTCCGTACCCGAACCGACCGTAGATCGGCGGCTCCGACGCAGTCAGCACCGCCAGCGGCTCGCCCCACGCCCGTACGTCGTCCAGCTGGCGCCGCATCATCGCCGAGAGCACCCCGCGCCGCCGGTACGTCGGCGCCACGCTCACCATCGTGACCCCCGCCGCGTCCACGCGCGCCCCGCCCGGAACCGTGAGACCGAAGCTGAACGCCCCGGCCGTCGCGACGCACTCGTCCTCGTCCCAGACGCCGATGAAGCGCCCTCCGAACTCGGTGAGATCTCTCCACAGGACACGTTCCTGGGACGTCTCGGTGATGCCGCCGAAGGCGTGTTCGAGCACCTTGTACCAGCGGTCCCAGTCGGCCGGCGCCAGCTCGCGCAGATCAGTCGTCATATGCCATGAGTAGCAGGGGTACGACGATCGGGCGACCCGATTTCGAACACAATGTCACGGGGGTCCCCCTGCACGCGGAGCAGGTGGATGGATAGGGTCCACAACAATGGCCGGTAACGCGAGAACGGACTCCTCCACGGCCCGGATGCGCAGAACGCTGCACCGGGGCCGTATCGCCCTGCGCAAATCAGGGGTCGACTATTTCCGCGGGGACGGGTCCGACTGGATCGCCCTCGTGGGGCTGTTGCTCACCGTCCCGGTCATCGCCGTCGTCACGGTCGCGGTCCCGGTCTGGTGCGCGCCCTCCACCCTCGTCCTGCCCATCGTGGCCGGCGGTCTGCTGCTGCGGCCCGCCAGCCTGCTCGGCCTGTACGCCGCCGCGGCCACCGCGCTGATCGTCGAGTCGGTCGTCCTCGGCCCGTACACGGAAGGCACCGGCCGGGTCACCCCCGGCGTGGTGCTGGTCGTCGCGGCCTGCGGGCTCTTCGGCCTGCTGATCGCCCAGTTCAGGGCCCGGGTCGGGGTGCCGTGGCGGCGCGGCGGGACGATGCTCTTCGACCTGCGCGAACGCATCCGCGTGCAGAGCGCGCTGCCCCAGCTGCCCAAGGGCTGGCACCACGAGATGGCGCTGCGCCCGGCGGGCGGGCAGTCCTTCTCCGGGGACTTCGTCGTGGCGGCCCGTACGCACGGCGGGCGCACGCTGGAAGTGGTCCTCACGGACGTGTCCGGCAAGGGGATGGACGCGGGCTCGCGGGCGCTGCTGCTGTCCGGGGCCTTCGGCGGCCTGCTCGGGTCGCTCCCTCCGCACGGCTTCCTCCCGGCGGCCAACGGCTATCTGCTCCGCCAGGACTGGGACGAGGGGTTCGCCACCTCCATCCACCTGGTCCTCGACCTGGACTCCGGCGACTACGAACTGCTCTCCGCGGGCCACCTGCCCGCCCTCCAGCTGCACGCGGGCAGCGGCCGCTGGGACGAGATGTCCGGAGAGGGCCCGCTGCTGGGCGTCTACGACGCGGCGCAGTTCGACTCCGTGAAGGGCTCGTTGCGGCCGGGTGACGTCCTGATGTTGTTCACGGACGGTCTGGTGGAGGCCCCGGGCCGTGATCTCGCCGAGGGAATCGACCGCCTGACCGGCGAGGCCGACCGCTATGTGGCGGGCGGCTTCGAGGGGGCGGCCTGGCATCTGATCGAGGCGGTGGCGAAGGACGTCAACGACGACAGGGCGCTGCTGCTGATCTGCCGCGAGGCGTGACGTTCCACTTCCGTAAGACTTTCCCGGCCTCCGCGAGGGCTCCGAAGGGCGAAGCTGGGGCGGTCACGCGCGCACTCGCGCGGACTGGGCGACCCGGAATGGAACAGAACATGGTGGTTCGCGGTGTGGGCGGGGTCATTCTGTGCGTGCTGGGAGCACTCTGGATCGCCCAGGGCACGGGCGCGGTGAGCGGCTCGGGCATGTCGGGCAAGAGCCAGTACGCGTTCCTGGGAGCCCTGGTGGTCCTGGTGGGCGCGTACCTCCTCTACCAGGCCTGGCGCATCCGGGGCCGCGCGCGCCGGTGAGCGGCGGGAACGTCAGCCGGTACCGGCGGCCTCGCGCACCCAGGTGAGCAGCGTGTACGTACGCCCCTTGTCCGTGACGGTCTCCGGGGGCGCGTCCGTGAGCCGGAACCCGGCCGCGCGGGCCACCGCGATGCTCGGGTGGTTGTCCGGCTCGATCTCCAGCACGACGCGGGGCAGCCGCGCCACGCCCAGCGCGTGCGCGACGACGAGCCGCACCGCCCGCGCGGCGAGCCCCCGCCCCCGGTGGGCGGCGCCGACGGCGTAACCGATGCCGCCGGTACGGCGGTTGAGGAGCACCTCGCCGAGGGCGCGGCCGCCGTCAAGGGTGACGGCGAGGTGCAGGGCCCTGCCCTCCTCCTGAGCCCGCCGGGCCCGGTGCAGATACGCGCGGGCGGCGGCGAGGTCGAAGGGTGAGGCGAGCGGGGTACGCCGGGCCACGTCGGGCTCGTCGAACAGCTCGGCCATCACGGGGAGATCGTCCTCGGTCCACTCCCGCAGCACCAGACCGTCGCCGGGCGGGGGAACCGCCAAAGGCCCCTGGGGCGCGTCCGCTCGGTTCTCGTCCATGGGTCTCCTACCGCCCGCCCGAGACCCGGAGCACCGTGCCCGTCGTGTACGAGGCGTCGGGGGAGAGGAGCCAGGCGATGGCGGCGGCGATTTCGTCGGGTTCGCCCGGGCGGCCCAGGGGGATGGTGGGGGCCGCCTTGGCGGGGCGGTCGGGGTCGCCCATCGTCGCGTGCATCCCGGTGTTGATGATGCCGGGCGCGACCGCGTTGACGCGGATGCCGTCGGGGCCCAGTTCCTTCGCCAGGCCGACCGTCAGGGAGTCGGTGGCCGCCTTTGTCGCCGCGTAGTGGACGTACTCGCCGGGACTGCCGAGCCCGGCGGCGGTGGAGGAGACGTTGACGATCGCGCCCGAGCCGAGCGCCCCCATGTCCCTGGCCGCCCTGCGGCAACAGAGCAGGTAGCCCAGGAGGTTCACCTCCAGCACCCGCCGCAGGTCCGCGGTGCGCGTGTCGGCGAGCCGGCCCAGCGGGCCGGTCACCGCGGCGTTGTTGACCAGGTTGTCCACCGGCCCGAGCGCGGCCGCGGCGACGTCGAACAGCCGTCCACGTCCGCCTCGTCGGCGGTGTCCGCCCGTACGGTGACACACCGCGCCCCGGCCGCCCGCACGGCGAGCGCCGTCGATTCGGCGGCGGCGCCGTCAGTGACGTACCCGAGGGCCAGGTCGTGCCCCTCCGCCGCCAGCCGGACGCACGTCGCCGCGCCGATCCCCCGACTGCCCCCTGTGACGATGGTGACCGGACGTGACACGCGTTGCCTCCGTGAGGGGTGTGACCTGCTGGTGCTGGGTGTGACGTGCGGGACGCACCTCCCAGTCGTACCGCACCGCCCACACCCTCAGCCCACCGGCTCCTTGTCCCTCACCGCCGCCGCCCCGCCGCTCCCGCCCGCCGCCTCGGGCGTCCGCCCGCCCGGCAGCAGCCGTGCCAGCCAGTGCGACCGGCCCGCCGCCAGCGGCCCCAGGACCGCCAGGACCAGCACATAGCCCGCGATGAACGGCGCCAGCCGCTCGTCCAGCGCGGCCCCCGCCGCCATCGTCGCCAGGATCAGGGCGAATTCGCCGCGCGCCAGCAGCGTCGTGGAGATGTTCGCCGCGGGCCCCGCGCCGAAGCCGTTGATACGGGCCGCCACCAGCCCCGCGACCACGTTCATCACCAGCGTCACCGCCACCGCCGCCAGTACCGGCCACAGCACCGTCGGCAGATCGCCCGGGTTGATGGACAGACCGAAGGCGAAGAAGAAGATCGCGCCGAACGCGTCCCGCAGCGGGTGGACCAGCTTCCGGATCCGCTCGCCCGACGACGTACTGCCCAGCATCAGACCCACCATGAACGCGCCGATGGCGTCCGCGACCCCGAACCACTCCGAGACCCCCGCCACGAACACGGCCGCCCCCAGGAAGGAGATGACGAGCAGCTCGTCGTCCTTCGTGTCGATCAGCCGCCCGACCACCTTCGTCCCGAACCGCGCCGCCAGCGCGAGCAGCAGCAGGAACCCGAAGGCCTTCCCGCCGTCCAGCAGCGCCGCCTGGACGCTGTCCGCGCCGGACAGGATCGGCTGGAGCGCCGCGAGATAGAGCGCCAGGAAGATGTCCTCGACCACGATGATGCCCAGGATCGGCTTCGTCTCGGGATTGCCGATCCGGCCCAGGTCGACCAGGACCTTGGTGACGATCGCGGACGACGAGATGCCGAGCACCCCGGCCAGCACGAGCGCCTCCGACGTCCCCCAGCCCAGTGCGAAGCCGAAGCCCAGCCCCGCCCCGACGTTCAGCGCCAGGTACGCGCCTCCGGCGAGGGCCATCTTCCGGCCGCCCGCCTTGAGGTCGTCCAGATGGAACTCCAGGCCCAGGTAGAAGAGCAGCAGGACCAGGCCGAGGGCGGAGAGCATCTCCAGGTCGTGCGGGTCGGAGACCAGCACGATGCCGGGGGTGTGCGGGCCGAGGAGGATCCCGGCCAGGATGAACAGGGGGATGGTCGGCAGCTCGATACGGCTGCCGAGGCGGGCGAGCAGGGCGGCGGCGAGAAACGCGCCGCCCATGGCGATGAGGGTCTCCGCGTGTCCGATGGGCTTTCCTCCGTCGGCTTGAGTCAAGAGAAGGTCAAGGGATCGTCAGTAGTTACTTTACCAAAGAGTTTAACAAGCAACTTTCCCCACCTCGGCGGCGCCCCGCTGGGGCTACCCCCACCTCTGCTCCGCCGGGCACCGCCATGGCCGCCCCCACCCCCGCTCACTAGCGTCAGGAGGGCAAGGGCCGGCAGTACGGACGAGAGGGCGGACGCCATGGGATTACGACGCAATCGCACCCGGAACCACGATGAAGGCGACCTGCGCACCGGCGGCGGGGAGAGCGGCATCGCCGTCGAACTCCGCGACGTACGCCGTCAGTACGGACGCGGCCCCGCCGCCGTCCACGCCCTGCGCGGGATCGACCTCGCCCTTCCGCGCGGCAGCTTCACCGCCGTCATGGGCCCCTCGGGCTCCGGCAAGTCCACGTTCCTCCAGTGCGCGGCCGGTCTCGACCACCCCACGACCGGCTCCGTACACCTCGGCGGCACGAACATCACCGGCATGAACGAGACCAGGCTCACCGAACTGCGCCGCACCCGCCTCGGTTTTGTCTTCCAGGCGTTCAACCTGCTGCCGGCGCTGACCGTCGGCCAGAACATCGAGCTGCCCACGCGCCTCGCGGGCCACCGGCCCGACCGGCGCCGTACCGCCGAGATCCTCGGCCGGCTCGGCCTCGCCGACAAGACCGGGCGCCGCCCCGCCGAACTCTCCGGCGGCCAGCAGCAGCGCGTCGCCATCGCGCGCGCCCTCGTCGGCCGGCCCGACGTCGTCTTCGCCGACGAGCCGACCGGCGCCCTCGACACCTCCACGGCGGCCGAGATCCTGGCGCTCCTGCGCACGGCCGTGGACTCCCTCGGCGCGACGGTGGTCATGGTCACCCACGACCCGGCGGCGGCCGCCCATGCCAACCGCGTTCTCTTCCTCGCCGACGGCCTGATCGCGGACAGCCTGCCCCGCGCCGACGCGGCCCGCATCGCCGCCCGCATGACCTCCCTCACCGCCCCGGCCTTCTCCCGCACGGGGGCGGCGGCCTGAGACCTGTCCGCCGGAACGCGGCGGCGGGTACAGTCCGGCCATGCCGCACCTGACCCTGGCCGAGGTCGAAACCCTGGCCCGCGAGGCCCACGCCGCCCAGACCGACAAGGCCGGCCGGCCCTACACCGAGCACCTCAGCGCGGTCGCGGAAGGCGTCCGGGCCAGGGGCGGGTCCGAGGGGCAGATCGCCGCCGCCTGGCTGCACGACGCGGTCGAGGACGACGCCCTGTCACGGGAGTGGCTCGCCGCCGCCCCGCTGCCGCAGCCGGTCAAGGACATGGTCCTCGCGCTCACGAAGGCGAAGGGCGAGGACCTCCGTACGTACACCGCGCGGATCCTGGCCACACCCGGCGCGCTCCTCGTCAAGGAGTCCGACCTCGCGCACAACGCCGATCCGGCCCGGCTCGCCGTACTGGACGAGCCGACCCGGACCCGGCTCACCGAGAAGTACGCGACGGTACGACGCCTGCTCGGCCTGACGCGATAGGAGCGGCGGCCTCCCCGCCCACCGGGGCCGCCCGGCCCGCCGCCACGACGTCCCGGCGGAACGCCCACGCCATCTCCGGCTCCACGGCGAAGTGGAACAGCCGCCGTACCGGGGGAGTGCACAGCAGGGTCACCGCCACGGCCGCCACCAGCGACACGACCACCTCACCGGCCGGATCCGACAGCCAGGGGTACGTGTCGAAGAGCCCGGCGAACACCGCGCCCTTGACCAGGAATCCGTGCAGCAGATAGCCGCAGATCGTGCCCGCGCCCAGCACCGTGAACCACATCCTGCGCCGGGGCACCCAGGCCAGGAAACCGGCCGACAGCACCACCGAGCAGCCGAAGAGGACAAGTGTCATCACGGGCCCGGACCACCACGGTCCGCCCTGCTGCTGGGCGCTGGTGCTGTGGTAGAGCCAGCCGGTCCGCATCCGGGGCGCCACGGCGTACGCGAGCACCAGCGCTCCCGCGAACAGCGGCACCGCCAGCTTCCGCACCTCGGGCCGCCGTACCAGCTGGAAGTGCTCGGGCCGCAGGCTCAGGCCCAGCACGAAGTACGGCAGGAACTGCATCACACGCTGGAGGTTGAGGTCGTCGCCGATGTCCGGCGCCAGCGACGCCAGCGCCGCGATCACGAGCGCGACCGGCAGCGGGTGGCGCAGCGCGCGCCAGATCGGCGCGGTGAGCCGCCAGATGAACAGCGCGGCCAGGAACCAGGTGAGGTACCAGGGATCCAGCAGGCTGATGGGGTGGGGAGTGCCGGAAGAGCTGTCGGCGGCCCGCTTGAAGAGCGAGTAGCCGACCTCGAAGACGACATACGGCACGGCTAT
The DNA here is from genome assembly GCF_044744165.1 of Streptomyces sp. NPDC087420. NCBI lineage: Bacteria > Bacillati > Actinomycetota > Actinomycetes > Kitasatosporales > Streptomycetaceae > Streptomyces > Streptomyces sp. NPDC087420. Next base: position 338,106 of record NZ_JBIUXU010000003.1, read on the forward strand.
GCCGGTCAGCAGCCGCCTGACCTGGTGCGGGCGCGCGGTGAAGCTCCGGGAGAAGTACCCGGAGACGATGATGAAGGTCGGCATGTGGAAGCCGTAGACGACCAGATACAGCGCCTTGGTGGCGCGGCTGCCGTCCATGACCGGTTCCCAGGCGTGCGCGACGGCCACCAGCACGATGGCCAGGTACTTGGCGTTGTCGAAGAACGCGTCCCGCTTGGCGGGTCTCGGCGTGTCGGCCACAGCGGAAGCATCAGTTCCGGTGGGGGACTTCGGCTCGGGTGCCGGAGTGGTCTGAGGGAGTGGGGTCCTGTCATAACCGTGGGGAGCCTGGAACATCTGCCGCACCCTAGCCGCGCGCAAAGCGATTCGTAAAACCTTCCCGATCTGCTCGGGGAAGGGAATGCGCGCACGTCTGACACCACCGACAACTGCCCCTTATGCACCAATTAATCAGCGTTAAAGAGGGCATACGGGCGACCTTGATCGACTCCGTGACGCCCGAGGTGGCGCTGCGTCAATTGCCAACGCGACCTCTTCGTGAGCCGTCCGCGAGTGACGTGAGAATGAGCTGTGGATCAAATGTGCGCACGGCCGGGTGTCGGATCGAATTCGCGCGGGTATTCATCTCCCGCCGGGTGTGGCGGAGTTGGCCGCGATCCGGCGCGCGGGGCGCGCGATTGGCGAGAACTTGACGTCGATGTTTCGTCACAGGGCAACATCAACAAGGCCGTTGATGGCACGATGGGCGGAGCGAGGCGGACCGACGGAGGGTGTGAGCAGTTGTGGCCATTTCACTGTCTGTGGTGGTGCTGTTGGCGATCATCCTCGTGGTGCTGATCCGAGGCGGCTCCCTCAAGGGCGGACCGGCGGTCGTCGCCGTGCTGTTCGGCTTCTTCCTCGCGTCCACGAACATGGCGCCGGCGGTGAACCGGACGCTGAACTCGATAGCGGACACGATCAGCAACATCACGTTCTGAGCGGCGCACGCGAACGGCCCGACCGGTGGCTTGCGCACACGGGTCGGGCCGAAGCTGTGGAGCGGGCGACGGGAATCGAACCCGCGTAGCTAGTTTGGAAGACCCCGTATCTACTGGGTGTTTGACCTCCCGTGGCGCTCATCTGGGAAGAGTCGTCCGGATGTCCAGACTTCCCCGTGGCTCCCCGTGAGTTCCTGAGGCATCGGGCACGCGGCGGGCACGGGAGGTGCTCCGCTCTGGCTGGCGAGCAGGAGCGCTCCCACCGCCGCAGCGGCTGAGAGCAGCATCGAGATCGTGTTGATCGCTTCCGTCGAGCGTTGACGACTTGCGCGCGGGGCAGGCTCGACGCTAACTTGGTGTCTCACCAACGTATTGCAGTTGCAATACGTTGAGGCGGGTTGGTTCTCTTGGTTGTTCATGGATCCTTCTTGCGAGAGTCGAAGGCGCTTGACCTCTGCAGCCGGCAAAGCAGATGAGGTCAAGTGCCGTTTCGGCGTTCCCTGTGCGTAGCCGCAAACCATACCAGGGTTAGCCGCTGCAACGTCCCTGCGTCTCGCGGGAGATGAGCTACCTCGCCCCCTTCTGATGTGGAACACGCCCTGAATGCTGCCCTGTCGGGCGACGGTGTGGTCCCATTCTCACCTACGAAGGCCAGCAACCGCAAGTTCGAAGGTTGAGTAGCGTCAGTAGCCTTAGATTTTAAAATCTGTGCCTCGACGCGGCCACGAAACCTTTGTTCCTAAGGCGCTACCTCAACCCACCACTCACCCCGGCTCCCATCCCGTCCGCCTTCGACCCACACACCGTGGAGCAGTTGGGGCCCAGGTCGTCAAGGTGGAGCGCGCCACTGTACGAACGACCTTGACGACCTGGGCCCCAACTGCTCGGCTTTGCCTGGGTCGGAGGTGGTCGGGATGGGAGCCCACGACGCTCGCCACGATCCGGCCGGCACTCGCGTACGGCGCTCCCTCCATCCCGGTGCCGTAGCGCCCCCGCCGGAGGCATGCCTTGTGCTGCGGCTTGGTTCTCGTCTCATGTCCTCGGGCTTATCCACTGCGGGCGCGCGTCGGCGGCGGCAGCGCCGAGCGGGCCGGAGGCAGGAGCGCGGGCGCAGCCGCAGCCGGGAAGCGCGCCCGGCGGAGCGGAGCGCAGCCGGGTGCCTTGATGAGGTAGAGAAACCTGTAACAGCTCAGTCGGTCGGGGAGACGTAGCAGACGGCTGGGATGGACTCGCTGTCGCCGTAGTGGTGGACGGTCTCGCCGATCTTGCGCCATCCGAGCCGCTCGTAGAGACGGATCGCTGAGGCGTCCTTGGCCATGACATCGAGGACAAGACGCAGCCCCCGCGCCCGTGCGTAGGCGGTGGCGGCCTCAGTGAGTTGCTGGCCTGTCGCATGCTTCCGGGCCGTACGGACCACGAAGAGCCGGGCGAGCACTCCGATGTGGGATTCGTCGTCGCCGCTCTGCTTCGCCCACAACTCGACGGCGGTTTCGTGATGGGCTCGCATCACCGCCACATGACCGACGATCTTGCCGTCTGATTCGGCTACCCACGCTGCCAAAGTGTCATCAGACCTGATCCAGGCTTCCGGGTCGTTGATGCCCTCGACCGGATACCCGTCCGTCTTGTGGACATCGACCAATGCGGCGGCGGCGCCCGGTAGATCGCTGTTCTCGAAGGGGCGTACAACCACGCTCTCCACCAGCATCTCCCAGCTACTCGACGGGCAGTTCGTAGAGCAAGCCAGTTTGGTCCGCCCGGTGGACGTAGCGCGACACCTCGAACGGGGCTCCATCCTGGTCAAGGCTGGTGTGTAGAACTTCGAGAACCGGGACCCCTGGTAGGAGTTGCAGTGTTGCGGCTTCCTCGGGTGTCGGCATCCGGGCGCTGATCTCATCGCGCACCCGGGTCATGACGTGTCCAAGATCCTCAAGACGACCGTAGATCCCGTCTTTCCCCGTCTTGGGCTGCATGAGCAGCGTCCCTTCGGCTTCGTCCCACCGCAGGTACGTCGAAACGATCTGCACCGGCTCGTCATCCGCGAAGTAATGGTTCTCGCGGTGCACGACGCTCTCCTCGGTCGCGGAAACCCGCAGTCGCTCCGCCACGTCGGCCGGCGGAATCGCCCTGGTGATCGACGGAACATCGATTCTCGCCACCTTGCCCTGTCGCTTCGCTTCGAGCCGGAACGGCGTCAGTCCCGTCTCACGGTTCTTGAGCGAGTAGCGATCACTGCCGAAGCGGAACAGTCGCTGCGGCGTCCGCACGAATACCCCACTGCCGTGTTTCGCAGTGACAAGTCCCTGCTCGGCGAGTAGCCGAACGGCTTCGCGTGCGGTGTTGCGGGCTGCTCCGTACTTCTCGGCGAGCACTCGTTCGGACGGCAGTTTGGCGCCGCTCGGAAGTTCTCCAGTTTCGATCTTGCGGCGTAGATCTTCGGCGATGCGCCTGCTGGGCGGCTGTTGAGCCGGGGCGCCTGACGGGGTCATGTGAGGAGTCTAGCAACTGGCTCAAGCCAGATACTTGACCCGGCGTGCCGCGCCATGCTCAACTGGCTTAAGCCAGTAAGTGGCTCAAGCCAGTTGGCACGCTCGATTCGCGTGCCCTCGACTGAGGAGTGACGCATGCCGTCCTTCAAGATTGACGTTTCGACCGCCGTGGTGTTCGTGGCTACGGCGCCGGTGCCGAAGCTGGTCAACAAGCAGACCGGTGAGATCGCGGTGGATCGGGAGACCGGTGCTCAGCTCGCGACGGTGGGTCTGCTGATCTCGGACGAGGGGGAGGGGAACCTCTACCAGGTGACCGTGCCGAACACGGGCATCCCGGAGAAGCTGACCCCGGGGACGCCGGTGTCGGTGATCGGGCTCAAGGCGCGGGACTGGGAGAACGAGTTCAACGGGCAGAAGCGTCACGGCATCTCCTTCCGTGCGGTCGCGATCACGGCGGGGATCTGACGCCATGTCGGATCTGACCACGATCGCTGAGGTCACCGGGGCTGTAGCGGCTGCGGGTGGTCTCGGTTACGCGAGGGCTCGGGCGCCTCGGGTGTACTGGTCGCTGGTGGGCATGCCGCTCGCGATCGGCCGGTTCACGGTGACGTACGGCTCCACGATGGATGTGTGCGGGCTGACGGTGCAGCCTTCCCGGTTGCGGGCGTTCATGGTCCGCAACGTCGCCCGCCGCGATGTGCAGCCGGTCCCGCCGAAGGTCCGCCGCGTCCGGGGCACTTCGACTGGTCTGCTTGTGTCGCTGCGGCTTCCGGCCGGTCTGGAGCCTGCCGACGTGGCCGCCGCCTCGGAGCGGTTGCGGCACGCCTGGGGTGTCCACTCCGTCCACGTGGTGGAGGCCAGGCCGGGGGTTATCGAGCTGCGGATGACCGGGTACGACGTGCTGCGTCGGGTGCGGATGCCGCGCCGGGGCCCGTCGGGCGAGTTGGTGGTTGCGGTGGCGCTTCGGGAGGACGGGAGCGCGTTCGTCCGCGATTACCAGAAGATCCCGCACGCCCTGACCCTGGGTGCGAATCAGTCGGGCAAGTCGATGTATCAGCGCAACCTCATCGCCGGCCTGGCCAAACTCCCCGTCGGACTGATCGGCATCGACTGCAAGCGCGGTGTCGAGCAAGGGCGTTTCGCCTCCCGCCTCTCCGCCCTGGCCACCACACCGGACGAGGCGTCCGCGCTGCTGGATGCCCTGGTGGAAGAGATGGAGACGCGGTTCTCGCTGCTGAGTGAGCATCAGGTCTCGGACCTGTGGGAGCTGCCCAAGTCCGTACGGCCCGTTCCGCTGGTGGTCCTGGTGGACGAGGTGGCGGAGCTGTTCCTCACGGCCGCGAGGAAGGATGAGGAGCGGCGGGACCGGATGGTCATGCAGATGATCCGTCTCGGTCAGATGGCCCGCGCTGTCGGCATCTATCTGGAAATCTGCGGGCAGCGCTTCGGCTCCGACCTCGGCAAGGGCGCCACCACCCTGCGGGCTCAGCTCACCGGCCGTGTGATCCACCGGGTCAACGACAAGCAGACCGCCGAAATGGGCCTCGGGGACATCGCCCCCGACGCGGTCTCGGCCGTGACCACGATCGCCCCGGACCGCCCCGGCGTCGCGGTGGCTGGCGACTCGTCCGGCGGCTGGTCCCGCATCCGTACCCCCGAGATGACCCCGGCGGAAGCGGTGGCGATCTGCCGGGAGTACGCGCACCTCACCCCGCACCTCTCGGCCCTGGCCCCCTTCCGCCCGGCCGCCCCCGACGCGGTGGCCCCGGACCCCGCCCGGCCGCTCATCACCCCCCGGCCGGTCACCGAGTAACACCCCCTGCTCCACAGGTCGGCGCGGCCTTCTCGCGCCAGGTCCCTACCCCGCCCATGCCTGAAACCGGAAGGAATCACCGCCATGGCCCGGAAGACCACCACCCCTCGCACCACCCCGAAGACGGCGCCTGTCCCGCCTGCTGAGTGCGGGGTGTGCAAGGGCTCGGGACAGGTCGCCGTGAGCGTCCGCGTCGGCCGCAAGCACCGCAACGTCGGACAGCAGGAGGGCTTCTGCCTCGCCTGCTTCGGCACCGGCACCGCCGACAACTCCTGACCACACGGAAGGACCCTGTGATGACGAAGCAGGAAGCCGAACGGACCGCGATCCTCATTGCCGGGGTCGTGATCCTCGCGCTGACGGCGGTGGCGTTCTGGCTCTCCTACGCCCACCTCGCCGACGTCGCCAAGACCAACGGCCTCGCCGCCTCCAACGCCCGCACCTGGGCCTGGCCCGCCACACTGGACCTGTTCATCGTGGCCGGTGAAGTCCTCATGTTCCGGGCCGCACTGCGCGGTGTCACCGACTGGTGGGCCATCGGCCTGACCGTGGCCGGGTCGCTCGGCTCGATCGGCCTCAACGTCGCTGGCGTCGGCGCGGGCGCACCCCGCCTTCACTACGTCGTGGCCGCCGTACCGCCCTCGGCCGCGCTCCTCGCCTTCGGCGCGCTTATGCGACAGGTCCACAACCTCGTCACCCCGCCCGTCGCGGACGACATCCCCGCACCGCCGGCCGAACCGGACACGGAACCGGTGATGGAGATCGATGTCGAGCGGGTCTCCGAGCCTGCCCCCGAGGTCCCGGAGCTGCCCCCGGCGCCCCTGCCGGCCGCCACTCCGCCGGTGCCTCCCGCCCTGCTCGATCACGCCCGGAAGATCGCGGACGCACACCACACCGCAACCGGCAGCGTGATTGACCCCGGAACGCTGCGGGCCCGGCTCGGTGTCCCGCCGCAACTCGCTGACGCGATCGTCGCCCAACTCGCCTGACAAGGAGGGAAGTTCATGCCGCGTCCGAACCGCTTCCGGGACCTGCTGCGTATCGGTCCGGTCCAGGTCGGCACCCACACCGACGGCCGAGGGCGTACCAAGCACACCGCCGCCTGCACCGCCCCCGGCTGCGGGTTCTCCGTCGACTACCTGGACCGCTCCGCCGCCGAACTCGCCGCCCGCACCCACCACTGCCCCCCGGGAAAGGGGTGACCACCATGCGCTACCCCGAGGACCAGTTCAACGCCGGGCACATCCCGGCCGACCTGCTCGGACAGCTCCCGCCCGGCACCGACCCGAAACAGATCGTCATCGTCCGGGCCGCACCGCGCAACTACACCGGACCCATCCTGCTCACGGTCACGATCACCGGCGGAATCGCCCTGATCATCCTCATGATCGCCCTCATCCTGCACGTCGCCGCCGCCGCGACGGTCGCCGTTCTCTCGGCCACCGGCGGCGTGGGCCTCACCCTCAAGCGCTCCTCGCACCGCAGCAAGTAGCAGCCCCCGGGGCGGCCTCTGTCGCCAAACTTCCGCCGCCCCGGGCGCCCACCCATCCCGATCCGAAGACCCGGAAGGACCCACCCATGATGCCCCAGCACAGCCCTGCCCGGACGCGCCTTTGCCCGGACTGTGACGGCTTCCCCACCGTCGCCATCACCACCGGCACCCGCACCCCGGACGGCTCCCGCCAGACGATCACCGTGGCCTGCCGGACCTGCCACGGCACCGGCCACACCACCATCCCCGCCCTCGTCCGCGTCGGCCGGTGACTGCCATGGCCTTCCTGAACTGGCGCTCGTCCGAGCACTTCGACCACACCGGCGACAAGCCCTGCGTCCTCTGCGGCACGCCGACCCCGCTCCGCTCCGACCGTGGCAAGCCCGTCCACAAGGTCTGCGCCGAGAACTGGATCGACGCCAACACCCCGCCGGAGGAGAGCAAGTGAGCGACTCCGCCACCCTGGCGGGCCTGGACTCGACCACCCTGGGAGATCTCCTGAGGGTGGCCGGGTCCACTGGCTTCGACCGCTGGCAAGACCAGATCCGCCGCACCGGAGGATGCGCCGACCCCATCCACCTCTCCGGCGGGACCAAGACCATCGACCCCGCCACCGGCACCGTCCTCCACGCCTTCACCACCGACACCGAACCCGGCGGCCGGCTCCGCGTCGCCTGCGGCAACCGGCGGGCCTCACGCTGCCCCTCCTGCGCCTGGACCTACGCCGGCGACACCTACCACCTCATCCGCGCCGGACTCACCGGCGACCCCGCCAAAGGCACCCCCCACACCGTCCGCAACCACCCCCGCGTCTTCGCCACCCTCACCGCCCCCAGCTTCGGCCCCGTCCACAACCGACCCACCTCCGGGCGCTGCCGCTGCGGCACCCAACACCTTGACGGAGCAACCGAGCTGGGGACCGCACTGGACCCCGGGACGTACGACTACGCCGGGGCGGTGCTGTGGAACAACCACGCCGGGCACCTGTGGCGCTACGTCACCATCTACCTCCCGCGTGAGCTTGCCGCCCGCGTCGGCATCACCCAGAAGGCGTTACGCGAACGCCTTCGGGTCTCCTACGGCAAGGTCGCGGAGTACCAGAAGCGCGGTGCGATCCACTTTCACGCGGTGATCCGCTTCGACGGACCTGACGGACCGGACTCCCCGCCGCCGGCCTGGGCCACCCTCGACCTGCTCACCGACGGACTGCGCGCCGCCGCCGCCCGCGCCGAGATCGCCCTCCCGGCCGCCGGCGACCACCCGGCCCGCGTCCTGCGCTGGGGCACACAGCTCGACGTCCAGCCCATCGGCGCGTTCGGCAACGGCGAAGACCTCACCGAACAGGCCGTTGCCTCCTACGTCGCCAAGTACGCCACCAAAGCCGCCGAGACCACCGGCACCGTCGACCGCCGCATCGGGGAACTCGCCGAACTCGACAAACTCCCCGACCTGCCGGATCACACGCGCCGCCTGATCCGGGCGTGCTGGGACCTCGACGCCGCCTACCCCGACCGCCGCCTGTGGGCCTGGGCGCACATGCTCGGCTTCCGGGGCCACTTCTCCACGAAATCCCGGCGCTACTCCACCACCCTCGGCGCCCTCCGACAGGTCCGCGCCGACTACCGCGCCCACCAACAACGCAACGCACTCGGCCTGCCCAACCCCGACGACCACCCCGAAGCCACCACGCTCACGGTCGCCCACTGGGCCTACGCCGGCCACGGCCACACCCCCGGCGAATCCTGGCTCGCCGCCAACATCCACCGCGACATCCAAGCCAACCGCGAGATCGTCCGCGAGGTACGGGCCGGACTCCAAGACGAGGGGGAGTGGTGAGCATGTCTGACCGACTGCTGACCGTCGAACAGGTCGCCGAACTGCTCGGCACTACTGTCCGGTTCCCCCGGCGGCTGATCGAGGAACGACGGATCGAGTACGTCAAGGTGGGTCGACACGTTCGGATCTCGGAGAGCGTCGTCGCGACGTTCATCGCGTCCAACACGGTCCGGCCTACCTCCCGACGGCTGCGGGCGGTGGCCTGATGGCAGCGAAGAAGCGATCGTTCGGCCGTGTACGCAAGCTGGCATCTGGGCGGTACCAGGCTCGTTACCTTGGTGCTGACGGCGTGGACCGTCCCGCCCCGTCAACCTTCCGCACGAAGCGCGACGCTGATGACTGGCTGGCTGAGCGACAGGCCGAACTGCGGATCGGTGACTGGTTCGATCCGGACGCGGGCAAGGTCGATTTCGGCACATACGCCGCCACATGGATCACGGAACGGGGCATCAGCGCCTCGACGGCGGATCTGTACCGCTCGCTGCTGCGGAACCACCTCGTTCCGACATTCGGCAAGGTGGCCGTGGCGGACATCACGGCGGCCATGGTGAGGGCCTGGCGGGTCGCTCGACTGGGTTCCGGGGTCGGTCCGTCAACGGTGGCGAAGGCGTACGCGCTCCTGCGCGCGATCCTGATGACGGCCGTTGAGGACCGCCTGATCCGACGCAACCCCTGTCGGATCAAGGGCGCCAGTTCGGCACACACGCCCGAGCGGCCTACGGCGACCGTTCAGGAGGTCTACGCGGTCGCCGCTGCGATCCAGCCCCGCTATCGAGCCTTGGTCCTCCTGGCGGCCTTCTCAGGGCTTCGCTGGGGAGAACTCGTCGGCCTGCGCAGGCGTGATCTGGACCTGGCGGGGGGCACCCTCCGGGTCCGGCGGAATGTCGCCGAACTGCACAGCGGCAAGCGGCTGATCAAGGAGCCCAAGAGCGCGGCCGGCAAGCGCACTGTGGCGGTTCCGGCAGTGATCGCGGGGGACCTGTCCACGCATCTCGCGATCTACTCGGAGCACGGCGCGGACGGCCAGGTCTTCATCGGCGCCAAGGGGGCGACTCCCCGCCGGAATCACTTCAATCGGCTGTGGCGCAAGGCGTGTGAAGAGGCGGGGATCAAGGGCTTGCACTTCCATGATCTTCGGCACACCGGCAATACCTTGGCGGCGGCCACCGGGGCGAGTACGCGTGAGCTGATGACGAGAATGGGCCACAGTACGGCTCGCGCCGCGCTGGTCTACCAGCACGCGACGGCTGAGCGTGAGCGGCTGATCGGCAACGCGGTGAGTGCCGCTGTCGAGCAGGCTCGGAAGCAGGAGTCCGGCCCGGACGGGCACGTGGCGGGCACATAGCCCGGATCGCGGATCGAGAACGGCGCAGGGCCAGTTTCGGAGGACGTGCCTCTGACCTGGCCCTGAGTCATGTGGAGCGGGCGACGGGAATCGAACCCGCGTAGCTAGTTTGGAAGACTAGGGCTCTACCATTGAGCTACGCCCGCACAGCGAGCGCCGCCGGTCGAACGACCGCGGCACGAACAGCATCGTAGCGGGTCACCGCCGCTCCCCGCACATCACTTGGCACCGGTGCGGCGCATCCCTCGCGGTCACCCGTCCCGTCACCCCTTCCCGCCACCTCCCCGTCACCGCGCCGGGAAAGGCGAACGGAGCGCCTTCGGGCATGTACCCTACGTGTCGCACCACGGGGTGTGGCGCAGCTTGGTAGCGCGTCCGCTTTGGGAGCGGAAGGTCGTCGGTTCGAATCCGGCCACCCCGACCAGTAGCCCGGCCGCCCGTGGCCCGACCGCACGGACAAGCACGATCACGATCGCGTTGTGGGGCTCTTCCCGCTTGCGGTTACTATGCAAGCTGCGTGCCTGTGTGTCTGAAGAGTCTCTGAAGGATCTGACGAAGCCGGGCCGAATCCGCTGTGGCCGCCGCGAGTGCGGCGGAGACAGCAGAACCCCAGAATCAGCCACCAAGGAGACCGAACCGTGAAGAGCGCCGTGGAGACCCTGAACCCGACTCGGGTTCGGCTCACAGTCGAGGTGCCCTTCGAGGAGCTCAAGGACAGCCTCGACGCGGCGTACAAGAAGATCAACCAGCAGGTCACGGTGAAGGGCTTCCGCAAGGGCAAGATCCCGGCCCGGGTCATCGACCAGCGGTTCGGCCGTGGTGCTGTGCTGGAGGAGGCCGTCAACGACGCCCTCCCGAAGTTCTACACCGAGGCCGTCAACGAAGGTGAGCTGAACGTCCTCGGCCAGCCCGAGGTCGACATCACCGAGCTCAAGGACGGCGAGCTGCTGTCCTTCACCGCCGAGGTGGACATCCGCCCCGAGATCGAGATCCCGGACTACTCCGGCATCGAGGTCACCGTGGACGCGGTCGAGGTCACCGACGAGGACGTCGACAAGTCGGTCGAGCAGCTGCGCGACCGCTTCGCGACGACCAACGTGGTCGAGCGCGCCGCCGCCGAGGGCGACGTCGTGTCGATCGACCTGGAGGCCAAGGTCGACGGCGAGGTGCTGCCGGACGGCGTGGCCAGCGAGGTGTCGTACACCATCGGTTCCGGCGAGCTGCTCGACGGCATCGACGAAGCCGTGATCGGCCTGGAGGCCGGCGGCGAGGCCACCTTCACCTCCGAGTTGAAGGGCGGCGCCGCCGAGGGCCAGCCCGCCGAGGTCACCGTCAAGGTCCTCTCGGTCTCCGCCCGCGAGCTTCCCGAGCTGGACGACGACTTCGCCCAGACGGCGAGCGAGTTCGACACCCTCGAAGAGCTCAAGGCGGACAGCCGCAAGCGCCTCGAGAACATGAAGCAGTACGACCAGGCCACCCAGGCGCAGGAGCGGGTCCTCGAAGAGCTGCTGAAGCTCGCCGAGGTGCCGATCCCGGAGAAGCTGCTCGCGGACGAGATCAACACCCGCAAGCACAACCTGGAGCACCACCAGCTCGGTCAGATGGGCCTCGACCTCGCGAAGTACCTGGAGATCCAGGGCAAGACCGAGGAGGAGTTCGAGGAGGAGACCAAGGACCAGGCGGTCAAGGGGATCAAGACCCAGTTCATCCTCGACGAGCTGGTGAACAAGGAGAAGCTGAACGTCAGCCAGGAGGAGCTCACCGAGCACCTCATGCGCCGCGCGCAGTCCTCCGGCATGTCCCCGGACCAGTTCGCCCAGGCGGTTGTCGAAGGCGGCCAGGTCCCGATGCTCGTCGGCGAGGTCGCCCGCGGCAAGGCGCTCGCCGTGGTGGTCGAGTCGGCGAAGGTCATCGACACCAACGGTGAGGCCGTCGAGCTGGACGACGACGAAGACGAGGCTGCCGAGGCTGCCGAAGGCGCCGAGACCGCCGAAGCCGTCGAGACGGCCGCCGCCGACCAGGGCGACGACGAGGGCAAGGCCGAGAAGGCCGGCAAGACCGACGCCTGATCCGCCCCGCAGGCCGCACTGAGGACGGGCCCCGGACGCGACACGCGCCCGGGGCCCGCCCCTTCCGCCGGGCGGACACCCACCACCGCCGCCCCGGAGCGCCCCTGACGGCCCCCGGAGAACCCCGGCGGCACGGCGGAGGGTCGGGCGTGCCCCAGGCCCTCTCAGGGCCGTACGGAGCCCCAACTGCCTTGCGCTCCCAGCGAACAGTCACGGAAGCGGGATGGCCCTCGCCGACCAGCGCGTTAGGGTCCATGAATACGAGGGCAGGGGAGTCCCCCGACCCTCGGAACGAAGACGCTGAGACGGCCGCAGCCGTCAGAGACGAGCAGGTGGATACGTGACGAATCTGATGCCTTACGCCGCCGGTGAGCCGTCCCTCGGTGGTGGCCTCGGCGACCAGGTCTACAGCCGACTGCTCGGAGAGCGGATCATCTTCCTCGGCCAGCAGGTCGACGACGACATCGCCAACAAGATCACGGCGCAGCTCCTCCTCCTGGCGGCCGAGCCCGAGAAGGACATCTACCTCTACATCAACAGCCCGGGTGGATCCGTGACGGCCGGCATGGCCGTCTACGACACCATGCAGTACATCCCCAACGACGTGGTGACCATCGGCATGGGCATGGCGGCCTCCATGGGCCAGTTCCTGCTGACCGGCGGCACGGCCGGCAAGCGCTTCGCGCTGCCCAACACGGACATCCTCATGCACCAGGGTTCCGCGGGCCTCGGGGGCACCGCCTCCGACATCAAGATCCAGGCCCAGCAGCTCCTCCGTACGAAGAAGCGCATGGCCGAGATCACGGCCCGCCACACCGGCCAGACCGAAGAGGCGATCATCCGCGACGGTGACCGCGACCGCTGGTTCACCGCCGAGGAGGCCGTGGCCTACGGCATCATCGACGAGATCATCACCGCCGCTTCGCACGTTCCGGGCGGCGGCGGCACCGGGGCCTGAGCCCCACGGCCCCCGCCCCGGACCAGCCCCCGCAGCCCCGCCCAGCGAACGCCATCAGGATGGTGAACACCCACATGAACAACAATCCCGCGAGTTACTCCGCGAGCGGCCTCTACACCGGCCCGCAGGTGGACAACCGCTACGTCATCCCGCGCTTCGTGGAGCGCACCTCGCAGGGCGTGCGCGAGTACGACCCGTACGCGAAGCTCTTCGAGGAGCGCGTGATCTTCCTCGGCGTGCAGATCGACGACGCGTCCGCCAACGACGTCATGGCGCAGCTCCTGTGCCTGGAGTCGATGGACCCGGACCGGGACATCTCGATCTACATCAACAGCCCCGGCGGCTCGATGACGGCCCTCACGGCCATCTACGACACGATGCAGTTCGTGAAGCCGGACATCCAGACCGTGTGCATGGGACAGGCCGCCTCCGCCGCCGCCGTGCTGCTCGCCGCCGGCACCCCCGGCAAGCGACTGGCCCTCCCGAACGCGCGCGTGCTGATCCACCAGCCGTCCAGCCAGACCGGCCGCGAGCAGCTCTCCGACCTGGAGATCGCGGCCAACGAAATCCTCCGGATGCGCGCGCAGCTGGAAGACATGCTGGCCAAGCACTCGACGACGCCGATCGAGAAGGTCCGCGACGACATCGAGCGCGACAAGATCCTCACCGCCGACGACGCACTCGCGTACGGCCTGGTCGACCAGATCGTGTCGACCCGCAAGACGACGGCCGCTGCCGCGGCCGCCTGAGGCTCCCGGCGCCCTCGGCGCGGGTCGCACGGGTCATGATCGGACACCGCGGACGGTACGGCGGAGTCCCACGACCTTGTGAACCGCGCCAAGGGGGGCCCGAACGGGGGCCCGGGCAAGGTACCGTCGGATATGAGGCACAGGAGCCGCTGAACCAAGCTGCTCCCAGGCGAAGGGGAAGCACCTCGTGGCACGCATCGGTGATGGCGGCGACCTGCTCAAGTGCTCGTTCTGCGGGAAGAGCCAGAAGCAGGTGAAGAAGCTCATCGCAGGTCCCGGTGTCTACATCTGCGACGAGTGCATCGACCTCTGCAACGAGATCATCGAGGAGGAGCTGGCGGAGACCTCCGAGGTGCGGTGGGAGGAACTGCCCAAGCCTCGTGAGATCTACGAGTTCCTGGAGGGGTACGTCGTCGGGCAGGAGCCCGCGAAGAAGGCCCTCTCGGTAGCGGTCTACAACCACTACAAGCGCGTCCAGGCCGGTGAGAACGGCGGCGGGGCGGGCCGCGACGACGCGATCGAGCTCGCGAAGTCCAACATCCTGCTGCTGGGCCCCACGGGCTCGGGCAAGACGCTGCTGGCCCAGACGCTGGCGCGCATGCTGAACGTCCCGTTCGCCATCGCCGACGCGACGGCGCTGACGGAGGCCGGCTACGTCGGCGAGGACGTCGAGAACATCCTGCTGAAGCTGATCCAGGCGGCCGACTACGACGTCAAGAAGGCCGAGACCGGGATCATCTACATCGACGAGATCGACAAGGTCGCCCGCAAGAGCGAGAACCCGTCGATCACGCGTGACGTCTCGGGCGAGGGCGTCCAGCAGGCCCTGCTGAAGATCCTGGAAGGCACGACGGCCTCGGTCCCGCCGCAGGGCGGCCGTAAGCACCCTCACCAGGAATTCATTCAGATCGACACCACGAACGTCCTGTTCATCGTGGGCGGCGCGTTCTCGGGCCTGGAACGGATCATCGAGTCGCGGGCCGGCGCGAAGGGCATCGGCTTCGGTGCCACGATCCGCTCGAAGCGCGAGATCGAGGCGAGCGACCAGTTCCAGGAGGTCATGCCGGAGGACCTGGTGAAGTTCGGGATGATCCCCGAATTCATCGGCCGCCTGCCGGTCCTGACCTCGGTGCACAACCTGGACCGCGAGGCGCTCCTCCAGATCCTGGTCGAGCCGCGCAACGCGCTGGTGAAGCAGTACCAGCGCCTCTTCGAACTCGACGGCGTGGAGCTGGACTTCGACCGCCCGTCGCTGGAGGCGATCGCCGACCAGGCGATCCTGCGCGGCACGGGGGCGCGGGGGTTGCGCGCCATCATGGAAGAGGTCCTCCAGTCGGTGATGTACGACGTCCCGTCCCGCAAGGACGTGGCGCGCGTGGTCATCACGGAGGACGTGGTCCTCTCGCACGTGAACCCGACGCTGGTCCCGCGGGAGCCGCGCATCGTCAAGAACGACGGCCGCCACGAGAAGTCCGCGTAACGGCTGACGCCGCGCAACGGCCGACGCGCAAGAGCGGCCATCCAGTACACGACAGGGGCGCCCGACCGGTTCACACCGGCTCGGGCGCCCCTGTCATGTGGCGGAAGTCCGTCAGAGCTTGACACGCACGTCGTCGCGCAGCTTGGCGGCGATGTCGGCGGCGTCCTTGAGAGGCGCGCTCTTGCCGGTCACCGCGTTCGCCACCTCGACATAGGTGACGGACGCGACGGTGCTGTGGTCGCCCCAGATGCACATCGGGAAGGAGATCTCCGCGGGCCCGCCGGCGGCGTCGCCGGAGTCGCTGGTCTTCACCTTGATCTCCTGGCACTTCATGACCGCGTTGTCGAGCCCGGCCGGCGTGAACGCCTTGGGGCTGCCGACGAGCGTGCCGATGGAGCTGGTGTCCGCGTCCTTCTCGGACTGCGTCTTCAGGTACGCGAACATCGCGTCGACGGTCTTCTCGGGGTCGGCGATCTCACCGTAGGCGCCGCTGAACGTCAGCACCTTGCCGGCCAGCGGGTTCGCCTCGTCGCCCGACTTGTAACTGGCGCTCGCGTCCTTGGCGTTCTTGACGCCCCACGTCTCGGCGTCCTTGAGGTCGCTCTCGCTCATGCCGGTGTCGCCGCTCTGGGCCTTGTCCTTCTTGTA
Source organism: Streptomyces sp. NPDC087420 (assembly GCF_044744165.1). NCBI lineage: Bacteria > Bacillati > Actinomycetota > Actinomycetes > Kitasatosporales > Streptomycetaceae > Streptomyces > Streptomyces sp. NPDC087420. Next base: position 353,962 of record NZ_JBIUXU010000003.1, read on the forward strand.
CGTTCCGCCGATCACGCTCTCCGGGGCGGTGAGCTTGTGCGCCCCGTCGTCGGCGACGGAGCCCCCGCCCCCGCCGCCGTCCCGCGTCACGAAGTACGCGCCCCCGGCTATCACCGCGAGAGCCACCACGACCACCCCGATGATCAGCCCGGTCCGCTTCTTGGGCGCGGCACCCGGAGGGGGCGGGAACGGGCCTCCTCCGTACGGAGGCTGCTGCGGTGGCTGCCCGTACGGCCCCGGCTGCTGTCCGGGCTGCCCGTACGGACCGGGCTGCTGTCCCGGCTGCTGCGGGTAGCCGTACCCCGGCTGGGGCTCGCCCTGCGGCGGCACACCGGGCTGCTGCGGGTAACCGTAGCCGGGCTGCGGCGGACCCTGCGGCGGCTGCTGGCCGTAGGGACCCGGCTGACCGTACGGTCCTGGCTGCTGAGGCTGCTGCCCACCGTACGGGCCCGGCTGGTTGTAGCTCATGTGATCTGTCCCCTCCAGATGCTTTATGCGATACGAACATCCTGACGGAAGGGTCACCCCTGAGGATCGCCGGGGGCGGCACCGTTACGGAACATCTCGTTTCAGGACAGGGCTGTGACACCTTAGACCGGCCGGGACTTGGGGGGTGGGTGAAGGAGCGAGGTCGGGTGCGTGCAGCTGCAAGGCGGAGGATTGAGGCATGGCGGAGCCATGGTGATTGACGACAACGCCGCAGATGCGCGCACCCGACCTCGTGACGCCGCCCCCCAAGTCCCGGCCGGTCTAAACTGGGCCCGTGACCGAGAACGCTCAGCACCCGCAGCCCGCCAGCACCCCCGAACTGCCGACCCAGTACGCGCCGGCCGAGGTGGAGGGGAAACTGTACGAGCGCTGGGTAGAACGCGGTTACTTCGAAGCGGACGCGAAGAGCGAGAAGCCTCCGTACACGATTGTCATTCCGCCGCCGAACGTCACGGGCAGCCTGCACCTCGGGCATGCCTTCGAGCACACGATCATCGACGCCCTGACCCGCCGTAAGCGGATGCAGGGGTACGAGACGCTGTGGCAGCCCGGCATGGACCACGCCGGTATCGCCACGCAGAACGTCGTCGAACGTGAGCTGGCGAAAGAGGGCAAGTCCCGGCAGGACCTGGGCCGTGAGGCGTTCGTCGAGCGGGTCTGGCAGTGGAAGGAAGAGTCCGGCGGCCAGATCTCCGGGCAGATGCGGCGGCTCGGTGACGGCGTCGCCTGGTCCCGTGAGCGGTTCACGATGGACGAGGGACTGTCCGAGTCCGTCCAGACCATCTTCAAGCGGCTGTTCGACGACGGGCTGATCTACCGCGCCGAGCGGATCATCAACTGGTGTCCGCGCTGCCTCACCGCGATCTCCGACATCGAGGTCGAGTACCAGGACGACGACGGTGAACTCGTCTCCATCAAGTACGGCGAGGGCGACGAGACACTTGTTGTCGCGACCACCCGCGCCGAGACGATGCTCGGTGACACGGCCGTCGCGGTCCACCCGGACGACGAGCGGTACGCGCACCTCGTCGGCAAGCGGATCAGGCTGCCGCTGACCGACCGTACGATCCCGGTCGTCGCCGACACACACGTCGACCCCGAGTTCGGCACCGGCGCGGTCAAGGTCACCCCGGCCCACGACCCGAACGACTTCGAGATCGGCCGGCGGCACGATCTGCCGAACATCACGGTCATGGACGAGCGGGCCGTCATCACCGTCCCCGGGCCCTTCCAGGGACTTGACCGGTTCGAGGCGCGCTCGGCCATCGTCGCGGCCCTGCGCGCGGACGGCCGGATCGTCGCGGAGAAGCGCCCGTACGTCCACTCCGTCGGCCACTGCTCGCGGTGCAAGACGACCGTCGAGCCCCGCCTCTCCCTCCAGTGGTGGGTCAAGGTCGCCACACTCGCCAAGGCGGCCGGCGACGCGGTCCGCGACGGACGCGTCGCGATCCACCCGAAGGAGATGGAGTCCCGCTACTTCGCCTGGGTCGACGACCTCAGGGACTGGAACATCTCGCGGCAGCTGTGGTGGGGCCACCGGATCCCGGTCTGGCACGGCCCCGACGGCGAGACGGTCTGCGTCGGCCCGGACGAGGAGCCGCCGACGGGTGAGGGCTGGACCCAGGACACCGACGTCCTGGACACCTGGTTCTCGTCCGCCCTCTGGCCGTTCTCGACGCTCGGCTGGCCCGAACAGACCCCGAGCCTGGAGAAGTTCTACCCGAACTCGGTTCTTGTCACGGGTTACGACATCCTCTTCTTCTGGGTCGCCCGGATGATGCTGTTCGGCCTGTACGCGATGGACGGCACCCCCCCGTTCCACACCATCGCGCTGCACGGCATGGTCCGTGACCAGTTCGGCAAGAAGATGTCCAAGTCCTTCGGCAACGCGGTCAATCCGCTGGACTGGATGGACAAGTACGGCTCCGACGCGGTCCGTTTCACGCTCGCACGCGGTGCCAACCCCGGTGTCGACGTGCCGATCGGCGAGGACTGGGTCCAGGGCTCCCGCAACTTCGCGAACAAGATCTGGAACGCCACCCGCTTCGCGATGATGAACGGCGCGACGGTCGAAGGCCCGCTGCCGGCGCCCGAGCAGCAGTCGGCCACCGACCGCTGGATCCTGTCGCGGCTCGGCGCGACGGTCGCCCAGGTCGACGCCTACTACGACGACTATCAGTTCGCGAAGCTCTCGGACACCCTGTTCCACTTCGCCTGGGACGAGGTCTTCGACTGGTACGTCGAGCTGTCCAAGACCACCTTCTTCGAGGGCGGCGAGCAGGCCAAGGTCTCCGGGCGGGTCCTCGGTGAGGTCCTCGACGTGACCCTGCGCCTCCTGCACCCCGTCGTCCCCTTCGTCACCGAGACGCTGTGGACGACGCTCACCGGCAAGGAGTCGGTGGTCATCGCCGACTGGCCGGCCGACAGCGGGTTCCGTGACCCGGCCGCCGAGCGGGAGATCGAGCACCTCCAGCAGGTGATCACCGAGGTCCGCCGCTTCCGCGCCGACCAGGGTCTCCAGCCCGGCCAGAAGGTCCCGGCCCGCCTCGACCTGTCCGGTACGTCGCTCGCCGCGCACGAGGCGGCCATCCGGCAGGTGCTCCGGCTCCAGCCGGAGGGCGACGGGTTCCACGCGACCGCGACCCTGCCGGTCGCGGGCGCGACGGTGGGCCTCGACCTGTCCGGCACGATCGACGTCGAGGCCGAGCACAAGCGGCTGACGAAGGACCTGGGCGCGGCCGAGAAGGAGAAGGCGCAGGCGACGGCCAAGCTGGGCAACGAGGCGTTCCTGGCGAAGGCGCCGGACAACGTCGTGGACAAGATCCGTACGCGCCTGGCCAAGGCCGAGGCGGACATCGAGCGGATCACCGCGCAGATCGCGAGCCTGCCGCAGGGCTGACAGGCACACATCCCGCTCGCCGGACGGGTCGAAATCGGCCCGTCCGGCGGACGGGGACGGCGCGCTCCGTAGACTGGGCGTGTGAGTGAGCACCGTCCTTCCGACCAGCCCGGCGAGTACGACGAGTTTGACGAGATCGTCGGCGCCGAGACAGACCGAGACCCCGACCTCGCCGTGATCGCGGCCGGCAGCCGCACCCTGCGCGCCCAGGCCGGGCCGCAGCGGGGTGACGAGGTGCCGTCCCGTCCCGAGGACCCCGAGGTGGACAAGGCCCTGCGCGCCGTCGAGCAGGAGCTCGCCGGGCGGTGGGGGGAGACGAAGCTAGACCCCTCGCTCGCGCGGATCGAGGCCCTGATGGACGTGCTGGGCGACCCCCAGCGCGCGTACCCGACGATCCACATCACCGGCACCAACGGCAAGACGTCCACCGCGCGCATGATCGAGGCGCTGCTCGGCGCGTTCGAGCTGCGGACGGGGCGGTACACGAGCCCGCACGTCCAGTCCGTCACCGAGCGGATCAGCCTGGACGGCGCGCCGATCCCCGCCGAGCGTTTCGTGGAGACGTACGACGACATCAAGGCGTTCGTCGAGCTGGTCGACGCGGCGCAGGAGCACCGGCTGTCGTTCTTCGAGGTGCTGACGGGCATGGCGTACGCCGCGTTCGCGGACGCGCCGGTGGACGTGGCGGTCATCGAGGTCGGCATGGGCGGCAGCTGGGACGCGACCAACGTCATCGACGCGTCGGTGGCCGTCGTCACCCCCGTCGACCTGGACCACACGGACCGGCTCGGGTCGACGCCCGGCGAGATCGCCGTGGAGAAGTCCGGGATCATCAAGGCGGGCGCGACGGTCGTCCTCGCGCAGCAGCCGGTGGACGCGGCGCAGGTGATGCTCAAGAAGGCCGCCGAGGTCGACGCGACCGTGGCCCGCGAGGGCCTGGAGTTCGGGATCGTCGCCCGGGAGATCGCGGTCGGCGGTCAGCTGCTGACGCTGCGCGGCCTCGGGGGCGAGTACGAGCAGGTGTTCCTCCCGCTGTACGGCGCCCACCAGGCGCACAACGCGGCGGTGGCGCTGACGGCAGTGGAGGCGTTCTTCGGGGTCGGCGCCGAGCACGCGCGCCCGCTGGACATGGACACGGTCCGCAAGGCGTTCGCGTCGGTCTCCTCCCCGGGTCGGCTGGAGGTGATGCGGCGTTCGCCCACGGTGGTGCTGGACGCGGCGCACAACCCGGCGGGCGCGCGGGCGGCGGCCGACGGCATCACCGAGTCCTTCGGGTTCAGCCGGCTGATCGGGGTGGTCGGGTCGAGCGAGGGCAAGGACGTGCGCGGGGTGCTCGAAGCGCTGGAGCCGATCTGTACGGAGCTGGTGGTCACGCAGAACTCCAGCCACCGCGCGATGGACGTGGACGAGCTGGCCGCGGTCGCCGTCGAGGTGTTCGGCGACGAGCGGGTGGTGGTCGAGGCGCGGCTGGACGACGCGCTGGAGGCGGCGATCACGCTCGCCGAGGACGACGCGGAGTTCGCCGGGGCCGGTGTTCTGGTGACGGGTTCGGTCATCACGGTGGGCGAGGCCCGGCTGCTTCTGGGAAGGCGCTGAATTCGATGCGTACGCTGTGTGCGTCCACTCTGATCGCTGAATTCTTCGTCATCGGATTTGCCGGACTGGTCGCGATGAAGTCGGGCGATCTGTCGACGGGAGCGGTCTGGACGGTCTGCGGGGTCGCGATGCTCCTGTCCGTTCTGCTCTGCGGCCTGATCACCCGCCCCGGTGGCGTGGCGCTCGGCTGGGCGTTCCACGTGGCGCTGATCGCCGGCGGAGTGGTGGTCCCGGTGATGTTCGTCCTCGGCCCGGTTTTCACCGCGCTGTGGTGGGCGTCGGTCCATTACGGCCGGGTCATCGACGAGACGAAGGCACGGTGGGCCGCCCAGGCGGAATCGGGCGCGGAAGCGCGTTAGGGCCGCTGTCAGTGGCGTCTGTTTCACTCTGTGTGGCACCCGGACCTCTTCCCCGCCGCTGCGGGGGTGTTCCGCCCGACGCCGTCCGCCGAGGACTGGTCGGTGAGCCGAGGTCCGGGTGCCGCGGGCCCGGCGGCGGGCGGTAACCTCGCAGCACCGCTCGTATATATGCCCGCAAGGAGCCGCACACATGACCCAGCGCACTCTCGTCCTGCTCAAGCCGGATGCTGTCGAGAGAAGCCTTGTCGGCGAGATCATCGGCCGTATCGAGCGCAAGGCCGGCTGGACCATCGCCGCGCTGGAGCTGCGCACGCTCGACCACGAGACGCTGGAGCAGCACTACGGCGAGCACAAGGGCCGGCCCTTCTACGAGCCGCTGGTCGAGTTCATGGCCTCGGGCCCGGTTGTCGCACTGGTGGTCGAGGGCGAGCGGGTCATCGAAGGCGTCCGCGCCCTCGCGGGCCCGACTGACCCGATCGCCGCAGCGCCGGGGTCCATCCGGGGGGACTTCGGCACGATTGTCCGGGAGAATCTCATCCACGCTTCGGACTCCGAAGAGTCCGCCATTCGGGAACTGAAGCTTTTCTTCCCCGGACTTTCCTGACCGCGTGTCAGCCAAACGGCCGTGAAGCCCTGGGGCGACCGAAGGAATTCGGTCGCCCTGCGGCATATGCGAGCCGATTCCGGGAACGCAATGGTGCGAAACATCGTCACCTTTACTGAGGTGGGCCACCGCGCCGTCAGCGTGCGGGCGGCACTACGATGAGCCCAAGCCACAGCACCCACCTCGCCCTCCTGAAAAGCCGTCAAAGGCTTCGTTCGGGAAGGCCAGACGCATCCTCATGGGGAACAACATGTCGTTCATCGGCCGTGACATGGCTGTCGACCTCGGGACCGCCAACACGCTGGTGTACGTCAGAGGCCGGGGGATCGTCCTCAACGAGCCGTCCGTCGTCGCCATCAACACCAACACGGGCGGCATTCTCGCGGTCGGCGCCGAAGCGAAGAAGATGATCGGCCGGACGCCGGGCAACATCGTTGCCGTCCGGCCACTGAAGGACGGTGTCATCGCCGACTTCGAGATCACCGAGCGCATGCTGCGGTACTTCATCCTGAAGATCCACAAGCGCCGCTATCTGGCCCGCCCGCGAGTGGTCGTCTGTGTGCCCTCGGGCATCACGGGCGTCGAGCGCCGTGCGGTCATCGAGGCATCCACCCAGGCGGGCGCACGCCAGGTGCACATCATCGAGGAGCCGATGGCCGCGGCCATCGGCGCCGGACTCCCTGTCCATGAGGCCACGGGCAACATGGTCGTCGACATCGGCGGTGGCACCACAGAGGTCGCCGTCATCTCGCTCGGCGGGATCGTCACAGCGCAGTCCATCCGGGTCGCCGGGGACGAGCTGGACAACGCGATCATCCAGCACATCAAGAAGGAGTACTCCCTCCTTCTCGGTGAGCGGACCGCCGAGAGCATCAAGATCACCATCGGTTCCGCGTACGACCTCGACAAGGACGAGCACACCGAGATCCGCGGCCGGGACCTCGTCTCCGGGCTTCCGAAGACCGTGGTCATCTCCGCGGCCGAGGTGCGCAAGGCCATCGAGGAACCGGTCAACGCGATCGTCGACGCCGTGAAGACGACGCTCGACAAGTGCCCGCCCGAGCTGTCGGGCGATGTGATGGACCGCGGGATCGTGCTCACCGGTGGCGGCGCCCTGCTGCGCGGCCTCGACGAGCGGCTGCGCCGGGAGACCGGCATGCCCATCCACATCGCCGAGAACCCGCTGGACTCCGTCGCGCTCGGATCCGGCAAGTGCGTCGAGGAGTTCGAGGCGCTCCAGCAGGTCCTGGACGCCCAGCCGCGCCGCTGATCACACCGCGCCGCACGCGCGCGTCCCCCCGGCCCCCTCGCGGGTCCGGGGGTTCCCGCGGCGGGAGCCCGCTTCTCCCCGTACGGCGGCTCGTTGACCAAGCGGATCACCGACCCAGCTGATCGTTGACACACAGGCACAACCATTCCTACGAGGAAGGCACGGCCGCCGCACGTGAGGGACACAAAGGAGAGCCGGCTGCTCCTGGTGCTGCTGATCGCCATCGCGTTCGCACTGATCACGGTGGACATCCGCGGGGGTGAGGAATCCCCGGTCGACGGCGCGCGGCAGGCAGCCGCCTCCGTCTTCGGCCCCGTCGAGAACGGTGTCGCCTCCGCGGTCGACCCGGTCGGCAACGCCATCGGAGCCGTACGGGACTCCGGCGAGCGCCATGACCGCATCGCCGCGCTCCAGCAGGAGAACACCGCGCTCAAGCAGAAGCTCGGCAGTGACGACCGCAACCGCAGCCGGGTGCGCGAGCTGGACAACATGCTCAAGAAGGCGGGCACCGGCCAGTACGGCATCAAGGGCGCCGAGGTCATCGCCATAGGAGCGGCCCAGGGCTTCTCCTGGACCGTGACCATCGACGCCGGAGCCAACGACGGCATCCGCCGCGACATGACCGTACTCAACGGGGACGGACTGGTCGGCCGCGTCACCACCGTGGGCCCCGGCACCGCGACCGTACTGCTCGCCAACGACCCGGACTTCACCGTCGGCACCCGGATGGAGAAGTCCGACGAACTGGGCTTCGCCACCGGGCAGGGCGACCGCCCGCTCGCCGTCCAGCTGCTCAACGGCAAGGCCAAGGTCAGGACCGGCGACCGGCTGGTGACCTTCGGTTCCAGCAAGGACAAGCCCTTCGTGCCCGGCGTCCCGGTCGGCACGGTCGTGCGCGTGGACCCGTCCGGCGGGGACCTCACCCGGACCGTGTACGTACGCCCGTTCGTCGGCTTCACCAAGCTCGACATCGTCGGCGTTGTCGTCCAGGCGCCCAGGGAGGACCCGCGGGACACCGTCCTGCCGGCCAAGCCGAAGCCCACCCCCACCCCCACCGTCACCGTCACGGTCACCCCGTCGCCGACCGCAGGCGCCGACGCGGGGCAGATTGTCGACGAGCAGAGGTAGAGCTGATCCCCATGCGCTTCAACCGGATGCTGCTCTCGGCCACGCTGGTCGTGGTAGCCCTGGTCATCCAGGTGACCGTCCTCGCCCGGCTCCAGCTTCCCGGCGCCGTCCCCGACCTGATGCTCCTCGTCGTGCTCGCCCTGGCGTTCGTGTACGGGCATGTCGGCGGCGCCCTCATCGGGTTCTTCGCGGGGCTGCTCGCGGACCTGGCCCCGCCCGCCGACCACGCCGCGGGACGCTACGCGCTGGTGCTCTGCGTCATCGGCTACCTGGCGGGCCTGGCCCGTCCCGAGAACGGCCAGATCAGGTCGGCGCTCGGCCCGATGGCCGTGGTCGTCGGCGCGGCCGTCGGCTCGACGCTGCTGTACGCGGGCGTCGGCGCCCTCGTCGGTGACAACGCGGCCCGCCATGTGGGCCTCGTCAGCCTGCTGTTCACCGCGGCCGTCTACGACCTGCTGCTCGCGCCGTTCACCGTGCCGCTCATCATGTGGCTGGCCAGACGCGCCGACAACGATCCGCTCTCCGAGGCACAGAGCGCCGGGGGCGGCGGCGGTGACGTCGCGGCCGGCTGGCTCACCACCGGTACGGGACTCAAGATCGGGAGCCAGCGCGGCGGGCTGCGGGTCAAGGCCGCCCGCAACCGCGCCGCCCGCGCGGGCCGTATCAAGGGGGTGAAGCGCCTGTGAGCAACATCCCGGAGACGGGCCGGACCCCCCGGGTCAAGATCCGGCTGATCGTCATTCAGGTCCTCGTGTTCTCCCTGCTGCTCACGCTCGGCGGCCGGCTCTGGTACCTCCAGGTGCGCAACGGCCAGGAGTACACGGACGAGGCGAAGAACAACCACGTCCAGCAGGTCGTCGAGCCGGCCGTGCGCGGTTCGATCCTGGACACGCGCGGGGTGCCGCTCGCGGACAACGAGACCCGGCTGGTCGTCTCGGCCAGCCGTACCGAACTGATGAAGATGCGGGACGACGGCAAGGCGGTCCTGGCCCGGCTCGCGGACGTTCTCGGGGTCAAGCCCAAGGACGTGACCGACAAGGTCAGGCTGTGCGACGCGAAGACGCCGCAGCCGTGTTGGAACGGTTCGCCCTACCAGCCGATCCCGGTGACCGACGAGGCCACCACCCAGCAGGCCCTCCAGATCCGCGAGCGCACGGAGGACTTCCCCGGCATCACCGCCGAGCCCACGGCCGTCCGCCGCTACGCCGCGCCGGGACTCGCCAACACCTCGCAGGTGCTCGGCTACCTCTCACCCGTCACCGACGAGGAGATCACCAAGGCGCAGGACACCCTCTCGCCGTACCTGCGCTCGGACCAGGTGGGCCGCTCGGGACTGGAGCGCACGTACGACCGGGAGCTGCGCGGCAAGGCGGGCGTGACCCGCTACGAGGTCGACAACCTGGGCCGGGTCATCGGCCGGGCCATGAGCGACGCGGCGCGGCCCGGCGCCAACGTGGTCACCTCCGTGGACGCGCGTGTGCAGGCCGTCGCCGAGTACGAACTCCACAACGCGATGAAGACCGCCCGCAAGGAGATCGACCGCAACACCGGCGTGAACTACAAGGCGGACTCCGGTGCCGTGGTGGTGATGGAGGCGAAGACCGGCCGGGTGGTGGCGATGGCCTCGCAGCCGACGTACGACCCGAACGCGTGGGTCGGGGGCATCTCGGCGAAGGACTACGCCAAGCTGACCGGCAAGAAGTCGAACTTCCCGCTGCTGAACCGGGCGATCCAGGGCCAGGCCGCCCCCGGGTCCATCTTCAAGGTCATCTCCTCGACGGCCGCCGTCAACGCCGGGTACGACTTCAACGGCAGCTACCCCTGCCCCAGTTCGTACTCCGTCGGCGGGCAGGTCTTCAAGAACTTCGAGTCCCAGGGCTACGGCAGCATCACCATCGGCAAGGCCCTGGAGGTCTCCTGCGACACCGTCTACTACGGGATCGCGCACAAGGAGTGGCAGAAGGACGGGGGGATGAAGCCGAAGAAGAACCCCGGCGACTGGTTCTACAAGACCGCCCACCAGTTCGGCCTGGGCAAGGAGACCGGCATCGACCTCCCCAACGAGGTCACCGGGCGGGTGCCCGACCGGCAGTGGAAGAAGAACTTCTGGAAGGCCAACAAGGCCTCCTGGTGCGAGCAGGGCAAGAAGGGCGGCACGTACGTGGAGCAGATCGCGTACGAAGGCTGCCTCGAAGGTGACCGGATGCGCGCGGGTGACTCGGTGAACTACTCGATCGGCCAGGGCGACACGCTCGTCACCCCGATCCAGATGGCGACCATCTACTCGGCCATCTCCAACGGAGGCACGCTCTTCAACCCCACCGTCGGCAAGGCGATCATCAGCGCCGACGGCAAGCGGGTCGAGGAGATCGCCCCCAAGGCGCACGGCAGGCTGCCGTTCGACCGGAAGACGCGCGACGAGATCGACGAGGCGCTGGCGGGCGTGGCGACGCGCGGTTCGGCCGCCTGGCGGTTCGGCGGCTGGCCGCAGAAACAGATCCCGATGCACGCCAAGACCGGTACCGCCGAGGTCTACGGCAAGCAGACGACCTCGTGGTTCGCCTCGTACACCAAGGACTACACGATCGTGATGACGATCTCCCAGGGTGGTACGGGATCCGGCGCCTCCGGTCCCGCCGTCCGCAAGATCTACGAGGCGATGTACGGGCTGGACCTGAAGGGCAAGCAGAACCTGAAGAAGGCGCTGATGCCCCAGCCCGCCACCGCCCTGCCGAAGATCGGGCCCGACGGCGCGATCGACGCCCCGAAGGTCAGGCCGTACATGCCGGAGAAGCCTCCGGCCGACACCCAGGTGGTCGCCGGCGGCGCCGCCCCGCACGTCCGGAGGGACTGAGCGATGGCCGGTACAAGTGGCTTCTCGGTCTCCGGCTACGGTCCGGAACGGAGTACGTGGGCGCGGCTCGCGGCCCGTGACTCGATGGCGCGGCGGCTGGACTGGCCGCTGATGTTCTCGGCGATCGCCCTGTCCCTGCTGGGCTCCCTGCTGGTCTGGTCGGCGACCAGGAACCGTACGGCGCTCAACCACGGCGACCCGTACTACTTCCTCTTCCGGCACCTGCTGAACACCGGCATAGGGTTCGCCCTCATGATCGCCACGATCTGGCTGGGCCACCGCACCCTGCGGGGCGCGGTCCCGGTGCTCTACGGCCTGTCGGTCCTGCTGGTGATACTGGTCCTCACCCCGCTCGGCGCGACCATCAACGGCGCCCACGCGTGGATCGTCATCGGCGGCGGCTTCTCGCTCCAGCCGTCGGAGTTCGTGAAGATCACGATCATCCTGGGCATGGCGATGATGCTGGCGGCCCGGGTCGACGCGGGGGACCAGCTGCATCCCGACCACCGGACGGTCGCCAAGGCGCTGGGCCTCGCCGTCCTCCCCATGGCGATCGTCATGCTGATGCCGGACCTCGGGTCGGTCATGGTCATGGCCGTCATCGTGCTCGGCGTCCTGCTCGCCTCCGGCGCGTCCAACCGCTGGATCTTCGGCCTGGTCGGGGCGGGGGTGATCGGCGCGGTCGCGATCGCCGCGCTCGGGGTGCTCGACGAGTACCAGATCAACCGCTTCGCGGCCTTCGCCAACCCGGAGCTGGACCCGGCGGGCGTCGGCTACAACACCAATCAGGCGCGCATCGCCATCGGCTCGGGCGGCCTGACCGGGACGGGGCTCTTCAAGGGCTCGCAGACCACCGGGCAGTTCGTGCCCGAGCAGCAGACGGACTTCGTCTTCACGGTCGCCGGCGAGGAGCTGGGCTTCGTGGGGGCGGGGCTGATCCTGCTGCTGCTGGGTGTGGTGCTGTGGCGCGCGTGCCGGATCGCCCGCGAGACGACCGAGCTGTACGGGACGGTCGTGGCGGCCGGGATCATCGCGTGGTTCGCGTTCCAGTCGTTCGAGAACGTCGGGATGACCCTCGGGATCATGCCGGTGGCGGGGCTCCCGCTGCCCTTCGTGTCCTACGGAGGAACGTCGATGTTCGCGGTCTGGATCGCGGTGGGGCTGCTCCAGTCGATCCGGGTACAGAGACCGATGAGCGCGTGAGTGAGTGTGTAAGTGGCGCCGGACGGGCTTTTCCGGCCCGTCCGGCGGTTGAGGGCGTTTTTGCCGGATAGGTTCCCTATATGGCGGACACCAAGCGAGAGATCGAACGCAAGTACGAACTCCCTGTGCGTGCCGGTGACGACGCCCGGCCCGCCCTGCCGGACCTGACCCGGGTCCCAGGAGTCTCGTCCCTCTTCGACCGGGGCGTCGTGGAGCTCGACGCGGTCTACTACGACACGGCGGACCTGCGCCTCGCGGGGAACAAACTCACCCTGCGCCGAAGGACCGGCGGCGCCGACGCGGGCTGGCACCTCAAATTCCCGGTGTCCACGGGCATCCGCGACGAGATCCGGGCCCCGCTCGCGGACACCGTCCCCGACGAGCTGGCCGCGCTGCTCCGCTCCCGGCTCCGGGGCTCCGCCCTGATCCCCGTCGTCCAGCTGCGCACCTCCCGCGAGGTCACCCACCTGTCCGGCGCGGACGGCGAACTGCTCGCCGAGGTCAGCGTCGACACCGTCCGCGCCGAGCGTCTGACCGGTATGCCCGGCCGGGTCGCGGCCTGGGCCGAGGTCGAGGTGGAGGTCGCCGACGGCGCCGACCCCGCGATCCTCGACGCGGTCGAGAAGAAGCTCCGCAAGGCCGGGCTGCGGCCCGCCGCCGCCCCCTCCAAGCTCAGCAGGGCCCTGGCGGAGACCGCCCCGGAGGGTGCCGTGGACGGCTCCCCCGAGCGGGTCGAGCCGGTCACCGCCGGGGACCACGTCCTCGCGTACATCAGGGCGCAGGCCGAGGCGATCACCGCCCAGGACCCGGCCGTCCGCCGTGACCTGCCGGACGCCGTGCACCAGATGCGGGTCGCCACCCGGCGGATGCGCTCCGCGTTCCGTACGTACCGCAGGATCCTCGACCGGTCCGTCACCGACCCGATCGCGGACGAGCTGAAATGGCTGGCGGGGGAGCTGGGGGTGGACCGCGACCACGAGGTTCTCGCCGAGCGCATCACCGCCCGGGTCGACGCGCTGCCCGGGACGCTGGTCCTCGGCCCCGTACGCGCCCGGGTGCAGATCTGGAACGCGGCGGGAAGCACCGACTCGCGCGGCGCGACCGTCGCCGTCCTCGACGGCGAGCGCTACCTCGCCCTGCTGAAGTCGGTGGACGCGCTGCTCGCCGACCCGCCGCTGCGCAAGGGCGCGGACGGCCCGCCCGACAGGGCGCTGCCGAAGGCGATCCTCAAGGACTACGCCCGGCTGGCCGGGCGCATCGAGCACGCGCTGGCCCTGCGCCCCGGCGAGGAGCGGGACGTGGCGCTGCACGAGGCCAGGAAGGCGGCGAAGCGCGCGCGGTACGCGGGCGAGGCGGCGAAGCCCGCGCTGGGCAGGCCCGCCAAGCGGTTCGCCAACCGGATGAAGGCGGTGCAGACGGTGCTCGGTGACCACCAGGACAGCGTGGTGGCCCGCGAGGCCCTGCGCGCCCTCGCGGTCAAGGCCCACGCGGCGGGCGAGACGGCGTTCACCTGGGGACTCCTGTACGGCCAGGAGGAGGCGCACGCCGAGGACAGGGAGCGCGAGCTGCCCGAGGTGTGGGCGGAGTCCTCCGACCGGAAATGGCGGGCGGCGCTGGCCGGCTGAGCACCGGGGTAGTCTGGTGGGTCAATCCAGCCGGCCCACGAAAGAACTTTTCCTGATGCGTGCCGAATCGGTCTTCCCGCAGCTCGAAGCCCTGCTCCCGCATGTGCAGAAGCCGATCCAATACGTCGGTGGCGAGCTCAACTCCACGGTCAAGCCGTGGGATTCGTGTGATGTCCACTGGGCGCTGATGTACCCGGACGCGTACGAGGTCGGACTGCCCAACCAGGGCGTCATGATCCTGTACGAGGTGCTCAACGAGCGCGAGGGCGTGCTGGCGGAGCGTACGTACAGCGTGTGGCCGGACCTCGAGGAGCTGATGCGGGAGCACGGGGTCCCGCAGTTCACGGTGGACTCGCACCGGCCCGTCTCCGCCTTCGACGTGTTCGGGCTGAGCTTCTCCACCGAGCTGGGTTACACCAACATGCTCACCGCCCTGGACCTCGCGGGCATCCCGCTGGAGGCCAGGAACCGTACGGTCGACCACCCGATCGTCGTCGCGGGCGGCCACGCGGCCTTCAACCCCGAGCCCATCGCGGAGTTCATCGACTGCGCGGTCATCGGCGACGGCGAGCAGGCCGTGCTGGAGATCACCGAGATCGTCCGCGCCTGGAAGGCGGAGGACCGCCCCGGCGGGCGCGAGGAACTCCTCCTGCGGCTCGCGAAGACCGGCGGGGTGTACGTCCCCGGCTTCTACGACGTCGAGTACCTCCCGGACGGGCGCATCGGCCGTGTCGTACCGAACCGCTCCGGTGTCCCGTGGCGGGTGTCCAAGCACACCGTCATGGACCTCGACGAGTGGCCCTACCCGAAGCAGCCCCTGGTGCCGCTCGCCGAGACCGTCCACGAGCGGATGTCCGTCGAGATCTTCCGCGGCTGCACGCGCGGCTGCCGCTTCTGCCAGGCCGGCATGATCACGCGCCCGGTGCGCGAGCGCAGCATCACCGGCATCGGCGAGATGGTCGAGAAGGGCCTCAAGGCGACCGGCTTCGAGGAGGTCGGCCTGCTCTCACTCTCCTCCGCCGACCACAGCGAGATCGGCGACATCGCCAAGGGCCTCGCGGACCGGTACGAGGCGGACAAGATCGGCCTGTCCCTGCCCTCCACCCGCGTCGACGCGTTCAACGTCGACCTGGCCAACGAGCTGACCAGGAACGGCCGTCGCTCGGGCCTCACCTTCGCGCCCGAGGGCGGCTCGGAGCGCCTGCGCAAGGTCATCAACAAGATGGTCTCGGAGGAGGACCTGATCCGTACGGTCTCCACCGCGTACGGCAACGGCTGGCGCCAGGTGAAGCTCTACTTCATGTGCGGGCTGCCCACCGAGACGGACGAGGACGTCCTCCAGATCGGCGACATGGCGGTCAAGGTCATCGCCGAGGGCCGCCGCGTCTCCGGCCAGGGCGACATCCGCTGCACGGTGTCGATCGGCGGATTCGTACCCAAGCCGCACACCCCGTTCCAGTGGGCGCCGCAGCTCAGCGCCGAGGAGACCGACGCCCGCCTCAAGAAGCTCAAGGACAAGATCCAGGGCGACAAGAAGTACGGCCGCTCGATCGGCTTCCGCTACCACGACGGCAAGCCCGGCATCGTCGAAGGCCTCCTCTCCCGGGGCGACCGCCGCGTCGGCACGGTGATCCGCGCGGTCTACGAGGCGGGTGGCCGCTTCGACGGCTGGCGCGAGCACTTCAGCTACGACCGCTGGATGACCGCCGCCGGGAAGACCCTCCCCGAATTCGGCGTGGACGTGGCCTGGTACACCACGAGGGAGCGCACGTACGAGGAAGTCCTCCCCTGGGACCACCTGGACTCCGGCCTCGACAAGGACTGGCTCTGGGAGGACTGGCAGGACGCCCTGGACGAGACCGAGGTCGAGGACTGCCGCTGGACCCCGTGCTTCGACTGCGGGGTCTGCCCCCAGCTGGACCTGGACATCCAGATCGGCCCGACGGGCAAGAAACTGCTGCCGCTGACGGTGGTCAAGTAGCTGACGCGGACTCTTCCCTACGGTTTCCAGTAACCGAAACCCGGACCCCTTGTTACTCATGGTGAGTGCCGGGAGCATCGGACTGGACATCCGACGACGAGGAGGCAGTACGTGAAGCTGACACGACTGGTGGGTGAGTGCGAGGACGGTGACTGCCCCACCATCTACGTCACCGATCGGGGAACGCCCGCCATCCAGGGGGACAGGGTGGCTGACCACGAGCTCGTGATCCCTGCTCACGAAACCCTGGTGGAGGTCCCCGTCGAGCTGATCCGGAAGGCTGTCCGTGACAACCTCGTCCAAGACGCTGGGTGACTGGTTCGGTGACTTCGGTCAGGAGGCCTTTCGGCTGGAGACGCTGGACGATTACAGCAAGTCGGGCGGCGTCGATGCCTATCAGGCATTCCTTGCGGGTGAGCCGCAGCCGGAGAGTTACCAGACGGCCAAGTGGATGACGACAATCGGGGACGCGGTCCGGTCGGGCAAGCGAATCTACCGGGTCCACATCCTCGCGCGTCCGCTGACCGACTACCTGCGCTTCGAACTCTCCTGGGGATACCGGCGGAACATGGCGGCCGGGGAAGAATTCTTCATCCTGGACACCACGAACCAGGAGAACCCCATTCCGGAAGCCCCGGACTTCTGGCTCTTCGATGAGCGGGTTGTTGGCGTCATGAATTATGACGGGGAGGGCAAGTATCTGGGTGCCGACATGCTGGGTGAAGACCAGAATGCCCGGTTCTTGCAATACAGGGACACGGCACTGGCTCAGGCCGTGCCGTTCTCTGAATGGTGGGCAAAGTACGGCGAGTGAATAAACTTGGCCTCGGCCCGGCGCTGCGGGAACTGCGGGAGTCCTCCGGACTGGAGGCCAAGGCGGTTGCCCGTGGTGCCGTCATGTCTCGTTCCAAGCTGTCGAAGATCGAGAACGGGAACGTGGCTCCGAGCGTCACGGACGTCGACTGCATCCTCACGGCCATAGGTGTGTCGGATGAGGTCAAGGCCGAGTACATGGCCGCAGCCAGAGAGGCGGCCACGGAGATCACGGCGTGGCGACTTGTTCGGCGGTTGGGGTACAGCCGCAAACAGCAGCAGGTGCAGGCTCTTGAATCACAGACTGCTCTGCTGCGCCTGTTTCAGCCCTCGCTCATTCCTGGTCTGCTTCAGACTCCCGAATATGTGCGGGCGGTTTTTGCTCGAAAGGGACTGCCCGAAGCGCAGTTGGAGCGCACCATCGGTGCGAGGTTGGCGCGGCAAGGTGTGCTGTACGCGGAAGGCAAGGAATTCCGTTTTGTCATCACGGAGTCAGTTCTTCGGTGGCGCATCGTTCCGCCCCTGGTCATGGTGGGGCAACTGGACCGCTTGATTTCCGTCTCCTGACTGCCCGGCGTAGATATCAGAATCGTCGCGCTGTCCGCTTCGCAGACGGATTTTCCGGGGCACTCGTTCTCCATAAAGGATGATCGCATGGTGACCGTTGAGCTGGTCCATGCGGAAACAGTGATGACGGACCCCAGGGACATTGCCCTGTATGCGTCCAAGTTTGAAGGATTCAGCGAAACTGCCGTTTCGGGTGACGATATGCGGGTCCTGGTCGAGGGCATCCGGGACGAGCTTTTGCGTGAACAGGAAATCGGCTAGAGCGTTGCCTGTCGCCGGGTCACCATTGGTTTCCGATGGAAGTGGACAGCGGCGAAGGAAGGAACGACGATGACCGATCTGTACAGGCTCCCCATTAAGGGGGCCGCGTTCTTGAAGGCGTGCGGCGGCAATACCCACCCGGATGGCGAGGCGTGCGTCACCCTCGCGAGGATCGGGCCGGACGCCTGGGCCGTGGGTGACAGCAAGCGCCCGGACGCCGAGCCGTTGCGCTTCACCACGGCGGAGCTGGACGCGGCGGGCATCGACCCCACCCGCTTCGACCTCTCCGCCTGATCCCACGGCAGCACCCGCACCGACGGCCCCGCCCCCACACCGACGGGCAGGGCCGTCGTCATCTCTCGGAACGGAGCGGCAGTGCACCAGCATGGTTACGCGTGGCTCGGTGAGAAGAAGGCGTTCGACAAGGAGAGCATCCGCAGGCCGGCCGGACAGGCCCCGGCGGTGACCAGTGACCAAGAGGTCCACGATCGGTACCGGGAAGCCGTCGCCGTGTTCCCGGCCACCGGTGTGCCTCCGATCCAGACCGCGCACTGGCTCATGAAACCGCCCTCGATGATCCGGGGGACATGGGAGGAACCCAAGGAAGCCGGGGAATGGCTCGGCCGCCGACTCGCGGAGTTCGCGCCCAGGTTCGCCTCCGCCCAGGACAGGGAGGGGGCCAGGCTGGTGCTTCTGGTCAGGGCGGCGGTTGAACGGTTGGCGTGGGGTGGAGACGTGTCCCTCGGCCAGTACCTGAAAGGCACTCTCTTCCACTCAGTCGCCCTCGTGACCTGCTCCCCCAACCGTGCCGCTCCCGACCTTCCCTGCCCCGCCCGGCAGCCCTCGGCATGACAGGGGCTCCGACTTCAGGGGGCCAGGCGGGATTTTTCCTGATCAATCACCGGGGCCCGGTGGGACACTGGGCGGATGCCGCAGCTCATCGCCCCCGACGTCCGCGTTCATGCCTCGTTTCTCGACGCGATGAAGGAGTTTGTCGAGGAGGGGGCCGGTGAGCGGTCGCTGCTCGCTCATGAGATGGAGCAGTACGCGGCCAGTTGGCACCGGCCCGAGGTGTTCGCCGGGTATGTGGACAAGCTCAACGCCGAGCCGTTGGAGGAGACGCCGCGGATCGAGGGGTGGGTGCCCAACACCACCCTCTGGTACGTCGAGGGCGACACGTTTCTCGGGCGGCTGGCGATCCGGCACCGGCTCAATCCGTTCCTGCACGAGCTGGGCGGCCACATCGGGTACGCGGTGCGGCCCACCGCCCGTCGGCGGGGGTACGCGACCGCCATGCTCACCGAGGCGCTTCCCGTGGCGCGGCGGATCGGGATCGGTTCGGTGCTGGTCACCTGCGACACCACCAACACCGCCTCGCGGAAGGTGATCGAGGCCGTGGGCGGGGTCCTGGAGGACCAGCGCGGGGGAAAGCTCCGATTCTGGATCCGAACCGGCCCCTGACGCGTCCTGTTGGGCAGGGGGGCCGACATGGGCGTGGACATGGAGAAGGCGCGGGACGGCGAGCGGGGCGTGCGGCGGGTCGCGTACGGGGCGCATCAGCGCCTTCGGCCTACGAGGGTGGCGAGGGCTGTCTGACGGTGGCCGTCCGGATTCCGGTGCGGATCGTCGTCCTGCTGCTCGTCCTGCCCGTACGGGTGGTGTGGGACCTGTCGGCCGCCGGCGCCAGGGCGGTGGACCGTTCGGTGCTGCGTCCGCTGGGGCGGGGGCTGTTGCTCGGTCTCGGGTGGCTGGGCGGGGCGCTGGGTGTGCTGGGGCGCGTGCTGGTGGGCATCCCGCTGGTCTGGTTGTACGAGAGGGTGGTCGTACCGCTTGGCACGGCGTTTCGGTGGGGGGTCACCGCCGTCTTCGTGGCACCCGTGGTGTGGGTGTGGCGCGCGGTGCTCGTTCCGCTCGGGCGCGCGCTGGACCGGTTGTTGATGGCCGCTTACCGGAGCGTGCTCACGCCCCTGGGCAGGGGGTTGCGGTGGGTGGCCGTGGCGGTGATGGTGTGGCCGGTGGTGGGGTTGTGGCGGTACGTCGTTGTGCCCGTGGTGCGGTACGGGGTGGTGGTGCCCGCCGTGTGGGTCTACCGCGGCCTCCTCATCCCGCTCGGCGCCGGCCTCGTGTGGCTGCTCGGCCGTCTCGGCCACGGACTCTCGTTCTGTGGCCGCGTCCTCTGGGCCGCGGTCGTCTGGCTCGCCCTCGTCCTGGTCGTCGCGCCCGGCGGGTGGGTGGTGCGGCGGATCCTCGTTCCGGCCGGACGGGAGATCGGCGCCGCGTTCTCCGTCGCCTGGCGCATCGCCGGATACCTCTCGCGGGCCATCGGCAGGGCGCTCGCCTGGCTGCTCTGGAATGCGGTGGGGCGGCCGGGACGTTGGACGTACAGGAATGTGTGCACCCCGGTGGGGCACTGGCTGCGGGACAACGTGCTGGCCCCGGCCGGGCGCGCCTCCCGCGAAATCGGCCGCGTCGCACGGGAAACGATCGAGAGCGCACGGGAGACGTTCCGGCAGACGCGCCGTGACGCCTGGCGCGCGCTGGTGGGTGCGACACGAGGCACGCCACGGATGACCGAGCCCCGGGAACCTATCGAGCACCGGGCGCGTACTCTGGGTAGTACAACGACTGTCCCCGGCGCGGTGCCCGCACCTGAGATCTCCTTGCGCAAGCAGGGGTGAGCCGGGGGACCCGGGGCCACCCGGACGTCCGAGGGCGGCACGCGAGCGTGTTCCGCCCCGCACCGAGGAGAAGAACCACTGGGCAAGCGACAGCCCGAGGGGCCGCCAGCCACACCGGCGGTGCAGCGCATCCGTTTGCGCTACACCAAGCGTGGCCGCCTCCGGTTCACCAGCCACCGAGACTTCCAGCGCGCCTTCGAGCGGGCGCTGCGCCGTGCCGAGGTGCCGATGGCGTACTCGGCGGGGTTCACCCCGCACCCGAAGGTGTCGTACGCCAATGCCGCACCCACCGGCACGGGCAGTGAGGCCGAGTTCCTGGAGATCGCCCTGGTGGAGCACCGCGACCCGGAGAAGCTGCGACAGTTGCTCGACGAGTCGCTGCCCACCGGTCTCGACATCATCGACGCCGTCGAGGCCCGTACGTCAGGACTCGCCGACCGGCTGACCGCTTCCGTGTGGGAGCTGCGGCTGGAGGGCGTACGTCCTGAGGAAGCCGGACACGCCGTGTCCGTCTTCCTGACCGCGGAATCGGTCGAGGTCGAGCGCCGTATGAAGAACGGTGTGCGGACCTTCGACACACGCGCCGCAGTGGTCTCCCTGGAGGTCACCCCGCCCCGGGCTGATAGGCCGGGGGACGGGCCCTGTGCGATACTGCGCCTGGTTGTTCGGCACGTGACACCTGCCGTGCGACCCGACGACGTCCTGTCCGGTCTCCGAGCTGTGGCCGACCTGGCGCCGCCGGTCCCCGCAGCGGTGACCAGGCTGGCGCAGGGGCTCTTCGACGAGGAGTCCGGCACGGTGACCGACCCGCTCGCGCCCGACCGCGAGGCAGCCACGGCCGGCCTGAAACAGGCCGCCGGACCCGCCGCCGCGAAAGCGCCGGAAGGTGCGGGTTCCGCATAGGCGGTCGTCACAGCGCAGCCCTGGTACTCGGGAGCCACCTGGGTCGGGCGGCGCGTTCCACCAAAAAAGACTTTCGCCAGGCCGTACGTACTTCGCGTAGGGAACCGGCGAGCCAGACATAACAGTTCCCGTGCGGCGCCCGCGCCCCGGACGGCGGCGATCGCGCGATGCGCGAGCCGCGGCCGGACCGGAATCAGGCGCGGCGCCCGGGAACGCGACGGGAGAACCCCGCATGCTTGAGAACGACGAACCCGGTACGGCCGGGACCACCGAAGAAGACAACAACACACCCAGCGACACGCTGCCGCCCCGGCGCAGGCGCCGTGCGGCGTCCCGCCCCGCGGGTCCGCCGTCGGCGGGCTCCGAGGCCGGGGAAGCGGCGGAAGCCGTGAGCGGTACGGAGAACGGCGCGGCGAGCGGTACGGAGAACGGCGCCGCACCGGCGGCGGACGAGGCGCCCGCGCCGCGCACCCGGCGCCGGGCCACCCGCAAGGTGGCCGCGCCCGAGACGACCACGGAGACGGCTGAGGCCCCCGTGGAGCCGGTCGCCGCCCCCGTGGCGGAAGAGACCTCGGCGGCGGCGTCCGAGGAGGCGCCCGCCCCGCGTACGCGCCGTCGCGCCACCCGTAAGGCCACCGCGCCGGCCGGGCCGCCGCAGGCCGAGGACGGTACGGAGAGCGCGGCCGCGGCGGCCGTGACGCCCGACGAGGCGCCGGCTGAGACGCCCGCCGAAACACCCGCGCCGCGAGCCCGCCGCCGTGCGACCCGCAAGGTCGCCGCCCCCGAGACCGCCGCCGCGCAGGACGAGGCCGCCGTGGCCGACGTACCCGAAGCAGCCGTGAGCACGACGGACGGCCCGGCGCGGAGCGAGGCCGAGAGCCCCGCCGAGGACGCGGCGCCCGCCGCCCGTCCGCGCCGCCGCGCCACCCGCAGGGCCACCGCGCCCGCCGGTGCGCCGGCCCCCGAGGCCGCGGCCCCCGCAGCGGTCCCCGACGAGAACGAGCCCGTGGCCGGCGAGAGCCTGCCCGCGGACGCCGTCGCCCAGATCAGCGCCGACGAGGCCGAGGTCGAGGCGGCCGGCAAGGCCGCGACCCGTGGGCGCACGCGCCGCAGGGCCGCCGCGCCGGAGACCACCCCCACCGCCTCGGAGCCCGTCTCCGCGCCGGAGCCGCAGCCCGTCAAGGCCACCAGGAAGCCCGAGCCCGCGAAGCAGCCCGAGCGGGAGCCCGAGGCCCCCGAGCGCTCGCGCCGCCGCTCCGCGCGGCCCGCCGTGGCCGTCTTCCAGGCCCCGGTCTTCACCGAGCCGATGTTCCAGACCCCCGAGACGGCCGCCGCGATGGCCGCCGCCGCCGGGACGCGCGGGCACGACGACCTCGACGACCACATCGACGAGGACGACAACACACACGACACGTTCGACACGGACACGACGGAGAACGCGGCCCCCGCCGAGCCCGTCGCCGCCCCCGAGCCGGCGGGACGCCGCAGGCGCCGCCGTCGCGGTGAGTCCGCCGAGCCCGCCGAGGCCCCGCGCGCCGTCGAGGCGCCGGCCGCCCAGGAGCAGCACGCCGACGACAGCGAGCCGGAGGCCGACCAGGGCGCCGAGGGCGCCGACGGTCCCTTCGACGACAGTGACGAGTACGGGGACCGCCCGTCGCGTCGCCGCCGCCGCGGTGGCCGGCGCCGCCGTCGCGGTGAGTCCGCGGAGTCGGACGACACCCAGGACGAGCAGTCGGACGACCGGCACACCGACCAGCACACCGACCGGTCCGCCGACGGCGCCCACGACCACGCCGAGGAGGAGACGGAGCGGTCGTACGACGACAGCGACGAGGCCTCCTACGACGACGGGGACAACGGATCGGGCACCGGTTCCTCCAGCAGCCGCCGTCGCCGCCGCAGGCGCCGTCGCAGCGGTGACAGCGGCCCCGAGGCCGAGAGCGCGCAGAACGGCCAGGACGACCCGGAGCGTACGGTCGTCAAGGTCCGCGAGCCGCGTGAGCGGCGCGCCAAGGAGACGGACCGCGAGCGCGAGATCCACAGCGGCTCCGACGAGGTGCAGTCCATCAAGGGCTCGACCCGCCTGGAGGCCAAGAAGCAGCGCCGCCGCGAGGGGCGCGAGCAGGGCCGCCGCCGCGTGCCGATCATCACCGAGGCGGAGTTCCTCGCCCGTCGTGAGGCCGTCGAGCGTGTGATGGTCGTACGGCAGAACGGCGAGCGCACGCAGATCGGCGTCCTCGAGGACAACGTGCTCGTGGAGCACTACGTCAACAAGGAACAGGCCACCAGCTACGTCGGCAACGTCTACCTGGGCAAGGTGCAGAACGTACTGCCGTCCATGGAGGCCGCGTTCGTCGACATCGGCAAGGGCCGCAACGCCGTCCTGTACGCCGGTGAGGTCAACTTCGAGGCGCTGGGCATGGCCAACGGCCCGCGCCGGATCGAGACCGCGCTCAAGTCCGGCCAGTCGGTGCTCGTCCAGGTGACGAAGGACCCGATCGGCCACAAGGGCGCGCGTCTCACCAGCCAGGTGTCCCTGCCCGGCCGTTACCTGGTCTACGTGCCCGAGGGCTCGATGACCGGCATCAGCCGCAAGTTGCCCGACACCGAGCGGTCCCGGCTCAAGTCCATCCTCAAGAAGATCGTCCCCGACGACGCCGGTGTCATCGTGCGTACGGCCGCCGAGGGCGCGAGCGAGGACGAGCTGCGCCGTGACGTCGAGCGCCTCCAGGGCCAGTGGGAGGACATCAAGAAGAAGTCGAAGAGCGGCAACGCCCCGACGCTTCTCTACGGTGAGCCCGACATGACGGTCCGGGTCGTCCGCGACATCTTCAACGAGGACTTCACGAAGGTCATCGTCAGCGGTGACGACGCGTGGCAGACCATCCACGGCTATGTCGCGCACGTCGCGCCGGACCTCTCCGACCGGCTGACCCGCTGGACGAGCGAGGTCGACGTCTTCGCGACGTACCGCATCGACGAGCAGCTGATGAAGGCGCTGGACCGCAAGGTCTGGCTGCCGAGCGGTGGTTCGCTGGTGATCGACAAGACCGAGGCCATGATCGTGGTCGACGTCAACACCGGGAAGTTCACCGGCCAGGGCGGCAACCTGGAGGAGACCGTCACCAGGAACAACCTGGAGGCGGCCGAGGAGATCGTGCGCCAGCTGCGGCTGCGCGACCTCGGCGGCATCGTCGTGATCGACTTCATCGACATGGTGCTGGAGTCCAACCGGGACCTGGTGCTGCGGCGGCTGCTGGAGTGCCTGGGCCGGGACCGTACGAAGCACCAGGTGGCGGAGGTCACCTCGCTGGGCCTGGTCCAGATGACCCGCAAGCGGGTCGGCCAGGGCCTGCTGGAGTCGTTCTCCGAGACCTGCGTCCACTGCAACGGGCGCGGTGTGATCGTCCACATGGAACAGCCGACGGCGTCGGGTGGCGGTGGCGGGAACAGCAACGCCAACGGCAACGGCGCGGTGAGCGGGAACGGCAAGCGTTCCAAGAAGCGCGGCCGTGGCGGCGCGGCGGGTACGGACCAGGACCACGGTCACGACGGCCACGAGCACGACCACGAGCACGAGTACGTTGACGTGCTGACCGAGCCCGAGCACGAGACGGAGGCCGAACTGGCCGCCGAGGTGGCGACACCGGTCCCGTTCGCGGTGGCGGAGTTCGCGCCGGACGAGGAGCTGTTCAGCAGCGTGGCGGAGGCCGAGGCGTCCGTACGCGGCCGTTCGCGCCGCCGGGCGTCGCGCAAGGCATCGGCTCCGGCCGGTTCGCCGAGGGCGGCCGAGGCGGAGGCGGCGGAGATCGTCGTGGAGACCCCCGCCGCGAGTGCGGTGGAGGCCCCGCCGGTCGTGGAGGCGTTCGCCGAGGACACCGCCCCGTCCGTGGAGGCACCCGCGCAGGAGGCACCCGTCGAGGAGGCGGCCCCCACGGGCCGTACCCGCCGCAGGGCGACCCGAAAGGCGACGGCTCCGGCCGGCTCGCCGAAGGCCGCCGACGCGGAGGCCGCCGCCGAGGTCGTCGTCCCCGTGGCCGAGCACGAGCCCGTGCCCGAGCCGGCCCCGTCCACGGAGGCCACCACGGCCCCCGAGGCGGAGGCGACCCCGGACGCCGCACCGCCGCGCGCCCGCCGCAGGGCGACCCGCAAGGTCACCGCCCCCGCCGGTTCGCCGACGGGCGCGGAGGACTCGGCGGTGGTCGTGGTGGCCGCGTCGAAGCCCGAGGAGGCGGCCGTACCGGCCGAGGCACCCGGGTCCGGCCAGGAGGCCCAGGCGGCGCAGGACACACCGGAGGCGGACGCCGCCCCGGCCAAGAAGACGGCCCGCAAGACCGTCAAGAAGGCCGTCGCCAAGAAGGCAGCGGTGAAGAAGACCGCCGCCAAGAAGACGGTGGCGAAGAAGACAACGGCCAAGAAGACGACGAAGTCGGCGGCGAAGAAGACGTCGGCGGCCGAGCAGACGGCACCGTCCGTCACGGCGTCGACGGACAGCTGAGCCGGGCGGCACCGCCGACGGCCCCACCGACAGATTCAGTCGGTGGGACCGCCCCGGTGTACGGCGGTTGAACGGCCTGTGCCCCGCCCCGGACTTCCCGGGGCGGGGCACAGGCCGTTGCCGCCACCGGGCTGGTTTGATTTCCCCGGTGGGCTGCCCGTACTCTTGGCCGTCGGCGTGTTTATGTACGCGCCAATCCCTGAGCACCCACCTTCCGGCGCCGCTCCACCTCGCCGGAGGAGGCCGCTCGTCCTTTCGGATCGTCACGGCCCCGGGCCGTGCGAGCGGCTGGCGTCAGGGGTTTCCGTTCCGAGCGAGAGTGAGTTCCGCGTGTACGCCATCGTGCGCAGCGGTGGCCGCCAGCACAAGGTTGCTGTCGGCGACATCGTTGAGGTTGACAAGATTCCCACCGCCAAGGTTGGCGACACGGTCGAGCTCTCGACCCTGCTCGTGGTCGACGGCGACGCCGTCACCAGCGACCCGTGGGTCCTGGACGGCATCAAGGTCCAGGCCGAGATCGTGGATCACCACAAGGGTGTCAAGATCGACATCCTTCGCTACAAGAACAAGACCGGCTACCGCCGTCGCCAGGGTCACCGCCAGCAGTACACGGCGATCAAGGTCACCGGTATCCCCGCGGCTGCGAAGTAAGGGACTGAGGAGACATGGCACATAAGAAGGGCGCATCGTCCACTCGGAACGGGCGCGATTCGAATGCTCAGCGGCTCGGCGTGAAGCGCTTCGGCGGTCAGGTCGTCAACGCCGGTGAGATCCTGGTCCGCCAGCGCGGCACACACTTCCACCCGGGTTCCGGCGTCGGCCGTGGCGGCGACGACACGCTGTTCGCGCTGAACGCCGGCGCGGTGGAGTTCGGCACCAGCCGTGGCCGCAAGGTTGTGAACATCGTTCCGGTCGCCTAAGGACCTCATCGGTCTCAGGCGCCTGTAGAACGGGTTTCTTCGCGAGGGCGGACCTCACTTCCCGGAGTATCGGGAAGCGGGTCCGCCCTTCGTGTGTTGTTGTTAAGACATTTCCGTATGTACTGGAGGCAACCCCCATGACCACCTTCGTGGACCGCGTCGAGCTGCATGTCGCCGCGGGTAGCGGAGGCCACGGCTGCGCCTCCGTACACCGTGAGAAGTTCAAGCCGCTCGGTGGACCCGACGGCGGCAACGGCGGTCATGGCGGCGACGTCATCCTGGTCGTCGACCAGGACGTGACCACGCTGCTCGACTACCACCACACGCCGCACCGCAAGGCCACCAACGGCCAGCCCGGCGCCGGGGCCAACCGCTCCGGCAAGGACGGCCAGGACCTGGTCCTGCCCGTCCCGGACGGCACGGTCGTCCTCGACAAGGCCGGCAACGTCCTCGCCGACCTCGTCGGCCAGGGCACGACGTACGTGGCGGCCGAAGGCGGCCGCGGCGGCCTCGGCAACGCGTCGCTCGCCTCCGCCCGCCGCAAGGCCCCCGGCTTCGCGCTGCTCGGCGTGCCCGGTGGCGGCGGCGACATCGTGCTGGAGCTCAAGACGGTCGCCGACGTCGCGCTCGTCGGGTACCCGAGCGCCGGCAAGTCGTCGCTGATCTCCGTGCTCTCGGCCGCCAAGCCGAAGATCGCGGACTACCCGTTCACCACGCTCATCCCCAACCTCGGTGTGGTCACGGCCGGTTCGGTCGTCTACACGATCGCGGACGTGCCCGGACTGATCCCGGGCGCCAGCCAGGGCCGCGGCCTCGGTCTTGAGTTCCTGCGCCACGTCGAGCGCTGCTCGGTGCTGCTGCACGTCCTGGACACCGCCACCCTGGAGTCCGACCGCGACCCGGTCACCGACCTCGACGTGATCGAGGCGGAGCTGGCGCTGTACGGGGGCCTGGAGGACCGGCCGCGCATGGTCGTCCTCAACAAGGTCGACATCCCGGACGGCAAGGACCTCGCCGACATGATCAGGCCCGAGCTGGAGAAGCGCGGCTACCACGTCTTCGAGGCCTCCGCGGTGGACCGTACCGGCCTCAAGGAGCTCTCCTTCGGGCTGGCCGAGGCCGTCGCCAAGGCCCGCGCCGACAAGCCGCAGGAGGAGGCGACCCGGATCGTCATCCGTCCCAAGGCCGTCGACGACGCGGGCTTCACCGTCGCCCTGGAAGAGGACGGGATCTACCGCGTACGCGGCGAGAAGCCCGAACGCTGGGTGCGCCAGACCGACTTCAGCAACGACGAGGCCGTCGGCTACCTCGCGGACCGGCTCAGCCGGCTCGGTGTCGAGGACAAGCTGATGAAGGCCGGCGCCCGGTCGGGCGACGGCGTGGCGATCGGCGCCGAGGACAACGCGGTCGTCTTCGACTGGGAGCCCACGATGATGGCGGGCGCCGAGATGCTGGGCCGCCGCGGCGAGGACCACCGCCTGGAGGCACCCCGTCCCGCGTCGCAGCGCCGCAGGGACCGGGACGCCGAGCGCGACGACGTCCAGAAGGAGTACGACGAGTTCGACCCCTTCTAGGCGTACGGGTCGATCCGTAACGGCAGCACAGGCCGCACAGGCCGTACGGGCCGCGCGGATCCGTGCAGGTCACCGGCGCCGTCATGTGACAGGCGTCTCCACGGTCGCCGGAGGGGTGGGTTCCCGCCCCTCCGGCGACCGTGTCATGACCAGTGCCGCAGTAGCCTGTCCAGGTGAATCAGGGGTTGCGTGGGGGTGGCTGTCAGCCGTGCTCCGCCTTGCGGGACGATTGCCGTGGGTGGGACCATCGATTCATCCTCTGAGTCCGCAAGGTAGGTCAGTTACGTGTCTGCAACTTTCGCGTCCAACGCGAGGCCCCGCACCACCGCCGTCGTCCTGGCGGGCGGTACAGGTCAGCGCGTGGGCCTGTCGATCCCCAAGCAGCTGCTGAAGATCGCGGGTAAGGCGGTCATCGAGCACACACTGTCGATCTTCCAGCAGGCCGATGCGATCGACGACGTGATCGTGCTCATGGCGCCGGGCTTCGTCCCCGACGTGGAGAAGATCGTCATCAAGGCCGGCCTGACCAAGGTCACCCGGGTGATCGAGGGCGGCGCGACGCGGAACGAGACCACCGAGCGGGCCATCGCCGCGCTGGGTGAGGGCCTGGCGGAGGGCGAGGACGCCAACGTCCTGTTCCACGACGCCGTGCGGCCCCTGCTCTCGCAGCGGGTGATCCAGGACTGCGTGGACGCGCTCGACCGCTACCAGGCCGTCGACGTCGCGATCCCCTCCGCGGACACCATCATCGTGACCCGTACGCACGGCGGCGACGGCGAGTTCATCACCGAGGTCCCCGACCGGGCCCGGCTGCGCCGCGGCCAGACCCCGCAGGCCTTCAAGCTCTCCACGATCCGCAAGGCGTACAACATCGCCGGCGGCGACCCCAACTTCCAGGCCACGGACGACTGCACGGTGGTGCTCAAGTACCTCCCCGACGTGCCGATCTACGTCGTCGCGGGCGACGAGTACAACATGAAGGTCACCCAGCCCGTCGACGTCTTCATCGCCGACAAGCTCTTCCAGCTGGCCTCCACCGCCGCCCCCGCCCAGGCCGACGAGGCCGCCTACCGCGAACTGCTCTCCGGCCGGACGCTGGTGGTCTTCGGCGGCTCGTACGGCATCGGCGCGGACATCGCCGCCCTGGCGAAGCAGTACGGTGCGTCGGTGTACGCGCTCGGGCGTTCCACCACCGGTACGCACGTCGAGAACCCGGAACACGTCGACGACGCCCTGTCCAAGGCGTACTCGGAGACCGGCCGCATCGACTACGTGATCAACACCGCGGGTGTGCTGCGCATCGGCAAGCTGGCCGAGACGGACAACACGACGATCCAGGAAGCGCTGAACGTCAACTACCTGGCGCCGGTGCAGATCGCGCGCGCCTCGTACAAGTACCTGGCCGAGACCAAGGGCCAGTTGCTCCTCTACACGTCCTCCAGCTACACGCGGGGCCGCGCGGAGTACAGCCTCTACTCGTCCACGAAGGCCGCCATGGTGAACCTGACCCAGGCGCTGTCGGACGAGTGGGCCGCCGACGGGATCCGGGTGAACTGCGTGAACCCCGAGCGCACCGCGACCCCCATGCGGACCAAGGCGTTCGGCCAGGAGCCCGCCGGGTCCCTGCTCTCCTCCGAGGCGGTCGCCAGGACGTCCCTCGACGTCCTGCTCTCCGAGCTGACCGGCCACGTCATCGACGTACGGCAGCAGGACCCGACGCGCACCGCGTCCGAGGCCTCCGGCTTCGAGCAGGCGCTGGCCGCCGTCCTGGACCGTCAGGAAGATGTGTAATAATTCGTGACAATCCATGATATGGGCCTTCGCGGTTGCGGAAACGCGCACCGCGGGGGCCCGAGTTCGTGAAGCTTCGTCTTCACACTTTCGTCGCAAGGTCATCAGCCGGCACGGTCTGGAGCAGGTTTTTCGTGATTTCGACGGCCATTCGCCTCGCCCGGGTAGGCAGCGGATCAGAGCTGGCAGCGGCACTTCTCCTGGTGCTCAGTTTCCCGTGCATCATGCTCGCCGCGATAATTCCTGACATTTGGCTGTTCGCAGTCGCGGTAGCCGTCAGTTATGTCGCGGACGCGCATCTGCACCACCGCGGCAGTTATCTGGTGAACCGCCTCGCCAAAGTGCGGGCCGGTCTGTCCATCCGCTTCCTGATCCGGCAGCTGCTCCTCGTGCTGCTCGTCGCCCGCTCCGGGCTCGGTCAGGACCGCATCTTCTACGTGACCGTCGTGACGGTCCTCGTCTTCTACGGCCTCCAGGCACCGCACGGCGCGGTGGTGACCCTCCTCCGCCTGCGCCGCCGGCTCCCCGTGGTCACGCGGAACATCGATCTCGGCTCCATCCGGATCCCCGACGCCCCGCCGCGCTGGCTGCTCCACCGGTCCGCCGAGAAGATGCTCCACCTGGACCTCTTCGCCATGGCGGGTGTGATCGCCGCCCTGGCCACGGACGAGAACCTGTACGGGTACGCGAGCCTCGCGCTCACGCTGGTCCTCGGTGTCGGGTACGTGCTGGCCCTGCTGCCGTACCTGCGGCCCAGCCGGCTCGTCCCCTCCGCCGAGAAGGTCCTGGCGGCCGTGGACGTCTGGCTGGCCGAGTACCGGCCGACGACGATCCTCTACTTCTCCGGCTCCAAGGAGTCCGCGTACCAGGTCAACATGTGGCTGGAGACGCTGGACCAGATGGAGGACCGGCCGATGGTCCTGCTGCGCGAGCGGGTCATCGCCCAGCAGCTCCTGCCGACGGCCGTGCCGGTGCTGTGCGTCCCCGGCGGGGTGCACCTGATGAACCTGGACCTGTCGACCGTCCGGGTCGCCCTGTACGCCGCGAACGTGGGCAAGAACATCCACATGCTGCGGGTGCCGACCATGAAGCACGTCTTCATCGGCCACGGCGACAGCGACAAGCTCGCCAGCGTCAACCCGTTCAGCAAGGCGTACGACGAGGTGTGGACCGCGGGCCGCGCGGGCCGCGACCGGTACGCGCTCGCCGACGTCGGCGTGCGTGACGAGGACATCGTGGAGGTGGGGCGCCCGCAGCTGGCCCCCATCGAGTCGGGGACCGGCGTACCGCGCCACCCCGTCCCCACCGTGCTGTACGCGCCCACCTGGGAGGGCTGGGACGACAACCCGGGCAACACCTCCCTGCTGCTGGCCGGCGAGAACATCGTGAACCGGCTGCTCGCCGCCGAGCAGCCCGTACGCCTCCTGTACAAGCCGCACCCGTTCACCGGCACCCGCAGCCCGAAGGCGAAGGCCGTGCACGAGCGCATCGTCGCGCTGGTGCAGAAGGCCGCGGCGGAGCGCGCCACCGACACCCGCTGGGCGAGTGCCGCCCAGCGCGACGAGCAGGCCGCCGCGCGGGCCGAGCTGAGCCGCGTCGAGGCCCGTCTCACCGCGCTGACGGCCGGGGCGGACGCGAGCCGCGACGAGGCCGAGGAGTCGCGTGACGCCAAGGCCGATCCGGCGCGGCAGGCGGAGCTGACCCGCCTCAGGGCGGAGTGGAACACCGCGTACTGGCGTTCCTTCGGCTGGTGGGAGCACCGGGTCATCAGCGGCGCCGAGCCGCGGCTGTACGACTGCTTCAACGAGTCGGACGCCATGGTCTCCGACATCTCCAGCGTGGTCTCGGACTTCATCGCGAGCGGCAAGCCGTACGCGGTCACCGACTCCGCGGACCTGGGCGCCGAGGAGTTCAAGCGGCAGAACACCGCCGTACGGGCCGCGGTGATCCTGTCCAACAGCGCCGAGGAGCTGGACGAGCTGCTCCGTACGGTGACGGACCCGGCCGGGGACACCAGGGCGGCCGCCCGCCACGAACTGAAGCGGTATCTGCTCGGCCCCGACGAGCCCACGTCGATCGAGCAGTTCAACACGGCCACCCGCACGCTGGCGGGCAAGTCCCTGTCGCGCAACGTCGGCGTCGAGCAGCGCCTCGCCGAGCCCGACAGCGTGGCGGACGCGGCGGCGCCGGACGACTCGGCCCCGATGGAGGCCAGGGCGGAAGAGGGGCTGGAGACGGCCGCGGACGCCCTCGTCGAGCCGGAGAACAACGATCTGGATCCGTCGCTGCGCGGCTGATCCCTGCCCGCTGATCTCCACGTGGATGAAGCGAAGACCCGCAGAACGCCCTTCGGTGTTCTGCGGGTTTTTGTGTCGTACCGTACGGCGGAAATGAGTCGTGATGGACGTCACATTCCAGGTGATGAGGGCGAGGCAACCGATGCCCGGCGACGATTGTCTTAAAACTCGATGAACAACATTGCTGTTCCTGATGTGAGCGTCATCGTCGGCGCATATGAGGCGATGCCCTACCTCGTCCGCTGTCTGGAATCGGTGGAGAATCAGACGCTGGGCGCCGGCAGAATCGAGATCGTCGCCGTCGACGACGGTTCGACCGACGGCACGGGGGAGTATCTGGAGAAATTCGCCGCCGAGTCCGCCGTCCCGACCAGAGTGGTGCGCCAGGCCAATTCCGGCGGCCCCAGCGGTCCCCGCAATGTGGGTCTGTCGATGGCGCGCGGCCGTTATGTGTTTTTCCTCGACGCCGACGACTACTTCGGCGAGGAGGCCCTCGAACGGATGGTCGCCATGGCCGACCGCGCCGGCACGGATGTGGTGCTCGGCAAGGTCGAGGGCGTCAACCGCACCGCCCCCCGGTCCATGTGGGGGAAGACCGTCGAGCGGGTCGACGTGTTCAACTCCCGGGCCATCTTCGCGCTCAGCGCGCAGAAGCTCTTCCGGCGCGACCTGCTCACCCGGCTGGACCTGACCTTCGACGAGGAGCTGAAGACCGGCGAGGACGCCCTCTTCACCCTGGAGGCCTTCCTGCGGGGCTCCGGTGTCTCGATCGTGGCCGACTACACGTGCTACTACCTCGTCGGCCGTGACGACGGCAAACACGTCACCAAGTCGGGCGGATACATCCTGCGGTTCGATTCCGCGCGGGCCCTGATGAAGCTGATCGCCGACCTCGTACCCCCGGGCGCCAAGCGCGACAAGCTGATGACCAGACCCTTCACGGTCACCCTGCTCCAGCAGTTCACCCCACGCCTGCTCAAGGAGTCCGACGAGGTCCGGCTCCACAAGATGGAGCTGGCCGCCCCCCTGATGGCCGAATACTGGACGCCGGGTCTGGCGGCCCGTCTGAAGGTGAACGAGCGGCTGCGCCTGGAGTGTGTGGCCAGGGGGCGGCTCGACCTCCTCCTCGACGTCCTCGCCTTCCTCCAGGCCGGCACCGTGCCCGAGGTGGTCCGCAAGGGCCGGACGGGGACGACGTATCTGGCCTTCCCGCACTTCGGGGCCCGCGGGGCGGGTATCCGGGACGTGACGTACGAGATCACCGTGAACGACTGGGCGGGCAAGCGGCGGGTGGAACCGGCCAAGACCATCCGGAGGCCCGCGTCGCTCGCGCGGCGGGCGGCGCGCAAACTGCGCGGGAGAATGCGCGCGCTGGCTTCGAAGGGATGACCGGACCGCGCGGTCTCCGGCGCCGCCGGGGGCGTGTCCGGACGTGGCCGGGTACCGCCCTCAGGGGAAACGCTGGGTAAAATCGGGCTGATCCGTACAGCCCGCGCAGTAACAATCTTCAGTGAGGTCGGGAAAACGTGAAGGCTCTCGTGCTGTCCGGCGGGGCGGGTACCCGTCTGCGCCCCATCACGCACACCTCCGCCAAACAGCTGGTACCGGTGGCGAACAAGCCGGTGCTCTTCTACGGCCTGGAAGCCATCGCGGAAGCGGGCATCACAGAGGTCGGCGTGATCGTCGGCGACACCGCCGACGAGATCCGGGAGGCGGTCGGCGACGGCTCGCAATTCGGAATGCGGATCACCTATCTCCAGCAGGAGTCCCCGCTCGGCCTGGCGCACGCGGTGCTGATCGCCCGCGAATTCCTGGGCGACGACGACTTCGTGATGTACCTCGGTGACAACTTCATCGTCGGCGGTATCTCCGGTCTCGTCGACGGATTCCGCGCCGACCGGCCCGACGCGCAGATCCTGCTCACCCAGGTGCCCAACCCGACCTCCTTCGGCGTGGCCGAACTCGACGTCGGCGGCCGGGTG
Organism: Streptomyces sp. NPDC087420; assembly: GCF_044744165.1. Taxonomy (NCBI): domain Bacteria; kingdom Bacillati; phylum Actinomycetota; class Actinomycetes; order Kitasatosporales; family Streptomycetaceae; genus Streptomyces; species Streptomyces sp. NPDC087420. The sequence continues at coordinate 388,254 of NZ_JBIUXU010000003.1, forward strand.
GTGGCCCTGGAGGAGAAGCCGAAGCAGCCCAAGAGCGACCTCGCGCTGGTCGGCGTGTACCTCTTCACCCCGGCCGTGCACGAGGCCGTACGGTCCATCGAGCCCTCCTGGCGCGGCGAGCTGGAGATCACCCACGCCATTCAGTGGCTGATCGACCAGAAGAAGGACGTCAGGTCCACGACCATCTCCGGGTACTGGAAGGACACCGGCAACGTCACGGACATGCTGGAGGTCAACCGCTCGGTGCTGGAGCGGATCGAGCCGCACTGCGACGGCACCGTCGACGAGGCCAGTGAGATCATCGGCCGGGTCAGGATCGAGAAGGGTGCGAAGGTGACCGGGAGCCGGATCGTCGGCCCCGCGATCATCGGCGCGGACACGGTGGTCAGCGACGCCTACATCGGTCCCTTCACGTCGGTCTCGGAGGAGTGCACGATCGAGGACAGCGAGATCGAGTACTCCATCATCCTGCGGGGTGCCTCCATCACCGGTGTACGCCGGGTCGAGGCGTCGCTGATCGGCCGCAACGTCGAGGTCACCCCGGCCCCCCGTCACCCGTCCGCCCACCGCCTCGTCCTCGGCGACCACAGCAAGGTGCAGATCTCGTCATGACAACTTCCGCCACATCCGGCCGTCCCACCAGGATCCTGGTGACCGGCGGGGCGGGCTTCATCGGCTCGCACTACGTCCGTACGGTGCTCGGCCCGCAGGGCCCCGGTGACGTCGCCCTCACCGTCCTCGACAAGCTCACGTACGCGGGCAACCCGGTCAACCTCGACGAGGTCCGTGACCACCCCGGGTTCTCCTTCGTGGAAGGCGACATCTGCGACCCGGAGCTGGTCGCCAAGCTGATGGCCGAGCACGACCAGGTGGTGCACTTCGCCGCCGAGTCGCACGTCGACCGGTCCATCGACGGCGGCGCCGAGTTCGTCCGTACGAACGTCGTCGGCACGCACACCCTGATCGACGCCGCGCACCGCGCGGGGGTGAAGACCTTCGTGCACATCTCCACGGACGAGGTCTACGGCTCGATCGACGAGGGCTCCTGGCCCGAGACCGACCCGCTGGCGCCCAACTCGCCCTACTCCGCCGCGAAGGCGTCCAGCGACCTGATCGCGCTCTCGTACCACCGCACCCACGGCCTCGACGTGCGCGTGACCCGCTGCTCCAACAACTACGGGCACCACCACTTCCCCGAGAAGGTCATCCCGCTGTTCATCACGAACCTGCTGGACGGCAGGAAGGTCCCGCTCTACGGCGACGGCGGGAACGTGCGCGACTGGCTGCACATCGACGACCACGTCCAGGGCATCGAACTGGTCCGCACGAAGGGCCGCGCGGGCGAGGTCTACAACATCGGCGGCGGTACGGAACTGTCCAACAAGGAACTGACCGGGCTGCTGCTGGAGGCGTGCGGGGCTGACTGGGACACCAGCGTCGAGTACGTCACCGACCGCAAGGGCCACGACCGGCGGTACTCCGTCGACTGCGCCAAGATCCGCACCGAGCTGGGGTACGAACCGCGCAAGGACTTCGTCACCGGCCTCGCCGAGACGGTGCGGTGGTACCGCGAGAACCGCGCGTGGTGGGAGCCCCTCAAGGAGCGTGCGGCGCTGTGAGCGGCTGGCTGGTCACCGGAGCGGGCGGCATGCTGGGCCAGGACCTCCTGGCCCGGCTCACGGCGGACGGAGAGGCCGTGACGGGGCTCGGCAGGGCCGCCCTGGACATCACGGACCCCGCGTCCGTACGGGCCGCCCTGGACGAGCACCGCCCCGCCGTGGTGGTGAACTGCGCGGCCTGGACGGCGGTGGACGACGCCGAGGCGGGGGAGGAGGCGGCCCTGGCGGTCAACGGCACGGGGCCCCGGGTGCTCGCCGAGGCCTGCCGGGACTCCGGCGCCCTCCTGCTCCAGGTCTCCACGGACTACGTCCTCGCGGGCGACGCCGGGGACCCGTACCCGGAAGACGCCCCGCTGGCGCCGCTCAACGCCTACGGCCGGACGAAGGCCGCCGGCGAGCGCGCCGTGCTGGAGACACTCCCGGAGACCGGGTTCGTGATCCGTACCGCGTGGCTCTACGGCGCCGGCGGCGGCAATTTCATCAGAACAATGATCAAGCTGGAGGGTGTCAAGGACACCCTCGATGTGGTGAATGACCAGAGGGGTCAGCCCACCTGGTCGGCGGACCTCGCGGAGCGGCTGGCGGGCCTCGGCCGGCACGCGCTGCGCGGCGAGGCGGCGGCCGGGGTCTACCACGGGACGAACGGGGGCGAAACAACCTGGTTCGGCCTCACCCAGGAGATCTTCCGGCTGCTGGGCGCGGATCCCGCCCGGGTACGCCCCACGACCAGCGACGCCTTCGTCAGGCCCGCACCCCGCCCCGCGTACAGCGTGCTGGGGCACGACCGGTGGAAGGAGGCCGGGTTCGGACCGATGAGGGAGTGGCGTGAAGCTCTCGCGGAGGCCTTCCCCGCCTTGCTGGAGAGCGAGCGCGGAGGCGCTGCTACCAACCGGTAGCCATTTACGTTTTGTCGGCGGAGGGACTACCTTCACTCGGAATTAACGACTCCAATGTTTGCTTCTGAGTGAAGGGCCCTCAGTGGATCGCCACGGCTTCCTGCGTCAACTGCACCGCGTCTACAAACCCCGTACCTACCTGGAGATCGGGGTCAACGACGGTCGCAGCCTGGCTCTCTCCCGCGTTCCCTCCGTAGCGGTCGACCCCGCCTTCAAGGTGGTCAAGGCCATCAGCTGCGACGTCCACCTGGTACGTGCGACCAGCGACGACTTCTTCGCCCGCAAGGACCCCCTGCTGCACCTGCGGCCCCAGCGCAACCCGTTCCGCGCGCTGGCCCGCAAGGACCCCCTCGCGCTGTTCGGCGGGGACCCCAAGCTCGACCTGTCGTTCATCGACGGCATGCACCTCTTCGAGTTCGCCCTGCGCGACTTCATGAACGTCGAGCGCCACGCGCGCTGGTCCAGCGTGATCGTGCTCGACGACATGCTGCCCCGCAACATCGACGAGGCCGCCCGCGACCGCCACACCGACGCGTGGACCGGGGACGTCTACAAGGTCGCCACCGTGCTCCGCCGCTTCCGTCCCGACCTGCTCGTGGTCGAGGTCGACACGCAGCCGACCGGTGTGGTGCTGATCTTCGGCGCCGACCCCACCAGCACGGTCCTCAAGGACGCGTACGACAAGATCATCGAGGAGTACGTCGTACCGGACCCCCAGGCCGTCCCGGACGAGGTGATCGTCCGCAAGAACGCGATCGCTCCCGAGACCGTCCTCACCGCCGACTTCTGGCGCCAGCTGACCCGCGCCCGCGACCTGCGCCGCGGGCGCTCCGCGTTCGGTCCCCTGCGCAAGCAGATCGAGGCCGTCGGACGCTGAACCGCCGGCCGCCCGGTCCGGAATGATTTACGGACCGGGCGGCCGAAGCTGTGGACGGCGATCCTGCTGCCTTACGGCCAGACGATATTGTGGGTTTTCCGATGTCCCGCGACCAGACGCCGGGGCGCTTTCACCAGTGGGGCTTATCGCATGTCCGTCAAGGTCAGCGTGGTTATTCCGGTGTACAACCCCGGTCAGTACATCGAGGACTGCATTGCCTCGTTGCTGCGCCAGAGCCTGCCTGACGACACGTACGAAGCCATCTTCGTCAACGACGGGTCGACGGACGGAACCCCCGAACGGCTCGACCTGCTCGCCGCCGAGCATCCCCACATGCACGTGATCCACCAGGAGCCGTCCGGCTGGTCCGGCAAGCCCCGCAACGTCGGGATCGCCGCGGCCCGGGGTGAGTTCGTGATGTTCGTCGACAATGACGACTGGCTCGGTGACGAAGCCCTTGAGCGCATGTACGAATACGGTGTCGAGAACAACGCCGATGTGATCGTCGGAAAGATGGCCGGCAAGGGCAGGCCGGTTCCGCTCGAACTGTTCCGCGTCAATCGGCCGCACGCGAACGTCAGGAATGCCCCGCTGATCGACAGCCTCACCCCGCACAAGATGTTCCGCAAGGAATTCCTGGACCGGAACAACATCCGATTCAAGGAAGGCCGGCGCCGCCTCGAAGACCATGTCTTTGTCGCCGAGACCTACTTGCTCGCCTCGAACATCGCGGTGCTGAGCGACTATCTCTGCTACTACCACGTCAAGCGTGAGGACGCCTCGAACGCCGGCTTCCAGCGCTTCGACCCGGTCGGCTACTTCAAGAACCTGCGCGAGGCGCTGGACGTCGTCGAGCGCAACACCGAGCCGGGCGCGCTGCGCGACAAGCTCTACCGCCGCTGGCTGCGCAACGAGATGGTGGAGCGGCTGCGCGGGCGCCGACTGCTGGCCCTGCCCGAGGACTACCGCCGCGAGCTGTACGACGAGATCCGCGGGGTGGTCGTCGAGCGCATGGGCCCCGGGGTCGCCGCCGGGCTCCAGCCCACCCAGCAGGTCGTCGCCGCCCTGGTGGCCGCCGACCGGTTCGCCGACCTGGAGGAACTGGCCCGGTGGGAGGCCGAGATCAAGCCCACGGGACGGCTGGAGACGCTCGGCTGGGAGACCGGGGCGCTGCGGATCGGCTTCACCGCCGAGTACCAGGTGGCCGGCTCCCCGCTCACCTTCCTCACCGAGGACGGCGAGGCCCGCCTCGACCTGCCCTTCGGCGAGGAGACCGCCGCCGCGATCCGGGAGCTGGGTGCCAGTACCCGCGCGCCGGTGGACCAGGCGAAGGTCGACCTCGTCGTACGGGAACGCTCCACGGCCGCCGAGTTCTACCAGCCCGTCGAGTTCACGCGCGAGCGGGTGCCGGCCGACGGCGCCGACGGGGCCTTCCGGCTCGTCCTGCGGGCGGAGTCGGCCGTGGACCCCGGGACCGCCGCCAACCGCGCCCCGCTCGGCCCCGGCATCTGGGACATCCACTTCCGCATCAGCGCCTGCGGCTGGACCAAGGAGGCCCGGCTGGGGGCCGTCCGCGCGGACACCGTGGACGCGGCCCGCCAGGGCACCCTCAGCGGTACGCCCCGGCGGCTGGTCCTGCCGTACTGGACCGAGCCGTACGGCAACCTGTCGCTGGACGTCGACCACGCCACCAGCCGCTTCGATCGCGACGTCGCGAGGATCGCCCCCGCCCACGTGACGTACGACGACGGCAGCCTCTCCGTACCGCTGCGGCTGCACGCCGCCGACCCGGAGGACGTCGCGCTGCGCCTGACGGACGCGACGACCGGCGCGAAGGCCGAGAGCCCCGCCACGCTCGTCCCCAAGGGCGACGGGGCCCTCCTGGCGTCGGAGCTGCCCGTGGAGACGCTCACGGGCCGGGCCTGGCGGGTGGAGCTGGGGCTGCCGTCCGCGAAGCGCGGCACACCCCGCTGGACGGTCCTGCCCGTCGGCCTGCGGTTCACCGACGACGGCGTGGCGAGGGTCGTCGCGGCCACGGCCCTGCCGAAGAGGAAAAAGTCCGCCGCGCAGAAGGGCGCTCCCGTCCGTCGGTCCCTGCTGCGGCGCGTGCTCGGCCGGGTCCGCCGCGCCCTGGCGCGATGACTCCGGCCGGCGGCCCGCCACTTCGGCCCGCCCCGTCCCGCCCGACCCCGTGACCGACCCCGTCCGTATGCCTACTTCCGTATGACCACCTCCGTACGCGCGCTTCCGTACGGCCACAGCGAGGAATCACCACACATCATGCGACCCCTGTCCATCGAAGGCGCCTGGATCCACGAACCCAAGGTGTTCCCCGACGAGCGCGGCAGCTTCCACGAGTGGTTCCGCGCCGCCGACTTCCGGGAGGCGACCGGCCAGGACCTCGACCTCGCCCAGGCCAACTACTCCGTCTCCAAACGCGGCACCCTGCGCGGGATCCACTACGCCGACGTGCCGCCCAGCCAGGCCAAGTACGTCAAGTGCGTGCGCGGCGCGATCCTGGACGCCGTCGTGGACATCCGGGTCGGCTCGCCCACGTACGGGCAGTCGGAGATCGTCCGGCTCGACGACGAGAGCCACCACGCGCTCTACCTCTCCGAGGGGCTCGGGCACGCGTTCCTCGCGCTGACCGACGACACCATCGTCGTCTACCTCTGCTCCGAGGGGTACGCGCCCACCCGCGAGCACGGCGTCCACCCGCTCGACCCCGCGCTGGCCGTCGAGTGGCCCGCCGACATCCCTCCGCTGCTCTCGCCCAAGGACGCCGAGGCGCCCACCCTGGCCGAGGCCGAACGGCAGGGCCTGCTGCCCGCGTACGAGGACTGCGTGTCGTTCAGGAGCGAACTGCGCGCCCGCCGTCTCAGCGGCTGAAAAGGCCCGCCGCCCGCGGCCCGGGTGCGCGTACGCTGACCGGCCGGGAGGCGGCCCGACAGTGAGAGCAGAGGCAAGGCACGTGGCAGCGGTACGGCAGGACGTGGTGGCAGGGGCCCGCAGGATCGTCGTCAAGGTCGGTTCCTCCTCGCTGACGACCGCCTCCGGCGGTCTCGACGCCGACCGGGTCGACGCCCTGGTGGACGCCCTGGCCACGGTGCGCGGCGGGAACGGCGAGCAGGCGCCGGGCGACCACGGCCCCAAGGAGATCGTGCTGGTGTCCAGCGGCGCCATCGCCGCCGGACTGGCGCCGCTCGGCCTGACCGGACGCCCCAAGGACCTGGCGCGCCAGCAGGCCGCCGCCAGCGTCGGGCAGGGGCTCCTGGTCGCCCGCTACACCGCCTCCTTCGCCCGCTACGGCGTCCGGGTCGGCCAGGTGCTCCTGACGACCGACGACACCAGCCGCCGGTCCCACTACCGCAACGCGTACCGCACCCTCGACCAACTCCTCGGCATGGGCGCCGTCCCCGTCGTCAACGAGAACGACACCGTCGCCACCGACGAGATCCGCTTCGGCGACAACGACCGGCTGGCCGCGCTCGTCGCCCATCTCGTCCGGGCCGACCTCCTCGTCCTCCTCTCCGACGTCGACGGGCTCTACGACGGCAACCCGAGCACCCCGGGCACCACCCGGATCGCCGAGGTGCGCGGCCCCGCCGACCTCGCGGGCGTCTCCCTCGGCAGCGCCGGCAAGGCGGGCGTGGGCACCGGCGGCATGGTCACCAAGGTCGAGGCCGCCAGGATCGCCGCCGCCGCCGGCATCCCCGTCGTGCTCACCTCCGCCAGCCACGCCGCCGACGGGCTCGCGGGACGCGACACCGGCACGTACTTCCACCGCACCGGACGCCGCTCGGCGGACCGCCTGCTGTGGCTGGCCCACGCCTCCACCCCGCAGGGCGCCCTCACCCTGGACGACGGCGCCGTACGGGCCGTCGTGGAGCGGCGCACCTCGCTGCTGCCGGCCGGAATCGCCGCCGTGGAGGGGGAGTTCAGCGCCGGGGACCCCGTGGAACTGCGGGACACGGCGGGCCGCGCCGTCGCCCGCGGGCTCGTCAATTTCGACGCGAAAGAGATCCCCCAGCTCCTCGGCCGCTCCACCCGCGAACTGGCCCGTGAGCTGGGCCCCGCCTACGAACGCGAGGTCGTACACAGAGACGATCTGGTGATCCTCCAGCCGGGCCCACGACCCTGAAACGGCTGAAACCGGCGCCGTTGGACAGGGACCTTGGGGAAAACCGCCCCACACCGACGCCCGGGCTGGTCAACTTTGTCCCAAGGGTAATTCGGGGGACGATCCCGGGGGCGATCCCCGGGAGCAGGACCGGTCGGTCCACAGGGGAACAGCACGACGACGCAGCAACAACAGGAGGCCGCTGGTGAGACGAGCGCGCCCGGGGGCGGTGCCCCGAGGGAACGGCGGCAGTGCCCACGCCCGGCGGGTGGCGGGGAAGACACGAACCCTGACCAGCGTCGAAACGGGACAGGACGTCGACCGCGACGGCGGCGACGACGAGCCACAGAGGGAGGCAGGATCGGGAAAGGAAGCGCGGGGAGAAGAGCGCCAGGTGTCCAAGCTCTGGCACATCACACTCAGCGTCTCGGGCTCCGAGGCTCCGCTGACGGAGGTCAGACGTGGCCTGGAACAGCTGGCCCACGACCATCCCTTCCTGCTGACCAGCCGGTACGCCAACGACCACGCGGAGATCCGCTACTGGGAGGAGGCCCGGGACCTGCACGACGCGGCAGCGGTGGCGCTGCGGCTCTGGGGGGAGCACCGCTCCAGCGCGAAGCTGCCGCCGTGGGAGATCGTGGGCCTGGAGGTCATCGACCGCGAGACGTACCACCAGCGCATCGCGGAGGGGTACGGGCCGCCGCCCGCCGCGCCCGTGGGGGTCCATCCGTTCTGACCCGTCCGCCGCACCCGGTCCCACGTGTCCCACGCGTGTCCCGTGAAGTGTCTCGGAGTGCGGAATAGGTGCGGAATGCCCGCAGGGCGCGCACTACCCTGCGGGCATGACCTCGCTCTCGCCGTACGACAATCTCTCCCCGGTCGCCAGGACCGCCTACCGCTCCCGCGCTGCCGCCGCCGACATCGCGCCGCTGCCGCGCGCGGCCAAGGACGACGCCCTCCTGGCGATCGCGGACGCGCTGGAGGTCCGTACCCACGAGATCGTCACGGCCAACGCCGAGGACGTGGCGCGCGCCCGGGAGGCCGGGGCCACCGAGACGGTCATCGACCGGCTGACCCTCACCCCCGAGCGGGTGCGGGCCATCGCCGCCGACGTACGGGACGTGGCGGCGCTGCCCGACCCCGTCGGCGAGGTCGTCCGCGGCTCCACGCTGCCCAACGGCATCGACCTGCGGCAGGTACGCGTGCCGCTCGGCGTCGTCGGGATCATCTACGAGGCCCGCCCCAACGTCACCGTGGACGCCGCCGCCCTGTGCCTCAAGTCGGGCAACGCCGTGCTCCTGCGCGGCTCGTCCTCCGCGATCTCCTCCAACACCGCGCTCGTCCGGGTGCTGCGCGACGCCGTCGGAGGCGCCGGACTGCCCGCCGACGCCGTCCAGCTGGTGCCCGGCGAGGGCCGGGACTCCGTACGCGAGCTGATGCGGGCGCGCGGCCTGGTCGACGTCCTGATCCCGCGCGGCGGCGCCTCCCTGATCCGTACGGTCGTCGAGGAGTCCACCGTGCCGGTCATCGAGACGGGCACCGGCAACTGCCATGTGTACGTCGACGCCGACACCGACCTCGACATGGCCGTCGACATCCTGATCAACTCCAAGGCGCAGCGGCCCAGCGTCTGCAACTCCGCCGAGACGCTGCTGGTCCACCAGGACATCGCGGCCGCGTTCCTGCCCCGCGCGCTGGACGCGCTCGCCGACGCGGGCGTGACCGTGCACGCCGACGAGCGGGTCCTCGCCTACGCGGGCGGCACCAAGGCCACCGTCGTGGCGGCCACCGCGGAGGACTGGGAGACGGAGTACCTGTCGTACGACATCGCCGCGGCCGTCGTGGACTCGCTGGACTCCGCCGTCGCGCACATCAGGCTCTGGTCCTCGGGCCACACCGAGGCGATCGTGACCACCTCGCAGGCCGCCGCCCGCCGGTTCACCCAATTGGTGGATTCGACGACGGTCGCCGTGAACGCCTCGACGCGTTTCACCGACGGCGGGCAGTTCGGATTCGGCGCCGAGATCGGGATCTCCACCCAGAAGCTGCACGCCCGCGGGCCGATGGGGCTGCCCGAACTGACCTCCACCAAGTACATCGTGACCGGTGACGGTCACACCAGGTGAGGTGACTACCCGTACTTTGGACTCCGCCTGCCCAAAACGACTCGCCCGGTTTACCCTGGGATCGTGCCGGACGACGTGGGGGGCAGGCCGTTCCCGGACGGCTGGGAGCCCGACGACGACCGCGGAGGCGCGGACGAGGACTTCGCCTCCGTGGTGTTCGACGAGGCCTTCATCAAGTCAGCCACCTTCCATGAACCGAGCGCGGTCGAGCGGCTGCTGGCCGCCGCCGAGGCACGCGCCGCCGCGGAGGCGGCCCGCCTGCGGTCGGGCGGCCCGCCGGACGACGAGTTCTACGACGAGTTCTACGGGCCCGGCGGCGGATACGACCGCGAGGACGGATACGGATACGACCCCGACGACCCGGACGGGTACGCGGGGCCGTACGGACCGCACGGCGGCGCCCTGCGTCCGTACCGCGGCAATGCCCGCTGGCACCGGCCGGTCGCCTGGCTCCTCGCCCTGCTGATGGGCATCGGGATGGTCGCGCTCGCCTTCAGCGCCGTCTACCGCGGGGCGGCGAGCGGCCGCCAGGACCCGGCGCCCGCACCGGCCACGACCGGGGTGGACACGACCCGTTCGGGCGCGCCCGTCATCGGTCCCGTGATCGGTCCCGGGGCCGGGGTCTCCCGGGAGCACGACCGCACGGCCCCGGCGACCGGCGCCGTACCGCACACGCCCTGACACCCCCCGAGGCGGCGCTCCGCCGGGGTGTTCCGTGGGTCCGCCCACCCGTGATCCGGGGGCCCGCTCACCCGAACGGACCAACGCCGTCCGGCGGAACTCGCCCCGAGGCGGAGCGTTTATGTTCGCCTCCGCCGACCTACCCTGAAGGTATGGCAGGGCGCGGAGAGCCACCTGAAGGGGCACCCGAGGGCTCCCCCAACGGCGATGACGAGTACCGGTCCGTCGTGTTCGACGAATCGTTCATCCGCGCTGCCCGGCTCCAGGAGTACTCGGCGCGGGAGCGGATGGGCGGCGACCACGCCCACGCGGCCGTGCGGAGCCTGCCGCCCAAGCACGTCAGGCGGGGCAGGCGACGCGGCTTCATGCGCGGCCCCCGGCAGGCGCTCGTCCTGCTCCTGGTGGTCGCCCTGGCCTTCGGCACCGCGATCTACCTGGGCGTACGGAGTCCGTACCGGCCCTCGACCCATGGCACCGCCGAGGCGCTGCGGATGACGGTGATCCCGCTGGCCCCGGCCGGGCGGGTGCCCGGCGGCACCCCCGACGACCTCTTCGCGCACAGCCCGGCCGCGCAGTTCCGCGCCGGGGCCTCCGGGATCACCCTGCCGGGTGTGCGGGGGACCAGAAGTTTCACCGAGAGCCAGGTCGTCGCCGCGCTGACCACCGTCAAGGACTACCTCGTGGCGTCCTCGCTGGACCCCGACGTGCTCGCGGGCCGCACGCTGCGGCCCGTGCGGGCCCTGCTCGACCCCGACCAGCTGACCCAGTTCGACCGGAGCTTCAGCGCGCCGGCGGACGACGGGCGGCACGTCCCGGCGGGGTGGCTGGTGCGGTTCGACCCGGCGAAGGTGGCCCCGGCCGCCGACGAGGTACGGGTGCACGGCACGCTCCGGGTCGAGGAGACGGGGCCGGGGATCCTGGAGGTCACCTCCGACCACACCTTCGTCTACGCGCTGCGGCCCGCCGTGTCGTCGGCGGTGCCCGTACGGGACGCGTCGCTGTTCACCGTGCGGCGCGAGCTGCGCTTCCGCTTCGACCAGAACGACCTGGCGAAACACCAGGCCGAGCTGCTGCTGAGCCAGGCCCAGGTCGGGCCGCAGGCCTGCTCGGCCGCGCCGCCGAGGACGCTGCGGCCCCTCCTGGCGGGGGCACGGACCACGGTGGCCGAGCGCCCGCCAGGCACCAACCCGTTCGCCACCGGCCCGATCGGGACGGGCCTGTGCGGAATGCTGTCGACGGGGGCGGAGCCGAAGCCGTAGAGCCTTGGGAAGAGCCGTACACCCTTGGGGAAGCGGTCAGGCCTGGCCCTCCGCCGCCTCGCCGTTCGGCGGGGTCTTCGGGCCGGCCGTACCGCCGGTGAAGCGGTCGCGCAGCTTGCCGCCCAGGTCCCCCGCGCCGCCCGCGAGGTCACCAACCAGCTTCAACAGCGGGTCCTTGCTGGTGCGGACGGTGTCCGCGTAGTGCGTGGCCGATTCGCGGAAGGAGTCCGCGACCGACGTCTCCTTGTCCTCGTCGCGGCGGGGGTAGTGGCCGTCCATGATCCGCTGGTAGTCGCGGCTCTCGGCCCACTTCTTCAGCTCGGCCGCCCGCACCGTGGTGAACGGGTGCGTACGGGGCAGGATGTTGAGGATCTTGAGGACCGAGTCGCGCAGGTCGCCCCCGGCCTCGTACTCCTCCGCCTGCTCCAGGAACGCGTCCACGTTCATCTCGTGCAGGTGGTTCCCGCCCGCGATCTTCATCAGGCCGCGCATCGACGCCTTGAGGTCCTGACCGACCAGCAGTCCCGCCCGGTCCGCGGACAGTTCCGACTTGCGGAACCACTCCCGCAGCGCCGTCACGATCGCCATGATCGCGACATTGCCCAGCGGGATCCACGCGACCTTGAGCGCGAGGTTGGTGAGGAAGAGCAGGATCGTACGGTAGACCGAGTGGCCGGACAGGGCGTGGCCCACCTCGTGGCCGACGACCGCCCGCATCTCCTCCTCGTCGAGCAGCTCCACCAGCCCGGTGGTTACCACGATGATCGGCTCGTCCAGCCCGATGCACATGGCGTTGGGCCGCGGGTCCTGCGTCACGTACATCGACGGGACCTTCTCCAGGTCCAGTACGTAACACGCGTCGAGGAGCAGGGTGTGGAGGTGCGCGAACTGCGCCTCGCTCACGCGCACCGAGTCCGACAGGAAGAGCAGCCGCAGACTGCGCTCCGGCAGCAGCCCGCTCAGCGCCTTGAACACCGTGTCGAAGCCGGTGAGCTTGCGCAGGGCCACCAGCGCCGAGCGGTCCGCGGGATGTTCGTACGCGCGTGAGGAGATGCCCGGGAAGCGCTTGCGCTGCCTGCTCGGCACGTTGTCGTGAATCTCTTCTGTCATGGATGCCCCCTGTTCGTACGAGTCCAAGGCCCGTCCCCCTGACGGACCCCACCCTAGGTGGTGCGTCTACCGTGTGAAGGGGGCCCGTGAAGCCCGATAACAGCTAGGAGCACAGCCGACATGCCCTTCCCCGCCACACTGCTCGCCGCGGCCTCCGACCAGCAGGGGCCCGGCGATACGATCCGGATCGTGCTCGTCGTCTCCCTGGTCGGAGTCGCCCTGCTCGCCTGGTTCCTGCTGCGCGGTTACCGCGACAAGGACAACAACGACTGAGTCGGCGTGAGCGTGCCCGACGCGCCCGCATACGATGTGCGCGACGTCTCACCGACTCCCGACGAAAAGGGCCTGCTGAAGATGAGCCTCACCGGCACCGCCGCCAACCTGGTCACGCTCGCCGAGGGCGCCGAGCACGGCGGCGGCAACCACGAAAGCCTCAGCCCGTACCTCACGGGCGGCGGCGCGCTGTTCGCGCTCCTCCTGCTGCTGTGGATCACCACCCGCTTCAACCGCGACCGCTGAGGCCGGTACGTAACCCGGTGCAAGTACGCTCTGCACGCATGGGAGAGCAGCAGACGCCTACCGGCCCCGTCGCGGGCCCCGGTCGGGGCAGGCGCCGACTCGGTGTGATGGGCGGGACTTTCGACCCGATCCACCATGGGCACCTGGTCGCGGCCAGTGAGGTCGCCATACGGTTCCAGCTCGACGAGGTGGTGTTCGTACCGACCGGACAGCCGTGGCAGAAGAGTCGTCAGGTGGTCTCCCCGGCGGAGGACCGCTATCTGATGACGGTCATCGCCACGGCGTCCAATCCGCAGTTCTCGGTCAGCCGCATCGACATCGACCGCGGCGGGCCGACGTACACGATCGACACGTTGCGGGACCTGCGGTCCCGCAACGACGACGCGGACCTCTTCTTCATCACCGGGGCCGACGCGCTCTCGCAGATCCTGAGCTGGCGGGACCACGAAGAGCTGTTCTCGCTGGCCCACTTCATCGGGGTCACGCGGCCCGGCCACGACCTGACGGACGACGGGCTGCCCAAGGGCGGTGTCTCGCTGGTGGAGGTCCCGGCGCTGGCGATCTCGTCCACGGACTGCCGGGAGCGCGTCGCGAAGGGCGATCCGGTCTGGTACCTGGTCCCGGACGGTGTGGTGCGTTACATCGACAAGAGGCAGTTGTACCGCGGCGAATGAGTCACGGAGAGGGACACCGGTGAACGACCAGCAGCAGCCGTACGACCCGTACGACCCCTATTACGCACAGCCTCGGATCGTCGGGTACGACGAGTACGGGCAGCCGGTGTACGAGCAGCCTCAGACGCAGCAGTACGACGCATACGGACAGCCGCAGCAGCCGCAGCATCAGCAGCAGGCCCAGCAGCAGCAGACGTACGACCCGTATGCCCAGCAGCCCCAGCAGCCGTACGAGAACTACGGGCAGCAGCAGCCCCAGCAACATCCCCAGCAGCAGGACGGCTACGGGTACGACGGGTACGGCTACGACACCGGGCAGCAGCAGGCGCAGCAGCCCGTCGCCGTCGACGCCACCCAGCAGTGGATCCCGCAGCAGCAGGAGCCGCCGCAGGAGGCGCCGCGGCAGACGCGGCAGGCCGCCCCCGAGACCCCCCAGGCCGCCGTCCCCGAGCAGCGGCGCCCCGCCGTCGACGAACAGTTCGCCTTCACGGAGGAGCCCGACGAGGACTCCGAGGACGTCATCGACTGGCTCAAGTTCACCGAGAGCCGCTCCGAGCGGCGCGAGGAGGCCAAGCGCCGGGGCCGGTCCCGGGTGGTGGCCCTGGTCGTCGCCGTCGTCCTGGTCCTCGCCGGCGGGGTCGGCTACCTCTGGTACGCGGGCAAGCTGCCCGGTTCCGCCGGCGCGGACACGAAGGGGAGCACCGCCGCGGGCGGCGCGCAGAAGCGCGACGTGATCGTCGTCCACCTCCACAACACCAAGGCGAAGGGCACCTCCACGGCGCTGCTCGTCAACAACGCCACCACCGGCCAGGGCACCACCGTCCTGCTGCCCAACTCCCTCTCCGTGGAGGGCGACGACGGCTCCGGGGTCACGCTCGGCAAGTCCGTGGACGACGACGGCTCCGACACCACCCGCAAGGCCCTCGGCACCCTGCTCGGCACCGAGATCTCGGGCACCTGGCGGCTCGACACCCCGTACCTCGACAACCTCGTCCAGCTCGTCGGCAACATCGACCTGACCACCGACACGGACGTGCCCGGCGCGAAGAAGGGCGACCAGCCGGTGGTGCGGAAGGGCGAGAACCAGACTCTCAGCGGCAAGGCGGCCGTCGCCTACGCCACGTACCGCGGACCCGGCGAGCCCGAGGCCAAGCAGCTCCAGCGCTTCGGCCAGGTCCTCCAGGGGGTGCTGCGGAAGATGTCCGACGACCCGAAGGCCGCGACGGTCACCGTGCAGACCCTCGGGCAGATCCTCGACCCGTCGCTGACCGAGGCCGACCTGGGCGCCGCCCTCGCCAAGCTGTCCCTGCACGCGAAGGAGGGCGACTACAAGACGGCCCTCCTGCCCGTGCAGCCCGACGGCACCCTCAGCGACTCCGCCGTCGCCGGTGTGGTGAAGGACATTCTCGGCGGCTCGGTGAGCGCCCCGGAGAAGGGCAGTGCCCTGCGCGTGGGGGTCGAGGACGCCAGTGGCGGCACGAGCGCGGCCGAGTCCGCGCGTACCGCCGTGATCAATGGCGGTTACAGCTACGTCGACGGCGGGTCGGCGGACGCGGAGGTGTCCTCGCAGGTCATCTACGGTGACGCGGCGATCAAGGAACAGGCCGTGGAGGTCGCCAAGACCCTCGGGCTGCCGACCGACGCGGTGAAGAAGGGCACGCCCGCCGCCAACGCCGACGTGTCGGTCGTCCTCGGTCAGGACTACGCGCCGAACTGAGTCCTGACCCGCCCCGGCCGCGTCCGACCCGGCCGGGGCGTGAGAGCTGCGCCCGGTGTCGGCGGTCCGTGAGATCCTGGTTCTCTCCACGACCGCCGACACGAAAGCCTGCTTGTGACCGCAACCGAACGTTCCATCGAGCTCGTCACCGTCGCCGCCCAGGCGGCCGCCGACCGGCTCGGGCACGACATCATCGCGTACGACGTCAGCGATGTGCTGTCGATCACGGACGCCTTCCTGCTCGCGTCCGCGCCCAACGACCGCCAGGTCAAGTCGATCGTCGACGAGATCGAGGAGCAGATCCAGAAGCAGCTCGGCATCAAGCCGGTGCGCCGTGAGGGCGACCGTGACGCCCGCTGGATCCTCCTCGACTACGTCGACATCGTCGTCCACGTGCAGCACACCGAGGAGCGGGTCTTCTACGCCCTGGAGCGGCTGTGGAAGGACTGCCCCGAGCTGCCCCTGCCCGAGGACGCCGTGAAGACCCGCACGAAGGCCCCCGAGCCCGCCGGGATCGCCGGTGACACGGACGGTGAGCTGAGCTGAACGGCAGCGGACGCGGCAGAGGACGCCGCATCGTCCTGTGGCGGCACGGCCAGACGGCCTGGAACCTGGAACGCCGCTTCCAGGGCTCCACGGACATCGAGCTGACCGCCACGGGCGTGGCCCAGGCGCGGCGGTCCGCGCGGCTGCTGGCGTCCCTGCGGCCCGACGCGATCGTCGCCTCCGACCTCTCCCGGGCCGCGGCCACGGCCGCCGAGCTGGCCGGCCTCACCGGCCTGGAGGTCGCACACGACGCCGGGCTCCGCGAGACCTTCGCGGGGGACTGGCAGGGGCTGACCCACGAGGAGATCGTCGGCCGGTTCGGCGACCAGTACGCCGCGTGGAAGCGCGGTGAGCCCGTGCGGCGCGGCGGTGGCGAGCTGGAGACCGAGGTCGCCGACCGGGCCGCCCCGGTGGTGCTCCGGCACGCCGAGAAACTGCCCGACGACGGCACGCTCGTCGTCGTCAGCCACGGCGGCACGATCCGCACCACCATCGGCCGCCTGCTCGGCCTGGAGGCGCACCACTGGGAAGGCCTCGGGGGCCTCTCGAACTGCTGCTGGTCCGTCCTCGGCGAGGGCGCGCGCGGCTGGCGGCTCCTGGAGCACAACGCCGGCACACTCCCCGAGCCGGTTCTCGGCGACGACGTCTGATTTCACTTTCGGGCTGGTCGCAGGCTAAAGTTCTTCTAGTCCGCAGCGCGCGAGCGCGAGGACACGAGGGGCTATAGCTCAGTTGGTAGAGCGCCTGCATGGCATGCAGGAGGTCAGGAGTTCAATTCTCCTTAGCTCCACAATCAGTCGCACGGACTCTGGATCCCGTCCCCGCAGGGGACGGGATTTTTGTTGTCGGCGGTGAGGCCAAGGATCAGGCGCGGTCAGCCGTAGAAGGGTCCCGCGGCCGTCCACGACTGGGTTCCGACCCGCCCTGGCCGTCAAGGCCTCAGGGTGCGCTGTGCGCGCAGGAGCGCCGTGCGTTCGCGGCTCTCCTCGTCGCCCGGTGTGTAGACGACGATCCGGCACTCCGGCATGCCGGTGATCGCCAGCGAGACCGACGTCATCCGTATCTCGCCCACCTCCTTGTGGTGGAAGGTCTTCGTCCTGGCGCCCGACGGCGCCACGTCCCCCCGCTCCCACAACTCGGCGAAGTACGGGCTCGCGTGCGCCAGGCGGCGGATGAACGACTCCCAGACGGGCTCTCCGACATGCCGTCCGTACGTGGCCCGCAGGGTCGCCACCATCATCGGCAGCTCCCTCTCCGGATGGACCAGCGGGCAGCGCGTGTCGGGCACCGTGAACAGGACCCACAGCACGTTCCACGGATCGGCGGGGCGCGGAGGCACCTCCTCGAAGAGGTCGGTGTACGCCCCGTTGGTCGCCAGGATGTCGTACCGCCCGTTGTAGACCACGGCGGGGAGCGGGTCGAGCGTGTCGATGATGCCCTGGACCTCCGGGGTGACGGCCAGCGGATCCGTCTCCGGGTCCGGGTCGTGCGGCACCTCCGCCAGGTGGTACAGATGCTCCCGCTCGGTACGGTCCAGGCGGAGCGTGCGCGCGATGGCGTCCAGCACCTGGGCCGAGGCGTTGATCGGGCGCCCCTGCTCCAGCCACGTGTACCAGGTCACACCCACCCCGGAGAGCTGGGCGACCTCTTCGCGCCGCAGGCCGGGCGTGCGGCGCCGCAGCCCCGGGGCCATGCCGACGTCGGCGGGGGTCACCCGCGCCCGGCGGCTGCGCAGAAAGGCCGCCAGCTCCGGCCTGCGCCGGTTGCCGCGTGTGGTGTGCTGCACGGTCATCGTGGTCACGCCCCCATCGTGCGCTTCTGGAGAGGCTGCTGCCAGGTGGTGCCAGTACCAGGATCAAGGGGCTCTGGTTACCCGTATCGAAAGCACCGCAGGCTCGGTGCCATGACCACGACCCCTTCGGCCGCGAGCCCCCCGGCCACGACCTCCGCCCACCCCGGCAGATCCGTTCGACCCAGTAAAGCCGGGACCACTGACAAGCGGCCCGGCATGCTGCTCGCGGTGGTGCTCGCCGCCCAGTTCATGGCGCTGCTCGACGTCTTCATCGTCAACGTCGCCGCGCCCACGATCCGTACCGAACTCCACGCCTCCGGCGCCGGGTTGCAGATGGTGATCGCCGGCTACACCATCTCGTACGCCGTCCTGCTGATCACCGGGGCCAGACTGGGCGATCTGCTGGGCCACCGGCGGATGTACCTCGGCGGGCTCGCCGTCTTCACCGTCTCCTCGCTCGCCTGCGGACTGGCCTCGGGCACGGGGCAGCTGATCGCCTTCCGGCTGGTCCAGGGCGCCGGCGCGGCCCTGATGATCCCTCAGGTGCTCAGCCTCATCCAGCGCAACTTCACCGGCGAGGCGCGCGGGCGCGCGCTCGGCGCGTACGCCGCCGTGCTCGCCACCGGCGCCGCGGCCGGGCAGGTCGTGGGCGGACTGCTCGTCAGCGCCGACCTGTTCGGGGAGGGCTGGCGGCCCGTCTTCCTGGTCAACGTGCCCGTGGGCGCGGTCCTGCTGGTGCTCGGCGCCCGGGTGCTGCCCAAGGACCGGCGCGGCGAACCGGAACGCTCGCGCTCGCTGGACCTGCCGGGCCTGGTGCTGCTGGCCGGGGCCGTGTCGCTGCTGACCGTGCCGCTGGTGCTCGGTCAGGAGGAGGGCTGGCCCCTCTGGTCCTGGCTGTCGCTGGGGGCGTCCGTGGTGTTCTTCTGCGGCTTCCTCGTGTTCGAGTCCCGGCTCGCCCGCAACGGCGGAGCCCCGCTGATCGCCCCGCGTGTGCTGCGCATTCCGGGGATGGCCCTGGCGGCCGTGCGCATCCTGCTGGTCATGGCCGTCAACGCCGGTTTCCTTTTCTCCCTCACCCTCTACATCCAAGGCGCCCTCGGCTACAGCCCGTTGCGCGCGGGACTGTCCTTCGCACCGACCGCCGTGGTCTTCGGCCTGATCGGCCTGACCTGGCGCACCTGGCCCCAGCGGCTTCACCAGGCCCTGGTCCCGGGCGGGTTCGCGCTGGCCGCGGTCTCGTCCGTCGCCGTGGGATGGGTGCTGCGCGACATCGGCGACGGCGGTGTCGCGATGTACGTCGCCTTCATGGGCCTCGGCGCGGGTCTGTCGCTCGGCTTCAGCCCCGTACTTGCCCGCGCCTTGGCGACCGTACGCCAGGAGGACGCGGCCGACGCCAGCGGACTGCTCGCCACCGTCACCCAACTCGGCCAGCTGCTCGGGGTCGCGACATTCGGGACACTCTTCCTGAACCGTCTGGACGCCTCAGGACCCGGCGGGGCCGCGGACGCGCTGTGGATCTGCATGCTCGCGCTCGCCGGCGCGAGCGTCCTGGGCGCGGCGGCCGGTCTCGGCGCCGGGCGAAAGGCACCTACCGTGCGCTGACGTCCGCTATGAGCCCTCACCGGCAGGCCTTTTCATGCTGACCCCGTTGCGCGGGCGTGGCAGAATCGGACGGCCGGAGGGGGACGCCGGCCTGGACCCGGAGGGAGAGCGCGCATGTCCGCCAGCGGCGTCGAGGGGGACGATGACCTGCCTGCCACGGCGGAGGTCTGCGGCCGCAGCCGGAGCTGAGTGATGGGTGCTCACAGGCGTAAGTGCGACTGGTGCGGCAGCGGTACGCCGATCGTCAGGGACATGGATCCGCTCCACGCCGACTTCCAGTACTGGTGCGAGGAGTGCGCACGGGCACTGATCATAAAAGGCGACCCGATCGAGACCTACCGTGAGCTCGAAGGTGAGCCCATCTACGGACGTCTCCTCGACGAACACTGCACGCTCAAACGCTTCTACTCCTTCGCGACCGCCTGACGACGTCCTTCGCGACACGGTCGCGAAGGACGTTCGGTACCAGGCGTCTCCGTACGGAGGGGAATCGATTTGGTGCTCGGCGGGAGGGACCGTTAATGTTGGCGACACCGCAGGGGAGACCCGGCGCGGGGCTATAGCTCAGTTGGTAGAGCGCTTGCATGGCATGCAAGAGGTCAGGAGTTCAATTCTCCTTAGCTCCACAGCGAATCGGTTCCACAGCGAAGACAACAACAAGAAGCGGGCCACCCGGATCGGGTGGCCCGCTTCTTCGTGGTCAACCCCGGCCGGGGCCCAGGGCCTTGCGGCCGCCGCCGGGCGGCAGCGCCGTGCGGGCGGGCCGTTCCGGCTCGGGCTGCTCGATACGGAGCGCCAGCGCCGGGCAGCGGCGCACGGCGCGCTGCGCGCGGCCCCGCATGTGCATCGGGACCGACGCGTCCGCGAGCGCCGGGTAGCCGTCGGGGCCCAGCCTGATCAGCTCGGGCACGATGTCCGCGCAGAGCCCGTGGCCCTGGCAGAGCGTCCAGTCCACGGCGAGCTTCTCGCCGCTCGGGATCGACTCCTCGGCCTCCTGGTAGCCAGGACCCGGCAGCGGCAGCACCCCGGTCGTCTCGCGTCCGCAACCGCCGTGCAGCATGTGCGCGGCCAGGTCGTCCGTGAACGCCGACAGGGTGGAGGCGAAGAAGCGCGCGGAGCCGTCGGGGTGCTTGCACGCGCCCCGGCCCTTGACGGCCTGGGTGACCGCCCGCAGCGCCTCCAGGGCGGTCGGGCCGCCCCCGTTGATCACGTCGGACAGACCGCCGGCCGCGGCGGGCAGACCGAGCTTGCAGGGGCCGCACTGGCCGGCCGTCTCGGCCGCGAGCCAGTTGGCCACCCGCAGGGCCTCGCCCAGCGGGCAGGTCTCGGGGCCGATGGGCAGGATCGCCCCGGCGCCCAGCGAGCCGCCCACGGCCGCCAGGGACGCCCGGGAGACGACCGCCTCATGGGCGGCCACCGCGTCGATCCAGTTGCCGTGGTAGCCGCCTGTGAGCACGCCCTGGGGCAGCGGCGGGGCGCCGGCCATCTGGAGGACGTACCGCAGCGGCACGCCGGTCGGCACCTCGATGACCATCGGCCGGGCGACCGCGCCCGACACGGTGAGCATGACGGTGCCCGGCTCGTCCTCCAGCCCGGTGTGGCCGTACCGGCGGGCGCCGATCCGGGCGCCGACGGCCAGTTGGGCGTACGTCTCGGCGTTGGAGAGCAGGGTCGGCGCTCCGCCGACACCGGACTCCGCCGCGCGTTCCCGGCGGCCCGGCGGCAGGGCGGGCCCGCCGCCGATGGCACGGATCACCGCCGAGGCCTCGCCGGAGACCATGCGCTCGGGCGTACGGACCACCCGCGCGCGCAGCTGCTGGCCGCGCCGGTCGGACAGACCGCGCTCGGCGAGCGCCGCCCGCATGGATACCTCCGTGGAGTTGCGGGTGACGGCGACGACCAGGGTGCGGGCGCCGAGCGCCTCGGCGGCCAGCAGAGCGCCGTCCAGGATCAGGTGCGGCGCCCGGTTGAGCAGCACGGTGTCCTTGCGGCACGCGGGCTCGCCCTCACTGCCGTTGATCACCACGACGGGCCTGACCCCGCGCCGGATCGACGCCTGGGCGACCGCCCGCAGCTTCTTGCCGAAGGGGAAACCTGCGCCGCCGCGGCCGCGCAGGGTGATGTTCTCGGCGAGCTGCGCCAGCCGCTCACCGGTCATCGGCTGGAGCGGGCCGTGCACCTTGAGGTGCATGGGCAGGTCGAGCCGCTCGACCAGGTCGAACCCCTGCGTCAGCTGGGGCAGGCCGACGACGCGGACTTCGGGTACGTCGGGGAGAGGGGCGTTCACGGTCGGTCTCCTGCGGGTGCGTTCCAGGGCTCCCCGGCCGGGGGCTGGTAGAGCGGACCCGGCGGGGGCTCGCTGCCGGGACGGGGCCCCGTTCCGTCGTACGTCGCGCCTTCGTAGGAGGGCCCGACCGGGGAGGCGGGCGACTGGCCCGTGTACGGAGGAAGGTTGCCCGTGTCGTAGGCGGGGAGGGCGCCTGTGTCGTACGCGGGGATCGAGCCGGTGTCGTACGGGGAGGCCGCGTTGGGTCCGTAGACGGGCACGGAGCCGGTGTCGTACGCAGGGGTCGGGCCCGTGTCGTACGAAGGGACGGAACCGGTGTCGTACGCCGGGACCGACCCGGTGTCGTACGGGGGTGTCGAGCCCGTGTCGTAGGAGGGGACGGATCCCGTGTCGTACGGGGAGGGAGCCGGCGCGGGGGGAGCGAAGGCCTGTCCGGGCGGCGGCGGGGAGGGCGCCGGCCAGGAGCCGGGACGGCCGGTGGACTCTTCGGTGATGATCGGCAGTTCCTCGGTCATGGGGATGCGTTCGGCGAGCGGGACGTCACCGGACGGGGGACCGGACAGCGGGCCGGACGGGGAGCCGGGCGCCGCGCCGTAGGGCGGTGTCACCGGGAGTACGGCGGTCGGGTCCGTACCCAGGGAGACCGCGCGGTAGCCGGCCGAGAGGCCGGTGCCGGGTCCGGACACCGGATCGGGTGCGCGGCCCGAGAACGGGTCCGCGAACGCGTCGGACAGCGCATCGCCGCCCGAGCCGCCCGCGTACAGGCCCATGGGGGCCCGCTCCGCCTCGTACAGCGGCGGGGACGGCGGGGCGAGCCGCGGCGGGGTCCGCGGCCGGCCGAGGGGGGCACCCAGCGGCTGCGCCGAGAAAGAGGGCTCACGGCGGAGCTGCTCGTACTCGGGCCGCGGGGTGAGGCCCGTCGCTCCGGGCAGCGGATCCGACGACAGGTCCCGGAGCGACTGCTCCGGCTCCGTCGTACGGCGCTGCCCGCCGGTCAGTGCGATCAGCTGGTCGGCGATCCGGTTCTGGACCGGGCGGGGGAGGAGCCGCAGGGACACGGCCGCCGCCACTCCGACGAGCGAGACGCAGTACATCGTGGTGACCCAGGTCGCCGCCGGCCGGCCCGTGTAGAGGCCGTGCACCAGGGCGAAGCACCAGGCCGGATAGGCGAGCATGTGCATCGCCCGCCAGCGGCCGGCGATGCGGCCCGGGGTGGCGAAGGCACTGCGCATCGCCCCGGTGGTGGCGGCGACGATCATCAGGAGTCCGGCGAGCGAACCGAAACCGATGAGACCGTTCGTACCGGTCATCCCCAGGCCGAACGGCACCACGGCGCCGATCAGCGAGACGTGCCCGAGCGACACCTTGACGGTGACGTGCAGCAGGAGGAAGCCGAGCGAAGCCACGGCCGTCGCCCGGTGGATGCCCTGCGCGAGCAGCCTGTGCCGCGAGGAGAGCAGCAACCGGTCGGTGGCTATCAGCCCCCACGCGACGGCCGCCGTCAGGGACACGAGGGAAAGCACGCCGGCTGCGAAATCCAGCGCGGCGCGGAAGGCGTCGCCTGTCGCGACGGCGAGAAGGGGTACCAGTACCAGTGCAGCGACGGTCAGCCCGCCCTGGACCTGTCGGCTCATGCCGGGGTCCAGTGCGGGCGACGAACTGATCCTGCGATTGCGAGAAGGGTTCATGGGGTCGACTCCGAATGGCTCGGGAAAGCGGTCCCGTTGCCGCATGCTAAGTGGAGCGATACCAGGCAGAGACCGATTCTCAGGTTTAACCAAGGGAAGGTGAGGTAACTGACTTTGAGCTTGCCCCGGATAGGGGCGATACGCGGAGTAAGGCGCTCCCCAGTGATCGGCGATCGCCGTCCACGGACATGCCGATCCTCCCGATCACGCTTCCTGGTCCCGCCGACCCGCCCCGCCGGATCTCCGGTGCGGGCCGTCCGGGCCCTGCGGTACCCTGACGCCATGCGTGCCGTACGCCTTCTGCTTAGCGGGCCGCGCTGATCAGTCCCGACGGATGAGAGATCCGGTCGGAATCGGCGCGGCTGACCCCTCCTGTGCGAGGGGCTTTTTTCATTCGCCGCAGGCAGAGACGATCGATGGAGCTTCGAAGGATCATGAGCGAGACGAATTCCGCTGCCGCCGAGACGGCTCACGCCGCCACCGAGACGGCCGCGCCGCACCGCTACACGGCTGCCATGGCCGCCGACATCGAGGCACGCTGGCAGGACGTCTGGGCCGCCGAGGGCACGTACGAGGCGCCGAACCCCACCGGTGACCTGGCCGGGGATCCCGGGCTGGTCGCGCGGCCCAAGAAGTTCATCATGGACATGTTCCCGTACCCCTCCGGCGCGGGCCTGCACGTCGGGCACCCGCTGGGGTACATCGCCACGGACGTCTTCGCCCGCCACCAGCGCATGACCGGCCACAACGTCCTGCACACGCTGGGCTTCGACGCCTTCGGCCTGCCCGCCGAGCAGTACGCGGTGCAGACCGGCACGCACCCCCGGGCCTCCACCGAGGCCAACATGGAGAACATGAAGGTCCAGCTGCGCCGGCTGGGCCTGGGTCACGACACGCGCCGCTCCTTCGCGACGATCGACCCGGACTACTACCGGTGGACCCAGTGGATCTTCGTCCAGATCTTCAACTCCTGGTACGACGAGGAAGCGGACAAGGCGCGGCCGATCGACGAGCTGATGGCGCAGTTCGAGAGCGGACGGCGCGCGACGCCGGACGGGCGCCCCTGGAGTGCGCTGGACGCCGTCGAACGCGCCGACGTGCTCGGCGAGTACCGGCTGGCGTACACCTCCGACGCCCCGGTCAACTGGTGTCCCGGTCTGGGCACGGTCCTGGCGAACGAGGAAGTCACCGCCGAGGGCCGCTCCGAGCGCGGCAACTTCCCGGTCTTCAAGCGGAAGCTGCGCCAGTGGAACATGCGCATCACGGCCTACGCGGACCGTCTGCTGGCCGACCTGGAGGCGCTGGACTGGCCGGACGCCATCAAGGCGCAGCAGCGCAACTGGATCGGACGCAGCGAGGGCGCGCGGGTCGACTTCCCGGTCGGTGACGCCGGTGCGATCACGGTGTTCACGACCCGTCAGGACACCCTGTTCGGCGCCACGTACATGGTGCTGTCCCCGGAGCACGAGCTGGTCGAGCGGATCGTCCCCGCCGCCTGGCCCGAGGGCACGCACGAGGTGTGGACGGGCGGCCACGCGACCCCGGCCGAGGCCGTCGACGCGTACCGCAAGCAGGCCGCGTCGAAGTCCGACGTCGAGCGGCAGGCCGAGGCCAAGGACAAGACCGGTGTCTTCACCGGCGCGTACGCGACCAACCCGGTCAGCGGCGAGCCCGTGCCCGTCTTCATCGCCGACTACGTCCTGATGGGGTACGGCACCGGCGCGATCATGGCCGTCCCGGCGCACGACAGCCGTGACTTCGCGTTCGCGCGCGCCTTCGAGCTGCCGATGCGCTGTGTGGTCGAGCCGTCCGACGGCCGGCCGGCCGACCCGGCGGAGTGGGACGACGCGTTCGCCTCGTACGACGCGAAGATCATCAACTCCACGAGCGACGAGATCGGCCTGGACGGGCTGGGCGTGGTCGACGCCAAGGCGAAGATCACCGACTGGCTGGCGGCCCGGGGCATCGGCGAGGGCACGGTCAACTTCCGGCTGCGCGACTGGCTGTTCAGCCGGCAGCGCTACTGGGGCGAGCCCTTCCCGATCGTGTACGACGAGGACGGCACCGCCCACGCGCTGCCCGAGTCGATGCTGCCGCTGGAACTGCCCGAGGTCGACGACTACTCGCCACGGACGTTCGACCCGGACGACGCCGACACCCAGCCCGAGCCGCCGCTGTCGCGGAAGCAGGACTGGGTGGACGTGGAGCTGGACCTGGGCGGCGGTGAGGGGGTCAAGCGCTACCGCCGCGAGACCAACACCATGCCCAACTGGGCCGGTTCCTGCTGGTACGAACTGCGCTACCTGGACCCGCACAACAGCGAGAAGCTGGTCGACCCGGCGATCGAGCAGTACTGGATGGGCCCCCGCGAGGGGCAGCCGCACGGCGGCGTGGACCTGTACGTGGGCGGCGCGGAACACGCCGTACTGCACCTGCTGTACGCGCGCTTCTGGTCCAAGGTGCTGTACGACCTGGGGCACATCTCGTCGGTCGAGCCGTTCCACAAGCTCTACAACCAGGGCATGATCCAGGCGTTCGTCTACCGGGACGGCCGGGGCATCGCGGTGCCTGCCACCGAGGTCGAGGAGCGCGACGGCGGGTACTGGTACCAGGGCGCCAAGGTCACGCGCGTACTGGGCAAGATGGGCAAGTCCCTCAAGAACGCGGTCACTCCGGACGAGATCTGCGCGGAGTACGGCGCGGACACCCTGCGTCTGTACGAGATGGCGATGGGTCCTCTGGACGTCTCGCGTCCTTGGGACACACGCGCGGTGGTCGGCCAGTACCGGCTGTTGCAGCGGCTGTGGCGCAATGTCGTCGACGAGACGACGGGCGAGGTCACCGTGGTTGACACGGAGCCCGGCGAGGAGACGCTGCGCGCGCTGCACAAGGCCGTCGACGGCGTGGCGCAGGACATGGCGGGCCTGCGGTTCAACACCGCCATCGCCAAGGTCACCGAGCTGAACAACCATCTGACGAAGGCGGGCGGTCCGCTGTCGCGGTCGGTCGCCGAGCGGCTGGTGCTGCTGATCGCGCCGCTGGCCCCGCACATCGCCGAGGAGCTGTGGCGGAAGCTGGGCCACACCGACTCGGTGGTGCACCAGGACTTCCCGGTCGCCGACCCGGCGTACGTCGTGGACGAGACCGTGACGTGTGTGGTGCAGATCAAGGGCAAGGTCAAGGCGCGTCTGGAGGTGCCCGCGTCGATCTCGGACGCGGAGCTGGAGGCGCTGGTGCTGGGCGAGGCGACGGTGGTCGCGGCGGTGGGCGACGCGACGATCCGGAAGGTGATCGTCCGGGCGCCGAAGCT
Organism: Streptomyces sp. NPDC087420; assembly: GCF_044744165.1. Lineage (NCBI taxonomy): Bacteria > Bacillati > Actinomycetota > Actinomycetes > Kitasatosporales > Streptomycetaceae > Streptomyces > Streptomyces sp. NPDC087420. The sequence goes on from NZ_JBIUXU010000003.1 coordinate 415,077, forward strand.
GGTGAACATCGTCGTGTGACGGCTTAGGGCTTCCCCTTACGGGCAGGTTGAGGGTTCCTACGGAACCCTTTGCCTGCCCGTTCCGTTTACGGTGGAAGAAGCACAGTTGAAGCCACAGCGGACGAACGACATGTTTCCGACCCAACCCCCGAGGGGCGCTCATGGAAGCCGTGATCCTGATCCTGGCGCTACTCTTCGTCGCCTTCGTGGCGCTGGGGGTGTTCGTGAGCGTCAAGGCGGTCAAGGCGGCCAAGCGGGGGGTCGACCGTACGATCTCGCAGGCCCGCAGGGCCGTGGAGGACACCACGCTGCGCGCGCGGAGCATCGGGCAGCTGGGTGTGCCGGGCGAGCTGGCGCAGCTGCGGGTCCGGTTGCGTACGTCGATGAAGGCGACGCAGGACGCGCTGCACGCGGGCGCGGCCGAGGACGCCTCGCTGTCGGAATCGATCGCGCTGTTCGAGCGTCTGAGCGTGCACGGCAGGGAGCTGGACGACGACCTCAGGCAGATGGAGCGTGACCCGGACCGGGCGAGGGTCGCGGAGCGGCTGGCGGGTCTGCGGGAGCGTACGGAGCGGATCACGCGTTCGGCGGACTCGCTGCGGTGGGCGGCGCGGGACCGGGCGCGGAAGTTCGCGGAGGACGACCTGTCGTCCCTGAGCGAGCAGATCGACGTGGAGTCGGGGGCGCTGCGGCACTGGTCGACGGTGGAGGAATCGGCGGCGGCGCACGAGGCGTCGGCGGCGCCGGGCCAGTGGCCGTCCGAGGGGCGTACGGATGCGGAGAGGGGTGCGGCGGAGGCGATCGAGCCCCCGGTCCCCCACCGGAACGTCTATCCGTGGCAGAAGCCGGCCAGGCAGGCCCGCCCGGAGACCTCGAACTGACCGGGACCGGGATCGTGAAGTCAGGGACACGGGACCGGTAGGTGGATCTTGAAGTGACGGGACACGGGACCTGTAAGTGACGGATTCGACGCCGGTCCGGACGGAAGCGATCATTGAGGCGGTCCCGGGCTGCCGACCGGGGGCGACGGCGGGTAACCTCCCGCTCATGTCCCGCCATGTCGCGATCGTCACCGATTCCACGGCCTACCTGCCGCCCCAGACGATGGAGCGGCACGGCATCACCGCGGTTCCGCTGACCGTCGTGCTCGGCGACCGGGCGTGGGAAGAGGGCACGGAGATCTCGGCCCGCTCGCTGGCGATCGCCCTCCAGAAGCGACGCTCCGTGACGACGTCCCGGCCGAGCCCCGACGTCTTTGCCGCCGCGTACCGTACGGCCGCCGAGGCCGGCGCGAGCGGGATCGTTTCGCTCCATCTGTCCGCCGAGTTCTCCGGTACCTACGACGCCGCCGTACTGGCCGCCAAGGAGGCTCCGGTGCCGGTGCGGGTGGTGGACACCGGGATGGTGGCGATGGCGCTCGGGTTCTGCGCGCTGGCGGCGGCCGAGGTGGCGGAGGCGGACGGCACGCTGGACGAGGCGGTGGCGGCGGCGGAGAAGCGGGCCGCCGGAACCTCCGCGTACTTCTACGTCGACACGCTGGACTATCTGCGCAGGGGCGGGCGGATCGGCGCGACTCAGGCGCTGTTGGGCTCGGCCCTGGCGGTGAAGCCGCTGTTGCAGCTGGAGGGCGGGCGCATCGAGATGCTGGAGAAGGTACGGACGGCGTCGAAGGCGATCGCCCGGCTGGAGGAGATCGTCGCGGAGCGCGCCGGGACGGGTCAGGTGGACATCGCGGTGCACCATCTCGCGGCGCCCGAGCGGGCGACGGCGCTGGCCGAGCGGTTGCGGGAACGGATTCCGGGGCTGATGGACCTGCACGTCAGCGAGGTGGGCGCGGTGATCGGGGCGCACACCGGGCCGGGGTTGCTGGGGGCTGTGATCTCGCCGCGCTGATGCGTGGCTGACACGTGCGGGCGATACGTGGGGAGACACGTGTGGGTGACGGAGTTATCCACAACGGGTCGGTTGTCCACCGGAATTGAGGGTGATCCGCGAGGTTCGGCGGATGTGCCTAACGTGTTGAGGCATGACATTCCGAACACGTTCCGTGACCAGTTCCCCGACCAGTGGCCCGGGCCGGGCGCCGGGCTCCGACAGCCGTGCGCGGTACGGCCGCCGTCTCCGCACGCGTTCTCGCGGGGGCGGATCCACGTCGTCCACGACCTCCACGACGCTGCGGCTCCGGGCGGACGCGCTGTTCACCGATGGGCCGAACGGTGGCGGACTGTCACCGCCGAGGCGGACGGGGGAGGGCCTGCGGGTTGCGGCGCGGCCGCGAGGTGTCGCGGCTCCCGCCGCGCCGTTCACACGCGCCGAACTGCCGGCGTCAGCGGCGCCGTCCGTGTCGGCGACGCCGGAACGCCCGACGGCGGGCCGGAGGCGGGAGCGGGTGGCCCTGGCGGTCCGTGACCGGCTGCCGTTGTGGCTTCAGCTCCGCTGCGGTCTGGAGCCCAGGGCGCTCGCCGCGCTCGCCGTGGTGCTGGTCGTGGCGGGGGTCCTGGCGGCCCAGCACTTCTGGTCGGCGCGGCCGAGGCCGGTCCAGGCGCCGCAGACGGTTCGGGCGGCGGCGGTGGTTCCGCCGTCGTCACCGCCCTCGGCGGCGGCCACGGACCGTGTGGTGGTCGACGTGGGCGGCAAGGTCAGACGGCCCGGGGTGCTGCGGCTGCCGGCGGGGTCGCGGGTGGCCGACGCGCTGCGTGCGGCGGGGGGCGTCGAGCCGGGCGCGGACACGACCGCGCTGAACCGGGCGCGGGTGCTGATGGACGGCGAACAGGTGGTGGTGGGCGTACCGGCCCCGCCCGTTGCGGTCGCGCCGACAGGGGGCCCGCGCCCCGCGGAACCGGTCGGCCTCAACACCGCCACGGCGGAGCAGTTGGACACGCTGCCGGGCGTCGGCCCGGTGCTCGCCCAGCACATCCTCGACTACCGCACCGAGCACGGCGGTTTCCGGTCCGTGGACGAGCTGCGCGAGGTGAACGGCATCGGTGACCGCCGCTTCGCCGATCTCCGCGCGCTGGTCCGGCCGTGACACGCCCGATCGGCCCGACGCGCCCGACGCGCCCGGCGGTCCACGCGGCCTCGGACAACCCCCTGGGGGCTGCGAACCCCCGCCAGGAGGGTCCGCCGGACCTGCGCCTGGTGCCACCGGCCGTGGCGGCCTGGGCGGCGGCGGCCCTGGTGCTGGGTGCTCCGGGCCTCTGGACGGCTGTGGGAGTCCTCGCCTGCCTCTTGATGGCCGGGCTGGTCCTGATCCGGACGGCGATGCGGGGGACGGGCGGAGGCGGCCGGTGGCAACGGGAGGCGGCGCGGAGCAGGACTGCGGGGCGGGGGAGGACTGCGGGGCGGGGGAGCGGGTCCGGGCCCGGCCCGCTCGGGGGAGTGGATGTGCGGCGGGGGCGGTCCCACGGGCTCGTTCCGGCTGGGGTGCGGTGGGGGCGGGTCAATGGGGTGGCTCTCGCTGGGGTGTTGCTCTGTGGGGCCGCCGGGGCGGCTTCCGCCGGGTTGTACGGGGCCGATCTGAGGCGGGGGCCGGTGGTGGGGTTGGCGGAGCGGTACGCACGCGTGACGGTCGAGGCGGTTGTCACCTCCGATCCACGGCCCACCCGGCCCAGGGTGTTCGGTGACCGGATGTCCGGTGGCGCGTTCCTCCTGGAGGCCGAGGTGACGCGCGTGACGGCGCCCGACGGTGCGGTCACCGCAGGGCGGACGCCGGTGCTCGTGCTCGCCACGCCCGGCGCGTACGCGGGGCGGTGGCAGGGGGTGCTGCCCTCCACCCGGTTGCGGCTGACCGGGCGGCTCTCGCCGCCGCTGTACGGGGACGACCGGTACGCGGCCTCGCTGCGCGTGGAGGGGGCCGGGCCGCCCCGGGTCACCGGGCCGCCGTCCCGCCCACAGCGGGTGGCCGGCGCGCTCCGGGCCGGGCTGCGGGAGGCGACCGAGGGGCTGCCGGCGGACGCCCGCGCGCTGTTGCCCGGGCTGGTGGTCGGCGACACGTCGCGGATCCCGCCCGACCTCCAGGACGCGTTCAAGGCGACGGACCTCTCCCACCTGACGGCCGTCTCCGGGAGCAACCTCACCATCGTCCTCGTCCTGCTGATCGGCCCGCCGGGACTCGCGCTCAGGGCCGAACGGCGCGGACTGGCGCCGAGGCTGAGGATCTCGCTGCGGTCGACCGCGCTGCTCGGCGGGGCGCTCACGCTCGCCTTCGTGGTGGTCTGCCGGCCTGATCCGAGTGTGCTGCGGGCCGCCGCGTGCGGGGCGATCGCCCTGCTCGCCATCGGTACGGGCCGGCGCAGGTCGCTGATCCCCGCCCTGGCCGGCGCCGTCCTGCTCCTGGTGCTGTACGACCCCTGGCTGGCGCGGAGTTACGGATTCCTGCTCTCCGTCCTGGCCACGGGCGCGCTGCTCACGCTCGGGCCCCGCTGGAGCGCGGCGCTGGAGCGGCGCGGGGTGCCTCCCCGGCTCGCCGAGGCGCTGGCCGCCGCCGGGGCCGCGCAGGCCGTGTGCGCGCCGGTCGTGGTGGTGTTCGCGGCCCGGGTCAGCCTGGTGGCGATCCCGTGCAATCTCTTCGCCGAGCTGGCCGTGGCCCCGGCCACCGTGCTCGGCTTCGCCGCCCTCGCCGTGGCGCCGATGGCGATGCCCGTCGCCGAGGCGCTCGCCCGGTGCGCGGGGTGGCCGGCGGGGTGGATCGCCTCGGTGGCCCGGCGCGGGGCCGCCCTCCCGGGCGCCGAGGCCGGCTGGCCCGGGGGCTGGTGGGGCGGGCTGCTGCTGGCCGGCCTGACGGTCCTCGTCCTGTTCGCCGCCCGGCGGATCCCACGCCACCCCTGGACCGCCGCGGGCTGCGCGGTGCTCCTGCTGCTCGTGATCCTGCGGCCGCCTCCGCTGACCCGGCTGGTGACGGGCTGGCCGCCGCCGGGCTGGACGGTCGCGATGTGCGACGTCGGCCAGGGCGACAGCGCGGTCCTGGCGGCCGGGGACGGCACGGCCGTGGTCGTGGACGCCGGTCCCGATCCGCTCCTCGCCGACCGCTGCCTGCGGGACCTCGGCGTCACGCGCGTACCTCTGCTGCTGCTCACCCACCTGCACGCCGACCATGTCGCCGGACTGCCCGGGGTGTTGCGGGGCCGCGCGGTCGGCGCGATCCAGACGACGCCGCTCCAGGAACCCCGGGACCAGAGCGCGTTTGTCAGGAGAACCGCTGCAGCGGCAGGGGTGCCCGTCGTCCGGGCGGGACCGGGGGAGCGGCGCAGGGTGGGGCCGCTGAGCTGGCAGGTGCTGTGGCCCCGGGCGGATCCGGTGGTGGGGGAGCCGAACGACGCCAGCGTCACCCTGTTCGTGCGCATCGCGGGCGGGCCCACGCTGTTGCTCCCCGGAGACCTCGAACCCCCGGCGCAGCAAGGGCTGTTGCGTGACCATCCGGCGCTGCCCCCGGTGGACGTCCTCAAGGTCGCCCACCACGGCTCCCTTTTCCAGTACCCCGGCCTGCTCAGGACCGTCCGTCCCCGGCTGGCCCTGATCTCCGTCGGCGCGGAGAACCTGTACGGGCATCCCTCGCCCCGGACGGTCGGCGCCCTGCGGGCCGGGGGCGCGGCGGTGCTCCGTACGGACACCGACGGGGCGATCGCGGTCACCGGGACCGGACGCGGTCTGCGCGCGGTGCCACGGGGCCCGAGGGGCGGGCCGAGGGGCCGGCCGGGATGACGGGGGAGGGTGGGGACGAGGGGGCCACGGACCGGTCGAGAATGTCTTGTTCTCGTGGGTCGTGGCCGGGTGCGGGGCCGGGTCCGTCATGGCCGGCTGCCGGACGTGACAGTGGGCGTTGGCCAGTCGTGACACTGGTCGCGGGGATGGGAACGGGGGTGTGGGGACCTTGATCGGACACGGTTCAATAACGGCCGGTAATACCGGACTCCGTACTCCGGCGTACGTTTGCCTCGAACGACGCAGGGGTGATCGAATGCCTATTCGTCATGGGCCGCCGCCCCGCCGAGGACGTACTGCCGTGCGCGGCCCCGCAGAGCCCAACGCACAGGGGTACGTAGCGCATGATCAGTCGCCTGCTCGGCCGACGGACGGCCGCTCACCAGAAGAGCAATCCACTCGCGGGACTGACGGTGCCCACCGGTGCGGGCCTGCTCACCTGTCGTGTTCTCGATCCCGTCAACGAGCCCGTCCGGCAGGCCGAGTTCACGGTCACCGACGGGAACGGGCGCAAGATCGTGAGCGGGGAGACCGATCCGTTCGGGACGATCGTGGCGATGGTCCCGAACGGCGAGTACCGGCTGGCGGTGTCGGCCGACAGCTTCAGCTCGTACCGGGGCAGTGTCTCGATCGCCGACGACGGCCAGCACGCCGGACTCGGCGACATCACCCTCCAGATCGCGCCCTCGCTCCCGCTGCCCGCCCCCGGCGAGTGGGAGATCGAACCGGCCCACTCCCGCATCGGGTTCATCGCGCGCCACATCGGACTCGCGCGGGTGCACGGGCGGTTCGACAACTTCGCCGGGGCCATCCGGATCGGCGAGACGATCGAGCAGTCGGCGATGCACGTCATCATCGGCGCCGCCTCGATCGACACGAACGTGCAGATGCGCGACGACCACCTGCGGTCGGCCGACTTCCTCGACGTGGCGAACTACCCGACGCTGGAGTTCTACAGCGACCGCTTCGTCCACCGCGGGGGGAACAACTGGGCGATCACCGGGGCGCTCACCCTGCACGGGGTGACCCGTACGGTCACCCTCGAAGCGCAGTACCTCGGCATGGGCAACGGCATGGAGGGCGAGACCCGGGTGGCCGTCCGCGCCTCCACCGAGCTGCACCGGGAGGACTACACGGTGAACTGGCAGTCCATGCTGGCGCGGGGGATCGCTGTCGTCGGCTCCAGCATCAGGATCGACCTCGACATCCAGATCGTGCCCAAGGGACAGGGGTAGCGGGAGAACGGGAGAATGCGGGGGTGAGCGACGTGAGGCATGTGCTGGTGCTGCCCGACCGTGACGCCGCGGAGGAGGTGGCGCGGGAGCTGGGCGAGCGGTTCGCCGTGACCGAGGAGCCCCAGCTCGTACGGGACGCCCTGGCCGGTGAGGACGACGCGGAGGACGCGCAGTGGCTCGTGGTCGTGGAGGACCCGCGGGCCCGCCTGGACACCGCCGAGCTGGACGCCTTCGTGGCGGACTGGGACGGGTGGCGCGAGGCGCCGTAGGCGCGCCGTAGGCGCGCCGTAGGGCGTGTCCGCGAGGTGGTGCGAGGCGCCGTGGCGGGTGGGCCGCCGGTCCGCGCGCGGTCGGTGGCCGGTGGCGGGGGGAGTGTCGGCGGGGCGTGCCATGCTGGTTCGCGATGGCCACCAGAAAAGCTTCCCCCGACGACCTGCTCGCCCCGCTCACGCTCGCCGTGGGCCAGGAGGACCTGCTGCTCGACCGCGCCGTGCAGCAGGTCGTGGCGGCGGCCCGCGCCTCCGACGCCGACACGGACGTCCGTGATCTCACCTCCGACCAGCTCCAGCCCGGCACGCTCGCCGAGCTGACCAGCCCGTCGCTCTTCGCCGAGCGCAAGGTCGTCATCGTGCGGAACGCGCAGGATCTCTCCGCCGACACGATCAAGGACGTCAAGGCGTACCTCGACGCGCCCGCCGAGGAGATCACGCTCGTCCTGCTGCACGCGGGCGCGGCCAAGGGCAAGGCGCTGCTGGACGCGGCGCGCAAGGCGGGCGCGCGCGAGGTCGCGTGTCCCAAGACCACGAAGCCCGCGGAGCGCCTGAGCTTCGTCCGCTCCGAATTCCGTACGCTGGGCCGCTCGGCCACCCCCGAGGCGTGCCAGGCCCTCGTCGACTCCATCGGCAGCGATCTGCGGGAGCTGGCGAGCGCGGTCTCGCAGCTGGCGGCGGACGTGGAGGGCACGATCGACGAGGAGATCGTCGCGCGCTACTACACGGGCCGCGCGGAGGCCTCCTCCTTCACGGTCGCGGACCGTGCCGTGGAGGGGCGTGCGGCCGACGCGCTGGAGGCGTTGCGCTGGTCGCTGTCGACGGGGGTGGCGCCCGTGCTGATCACCAGCGCGCTCGCGCAGGGCGTCCGGGCCATCGGGAAGCTCTCCTCGGCGCGGGGCGGCCGGCCCGCCGACCTCGCCCGCGAGCTGGGCATGCCGCCGTGGAAGATCGACCGGGTGCGGCAGCAGATGCGCGGCTGGACCCCGGACGGGGTGGCGGCGGCGCTGGTGGCGGTCGCCGAGGCGGACGCGGGGGTGAAGGGCGGAGGGGACGATCCGGAGTACGCGCTGGAGAAGGCGGTCGTCGCGATCGCCCGCGCGGCGCGGGCCGGTCGGTAGTGACCTCAAGCCCGTCCGGCGATTGAGGACCCTCCCCGTAGGGCGGGCATCGGGAGCGTGACGTTCGGGAGCGTGACGAAGGCCCCGGGGGTGTCCTGGGAGGGACGGCCCCGGGGCCTTCGACGTCAAACCTGGTGGATCCGCACCCGCGTGGCGAACGCAGTCGTGTGCGAATCCTGGGTCCGCCGGTCAGGAGCGGTAGAGAGGGCCCGCTGAGTCCCTTCCGGCGATCACATCATGTGGAGCGGGTGCTCAGGCCTGGAGGGCGGCAACCTTGGACGCCAGCGCCGACTTCTTGTTGGCGGCGGCGTTCTTGTGGATGACACCCTTGGAGGCGGCCTTGTCGAGCTGGCGGGACGCCTCACGAGCGGCCGCGGTGGCCTTCTCGACGTCGCCCTCGACAGCCGCCTCACGAGCCTTGCGGATCGAGGTCTTGAGCGCGGACTTGACGGACTTGTTGCGCAGGCGCGCCTTCTCGTTCGTCTTGTTCCGCTTGATCTGGGACTTGATGTTCGCCACGAATGAGCCTTTTCAGGTTTGATGATCTTCGAGTGAGTGTCCCGGACCGAGACGGCACGGGACACAGCTGCTCAGGCTACCAGCCACCGCCGACGCGGCCCAAACCGGCCGCAGCCCCGTACCCATGGGACGATAGGGGCTACGTATCGATCCGAGTCGACCCGAGACGAGACGCCGCGCGTCTCAAGAATCAGGACCCTGCGTGCCCGCGACCCCTACCCACGTGCCCGAGCCGAGCCGTACGGACCCGGCGCTGCTCCGCAACTTCTGCATCATCGCGCACATCGACCACGGCAAGTCGACCCTCGCCGACCGGATGCTCCAGCTGACCGGTGTTGTCGACTCGCGGCAGATGCGCGCCCAGTATCTCGACCGGATGGACATCGAGCGCGAGCGTGGCATCACGATCAAGTCCCAGGCGGTCCGGCTGCCCTGGGCGCCCAACACGGGCGAGGACGTGGGGAAGACCCACGTCCTGAACATGATCGACACGCCGGGCCACGTGGACTTCACCTACGAGGTCTCCCGCTCGCTCGCCGCCTGCGAGGGCACGGTCCTCCTGGTGGACGCCGCGCAGGGCATCGAGGCCCAGACCCTCGCCAACCTGTACCTGGCGATGGAGAACGACCTCACGATCGTCCCGGTGCTCAACAAGATCGACCTGCCGGCCGCCCAGCCCGAGAAGTTCGCCGAGGAGCTGGCCAACCTCATCGGCTGCCAGCCCGACGACGTCCTCAGGGTGTCGGCGAAGACCGGCGTCGGCGTGGACGCGCTGCTCGACCGCGTGGTCAGGGACGTACCGGCGCCGGTCGGCGACGCGGACGCGCCCGCCCGCGCGATGATCTTCGACTCCGTCTACGACTCGTACCGCGGGGTGGTCACCTACGTCCGTGTCATCGACGGCAGCCTCAACAAGCGTGAGCGCATCCGGATGATGTCCACCAACGCCACCCACGAGCTGCTGGAGATCGGGGTCTCCTCCCCGGAGATGACCCCGGCCGACGGCATCGGCGTCGGTGAGGTGGGCTACATCATCACCGGCGTGAAGGACGTCCGGCAGTCCAAGGTCGGCGACACGATCACCACCCTGAACAAGGGGGCGACCCAGGCGCTCGGCGGCTACAAGGACCCCAAGCCGATGGTGTTCTCCGGCCTGTACCCGCTGGACGGCTCGGACTACCCGGAGCTGCGCGACGCCCTCGACAAGCTCCAGCTCAACGACGCCGCGCTGGTGTACGAGCCGGAGACCTCCGCGGCCCTGGGCTTCGGCTTCCGCGTCGGCTTCCTCGGCCTCCTGCACCTCGACGTGATCCGCGAGCGGCTGGAGCGGGAATTCGGCCTCGACCTGATCGCGACCGCGCCCAACGTGGTCTACCGGGTGGTGATGGAGGACCGTAAGGAACACATCGTCACCAACCCGAGCGAGTTCCCCGAGGGGAAGATCGACGCGGTGTACGAGCCGGTCGTCAAGGCCACGGTCCTCGCCCCGAGCGAGTTCATCGGCTCGATCATGGAGCTGTGCCAGGCCCGCCGCGGCACGCTGCTCGGCATGGACTACCTCTCCGAGGACCGGGTGGAGATCCGCTACACCCTGCCCCTCGCCGAGATCGTCTTCGACTTCTTCGACCAGCTGAAGTCCAAGACACGCGGATACGCCTCGCTCGACTACGAACCGACCGGTGAGCAGTCGGCGCAGCTCGTGAAGGTCGACATCCTGCTCCACGGCGACAAGGTCGACGCCTTCTCGGCGATCACGCACCGGGACGCGGCGTACGCGTACGGCGTGCGGCTCGTCGCCACCCTGCGCGGGCTCATCCCCCGCCAGGCCTTCGAGATCCCGATCCAGGCCGCGATCGGCTCGCGGGTCATCGCGCGCGAGACCATCCGCGCCATCCGCAAGGACGTCCTCGCCAAGTGTTACGGCGGTGACATCTCCCGTAAGCGGAAGCTGCTGGAGAAGCAGAAGGAAGGCAAGAAGCGGATGAAGATGGTCGGCAGCGTGGAGGTCCCGCAGGAGGCCTTCATCTCGGTGCTGTCCAGCGACGAGTCGGGTGGCAAGGCCAAGAAGTAGTCCGTCGCGCGCTCCGCCGGTGGGCCCCACGCCGAGGCGTGCGGGCCCACCGGTCGCTTTCGGGGAAGCGGCGGCGCACAGGCACTTACGTACCGGCCGGTCGGCCTCTAGTCTGATCACAGATCGGTAGTTACTCGCGAGTTAGTTACTCGACAGTTGGAACAGCAGTCCGTCACGTAGCGCTGCGGACGGGCCCGGAGGATGCCGTGAGCGACACACAGAACTTGATCGAGAACCGGCCGCCCTCCGTGGCGGTCCTCTTCGTTGAGCGCGTGGCGGCCACGCCCGGCGCGGAGGCGTACCGCTACCCGGTCCCCCCGGCCTCCGGCGAGGGCCCCGACGACTGGCGTTCGCTGACCTGGGGCGAGGCCGCGGAGCGGGTGTACGCGGTCGCGGCCGGCCTGATCGGGCTGGGTGTACGGCCCGAGGAGCGCGTCGCGCTCGCCGCCGCCACCAGCGTCGACTGGATCCTCACCGACCTCGGGGTGATGTGCGCGGGCGCCGCGACCACCACGGTCTACCCCTCCACCAACGCCCAGGAGTGCGCGTACATCCTCGCCGACTCCGGGAGCCGGGTGCTGATCGCGGAGGACGCCACCCAACTGGCCAAGGCGCGGGAGCGCCGGGCCGACCTGCCGGACCTCGCCCACGTGGTGGTCATCGACGCGGCCGACGCGTCCCCCGCCGAGGGCGACCCGGACGGCTGGGTGCTCTCCCTCGCCGACCTGGAGAGCCGCGGGCGTGAGCTCCTCGCCAAGAACCCGGACGCCGTCACCGAACGGCTCGGCGCCATCCGGTCGGACCAGCTGGCCACCCTGATCTACACGTCGGGCACCACCGGCCGCCCCAAGGGCGTGCGGCTCCTGCACGACAACTGGTCGTACATGGCCAAGGCCACCGTGGGGACGGGCCTGATCCGTCACGACGACGTGCAGTACCTGTGGCTCCCGCTGGCCCACGTCTTCGGCAAGGTGCTGACCTCCGGGCACATCGAGGCCGGGCATGTCACCGCCGTGGACGGCCGGGTCGACAAGATCATCGAGAATCTGCCGGTGGTCAGGCCGACCTACATGGCCGCCGTGCCCAGGATCTTCGAGAAGGTCTACAACGGGGTCGCGGCCAAGGCGCGGGCCGGCGGCGGCGCCAAGTACAAGATCTTCCAGTGGGCCGCCGAACTGGCCCGCGAGTCGGCCAAGATCTCCCAGGACAACTTCCGCCGTACGGGCAGGGCGTCGCTCCCCTTCGCCCTCGCCGCGAAGCACAAGGTCGCCGACGCGCTCGTCTACGCCAAGCTCCGCGACGCGTTCGGCGGCAGACTGCGCGCCGCCATCTCCGGCTCCGCCGCGCTCGCCCCCGACATCGGCTTCTTCTTCTCCGGCGCCGGGATCCACATCCTGGAAGGCTACGGACTGACCGAGTCCAGCGCCGCGAGCTTCGTCAACCCCGGTGAGGCGTACCGCACGGGCACCGTCGGCAAGCCCCTGCCCGGCACCGAGGTGCGGATCGCCGACGACGGGGAGATCCTGCTGCGCGGTCCGGGGATCATGGCCGGATATCACGGGCTGCCCGAGAAGACCGAAGAGGTGCTGGAGGCCGACGGGTGGTTCCACACCGGTGACATCGGCGAGCTGTCCGTCGACGGCTATCTGCGGATCACCGACCGCAAGAAGGACCTGATCAAGACCTCGGGCGGCAAGTACATCGCGCCGGCCGAGATCGAGGGGCAGTTCAAGGCGGTGTGCCCGTTCGTCTCCAACATCCTCGTGCACGGCGCGGACCGTAACTTCTGTACGGCCCTGATCGCGCTCGACGAACCCACCATCCTCGGCTGGGCGGCGGAGAACGGGATGGCGGGCAAGGCGTACGAGGACGTCGTGGCCTCGCCCGCGGTCGTCCAGCTCATCGACGGCTATGTGCAGCGGCTCAACGAGGGGCTCCAGCGCTGGCAGACGGTCAAGAAGTTCCGGCTGCTGCCGCGCGACCTGGACATCGAGCACGGCGAGCTGACGCCGAGCCTCAAGCTCAAGAGGCCGGTGGTGGAGCGGGAGTACAGGGACCTGCTGGACGAGATGTACGCGGGATCCAAGGCGTCCTGACGAGGGCGGGGCGGCCGGCCGGGTTCTCCGGTACGGGCGCCCCCTCTCCGCCTCGCATCCGCTCCGTATCCACCTCGTTCACTGGCCCCGTTCGCGCCGCAGCTCGCCCAACGTGTCCTCGATGCGCCTCAGTTGATGGCCCAGGACCGCGAGATCGTTCGGCTCGCCCTGGGCCAGCTCCTTCTCGATCGCCGCCAGCCGGTCCCCGATCACTCCCAGCTGCTCCTGCTCCCTCGCCAGCAGCCGCTCCAACTGGCGCTTCCCCCGGTGCAGTTCGAGGAAGACCCGGACCTTGGCGCGCAGTACCCACGGGTCGAAGGGCTTGGTGAGGAAGTCGGCGGCGCCGGTCGCGTATCCCCGGAACGCGTAACCGCCGTCGGAGTCCGACCCGTTGAGGAAGATGATCGGGATGTCCTTCGCGTGGTCGAGCCGTTTGACCGCGGTGGCCGTCTCGAAGCCGTCCATGCCCGGCATCCGGACGTCCAGCAGGATCACCGCGAACGGCTGCCGTCCCAGCGCAGCCAGCGCCTCCTCGCCCGAACTGGCCCGTACGAGAGGCTCGTCGAGGGAGGCCAGGACCGCTTCCAGCGCGACGAGGTTGTCCTCCATGTCGTCCACGAGGAGGATGCTCGCGCGATCCTCGGCGGGCGCGGTTCTGCTCATTCCGGGCTCCTTGTCCGGCCCTGTTCGGCCAGCGAGGCAAGAATGCTCTGTCCGGGGCGTGTTCGCACGCCGTTCCGGCGGTTTGGTCGCTGCCGGTCGGTGTCACTTCCATGACTCGGCGCGTACGGACGGCCTCCGTCTGTCACTCTGTCGGGATCGTAAGCGGCGCAACGCCAGAACCGGAACCGGACCAGGAGCCGCACAGTGGGTCGCATTCCGATCCCGCGCGAGACCACACGTCGACCGGCACCGCAGGTGCCGTTACGCAAGGACGCGCGGTCCACGTCACGCACCAGCCTGCCCGGCAACCCCCTGGCCCCGGCCGCCGCCCGCCGTTTCGCGCGGGCGGCGCTGGCGGACTGGACGAGCATCGGGCTGCTGGCCACCTGCATCTTCTGCCAGGGGGAGAGCGGTTGTTCCCCCGGGCAGCACAGCACGGACCTGCTCGCCGACGACGCGGTGCTGATCGTCGACGAGTTGGTCACCAACGCGGTGGTGCACGCGGGCACCGACGTCGAGCTGCTCTGCCGGCTCGAAGACCCCGCGCAGGACCCCTCGGCCGGCGACGACGGGCCGGACGAGGCGGGCGCCGCGCTGGTCCTGGAGGTGTCCGACCACCATCCCGCCCGTGGCGTGCAGAGCGACGGGCGGGGGCGGGCGCCGGCCGGGACGCCGGAGTACGGGCGGGGCCTCGAACTGGTCGCCGCGCTCGCCGAGCGCTGGGGGATCACGTACCGGTCGGGGACGAAGACGGTGTGGGCGCGGTTGCCGCTCGATGTGAGGGACGGGGCGGGAGCGGCCCCTGGGGCGCCTGTGACGGCTGGGGAGAGCCCCGGTGGCGCCGGGGCCGACGGGGATACCGGAGAGGCCTCTGGGGCCTCTGAGGCCCCTGAGAGCACCGGCGTAGGTGTGGGTGCCGGTGGGCCCGAGGCCGAGCCGGTGGTACGGCGGGAACTGCGCGCCGCCGAGATCCTGACCCCCGCGCCCCGCCGCGCCGTACGGGACGACCCCGACTGGGTCGGCCGCGCCGCGCTCTCGTTCCTCGCGGAGGCCTCCGACCTGCTCGCCGGGCAGCTCGACGAGGACCTGGTCGCGGCGCTCGCCTGCCAGTTGCTCGTGCCGAGGCTCGGGGACTGGTGCGCGGTCTGGCTCGACGTCGAGGGCGGGCAGGCGGGGGCGGCGCCCCGGCTCGCACGGGTCTGGCACGCCGAGGAGTCCCGTATCGACGACCTGCGCACGGTCCTGGAACAGGAGTCCCTGCGGAAGGAACTGCCCCGGCTGCCGGAGTCCCTGCGGGGCGGTCCTGTCCCGGTGGCCGTGCCGGTGCCGTGGCCGGACGGCGAGGGTGAGGACGGTACG
This sequence comes from Streptomyces sp. NPDC087420, assembly GCF_044744165.1. Lineage (NCBI taxonomy): Bacteria > Bacillati > Actinomycetota > Actinomycetes > Kitasatosporales > Streptomycetaceae > Streptomyces > Streptomyces sp. NPDC087420. The sequence continues at coordinate 430,110 of NZ_JBIUXU010000003.1, forward strand.
GACGAGGGCGCCGCCCTCGCCTGCCGGCTCGTCGCCAACGGGCGTCCGCTCGGCACGCTGCTGCTCGGCGGGGCGGGCCGCACCCGCGTGCCCGACGAGGTGTCCGCCCTCATCGAGGACTTCGCGCGGCGCGTCGCCCTGGCGATCGGCGCCGCGCGCCGGTACACCCGGCAGGCCACCATCAGCCGGGTCCTCCAGCGCGGACTGCTGCCGAGCCAGGTGGCGCGCATCCCCGGCGTCGAGAGCGCCCTGGTGTACGAGCCCAGCGACGAGGGGCTCGCGGGCGGCGACTTCTACGACATCTTCCCCTGCCCGCCCGGCGGCCGGTGGTGCTTCATGCTCGGCGACGTCCAGGGCAGCGGTCCTGAGGCCGCCGTCGTCACCGGGCTCGCCCGCCCCTGGCTGCGGCTGCTGGCCCGCGAGGGGTACCGCGTCGGCGCGGTCCTCGACCGGCTCAACCGGCTGCTCCTGGACGACGCGACGGAGGCGGCGGCCGCGGTCGCCGCGCTGCCGGAGGGCGGGTCCCGGGAGGGCGGTCCCCGGGAGGAGAGCCGGCCGCGCTTCTTGTCGCTCCTGTACGGGGAGCTGATGCCGCTGCCCGGGCCCCGCGGGGGTGCCCGGTGCACGCTCGCCAGCGCGGGGCATCCGCTGCCGTTGCTGCTGAGACCCGACGGCACGGTCACGCCCGCCGCGGCGCCGCAGCTGCTGCTGGGGGTCGAGGAGAACGTCTCGTACCAGAGCCGCACGTTCGACCTGGGCCCCGGGGACACGCTCCTGTGCGTCACGGACGGCGTCACCGAGCGGCGCTCGGGGCGGCGGATGCTCGACGACGGGGATGGGCTGGCGCGGGCGCTGGAGCGGTGCGTGGGGCTTTCGGCGGAGGGGGTGGCGGAGCGGATACGGCGGGCGGTGCACGACTTCGACGGGGCGCCGCCGGGGGACGACGTGGCGCTGCTGGTCTTCCAGGTGGGCCACGTTCCGCCGGCGTGACGCCAGGTGCTGGGCGCGGCCTACTCATGTCCTCAAGCGCCGGACGGGCTGGATTGTGCCCCTGCGCGGTGGGCGGGTACGGGTTACTGCGTCCTCAAGCGCCGGACGGGCTTAAAGACCCGGAGCGGGCCGGGTTGTTTTGGCGCGGGCCTGGAAGGGGGACGGGCAGGGGTCGTGTCCGGAACGTAGAGCGTGTTTTGTGTCGCATGGCGAACGTTAGAAATGGGAGTTGCTGAACGCGACGTAAAACATGCAGTGCAGGACACGGCCCCTGCCCGGCCCCCGGCAACCGGCCTGCGGATAGAAGCCGGCCCGCAGCGGCAAAATCAAGCCTGTCCGGCGATTGAGGACAACCGTGACCGCAACCCGGTCACCGAGAACGCGCGGCCCACCGGCCGCCACGCGTGCGCGACACTGGGTCCATGCCATCCGTACTGCCCGACGGCGACCCCATGCCCGAGACCGGCGCCCTCCCCCCACACGCCCTCGACGGCGCGGCCCAGCGGCCGCTGGGGTTCTACCTGCACGTCCCCTACTGCGCCACCCGCTGCGGATACTGCGACTTCAACACCTACACCGCCACCGAGCTCCGCGGCTCCGGCGGCGTGCTGGCCTCCCGGGACAACTACGCCGACACCCTGATCGACGAGGTGCGCCTGGCCAGGAAGGTCCTGGGTGACGACCCGCGCCCCGTCCGGACGGTCTTCGTCGGGGGCGGCACACCCACGCTTCTGGACGCCGGAGACCTCGTACGGATGCTGGGAGCCGTCCGCGACGAGTTCGGGCTCGCGGACGACGCCGAGATCACCACCGAGGCGAACCCGGAATCCGTGGACCCGGAATACCTCGCGGCCCTGCGCGACGGCGGGTTCAACCGGATCTCCTTCGGCATGCAGAGCGCGCGGCAGCACGTCCTCAAGGTCCTGGACCGCACGCACACCCCCGGCCGCCCCGAGGCGTGCGTCGCCGAGGCGCGGGCCGCCGGGTTCGAGCACGTCAACCTCGACCTGATCTACGGCACCCCCGGCGAGAGCGACGACGACTGGCGCGCCTCGCTCGACGCCGCCGTGGGCGCCGGACCCGACCACATCAGCGCCTACGCGCTCATCGTGGAGGAGGGCACCCAGCTCGCCCGCCGCATCCGGCGCGGCGAGGTCCCGATGACGGACGACGACGAGCACGCGGACCGCTATCTGATCGCGGACGAGGTGCTCGCGAAGGCCGGGTTCTCCTGGTACGAGGTGTCGAACTGGGCGACGACCGAGGCGGGCCGCTGCCTGCACAACGAGCTGTACTGGCGCGGCGCCGACTGGTGGGGCGCCGGCCCCGGCGCCCACAGCCACGTCGGCGGGGTCCGCTGGTGGAACGTGAAGCACCCGGGCGCGTACGCCGCCGCCCTCGCCGAGGGCCGCTCACCCGGCGCGGGCCGGGAGATCCTGACGGCGGAGGACCGCCGCGTCGAGCGGATCCTGCTGGAACTGCGGCTGTCCGACGGCGTGCCGCTCCCGCTGCTGGCGACGGCCGGACTCGCCGCCGCCGCCCGCGCCGTCGCGGACGGCCTGCTGGAGCCCGGACCGTACGACGAGGGCCGGGGCGTCCTGACCCTGCGGGGCAGGCTGCTCGCGGACGCGGTCGTCAGGGATCTGGTGGACTGAGGAACTGGACGGGGCACCGATGAATTTTTGGTGCGGGGCGGGTCCCTCCCTTTGACCGTGATTTTCGGAGAGGTGGAGCCATGACCACGCTGCACGACCTGCTGCTCGCCCGTGTCGACGACGGAACCGTGCCCGGCGCCGTAGGGCTGGTGGCCCGGGACGGAGAGGTCGAGGTGGCGGTCGCCGGGGCCGTCGACACCGAGGGCACCTCTGCGATGGCTCGGGACTCGATCTTCCGTATCGCCTCGCTCACCAAGCCCGTCACCGCCGCGGCGGTCATGATGCTGGTGGACGACGGGCTGATCGCCCTCGGCGATCCCGTCCGGCGGTGGCTGCCCGAGCTGGTCGCGCCGATGGTCGTCCGTACGCCCGACGCTCCTGTCGACGACGTCGTACCGGCCGACCGGCCGATCACCGTCGCCGACCTGCTCTCCTCCCGCGCCGGGTACGGCTTCCCCGCCGACTTCTCGCTGCCCGCCGTCGCGCTGCTCTTCAGCGAGCTGCTGCAAGGGCCCCCGCAGCCGCAGGCCGTCCCGGAGCCGGACGACTGGATGGCCAGGCTCGGCCGCATCCCGCTGCTGCGCCAGCCGGGCGAGGCGTGGCTGTACAACATCTGCTCCGACATCCAGGGCGTCCTGGTCGCCCGGGTCACCGGCCGGCCCCTGGGCGAGTTCCTGGCCGAGCGGCTGTTCGAGCCGCTCTCCATGAACGACACCGGCTTCTCCCTGCCGGCCGGCGGCCTCGACCGGTTCACCAGCTACTACCGCGACGACCTCACCCTGATCGACGCCCCCGCCGGCCAGTGGAGCGAGCCGCCGCCGTTCCCCTCCGGCGGGGGCGGGCTCGTCTCGACCGTTGACGATTGGTACGCCTTCGCCCGGCTGCTCCTCGGCGGCGGCAGCACGGGCGGCAAGCGGCTGCTGTCGGCCGAGTCGGTGCGGCTGATGACCACCGACCACCTGACCCGCGCCCAGCGCGCCGCCGGTGAGCTGTTCCTGGAGGGCCAGGGCTGGGGCTACGGCGGTTCGGTCGACGTGGAGGCCGTCGATCCGTGGAACGTGCCGGGGCGGTACGGCTGGGTCGGCGGTACGGGCACCGCCGCGCACGTCGTCCCGTCGACCGGCGCGGTCAGCATCCTGCTCACCCAGCGGGCGATGGCCAGTCCCACCCCGCCCGCCCTGATGCGTGAGTTCTGGCGGTACGCGGCGGCATAGGCCTGACGTTTCGCAGAGGCCTGACGTTCAGGCGGCCGGTTCCGTGACGAAGTCGATCAGGCGCTCCACCGAGCCCAGCAGCGTCGGTTCCAGGTCGCGGTACGAGTGGACCCTGGACAGGATGTGCTGCCAGGCGGCCCCGGTGTTCTCCGGCCAGCCCAGCGCCCGGCACACACCCGTCTTCCAGTCCTCGCCCCTCGGTACCCGGGGCCAGGCCGTGATGCCCACGGAGGACGGCTTCACGGCCTCCCAGACGTCGATGTACGGGTGGCCCACGACCAGGACGTCCGCGCCCGTCACCGCCGCCGCGATCCGGGACTCCTTCGATCCCGGCACCAGATGGTCGACCAGGACGCCCAGCCGCGCGTCCGGCGCCGGGGCGAACTCCGCGACCACCGCCGGGAGATCGTCCACACCCTCCAGGTATTCGACCACCACGCCCTCGATCCGCAGGTCGTCGCCCCAGACGCGCTCGACCAGCTCCGCGTCGTGCCGGCCCTCCACATAGATCCGCCCGGCGCGGGCCACGCGGGCGCGCGCCCCGGGGACGGCGATCGATCCGGAGGCCGTACGGGTGGGCCGTACCGGACCCCCCGCCGTCGGGCGGACCAGCGTGACCACCCGGCCCTCCAGCAGGAAGCCCCGGACCGCCAGCGGGAAGACGCGCTGCTTGCCGAAGCGGTCCTCCAGGGTCACCGTCGGCCCCTCCGCCGTCCTCTCGCAGCGGATCACCGCGCCGCAGAACCCGGTCGCGGCCTCCTCGACCACCAGATCCGGTTCGGCGGGCACCTCCGGCGCCGGGGTCGGCTTCTTCCACGGAGGGGTCAGGTCGGGGCTGTAGCTGCGCATGGCCAAGACGATAAACGGACGGGAGGCCCGCTACAGCGACACGCCGAAACGTACCGCCAGCGCGTCCCGCTGGGCCCGTACGAACGCCGCGTCCACCACCGCCCCGTGCCCCGGTACGTACACCGCGTCCTCCCCGCCCAGCGCCAGCAGCCGGTCCAGGGAGGCCGGCCACCGCGCCGGGATCGCGTCAGGACCCGCCTGCGGCTCCCCCGACTCCTCCACCAGGTCGCCGCAGAAGACCACCGGCGCGGAGCCGTCCCCCGCCGGGACCAGCAGGGCCAGGTCGTGGGCCGTGTGGCCGGGCCCCACGTTCGCCAGCAGCACCCGCGGGCCGCCGAGGTCCAGGGTCAGCTCGCCCGACACCGCGTGTCCCGGCAGGACGAGCGCGTCGCGCGCCCCGGCCGCCTCCGCCGCGTCCACACCCTCGCGCACGGCGTCCTCGTACAGCGCGCCGCCGCCCCGGGCCAGCAGTTCCGCGAGGCCCACCGCCCCGTACACCTCCGCCTCCGTGGACGTCTCCGTGGACGCCTCCGTGAACGCCGCCGTCCCCAGCACGTGGTCGAAGTGCGGATGGCTCAGCGCGACGTGCGTGACGGGCCGCCCGGGGCCCAGCAGGGCGGCCACGTCCGCCCGCAGCGCCGCGCCCTCCCGGGGCGTCGAGCCCGTGTCGTACAGCAGGACGCCGGTCTCACCGGCCACGAGTCCGGCGGTCGCGTCCCACCCGGGCAGCCGGCACCGGCCCGCCCGCGCGGACAGCCGCTCCCACCCGTGCTCTTCCCAACGGATGTCCATACGACGACGCTAGCGGCAGGACCGCCCCCGATTCGCCGGTCGGCCTCATGACGCGCGGTCTCGCGCGGTAGCGTGGTCGGTCACCCTTGCTAGGGGCGTACCCCACAGCCGTACACTGTCGGGGGGATGCTGGCACTCCCTCCGGGTGAGTGCCAAGCCGGATCCGACGGACGACAGCGGGAGGTGTGCGCGATGCTCAGTGAACGCAGACTCGAAGTGCTCCGCGCGATCGTCCAGGACTACGTCGGCACCGAGGAGCCGGTCGGCTCCAAGGCGCTCACCGAGCGGCACAAGCTCGGCGTGTCGCCGGCGACGGTCCGCAACGACATGGCGGTGCTGGAGGACGAGGGCTTCATCGCCCAGCCGCACACCAGCGCCGGCCGTATCCCGACCGACAAGGGCTACCGGCTCTTCGTGGACCGGCTGGCCGGGGTCAAGCCCCTGTCGTCGCCGGAGCGCCGGGCCATCCAGAACTTCCTGGACAGCGCGGTCGACCTCGACGACGTCGTGGGCCGTACGGTACGGCTGCTCGCGCAGCTGACCCGGCAGGTCGCGGTGGTGCAATACCCCTCGCTGACCCGCTCGACGGTGCGGCACGTGGAGCTGCTCGGCCTGGCGCCCGCCCGGCTGATGCTCGTGTTGATCACGGACACCGGCCGGGTCGAACAACGCATGATCGACTGCCCCGCGCCCTTCGGGGAGACCGCCCTCGCGGATCTGCGGGCCCGGCTCAACAGCCGGGTCGTCGGACGCCGTTTCTCGGACGTCCCGCAGCTCGTGCAGGATCTTCCCGACTCGTTCGAGCAGGAGGACCGCGGGGTCGTCACGACGGTGCTCGCGACCCTGCTCGAAACGCTGGTCGAGGAGACCGAGGAGCGGCTGGTGATCGGCGGTACGGCCAATCTCACCCGCTTCGGGCACGATTTCCCGCTCACCATCCGGCCGGTGCTGGAGGCGCTGGAGGAGCAGGTCGTGCTCCTCAAGCTGCTGGGTGAGGCGGAGCACCCGGGCATGACCGTACGTATCGGGCACGAGAACGCCCATGAGGGCCTCAACTCCACGTCCGTCGTCGCGGTCGGCTACGGTTCGGGCGACGAGGCAGTCGCCAAACTCGGCGTGGTCGGACCGACCCGCATGGACTACCCCGGAACGATGGGAGCGGTACGCGCAGTGGCACGTTACGTCGGACAGATCCTGGCGGAGTCGTAAGTGGCCACGGACTACTACGCCGTTCTCGGCGTGCGCCGCGACGCGTCTCAGGACGAGATCAAGAAGGCATTCCGCAGGCTCGCCCGCGAGCTGCACCCGGATGTCAATCCCGATCCCAAGACGCAGGAGCGCTTCAAGGAGATCAACGCCGCGTACGAGGTGCTGTCGGACCCGCAGAAGAAGCAGGTCTACGACCTCGGCGGGGACCCGCTGTCGGCGAGCGGCGGCGCCGGTGGCGCGGGCGGTTTCGGAGCCGGCGGCTTCGGCAACTTCTCGGACATCATGGACGCGTTCTTCGGTACGTCGCAGCAGCGCGGGCCGCGCTCGCGGACGCGGCGCGGCCAGGACGCGATGATCCGGCTGGAGATCGACCTCAACGAGTCGGCCTTCGGCACCACCAAGGACATCCAGGTCGACACGGCCGTGGTCTGCACGACCTGCTCGGGCGAGGGGGCGGCGCCGGGCACCTCGGCGCAGACCTGCGACATGTGCCGCGGTCGCGGCGAGGTCTCGCAGGTCACGCGGTCCTTCCTGGGCCAGGTCATGACCTCGCGGCCCTGCCCGCAGTGCCAGGGCTTCGGTACGGTCGTGCCGACGCCGTGCCCCGAGTGCGCCGGTGACGGGCGGATCCGTTCGCGCCGCACGCTCACGGTCAAGATCCCGGCGGGTGTCGACAACGGCACGAGGATCCAGCTCGCGGGCGAAGGCGAGGTCGGCCCCGGCGGCGGCCCCGCCGGTGACCTGTACGTGGAGATCCACGAGCTGCCGCACGCGACGTTCCAGCGGCGCGGCGACGACCTGCACTGCACGGTGACCGTCCCCATGACGGCGGCGTCCCTGGGCACCAAGTGCCCGCTGGAGACGCTGGACGGCCTGGAGGACATCGACGTACGTCCCGGCACGCAGTCGGGGCAGTCGATCCCGCTGCACGGGCGGGGCATCACCCACCTGCGCGGCGGCGGGCGCGGCGACCTCATCGTGCACGTCGAGGTCACGACCCCGTCGAAGCTGGACGCGGAGCAGGAACGCCTGCTGCGGGAGCTGGCGGTGCTGCGCGGCGAGGAACGGCCCCTGGGCCAGTTCCAGCCGGGCCAGCAGGGCCTGTTCTCCAGATTGAAGGACGCTTTCAACGGGCGTTGACAGACGTCCTTGATCAGCGTTGACCGTTGTCCTTGATCGCCGGGCGGGGCTGAAATCAAGCCCGTCCGGCGATCGAGGACACACTGCGGCCGCAGGCCGCGCACACCCGGATCCCCCGAGCGGCCAGCGACATGGCACCATGCTTCGCATGTCCTCCGCACTGACCGATCTCTGCCGGTATCCCATCGTGCAGGCCCCCATGGCGGGCGGTGCCTCCTGCCCGCAGCTCGCCGCGGCCGTCTCCGACGCCGGCGGGCTCGGGTTCCTCGCCGCCGGGTACAAATCGGTCGATGTCATGTACGAGGAGATCAAGCACCTGCGCGGTCTCTCCTCGCGCCCCTTCGGCGTCAACCTCTTCATGCCCCAGCCGCAGTACGCGGACAGCGCCGCCGTCGAGGTCTACCGCAACCAGCTCGCCGGTGAGGCCACCTGGTACGAGACCCCGCTCGGCGACCCGGAGAGCGGCCGGGACGACGGGTACGAGGCGAAGCTGGCGATCCTGCTGGACGACCCGGTCCCGGTCGTCTCGTTCACCTTCGGCTGCCCCACCCGTACGACCCTCGACGCCTTCGCGAAGGTCGGCACGCTCACCGTCGTCACCGTCACCACCCCCGAAGAGGCCCAGACCGCCCAGTGGTCCGGCGCCGACGCGGTCTGCGTCCAGGGCATCGAGGCCGGCGGCCACCAGGGCACCCACCGCGACGACCCGGAGAACGACGGCGTGGGCCTCGGGCTGCTCGCGCTGCTCGCGCTGGTCAAGGAGACCGTCGACCTCCCCATCATCGCGACCGGCGGCATCATGCGCGGCGGCCAGATCGCCGGGGTGCTGGCGGCGGGCGCGGACGCGGCGCAGCTCGGCACCGCGTTCCTGGTGTGCCCGGAGTCCGGGGCGAGCGCGCTGCACAAGGACGCCATGACCAACCCGCTGTTCGTACGGACGCAGCTGACGCGCGCGTTCTCCGGCCGCCCCGCCCGGGGCCTCGTCAACCGCTTCATGAGCGAGCACGGCAAGTACGCCCCGGCCGCCTACCCGGAGGTGCACCACGTCACCGCCGGGCTGCGCAAGGCCGCCGCGAAGGTCGGCGACGCGCAGGGCATGGCGCTGTGGGCCGGGCAGGGCCACCGGCTGGCCCGCGACCTGCCGGCCGCGACCCTGGTCAACGTCCTCGTCACCGAGTTCGAGGTGGCCGGCGCGGCCCTCGGCAGGCCGGGCAACGCCTCGTGACCGCGCCGGTGTTCGTGGTGGACGGGTTCGGCGCGGGACCGGCCGGGCGGTTTGTCCTGGACGGGGCCGAGGGGCGGCACGCGGTGTCCGTGAAGCGGCTGCACGCCGGCGAGGACGTCGTCCTGACCGACGGCAAGGGCCGCTGGGCGGACTGCGTGGTGCTCGGGACGGAGGGCAAGGACCGGCTGATCGTCCAGCTGGACGCGTACGCCGACGAACCGCCCGAGACCCCGCACATCACCGTCGTACAGGCCCTGCCCAAGGGGGACCGGGGCGAGGTGGCCGTCGAGACCATGACGGAGACCGGCGTGGACGCCGTCGTCCCGTGGGCGGCCTCCCGGTGCGTCACGCGGTGGAACGGTGAGCGGGGCGCGAAGGCGCTCGCCAAGTGGCGTTCCACGGCACGGGAGTCGGGGAAGCAGTCGCGGCGGGTGCGGTTCCCCGAGGTGGCGGACGCGATGAGTACGAAGCAGGTCGCCGCGCTGCTGGCGACGGCCGACTTCGCCGCCGTCCTGCACGAGGACCGGGACGCGGCGAGCGCCGCGCTCGCCTCGGCCGAACTGCCCCACGAGGGTTCCGTCGTGCTCGTCGTCGGGCCCGAAGGGGGTGTGTCCCCCGAGGAGTTGGCGGCTTTCGCCGCGGTGGGCGCGAAGCCGTACCGGCTGGGCCACAGCGTCCTGCGTACGTCCACGGCGGGGACGGCGGCGGTGGCCGTGGTCATGGCCCGCACCGGCCGCTGGTCCTGATCCGTACGGCTTCCGCCCGCTAGCATGGGCCGCTCGTGATCGCCGTGGTCACCGTGATCGCCGGATTCGAGGAGGGCCAGAACCCATGGCAGGAGAACCGCAGGCCGACTGCCTGTTCTGCAAGATCGTGGCGGGGGACGTGCCGGCCACCGTCGTCCGCGAGACGGCGACCACCGTCGCCTTCCGGGACATCCACCCGCAGGCCCCCACGCACATCCTCGTCATCCCCCGGGTGCACTACCCCGACGCGGCCTCGCTCGCCGCCGCCGAACCGCGGATCGCCGCGGACCTGCTGACCGAGGCCGGGGTTCTCGCCGCCGAGGAGAAGGCCGACACCACCGGCTACCGGATCGTCTTCAACACCGGCAGCGGCGCCGGCCAGACCGTCTTCCACGCCCACGCCCACCTGCTGGGCGGCCGGGGCCTCAACTGGCCTCCTGGATAAGCGCCTTGTCCGTACGAGAACTGGTCGTCCTGGGCACCGCCAGCCAGGTGCCCACGCGCCACCGCAACCACAACGGCTATCTGCTGCGCTGGGACGGCGAGGGCCTGCTCTTCGACCCGGGCGAGGGCACCCAGCGGCAGATGCTCCGGGCCGGGGTCGCCGCGCACGACATCAACCGCCTCTGTGTCACGCACTTCCACGGAGACCACGCGCTCGGGCTGGCCGGGGTGATCCAGCGCATCAACCTCGACCGCGTCCCGCACCCGGTCACCGCGCACTACCCGGCGAGCGGACAGCACTTCTTCGAGCGGCTGCGGTACGCGACCGCCTACCGCGAGACCGTCCGGCTGACCGAGGCGCCGGTCACCGGCGACGGAGTCCTGGCGCGGACAGCCGCGTACACGCTGGAGGCGCACCTCCTCTCGCACCCCGTCGAGTCGTACGGCTACCGCCTCACCGAGCCCGACGGGCGCCGGATGCTGCCGGAGCGGCTGGCCGCCCACGGCATCGCGGGCCCGGACGTCGGCCGCCTGGCGCGTGAAGGGGTCCTGGGCGGGGTCACGCTGGACGAGGTCAGCGAGATCCGTACCGGACAGCGCTTCGCCTTCGTCATGGACACCCGCCTCTGCGACGGTGTGTACACGCTCGCCGAGGGGTGCGACATGCTGGTGATCGAATCGACGTTCCTGGACGAGGACGAGGCGCTCGCCACCGACCACGGCCACCTCACGGCGGGCCAGGCGGGGCGGGTGGCACGGGACGCGGGGGTACGGCACCTGGTGCTCACCCACTTCTCGCAGCGGTACGGGGACCCGGAGGCGTTCGAACGGCAGGCGCGGGCGGCGGGCTTCGCGGGCGAGCTGACCGTGGCGGCCGACCTGGTGCGGGTGCCGCTGCCCCCGCGCGGCGCCTGACCCGGAGCGCGGGCTGAACCAGCGCGGGGGCCGGCCCGGGCCGGCGGCCGGGCGACGGTGCCCGGCCCGGCCCGGACGGCCTGAAACGTACGGTTCGTCCGGCCGCCCGGGACACGGAAGGGCCTCCGACCTGCCGACCTGCCGCCACGCCGCGCATCGGGCAGACTGTCTTGATCCGCACGCGATCGGGGAGCCCGCCGTGACCACATTCACCCCACCCGACGGAGAGCCGCAGGACCGGACCGCCGCCGTCGACCCGCTGGGCGCACTGCGCGCCCCGGACGATCCGCGGTGCGACGTCTACCTCACGGGCACGGTCTTCCTCGACATCATCTTCACCGGCCTGGCCGCCGCCCCCGTGCGCGGCACCGAGTCCTGGGCCCGGGGGATGGGCTCCAGCCCCGGCGGGATCGCCAACATGGCGACCGCCCTCGCCCGCCTCGGACTGCGGACCTCGCTCGCCGCGGCCTTCGGCGACGACCACTACGGGGAGTACTGCTGGGACGCGCTGGAGCAGGGCGAGGGCATCGACCTGTCCGGCTCCCGCAAGGTTCCCGGCTGGCACTCGCCGGTGACCGTCTCCATGGCGTACGAGGGCGAGCGGACGATGGTCTCGCACGGCCACGAGGCCCCGCCGCCCGAGGGCGCCCTGCCCGAGTGCCCGCCGCGCGCGCGGGCCGCCATCGCCGCCCTGCTGCCGGGCCGGGGCGACCCCTGGATCGGCCGGGCCGCCTCCCACGGGTCGCTGATCTTCGCCGACGTCGGCTGGGACGACTCGGGCCGCTGGGACCTCGCCGGGCTCGTGGACCTGGAGCACTGCGAGGCGTTCCTGCCCAACGCCGAGGAGGCGATGCGCTACACGCGCACCGACGACCCCAGGAAGGCCGCCTGGAAGCTGGCCGAGAAGGTGCCGCTGGCGGTCGTCACGCTGGGCGCGGAGGGCGCGTACGCCGTGGACGGGCGCACCGGCGAGAGCGCGCGGGTCCCGGCCATCGCGGTGGAGGCCCTCGACCCGACGGGCGCGGGGGACGTCTTCGTGGCCGGATTTGTCACCGGTACGCTCGCCGGCTGGCCGCTCGCGGACCGGCTGGCCTTCGCCGGGCTGACCGCCGCGCTGTCGGTGCAGGAGTTCGGCGGGTCGCTCTCCGCGCCCGGCTGGTCGGAGGTGGCGACCTGGTGGCGGTCGGTGCAGGGGGTTCCCGACCAGGATCCGGCGGCGCTGCGGCGGTACGGCTTCCTGGAGGGCCTGCTGCCCGCGCCGAGCAGGCCGTGGCCGCTGCGCAGGGCCGTACCGACCATCGGATTCGGCCGCGTCGGCTGATCCGGCCCCCGGGCGGCATACCGCCGCCCGGGGGGCGTGGCGGGGCGCGGAGGAAGGGCGCGCGGAAGGCGCGCGGAAAAGTCCTACGGTGTTGTCGGTGCGGAGTCGTAGGCTGGTGCTCCAGAGGTTGTCGAGCGGCGAGAACCCTGCAACGGGAGGTATGTGCAGGCCACAGTGCCGGCCCATGACTCAGACACCTACAGACCGGACCCCCGCACCGGCGCAGGCGCGTGCCCAGTTCACCGTCCCCGACAGCCACCCGATGGTGACGGTCCTGGGTTCGAGGGATTCCCTGCTGCGTGTGATCGAGAAGGCGTTCCCGGCCGCAGACATCCATGTCCGGGGAAACGAGATCAGTGCGACAGGCAGCGCGGCGGACGTCGCGCTCGTCCAGCGCCTGCTCGACGAGATGATGCTGGTGCTCCGCACCGGTCAGCCGATGACGGAGGACGCAGTGGAACGTTCCATCGCCATGCTCAGGGCGAGCGAGAACGGCGGGGCCGACGGCGAGGAGACCCCCGCCGAGGTGCTCACGCAGAACATCGTGTCCAGCCGTGGACGCACGATCCGCCCCAAGACCCTCAACCAGAAGCGGTACGTCGACGCGATCGACAAGAACACGATCGTCTTCGGCATCGGCCCCGCCGGTACCGGCAAGACCTATCTCGCCATGGCCAAGGCGGTCCAGGCGCTCCAGTCCAAGCAGGTCAGCCGGATCATCCTGACCAGACCCGCCGTCGAGGCGGGGGAGCGGCTCGGCTTCCTGCCGGGGACGCTCTACGAGAAGATCGACCCGTACCTGCGCCCGCTCTACGACGCGCTGCACGACATGCTCGACCCCGAGTCGATCCCCCGCCTGATGGCGGCGGGCACGATCGAGGTCGCGCCGCTGGCGTACATGCGCGGTAGGACCCTGAATGACGCGTTCATCATCCTGGACGAGGCGCAGAACACCAGCCCCGAGCAGATGAAGATGTTCCTCACCCGCCTCGGCTTCGAATCGAAGATCGTGATCACGGGTGACGTCACGCAGGTCGACCTCCCGGGCGGCACGAAGAGCGGTCTGCGGCAGGTCCAGGAGATCCTGGAAGGCGTCGACGACGTGCACTTCTCCCGGCTGACGTCGGAGGATGTCGTACGGCACAAGCTCGTCGGCCGTATCGTCGACGCCTACGAGCAGTACGACAGCCTCAACGGCAACGAACAGCACCGCTGAACGAAGCGAACAGCACCGCTGAACGAAGCCCGCGCGGCACTAATCGGGAGAGTCACACCGCACCATGTCGATCGACGTCAACAACGAGTCAGGCACCGAGGTCGACGAGCAGGCGATTCTCGACGTCGCCCGCTACGCGCTCACCCGGATGCGCATCCACCCGCTCTCCGAGCTCTCGGTGATCGTGGTGGACGAGGCCGCCATGGAGCAACTGCACCTCCAGTGGATGGACCTGCCGGGTCCGACCGATGTCATGTCCTTCCCGATGGACGAGCTGCGTCCGCCGGTGAAGGACGACGAGGAGCCCCCCCAGGGGCTCCTCGGTGACATCGTGCTCTGCCCCGAGGTCGCCAAGAGGCAGGGCGAGGAAGCGCCGACGCGGCACTCCATGGACGAGGAGCTCCAGCTCCTCACCGTCCACGGGGTGCTGCACCTCCTCGGGTACGACCACGAGGTGCCGGACGAGAAGGCCGAGATGTTCGGCCTCCAGGCGGCGATCGTCGACGGGTGGCGGGCCGAGCACGGGCTCGAAGGGCCCTCGCCCGCGCCGACCGTCTCGTGACCGCCCAACTGATCGTCGGGGCCGTCGCCCTGGTCGTCGTCGCCTGGCTGGCGGCGTCGGCCGAGGCGGGGCTGGCGCGCGTCTCCAGCTTCCGGGCGGCCGAGGCCGTCAGGTCGGGGCGCCGGGGCGCGGCCAAGCTCGCCCAGATCGCCGCCGACCCCACGCGCTACCTGAACGTGGCCCTGCTGGTGCGGGTCGCCTGCGAGATGGCCGCCGGGGTGCTCGTCACGTACGTCTGCCTCAACGGGTTCGACGACACGTGGGTGGCGCTGGTCGTCGCCATCGGCGTGATGGTCCTGGTGTCGTACGTCGCGGTGGGGGTCTCGCCGCGCACGATCGGCCGCCAGCATCCGCTGAACGTGGCCACGGCGTCCGCGTACGTCCTGCTGCCGCTGGCCAGGGTCATGGGCCCGATCCCGCAGCTGCTGATCCTGCTCGGCAACGCGCTCACTCCCGGCAAGGGCTTCCGCAAGGGGCCGTTCGCCAGCGAGGCGGAGCTGCGCGCGATGGTGGACCTCGCCGAGCAGGAGTCCCTGATCGAGGACGACGAGCGCCGGATGGTGCACTCCGTCTTCGAGCTGGGGGACACGCTCGTGCGCGAGGTGATGGTGCCGCGTACGGATCTGGTGGCCATCGAGCGGTCCAAGACGATCCGTCAGGCGCTGACCCTGGCGCTGCGCTCCGGTTTCTCGCGCATCCCGGTGACGGGGGAGAACGAGGACGACATCGTCGGGATCGTCTACCTCAAGGACCTGGTCAGGAAGACCCACATCAACCGGGACTCGGAGGCCGACCTGGTCTCTACGGCGATGCGCCCGGCGGCCTTCGTCCCGGACACGAAGAACGCGGGCGACCTGCTGCGCGAGATGCAGCAGGAGCGTAGCCACGTCGCGGTCGTCATCGACGAGTACGGCGGTACGGCGGGCATCGTCACGATCGAGGACATCCTGGAGGAGATCGTCGGCGAGATCACCGACGAGTACGACCGTGAGCTGCCCCCGGTCGAGGAGATCGGCGACGGCTCCTACCGGGTCACGGCCCGGCTGGACATCGGGGACCTCGGGGAGCTGTTCGGGCTCGACGAGTTCGACGACGAGGACGTGGAGACGGTCGGCGGGCTGCTTGCGAAGGCGCTGGGCCGGGTGCCGATCGCCGGGGCGAGCGCCAAGGTCGACCTGCCGGACGGCCGGACGCTGCGGCTGACGGCGGAGTCCCCGGCGGGCCGCCGCAACAAGATCGTGACGGTCCTGGCGGAGCCGGAGCCCGCGCGGCAGCCGCATCCGTGACGGCACCGGGGGAGCCCGCGGCTGCCGGTGCGGCCGGTGACCTGACGGCGGCCGAAGTGCGGTCCTGCTGCCTGGAGTTGAACGGGACGTCGCACGACGTCCCGTTCCCGGGCAGCCCCGGCCTGACGGTGTTCCGGGTCGGCGGCAGGATCTTCGCGTTCTGCGCGCCGGAGGAGCGCCCGCTCAAGGTCTCGCTCAAGTGCGATCCGGAGGAGGCGGTCCGGCTGCGGGCGGCCCACCCGCAGATCGTCCCCGGCTGGCACCTCAACAAGCGCCACTGGAACACGGTGACGGTCGCGGGCCTGCCCGCCCGGATGGTCCGCGAACTGATCGAGGACTCGTACGACCTGGTCGTGGCCGCCCTGCCCAGGGCGGACCGGCTCCGGCTCGACCGCCCCTGAGAGTCCGCGCCTGTGAGGCCCGCGCCTGTGAGGCCGCCCCTCCGAGGCCGCTCCCGAACGGCCGCCGCCCCTTTACGCGTTGTCGGTCTTGGTGCGGCGGACCCGGCGGCGTATGGCCGGGCCTATCCGTACCGCGGCCCGGCGCTCGACGCCCGACAGCCGCTTCTCCAGATCGGCGACCAGCTTCTGGAGTTCCTTGTTCTGCTTGGTGAGCGAGGTCACGGCGCGCTCGCTCCGCTCCGCCCGCTCGTGCAGCCGGCTGATGCGGTACTGGAGCGCGCCGTCGTCGGAGCCGTCCCACACGCCGATCGGCGACGGCAGCTTCAGCGCGGCGAGGCGGGCCTCGTAGGCCGCGCCGCCGTCCCCGTGGGTGAAGGTGTTCTGGAGGTTGTTCCGGTCGAGAAAGTCGCGGAAGCGGCGGAAGCGCTCCGGGTGCCCGTCCACCAGCGGCCGGTAGTCGGCCCGCTCGTACAGGTCCGCGGGGTGGATGTCGCCGGGCAGTCCCCGGAGCATCCGGTGCGGTATGTCGAAGTACTGGCAGAGCTCCAGCGTCCGCGAGTCGTGGACCAGGACGACGGCGGGGGTGCCGGAGAGGAGCGCCGCGATGTTGCCGTGGATGCGCGTCCCGTACGCGAAGTCGAACGTGGACAGCTCCTCCAGCCACGTCCTGGGGTCCAGCGGGACCCTGACCTTGTTCTCCTGGAACAGCGGGTGCGACAGCCGGCGCGGCAGCGCCTCCTCGGTCCCCGAGGCCTCCGAGGTGTCGCCCCAGAAGAGCAGCTGGGCGTCGGTCATGTTCTGCGCGAAGTACGTGAGGTGGGGGAAGCGCCGGTACGCGTGGTCGGCGAGCCCGGCCACGTCCCCCACCGTGACGGCCCCGGGCGACAGGTTGATCGCTATCCGGGACGCCGCGTCGATCGTGCCCGGCCGGCTCAGGGCGGGGAACGTCTCCCCGTGGAGGAACATCGAAGGACAGCCGATGATGTCGACCTCGTCCTCGGAGAAGCCCAGGTTGTGGAGGTACGAGGCGGTCAGTTCACCGCGGACGCCGATGGACGCCGATCTCTCCAGCACCGCCCGGCAGAACCGTCTCACGGACGCCTCGATGGGGCCCAGCCGCTTGACGTCGAAGTTCTCGTTGGCCTGGGCCCCGACGCCCAGGACCACCACGGGAATGGTGAGTTGCTCGATGAGGGCGGACAGCCGGTCCAGGGAGGTCTTGAAGGACGGGCGGAAGGCGTTGGCGAGCGGGACGACAAAAACGTCGTACCGCTCGTTGATCTCCTTCGCCCGCGCGGCGCTCGTGTCGGTCCGCAGACCGTTGGACGTGATCTCGGTGTGCTCCGTGAGCAGGATCTTGTGGGTGGCGTCGCTGAACAGCAGGTTGCCGGAGTTCGTGCCGATCAGATCCTGGTGCAGGAACTCCTCACGCGACGCGACATGGAACGGGCTCTTGCCGGAGCGGATGAGTATGCGCTTCATGGGCCTTGTCTCTCTTGCTCGGCTCACCGGCGGAGGGGGGAGAGCGATCGCTGCTCGCGGCGCCGGTCAAGGAAACCTTGAACAGGGGGTGAACGGGACGATACCCCAGGTCAAACAAGGGAAGGCCGGAATATTTCACGCTATGGAGTGCTTTGGGCGGAGCCCTTCACGGCCGTTCCTCAGGACGCCCGCGCCCCACCGCGCGCCGCCCCCTCAGACCCACCGCCACCAGGAGCGCCGCCGCGACCACGATCGCCGCGTCCGCCGCGAGGACCAGCCTGACCCCGTCGTAGAGGCCGCCGTGCGTGGTGGCGAGGACGCCCAGCAGCGGGATCCCGATGGTGAGGCCGACCTGCTGGGTCGTGGTCACCAGGCCCGTGGCGAGACCCTGTTCCTCGTCCGGCACGCCGGACGTCACGGTCAGGCCGTACGAGATGATCGCGCCCAGATGGCACATGCTCGCCAGCGAGATGGCCGCCGTGGCCAGGAGCACCCCCGAACCGGCGCCGATGCCCAGCAGCGCGGCGGTGAACACCCCCTGGCCGAGCAGGGAGCCCGCCAGCGTCCTGCGGGCGCCGAGGCGGCCGATCACCTTCGGGGCCAGCATGCCCGCGACCACCGACATCACCCCCTGGAAGCCGAAGACCAGACCCGTCTCGAACGAGCTGAGGCCCAGGGTCTCCTGGAAGTAGAGGGTGAGGACGAACACCACCGTGCTCATCATCGAGAAGGTGACCAGTCCGCCCAGATTGCCCCACGCCACGGTCCGCCGCCGCAGCATCGGCAGGGAGACCAGGGGAGCGGGGCTGCGGGACTCGACCACGGCGAACGCCACCAGCAGCGCGATGCCCGCGACGAGCGTCGTCAGGACGTCGGCGCCGCCGAAGCCGCGCTCGGCGGCGGTCGACAGGGCGTAGATCAGCGCGAGCAGACCGCCGGTGACGGTGACGGCGCCGGGGACGTCGAGGCGCGGCCGCTCGGGGGTACGGGACTCGGGCAGCAGCCCGGGCGCCAGGGCGAGCACGATCACCGCGGCGACCGCCAGCAGCCCCATGGTGGACCGCCAGCCCAGCGTGTCCGTCATCACTCCGCCGAGCACCATCCCGACGGTGAAGCCCAGCGAGAGCAGCGTGCCGCTGATGCCCAGCGCCCGGTCCCGCTGCGGGCCTTCGGGGAACGTGGTGGTGAGGAGCGACATCCCGGTCGGCACGATGACCGCGGCGCCGAGGCCCTGGAGCGCCCGGCCCGCCAGGAACACCTCGGGGCTCCGGGCGAGGGTGGCGAGCAGCGAGGCGGAGCCGAAGACGGCGAGGCCGGTGAGGAAGAGCCTGCGGCGGCCGTAGAGGTCGGCGATCCGGCCGAAGAGCAGCAGGAAGCCGCCGGACGGCAGGGCGAACGCGGTGACGCCCCACTGGAGGGCCGACCGGCTCATCCCCAGGTCCTTGCCGAGGACCGGCAGGGCCACGTTCAGTACGGAGAAGTCGAGCGCCACCATGAACTGCGCGGCGCACAGGACGAAGAGGATCAGTCTGGCGCGGCCGGTGAGCCGCGCGGGAGCGGGCGCCGGGGGGTGGTCGAAGGCCGGGACGGTGGCCTGGCCGGGGGCCGGGGCGGATGCCTGGGCAGGGGTGCCGGTGCTGTCCGGCGGGGTCGGGGCGGAGGTCTCGAGTGCCATGGCCACAGCCTGCGGTCGCCGGAATAGCCGTGGGGAGCGGGAACTTATCCTGTTGGTGGGACCACCAGACAGCAGGGCGGCAGGGGGAGTTCTTCGTGACCACGGAGACCGGCAGGACGCGTCGCCTCGGCGAGTTGCGCGAGTTCCTGATGAGCAGGCGCGCCCGGGTCACCCCGGGCGAGGCGGGGCTGCCGGGCGGCGGTGCCCGGCGCCGTACACCAGGACTGCGGCGCGAGGAGGTCGCCGTCCTCGCGGGTGTCGGGGTGTCCTGGTACCAATGGCTGGAGCAGGGACGGGACATCACCGTCTCGCCGCAGGTCCTCGACTCGGTGGCCCGGGTGCTGCGGCTGACCGCCATCGAGCGCCGTCACCTGTACGTCCTGGCGGGGCTCAACCCGCCCGCGCCGCAGGTGCATCCGGAGGCCGCCGACATGTGTGACGGGCTGCGCAGGATGATCGACGCGTGGATGCCGTACCCCGCGCACATCATGGACTGCTACTGGAACACGGTGATGTTCAACGACGCGGCCGGCGCGGTGCTCGGGATGCGGGCCGGGGGTCCCCGGAACTGCCTCATCACGTTCTTCACCGACCCGATCTACCGCGCCCGGCACAAGCAGTGGGAGAAGATCGCGCCGCTGGTCGTCGCGCAGTTCCGGGCGGCCCGCTCGGAGTGCCCCGACGACGAGGGGTTCCAGGCCGTGGTTGAGGAGGTCATGGCGTCCAGCGAGGAGTTCGCGGTGCTCTGGAACCAGCGGGACATCGCGCCCGCCGGGCAGGTGCGCAAGGAGCTGGAGCATCCGGTGGTCGGCACGCTGTACGTGGAGTCCACGCACCTCAGGGTGCCCGCCAGGCCCGACCTCGCGATCGTCCTCCAGACCCCGCTGCCCGAGACGGGGACGGCGGCGAAGCTGGAGTGGCTGGCGAGCCCGGAGGGCCGGCGCGGCTCGCTGTACCCGCTCGCGGTCTGACCGGCGGAGGCCTGACCGGTGGGAGCCTGACCGGCCGGGGGCCGTCGCGGGCGCGGCGGTCCGGCTCCTATGCTCACCCCATGACGCAGAGCACCGGCCCCGGTCCCGAACTCGACCCCGAGGACCGCAAGATCATCACGCTGGCCCGCGGCGCCCGCGCCCGCAACGGAGTCGCCGAGGGCGCGGCCGTACGGGACAACACCGGCAGGACGTACGTCGCCGGAACGGTCGACCTGCCTTCCCTCAAGCTCAGCGCCCTCAGGACGGCCGTCGCGATGGCCGTCGCCAGCGGGGCCGGTTCCCTGGAGGCCGCGGCGGTCGTCTCGGAGGCCGCCGCCGTCGCGGACGAGGACCGCGCCGCCGTGCGTGACCTCGGCGGGGACCTGACCCCCGTGCTGCTGGCGGGCCCCGACGGCGTTCCGCGCGCGACCGTCCAGGCCGGCTGAGGGCGGCCCGGCGGCCCGCCGCCCCGGGCGCCCGGGGCCGGATCGGCGCACATCTGGTCGGCGGGGCGTGAACGATCGGGGACAATGGGCGCCATGAGCGCTCGTACCCCCTCTTCGTCCGAGGCAGCCGAAGCAGCCGAAGCCCCCCACCGGGCCGGCTTCGCCTGCTTCGTCGGCCGCCCCAACGCGGGCAAGTCCACCCTCACGAACGCTCTGGTCGGTCAGAAGGTGGCCATCACCTCGAACCGGCCGCAGACCACGCGTCACACCGTCCGGGGCATCGTCCACCGGCCCGAGGCGCAGCTGATCCTGGTCGACACCCCCGGCCTCCACAAGCCGCGCACGCTCCTCGGCGAGCGCCTCAACGACATCGTGCGCGCGACCTGGTCCGAGGTCGACGTGATCGGCTTCTGCCTGCCCGCCGACCAGAAGCTCGGCCCCGGTGACCGGTTCATCGCCAAGGAACTGGCGGCGATCAAGAAGACGCCGAAGGTCGCCGTTGTCACCAAGACGGACCTGGTCGAGTCCAGGACGCTCGCCGAGCAGCTCATCGCCATCGACCAGCTGGGCAAGGAGATCGGCCTGGAGTGGGCCGAGATCGTCCCCGTGTCGGCGGTCGGCGACCAGCAGATCGGCCTTCTGGCCGACCTCCTCGTCCCGCTGCTCCCGGTGAGCCCGCCGCTCTACCCCGAGGGCGACCTCACGGACGAGCCCGAGATGGTCATGGTCGCCGAGCTGATCCGGGAAGCCGCGCTGGAAGGGGTACGGGACGAGCTGCCGCACTCCATCGCGGTGGTCGTCGAGGAGATGCTGCCCCGCGAGGACCGCCCGGCGGACAAGCCGCTGCTCGACATCCACGCGAACGTCTACATCGAGCGGCCCAGCCAGAAGGGCATCATCATCGGCCCGAAGGGCAAGCGGCTCAAGGAGGTCGGGACGAAGTCCCGCAAGCACATCGAGGCGCTGCTCGGTACGCCGGTCTTCCTCGACCTGCACGTGAAGGTCGCCAAGGACTGGCAGCGCGACCCGAAGCAGCTGCGCAAGCTGGGCTTCTGAGGTCCGGCCCCCACCTCTTGGGTCCGGCCGACACCCCGTGATCGCCCCGTCACGCCGTTATTCTTCTTGTCGTGTCGACCACTGATCACACCGATGTCCTGCGTGAGGGGTTCGCACGTTTCCTGGAACGGCTCCGAGAGGTCGGTGAGGACGAGGAGGACCCGGTCGCCGAGCTGTTCGCGCTCTGCCGCGCGTACCGGGAGTTCGCCCTCGCCGAACCCGACGTCTACGCCGTGCTGTTCGGTGGCTCCGGACTGTCCGGCTTCCAACCGGGCGTCGCGCACCGGGAGATGGGGCTGTACGTGCTCCGCGTGCCGAACGGCGCGATCCAGCGGGCCGTGGCGGCGGGCCGGTTCCGGCCGGCCGACGAGGGGCTGCTCGTCCGCCGCCTGTGGTGCCTGCTGCACGGCATGGCCGAGCTGGAGCGGACCGGCTACCTCCCGGGGCGCTACGGCCACCGGGCCTTCCTGGACGCGGCCGTACGGGACTTCGCGGTCGGCGCGGGTGACACCTTCGAGGCGGCGACCGCCTCAGGCGCCTTCCTTGAGGACGCGTGAGACGAGCGTGCGCTGTGCCTCGGACAGATGTGGGTCCGCGCAGTGGAAGACCCGGCCGTCGACCGTGACCGTATAGCTGAAGCCATCGGGCACCACCGGCGCGGGCGCCTCCTGGGCGTCCGCGACCGCCTGTTCCGCCAGTGCCCGCCAGCCGGCCGTGTCGGGCAGGGCCGAGATGTCGATCCCGGCCCTGCGTTCGATGCCCGCGAAACCGCCTGTGCGCCGTACGTCGATCCGCATGGGTCCTGTCTAACGCACACCGGCCGTTCGCGGGAGGGCGACTCACGCCGCTCACGCGCCCGGACCCCGACGGGTGGGAGGGCGGCTCACGCAGTCGGGACGCCGACCTCCGCCCACGCCTTGACCACGGCCTCGTGCTCCGCCGTGCCGTCCCCGAAGCGCGTGCGCGCCGCCGCGACCGTCAGCCCGGCGAAGTCCGTGAAGTTCGCGTCGACCTCCAGGCCGCCGCCGGTCAGCACGTCGAACCAGATCTGCCCCGCCCGCTCCCAGGACTTCCCGCCGAGCTGCGTGGCGAGCAGGTGGAACGCGCGGTTGGGGATGCCGGAGTTGATGTGCACGCCCCCGTTGTCGCGCCCCGTGCGCACGTAGTCGTCCATCGACCCCGGCTGCGGGTCCTTGCCGAGGACGTCGTCGTCGTACGCGCTGCCCGGCTCCTTCATCGAGCGCAGCGCCACACCCGTGACGCGCGGGGCGAGCAGCCCGGCGCCGATGAGCCAGTCCGCCTCGGTGGCGGTCTGGTCCAGGGTGTACTGCTTGACCAGGGAGCCGAAGACGTCCGACACGGACTCGTTGAGGGCGCCCGGCTGGCCGTAGTAGCTGAGGTTCGCCGTGTACTGCGTGAGGCCGTGGGCCAGTTCGTGCGCGATCACGTCGACCGGCAGCGTGAAGTCGAGGAAGATCTCCCCGTCGCCGTCGCCGAACACCATCTGCTCGCCGTCCCAGAACGCGTTCCCGTAGTCCCGGTCGTAGTGGACGCTCGCGACGAGCGGCAGCCCGGCGCCGTCCAGCGAGTCGCGTCCGTACGCCGACAGCAGCAGCTCGAACGTGGCACCGAGCCCGGCGTACGCGCGGTTGACGGTGGCGTCCGCGCCCGGCTCGTCGCCCTCGGACCTGACCTTCCTGCCCGGCAGGGCCGTACGGTGCCCGCAGTCGTGGATCGTGCGCACCGGCTTGCCGGTCGGCGCGTCGGAGGCCGCGGGCGCCCCCAGGGTGGTCGTGAGCGCGCGGCGCGTACGGCGCGCGGAGTCCGCCTCCAGCGTGCGGCGGGCGGGTCCGGAGAGGGCCGGATCGTCGGACCTGGCGAGTTTGTCGAGTACGTGCGGCGGCACGATCGTGCAGAAGACGGGGTTCGGGGCTGCTGAACGAGTGGCTTCCATAAGAAGAATGTGGCATCGCGTAGCCGCACTGTCACTCAAAGCCACCATGATGGCTGAAATGGAGTGATCTGCCGGTATTCGGTCCCGCATACTGATACGGACGGTCCCGGACGCCCGGGCTCGGCTACAGTGCCACGCATCATGCGTTTCGGGCTGCTTCTCCTTAGCTGCCGCGGCGAGGGTCTGTAGTCGCAGGCCGACCCCCTCCCCGCGGAGTCTGGTGTTGCGGTTTTCCCGCCCCGTCGGCCGTCCCAGCGGACACACGAGGAGCCCCTGCGCCATGTCTGACCCCTCCGCCACTTCTGTCGGCCGCCCCACGCCCCTGACCAACGCGACCCACACCCAGAAGTCCTCCGGAATGCCGATCCACAAGTACGGCCCGTACGAGGCCGTGGCGATCCCGGACCGTACGTGGCCCGAGAAGCGGGTCACCACCGCGCCGCGCTGGCTCTCCACCGACCTGCGGGACGGCAACCAGGCCCTGATCGACCCCATGTCACCGGCGCGCAAGCGTGAGATGTTCGACCTGCTGGTGCGCATGGGCTACAAGGAGATCGAGGTCGGCTTCCCGTCCTCGGGCGAGACCGACTTCGCGTTCGTACGGTCGATCATCGAAGAGGGCGCGATCCCCGAGGACGTGACGATCTCCGTCCTGACGCAGGCGCGCGAGGAGCTGATCGAGCGCACGGTGGAGTCCCTGCGAGGCGCCCACCGCGCGACGGTCCACCTGTACAACGCGACCGCGCCGACCTTCCGCCGTGTGGTCTTCCGGGGGACGAAGGAGCAGGTCAAGCAGATCGCCGTGGACGGTACGCGGCTGGTGATGGAGTACGCGGAGAAGATCCTTGGCCCCGAGACGATCTTCGGCTACCAGTACAGCCCGGAGATCTTCACCGACACCGAGCTGGACTTCGCCCTGGAGGTCTGCGAGGCGGTCATGGACGTCTGGCAGCCCGAGGCCGGCCGCGAGATCATCCTCAACCTGCCCGCCACGGTGGAGCGTTCGACGCCGTCCACCCACGCGGACCGCTTCGAGTGGATGTCGCGGAACCTGTCCCGCCGTGAGTTCGTCTGCCTGTCCGTACACCCGCACAACGACCGGGGGACGGCCGTCGCCGCCGCCGAACTGGCGCTGATGGCCGGTGCCGACCGGATCGAGGGCTGTCTGTTCGGGCAGGGCGAGCGCACCGGCAACGTCGACCTGGTGACCCTGGGCATGAACCTCTTCTCGCAGGGCATCGACCCGCAGATCGACTTCTCGCGGATCGACGACATCCGCCGCACCAGCGAGTACTGCAACCAGATGGAGATCCACCCGCGCCACCCGTACGTGGGCGACCTGGTCTACACGTCCTTCTCCGGCTCCCACCAGGACGCCATCAAGAAGGGCTTCGACGCGATGGCGGCGGACGCCGGGGCACGCGGGGTCACGGTGGACGAGATCGAGTGGGCGGTGCCGTACCTGCCGATCGACCCGAAGGACGTGGGCCGTTCGTACGAGGCGGTCATCCGGGTCAACTCGCAGTCCGGCAAGGGCGGTGTCGCGTACGTCCTGAAGAACGGGCACAAGCTGGACCTGCCGCGCCGGATGCAGATCGAGTTCTCCCGGATCATCCAGACCAAGACCGACGCCGAGGGCGGCGAGATCACGCCCGGCCAGATCTGGTCGGTCTTCCAGGACGAGTACCTGCCCAACGCCGACAACGCCTGGGGCCGGATCCAGCTCACGTCCGGCCAGACCACGACCGGCACCGACGGACAGGACGCGCTGACCGTACGGGCCGTGGTCGACGGTACGGAAACGGTCCTGAGCGGCACCGGCAACGGCCCGATCTCGGCCTTCTTCGACGCCCTGGCGGCGGTCGGCGTGGACGCCAGGCTGCTGGACTACCAGGAACACACGATGAGCGAGGGCGCGAGCGCGCAGGCCGCCTCGTACATCGAGTGCGCGATCGACGGAAAGGTCCTGTGGGGCATCGGGATCGACGCGAACACCACACGCGCGTCACTCAAGGCGGTCATTTCCGCGGTGAACCGCGCCACGCGCTGATCCGTCCCGCCGACGCCGCTGACCTGAGGTTTTGCGAACCCCGCCCACCCGAACCGGTGGGCGGGGTTCAGCCATTCATGGCGATCTCGCGCCGGGGTGCTGACGCCGCTTCGAAGATGTGGCTAACATCACGTCAACGCGGCAATGTTGCCGGAGCGTTACGGAGGTGCGCGACGTGCTGCCAGCTCAGGGATCAAGTGGCCGAAAAGTGCGCATATGTGGCATTCGTACGTCCTGGAACACGGTGGGCGACGGGGAGTTCTTCTGCCCCGGCTGCGGAGGCGACCGCAACTACCGCCGCCGTACCGGCCGTCGCCGCTTCACGGTCCTCGGTGTGCCGCTCCTGAACCGGGGGACCGCCGGTCCTGTCGTCGAATGCGCCGCCTGCCACGGCCACTTCGGTACGGACGCGCTCGACCACCCCACCACGGTCCGCTTCTCGGCGATGCTGCGCGACGCCGTCCACACGGTCGCGCTCGCCGTCCTGGTGGCCGGCGGCACCTCCTCCTCCACCGTGCGCGAGACGGCCGTCCACGC
Organism: Streptomyces sp. NPDC087420; assembly: GCF_044744165.1. Classification (NCBI taxonomy): domain Bacteria; kingdom Bacillati; phylum Actinomycetota; class Actinomycetes; order Kitasatosporales; family Streptomycetaceae; genus Streptomyces; species Streptomyces sp. NPDC087420. The sequence continues at coordinate 456,246 of NZ_JBIUXU010000003.1, forward strand.
GGTCCGCGCGGCGGGCTTCGACGACTGTACGGAGGAGCGGCTGACGGAGCTGGTGGAGGCGCTCGCCGCCGACACCGGCCGGTTCATCATCGACCCGGGACCGTGCGGGGCCGCGCTCGCCATCGAGCTGCACGAGGCGCTGGAGCCGCTGGCCCCGCACCTGGCCCCGGCGGGGCGGGAGTCGATCCTCGTGCAGGGCGCCCGGATCGCCCTCGCCGACGGGCCGTACATCCCGGCGGAGCGCGAGGTGCTGTCCACGGTCGGGCGCGCGCTGCGGCTGTGTGTGGCGGACACGGAGAGACTGCTGCTGGCGGCGGCGCGTACGCCGTCCTGACGGCGGGCCCTCCTGTGGGCCTTGTACTCCCCCGGGAGTAACCGGGCCGGGCCGCCACCCCGGGCGGTAGTGCCGAACTCGCCCCCGCGCCCGACGTATCGGATCCCCCGCCACGGAAGTCTGGACTCGACCGGACCGTCACGCAGAGGGGATCCACGATGAGGGCCACACCGAGCGCGCCGCCAGGCCCGCGCCGTACCGCACTGCCCTGGGCGGTGCTCGTCCTGTGGATCGCCGTCATCGCCGTCGGCGGATTTTTCGCCGGGAAGCTCGGCGACGTCCAGCGCGACCGGCCGATCGACTACCTGCCGGCCAGCGCCGACTCCACGCAGGTCGCGAAGATCCAGGAGCGGCTGCCCGGCGGCAACTCCACCGACCTCGTCCTCGTGTACCACCGCGACGGCGGACTCACCGCCGCCGACCGGCGCACGGCGGCGGAGCAGACCGCCGAGATCGCGCGTACCCACGAACTCACCGGCGGCCGGGCGCCGCGGGCGATCCCGTCCCAGGACGGCACGACCCTCATGTACCCGGTCTCCAGCACCGAGCCGGGACAGGACGAGGCGGCGAGGGACGTCTTCGTCGGGGACGTACGCGCGGTCGCCGAGGGCGGGGACGGGCTGCGCGTCGACGTCGGCGGCTCCGGGGCGCTCGCCACCGACGCGGAGGAGGTCTACGAGGCGCTCGGCGGCCCGCTGCTCTACACGACCGTGGGCGTCGTCGCCGTCCTGCTGATCCTGATCTACCGCAGCCCGGTCCTGTGGCTCGTGCCGCTCGTCGTGGCCGGGATCGCGGACGTGCTGTCCATGGGGGTCACGTACGGACTCCACCAGGCCTTCGGCCTCACCGTCAGCGGACAGAGCGCCGGGGTGACGACGATCCTCGTCTTCGGCGTGGGGACGGACTACGCGCTGCTCCTCGTCGCCCGCTACCGGGAGGAGCTGCGCCGCGTCCCGGCGCCGTACGACGCGATGCGCACCGCCCTGCGCCGGAGCGCCCCCGCGATCCTCGCCTCCGCCGGCACCGTCTCGGCGGGGATGCTGTGCCTGCTCGCCGCGGACCTCAACAGCAGCCGGGGGATGGGCCCCGCGGCGGCGGTCGGTGTGCTGTGCGCGCTGGTCGCCATGACCACCCTGCTGCCCGCACTGCTCGTCCTCCTGGGACGGCGGGTCTTCTGGCCGCTGGTGCCCGCGTACGGCGGCGAACACAAGGAGCGGCGCGGCCTGTTCGCCGCGATGGGCGGCTCGGCCGGGCGCCGGCCGGTCGCGGTGCTCGCGGCCGGTGTGGTGATCCTCGGCGCGCTCGCCCTCGGGGTCCTCAACCTGCCCGGCAACGTCAAGCAGGAGGACAGTTTCACCTCCACCCCCGACTCGATCACCGCGATGAAGACCCTCGCCGAGGCCTACCCGGAGCAGGGCAGCGGGCCCATCAGCGTGATCGCCCCGGCCGCGCGGGCGGACCAGGCACTGGCCACGGCCCGCGCCACCGAAGGAGTCGGGTCCGCCGAGCGGGGCCGTACCGGCGACGGCTGGACCGAGATCACCGTCCTCGCCGACAGCCCGCCCCAGTCCGCGGCGGAGACGGCCACGATCGAGGCGCTGCGGGGAAGCCTCGACGGGTCGTACGTGGGCGGGGCGAGCGCCGAGCAGATCGACCTCGACGACACCAACGCGCGGGACCGGGACATCATCGTCCCGCTGGTGCTGGCCGCCGTCCTGCTGATCCTGATCGCGCTGCTGCGCAGCCTGGTCGCGCCCCTGGTGCTGGTCGCCGCGGTGGTCGCGGTGTGGGGCGCGGCACTGGGCCTGGGCGGCCTGTTCTTCGGCCCCGTCTTCGGCCTGGAGGGCACCGATCCGGGACTCCCCCTGATGTCGTTCGTCTTCCTCGTCGCCCTCGGAGTCGACTACGGCATCTTCCTGATGCACCGGACCCGCGAGGAGGCACTGGCCGGCGCGGACCCGACGGAGGCGGCCCTCGGCTCCCTGCGCGCGACGGGCGCGGTCATCGCCTCGGCGGGCCTCGTCCTGGCCGCGACCTTCGGGGTCCTGACGAACATGCCCCTGGTGCAACTGGTCGAACTGGGCTTCGTGATCGCGGTGGGCGTACTCCTCGACACCTTCCTGGTCCGCACCTACCTGGTCACGGCGGCTTCGGTGCTCCTGGGCCGGAAGATCTGGTGGCCGGGCGCGCTGAGCAGGCCGGGCGCCGCGCAGGCCCCCGCGCCGGAGGAGCCGGAGCGGGTCGCGGTCTGAGAGATGTCAGCCACGGACGCCCCTCCCTCCGGGAGGGGCGTCCCTTGCCGGACTGCTGCCGGACTGCTGCCGGACTTCTGTCGGAGGATGTGCGTGTGGAAACCGCCCGGAACGTGAGCCTCGGCCAGCGTGTGGCCGCCGTCCTGATCCGCGATCCCCTCACCGCCCCGCACGCGCGGCGCAACGACGCGCTGCTCGCCGCCGGGCTCGGCGTGGTCGCCGTGGTGATCGCTCTGGTCGGCGGTGACGGAAGGCGGCCGGACGTGCTCGGGTGGGCGCTGCTGTTCGCCGTTGTGCTGCCCCTGGTGTGGCGGCGGCGCGCCCCGCTACTGGTCCTGCTGACCATGGTGGCCTTTGTCGCGCCGTACCACGCGCTGGACTACAACCACAACGCGCCCATCCCGGCCACCATGACCGCGCTCTACACCGTCGGTGCCACCGGCCGGCCGCGTCGCACGCTGCTGACCGGGGCCATGGTGGTGGGGGTGACGACGGCGATCGCCGGCACCTCCAGTCCGCACGACGCGCTGGAGGTGCTGCGCATCTCCGGCTGGATCGTCGCCTTCCTCATGGTCGGCATGGACGTACGGATCTACCGCCGGTACGCCGACTCGCTCGTCGAGCGCGCGGAGCGGGCGGAGCGCACCCGCGAGGAGGAGGCGGCCCGCCGGGTCGCCGAGGAGCGCGTGCGGATCGCCCGGGACCTGCACGACCTGCTCGCGCACAGCATCACGCTCATCGGGGTACGGACCTCCGTGGCCTCGCACATCCTCACCGTCACGCCCGACCGGCTCGACCGCGCGGCCGTCGCCCAGGCGCTCGAAGAGATCGCCGAGACCTGCCGCGACGCCCGCGCCGAGGTCCGCACCACGCTGGAGGTGCTGCGGGAGGGGACGGGTGAGGGGACGGGCCCGGCGGAACGGCGCCCGGCGGCGGGCGCGGCGGGGGAGGGGCCGCTGCCCGATCTGGCGTCGCTGCCCGGGCTGGTCCGCAGGGCGGGGGCCCGGCTCACGCTCCGTACCGACGAGGCGCCGTACGTCCCGCCCGCGGTGGCGGCGGCCGCGTACCGCATCGTGCAGGAGGCGCTGACCAATTCCGTACGGCACGCGGGTCCGGGCGCCGCGGCGGCGGTGCGCGTCGAGGCGAGCGACGCGGTGCTGCGGGTCGTGGTCACCGACGACGGCGATCCGTCGTCCGGCGGTGGCGGTGGCGGTACGCCGGGATCCGGCTTCGGCATCGTCGGCATGCGGGAGCGCGCCCGCAGTGTCGGTGGCACGCTCAGCGCGGAGCCACGGGAGGAGGGCGGGTTCGAGGTCGCCGCGATCCTGCCGCTGCGCGCGCGGGCGGCGCAGGCCGTGCGGCCCGTACAGGAGCCGTACGCGGCACAGGAACCCGACGGGGCACCCGGGGCGGTCATATGAACGGGGAGAGCGGTACGGGGCGACTCAGCGGTGCGGGAGGACTCGGCGGTACGGAGGGACGCGGCGGTGCGGGAGGACTCAGCGGTACGGAGGGACGCGGCGGCGCGGGCGGTCCGGGCGCGCCCGGCCGCATCAGGGTGCTGCTCGCCGACGACCAGACGCTCGTACGCGCCGCCTTCGCGATGCTCGTCGGTTCCGCCGGCGACATGGAGGTCGTCGGCCAGGCGGGCACCGGCCGCGAGGCCGTCGCCCTGGCCCGCTCGGCCCGCGCCGACCTGGTCGTCATGGACGTACGGATGCCCGACCTCGACGGCATCGAGGCCACCCGCCTCATCGCGGCGGACGACGACCTCGCCGGGGTGAAGGTGCTGGTCCTGACCACGTACGACACCGACGACCACATCCTGGAGGCGCTGCGCGCCGGCGCGTCCGGCTTCCTGGTCAAGGACACCCGCCCCGCCGACCTCCTCGCCGCCATCCGTACCGTCGCCGCCGGCGACGCGCTCCTCTCGCCGGGCCCCACCTCCCGGCTCATCGCCCGCGTCCTGCGCGCCCCGGCCGCCCCCTCGGGCAAGGGCGGCCCCGCATGCCTCTCCACCCGCGAACGCCAGGTCCTCGCCCTGGTCGCCCGCGGCCTCACCAACACGGAGATCGCCGAGACCCTCGGGCTCAGCCCGCTCACCGCCAAGACCCATGTCAGCCGCATCATGGGCAAACTGGGCGCCCGCGACCGCGCGCAACTGGTCATCGTGGCGTACGAGTCGGGACTGGTGGTCCCGGGCGCGGGGGAGAGCCCCGGCCATGCGGGACAATGGGGCCCATGAGTCTGTTCCGGGACGACGGCGTCGTGCTGCGCACCCAGAAGCTCGGTGAGGCCGACCGCATCATCACGCTTCTGACCCGCGGCCACGGACGCGTCCGGGCCGTCGCCCGGGGGGTGCGGCGCACCAAGTCGAAGTTCGGGGCGCGGCTGGAGCCGTTCTCCCACGTCGACGTGCAGTTCTTCGCGCGCGGCAGCGAGCTGATCGGGCGCGGGCTGCCGCTCTGCACCCAGAGCGAGACCATCGCCCCGTACGGGGGCGGCATCGTCACCGACTACGCCCGCTACACCGCCGGCACGGCGATGCTGGAGACCGCGGAGCGGTTCACGGACCACGAGGGCGAGCCGGCCGTCCAGCAGTACCTGCTGCTCGTCGGCGGGCTGCGCACGCTCGCCCGCGGGGAGCACGCCCCGCATCTGATCCTGGACGCCTTCCTGCTGCGCTCCCTCGCGGTCAACGGCTACGCGCCGAGTTTCGACGACTGCGCGAAGTGCGGGCTCGCCGGGCCGAACCGTTTCTTCTCGGTCGCGGCGGGCGGAGTGATATGCGGCGACTGCCGGGTGCCGGGCAGCGTCGTACCCTCTGCGGAGGCCGTCGTCCTGCTCAGCGCGCTGCTGACCGGTGACTGGGAGACGGCCGACGCGTGCGAGGCACGGCATGTCAGGGAGGGCAGCGGGCTGGTGTCCGCCTATCTGCACTGGCATCTGGAGCGCGGTCTGCGCTCGCTCAGATACGTCGAGAAGACCTGAAGACCGCGTCCGCGGAGAAGACCTGAAGAGTACGGGCACCTGAAGAGCACGGCAGCACGAGGAGACAAGAGCGCATGGCACGACGCGGAATCCTGGGACGTACCCGCCGCGAGTACAAGACGCCCGAGCCGCATCCCTCCGGCGCGGTACCGCCGCGGATCCAGAGCGAGCTGGTGCCGAAGCACGTGGCGTGCGTGATGGACGGGAACGGACGCTGGGCCAAGGAGCGCGGCCTGCCGCGCACCGAGGGGCACAAGGTCGGCGAGGGTGTGGTACTCGACGTCCTCAAGGGCTGCCTGGAGATGGGCGTCAAGAACCTCTCGCTGTACGCGTTCTCCACGGAGAACTGGAAGCGCACCCCCGACGAGGTGCGGTTCCTGATGAACTTCAACCGCGATGTCATCCGCCGCCGCCGCGACGAGATGGACGAGCTGGGCATCAGGATCCGCTGGGTCGGCCGGATGCCGAAGATGTGGAAGTCGGTCGTCCAGGAGCTCCAGGTCGCGCAGGAGCAGACCAAGGACAACGACGCCATGACGCTGTACTTCTGCGTCAACTACGGCGGCCGGGCGGAGATCGCGGACGCGGCGCAGGCGCTCGCCGCCGATGTCGCGTCGGGAAAGCTCGACCCGTCGAAGGTCAACGAGAAGACCTTCGCCAAGTACCTGTACTACCCGGACATGCCGGACGTGGATCTCTTCCTGCGTCCGAGCGGTGAGCAGCGTACGTCCAACTACCTGATCTGGCAGAGCAGTTACGCCGAGATGGTCTTCCAGGACGTGCTGTGGCCCGACTTCGACCGGCGGGACCTGTGGCGGGCCTGTCTGGAATTCGCCTCCCGGGACCGGCGGTTCGGCGGCGCGCTGCCCAACCTGTCGACGGGCGAGGACAACGAGATCGAGGAGCCGCAGGACAACTGAGCGGCGGGGCGGCGCGGGAACGCCGTACGGGCCATGGACTGTGACCTGTACGGCGACCCCGGGCTTCGTTCTAGTTCTTGACCGCCGCCGCCGCGCACTCCGCGCAGGTGCCGAAGATCTCCACCGTGTGCGCCACCGCCACATAGCCGTGCTGCGCGGCGACCGTCTCCGCCCACTGCTCGACGGCGGGGCCCTCGACCTCCACGGCCTTGCCGCAGATCCGGCACACCAGATGGTGGTGGTGGTCGCCGGTCGAGCAGCGCCGGTAGACCGACTCCCCGTCGTTCGTCCGCAGGACGTCCACCTCGCCGGCGTCGGCGAGGGACTGGAGGGTGCGGTAGACGGTCGTCAGGCCGACCGAGTCACCGCGGTGCTTGAGCATGTCGTGGAGCTCCTGCGCGCTGCGGAACTCGTCCACCTGGTCCAGCGCCGCCGCCACCGCGGCCCGCTGGCGGGTGGATCGGCCGCGCACGGGGGCCGGGCCCGCTCCATCGCCGGTCGCAGTCGTCACAGGTGCCTCCTTGCCTCTGCCCGTACCGCCGGGCGTCGCCCGCTTACGTCGGGCCATTCTGCCAGCTCGCGCTCACACCGGGATGTCATCACCGGCCCGCCGGGCGGCGGGGAGGCCCGGTGCGGACGGTTCCGTGGCCGGTACGGACGGTTCCGTCGCGAGTTCGGACGGTTCCGTCGCCGGGTCGGACCGTTCACCATCCAGGGCCCGCGCCCGCCTCCTCGCCAGCGGGGTGGCGAGGACGGTCAGGACCACGAACAGCCCGATGGCCAGCAATACGATGGTCGCGCCCGGCGGCACGTCCTGGTAGTACGAGGTGACCGTGCCGCCCACCGAGACCGCCGTCCCGATCACGACGGCGAGCACGAACGTGACCGCGAACGACCGCGTGACCTGCTGGGCGGCCGCCACCGGCACCACCATCAGCGCGCTCACCAGCAGCAGCCCCACGACCCGCATCGCGACGGTCACCGTCACGGCCGCCGTGACGGCCACCAGCAGGTTCAGGGTCCGTACGGGCAGCCCGGTGACCCGCGCGAACTCCTCGTCCTGGCTGACCGCGAAGAGCTGGCGCCGCAGCCCCACCGTGACCAGCACCACGAAGGCGGCGAGCACGGAGATCGAGATCACGTCCTGGGACGAGACCGTCGACAGCGAGCCGAAGAGGAACGAGAGCAGATTGGCGTTGGAGCCGTTCGGCGCGAGGTTGATCAGCAGGACTCCGCCGGACATCCCGCCGTAGAAGAGCATGGCGAGCGCGATGTCGCCGCGGGTGCGCCCGTACGCCCGGATCAGTTCCATCGTGATCGCGCCGGCCACCGAGACCAGCGTCGCCGTCCACACGGGGCTCCAGGACAGCAGGAAGCCGAGACCGACGCCGGTGAGGGCCACGTGCCCGATGCCGTCGCCCATGAGCGCCTGGCGGCGCTGTACGAGGTAGATGCCGATGGCGGGGGCGGTGACGCCGATCAGCACGGCGGCGATCAGCGCGCGCTGCATGAACGGGGCCTGGAGGATTTCCATGGTCAGCTCAGCAGTCCTGTACGGAGCGGCTCGCCGACCGCGTGGGGGTGGACGTGGTCGTGGCCCGGGAGGGCGTGCTGGCCGACGGCCCGGGGCGGCGGTCCGTCGTGCAGGACACAGCCCTCGCGCAGCACCACCGCGCGGTCGATCAGGGGCTCCAGCGGCCCCAGTTCGTGCAGGACGAGCAGCACCGTCGTACCGGCCGCGACCTGTTCGCGCAGGGTCGCCGCGAGGATCTCCTGGCTGGCGAGGTCGACGCCGGCCATCGGCTCGTCCATGATCAGGAGTTCGGGCTCGGAGGCGAGCGCCCTGGCGATCAGCACCCGCTGGTACTGGCCGCCGGACAGCGCGTTCACGGAGTCCTTGGCGCGGTCCGCGAGGCCCACCAGCTCGATGACGCGCTCGACGGCCGCCCGGTCCGCCCTGCCGGGCCACCGCAGTTTCGTACGGGACAGGCGCCCGGCGGAGACGATCTCGCGGACCGTCGCGGGCACCCCGCCCTCCGCCGTGGTGCGCTGCGGTACGTATCCGACGCGCGACCAGTCGCGGAAGCGGCGCAGGGGGGTCGAGAACAGCGAGACCTCGCCGGTGGTGAGCGGGACCTGGCCGATCACCGCGCGGACGGCCGTGGACTTGCCGGAGCCGTTGGCGCCGAGCAGGGCGACCACCTCGCCGTGGTGCACGGTGAGGTCGATGCCGCGCAGCACGATGCGGGCGCCGAGGACGGCCGTCGCGCCGCGGAGCGCGATGACGGGGGGGCCGGGGGCGCCGGGGGTGCCGGGGGCGCTCACTTGGCGCCCAGCGCGTTCTGGAGCGCGGCCAGGTTGGCCTTCATGACCTGGAGGTAGTCCGACCCCTTGGACTTCGCCGTGATTCCCTCAAGCGGATCCAGGACGTCGGTCTTCAGGCCGGTGTCCCCGGCGATGGTCTTCGCGGTCCTGTCGCTGGCGAGCGTCTCGAAGAACACGGTGCTGACCTTGTCCTGCCGGGCGATGGTCCCCAGCTCCTTCACACGCGCGGGGCTGGGCTCCGCCTCGGGGTCGACCCCGGCGATCGCCTCCTGCTCCAGGCCGTACCGCTCGGCGAGGTAGCCGAAGGCGGCGTGGGTGGTGATGAAGGTCTTGGTGGTGGTGTGGGCGAGGCCCTGCTTGAAGGCGGTGTCGAGGGCGCCGAGCTTCCCGACGAGGGTGGCGGTGTTCGTACGGTACGTGGCGGCGTGGTCCGGGTCCGCCTTCTCCAGGGCGGCGCCGACACCCTTCGCGACCTGGGCGTACCTCACCGGGTCCAGCCAGATGTGCGGGTCGTTGCCGTCCGCGGATTCCTCCTCCCCGTGGCTCTCGTCCCCTTCGTGGCCTTCGTGGGCGGGGCCGACCTCGGTGCCGTGCCGCTCCATCGTTGTGAGCGCGGTCGCATCGACGATCTCCCGCGCTCCGGACTGGCCGATGGCGTCGTCCACGGCGGGGGCGATGCCCTTGAGGTACAGGACGACGTCCGCCTGGCCGAGGCCGGCGGTCTGCCGGGGGCTCAGTTCCAGGTCGTGCGGCTCGGTGCCCGGCTTGGTCAGCGTCGTGACGGAGACATGATCGCCGCCTATCTGCTGGGCCAGGAACTGCATGGGGTAGAACGACGCGGTCACCGCCAGCTTGCCGCCGCTCTTCCCCCCGGCCGTGTCTGAGGAGGAGCAGGCGGACAGTGCCAGCAGGCCGAGCGTGACTGCTCCGGCGGTGGCGGCGGTGGGTATCAGGCGTCGTACGTTCATGACAGTCATTTTCAACAAAAGTGGAAACGATTGTCAACAAGGTGCGGTCCTGGCCGTTCCCGCACACCGATTTGATACAGGGGGTGCGGCCGCCGCTAATCTGGGGCATTCGCCGTTCGTCGCCGTCGTAATGAAGAGAGCACCGTGGCCGCCGACAAGATCGACACCATCGTCAACCTGAGCAAGCGCCGTGGCTTCGTCTACCCGTCCAGTGAGATCTACGGTGGTCAGCGGGCCGCCTGGGACTACGGGCCGCTCGGAGTCGAGCTGAAGGAAAACCTCAAGCGCCAGTGGTGGCGCTCCATGGTCACTTCGCGCGAGGACGTCGTCGGTATCGACTCGTCGGTGATCCTTGCCACTGAGGTCTGGGAGGCGTCCGGCCACGTCGCGACCTTCACGGACCCGCTGACCGAATGCACCTCCTGCCACAAGCGCTACCGCGCGGACCACTTGGAGGAGGGGTACGAGGAGAAGCACGGCAAGCCCCCGGTGAACGGCCTTGCCGACATCAACTGCCCCCACTGCGGCAACAAGGGCACCTTCACCGAGCCCAAGTCGTTCTCGGGTCTGCTCTCCACCCACCTGGGCCCGACCCAGGACACCGGCTCGGTCGCCTACCTGCGCCCCGAGACGGCGCAGGGCATTTTCACCAACTTCGGCCAGGTCCTCCAGACGTCGCGCAAGAAGCCGCCCTTCGGCATCGCGCAGATGGGCAAGTCCTTCCGGAACGAGATCACTCCGGGCAACTTCATCTTCCGCACCCGTGAGTTCGAGCAGATGGAGATGGAGTTCTTCGTCAAGCCGGGCGAGGACGAGAAGTGGCACGAGTACTGGATGGAGCAGCGCTGGAACTGGTACCGCGACCTCGGCCTGCGCGAGGAGAACATGCGCTGGTTCGAGCACGCCCAGGAGAAGCTCGCCCACTACGCGAAGCGCACCGTGGACATCGAGTACCGCTTCTCCTTCGGCGGCAGCGAGTGGGGTGAGCTGGAAGGCGTGGCCAACCGCACCGACTACGACCTCACCGTCCACTCCAAGGCCTCGGGCCACGACCTGCTGTACTTCGACCAGGAGGCCGGCGAGCGCTGGACCCCCTACGTCATCGAGCCGGCCGCCGGTGTCGGCCGCGCGATGCTCGCCTTCCTCCTCGACGCGTACAACGAGGACGAGGCGCCCAACGCGAAGGGCGTGCTGGAGAAGCGCACCGTGCTCCGCCTCGACCCGCGCCTCGCGCCGGTGAAGGTCGCGATCCTGCCGCTGTCCCGCAACGCGCAGCTCTCGCCGAAGGCCAAGGGCCTCGCCGAGGACCTGCGGCGCAACTGGAACATCGAGTTCGACGACGCGGGCGCCATCGGCCGCCGCTACCGCCGCCAGGACGAGATCGGTACGCCGTTCTGCGTCACCGTCGACTTCGACACCCTGGACGACAACGCGGTGACCGTGCGCGAGCGCGACACCATGCAGCAGGAGCGGGTCTCCCTGGACCAGATCCAGGCGTACCTCGGCGGCCGTCTCCTCGGCTGCTGACGCATCACGTTCCCGGCTCGAAGCCCCCGGTTCCGTTACGGAGCCGGGGGCTTCGTCGCACACTGGCGGTACGTCAACGCCCCATGCCCCATGCCCCACGCGTCACAACAGGAGGCTCGGATGCCGTCCACGACCACCAGCACCGTCCGCCGATGGGACCAGCACGGACGCGAGCATGTCGTACGCGTCCAGAAGTCAGGTGTCCTGCGCTCGTTGATATGTGACACCTGCGACTGGCGCATCAACGCGCAGTTCCTGCCCTGGCTCAAGGCCGAGGAACACCTGACGGAGGCTCACCAGGCCACGGTGAACCCGGCGAAGGACTGAGAGGGGCCGCGCCCGGTTCAGGTCCGCAGGCCCCGGACCACCAGGTCGCACACCGCGCTGAACTCGTCGTCCATCGACGGCTTCTGCCACTCCGGGGCGTACGTCGGGTCGTGGAACCGGGCCGTCGCCGCGAAGACCGCGACGGCCACCCGCTGCGGGTCCGGGGCGGTGAACTCGCCCGCCCGCACGCCCTCTTCGACGATCCGGGTGAGCTGGCCGGTCAGTATCGACAGGTGCGTCTCCGTCACCCCGCTGTTCTCCCGGGCGAGCGTGTTGTACGTGGCGAACAACTCCGGGTCGTCGCCCGCCTTGTGCCGCTTGGCGTCGAACAGCGCCAGCAGCCAGCCGCGCAGCTTCTCCGCGCCCCCGGGGGTCGTGGCGTCGGTGATGCCCTCCAGCGTGCTCTCCGTGCGCTCCAGCCAGCGCTGGGTGACCGCCTCGCGCAGCGCCGCCTTCGTACGGAAGTGGCGGTACACGCTGCCGTGGCTGACACCGAGCAGCCGTGCCACGTCGACAACCGTGGCCTTCGCCGGACCGTAACGGCGCAGGACCTCTTCGGTCGCTTCGAGGATGCGCTCGGCGGTCAGGGTCTCGGTGGTCATCGGGGAGCGACCTTTCTGGCTGGTGCGGCGGCCCTCACCCACTGACATTACCCGCCGGCCACCCCGCCGGGCCGGTGTCCGGTCCGCGCCGCCCGCCGCTCAGTGTTCGCTGTCCAGGTGCGCCATCTGGGCGCTCGGGTACCGGTCGCCCAGGGCCGCGCCGGCCGGGACGGCCCGCTCGATCGCGGCCAGGTCACCGGCGTCGAGCGTCACGTCCAGCGCGGCGAGGGACTCGGTCAGCCGGTCGCGGTGGCGGGCACCGACCAGCGGCACGATGTCCTCCCCACGCGACAGCACCCAGGCGATGGCGATCTGCGCGACCGTGACTCCCTTCTGTTCGGCGACCTTGCGCAGGGACTCGACCAGATCGAGGTTGTGGCGGAGGTTCTCTCCCTGGAAGCGGGGGCTGATCGCCCGGAAGTCGGTCGCCGCCAGCTCGCGGTCCGGGGTGAAGTGGCCGCTGATGAGACCGCGCGACAGCACGCCGTACGCCGTGATGCCTATGCCCAGCTCCCGGACGGTCGGCAGGATCGTGTCCTCGATGCCGCGCGAGATCAGCGAATACTCGATCTGGAGGTCGGATATCGGGGCGACGGACGCCGCCCGGCGGATCGTGTCCGCGCCCGCCTCCGAGAGGCCGATGTGCCGCACATGCCCCGCCTGGACCAGCTCGGCGATGGCGCCGACCGTCTCCTCGATGGGCACGGCCGGGTCGACGCGCGCGATCCGGTAGATGTCGATGTGGTCCGTGCCCAGGCGCTGCAACGAATACGCCGCGAAGTTCCGCACCGCGGCCGGGCGGCCGTCGACCGGCCCCCATCCGTTGTCCGGGTCGCGCATGCCGCCGAACTTCACGCTGATCACCGCGCGCTCCCGGGCGCCGGCGGGGGCGGTGCGGAGCGCTTCGTTGATCAGCATCTCGTTGCTGCCCATGCCGTAGAAGTCGCCCGTGTCGATCAGGGTGACCCCGGCGTCCAGCGCGGCATGGAGCGTGGCGAGGGATTCGGCGCGGTCACCCCCTTCGTACAGCGCGGACATGCCCATCGCGCCCAGGCCGAGCGCGGAGACCCGGGGGCCGGTCGAGCCGAGCGTGCGGGTGGGGACGGAAGCGGGAGCGACCTTCTCGGAAGATGTCATGCGACAACCTTGGCATGACCGATGACAGATTTCAATATCTGTCATTCACTACTTCGAGCGACCCTTCCTGGGGTTTCGGCCGATGTGGGCGAATAACCGCGTGACGACCGCCCCCCACCCGGTGGTAGCGTCACGGGCATGTTCTTCCAGATCTACGAGTGAGAGCGCGGCGGCCACGGGCCGCCCCCCACCGACGATTCCGCAGATCACTTCACATCACTTCGGGAGAACCCCGTGGCAAAGAGCCGCAACAATCTTCTCGGCGTCGGCGGGCAGCGCAAGAAGCTGTCCCGCGCCGACCAGCAGGGCAACGGCCCGGCCCGTAACGCCGACCGCGCGGTCGCCGCCGACCAGAAGCAGGAGCTGCTGCGCAAGATGCGCGAGCGCGCCGTCGGCGACGACCAGCAGCCCGACACCGAAGGCGCCACCGGTGCCGCCGACGCCACCGGCGCCGACAGCGAGGCCGGTACGGCGGGCGGAGCGACCGACACGTCCGCGTCCTGACCAACCGCGACCGGCCGCGCCCCAACCGCGACCGGCCGCGCCACCAACCGGGCCACCACCGACGCCCGGCCTATCGCTTCGGGGCGAACCTCGCCGAGTACTCCGCGAGGTTCTCCTCGAACGGCCCGTCCTTCTGAAGACCGTTCTCGAACGCCTGCCTCGCCCACTCCTGCACCTCAGGAGTCGCCAGTGCCGCGAGGAACAGGTTCGCCTGTGTGGCGAGTTCGTCCTCCTTCGGGAGCGTCCGCGGATCGACCTCGCGCTTCAGTTCCCGGATCGCGCTGACCGAGAACCCCGAGACGCGCCGCACGAACTCATCGATGAACGCGTCGAACTCGGCGTCGGGCACCGCCCTGTTGACGTATCCGTACCGCTCCGCGAGGGCCCCGTCGAAGTCCTCGCCACCCGCCAGGATCTCCAGCGCCCGCCCGCGCCCCACCAGACGCGGCAGGCGCGCGACGGCGCCGCCGCCCGGGATGACGCCGGCCGTGATCTCGAACTGGCCGAGCACGGCGCGCTCCAGGCTCGCGAACCGGATGTCCGTGGCGAGTACGAACTCGCTGCCCGCCCCCCGTACCCGCCCGCGAATCGCGCTCACGGTGAGCGCGGGGAGCTTGCTCAGGCGGATCAGAACGTCCGTGAACGGCGACATGCCCTCCAGCAGCGGCGGCTGGCCGGCGAGCGCCGAACCGTCGTCGGCGAGGTCCCAGTGCGCGATGAAGTACTCGGGATCGGCGCTCTCGAAAAGGACCACCGCGAGGTCCGGGTCGCTCTCGGCGGCTTCGAGGATCGCGCGCAGCTCGATGATGAACCGCGCCCCGACCAGGTTGACCGGGGGGTTGTTGATGGACACCCGCCACAGGGAGGGGGAGGACTTGGTGAGTGTGAGCTGTGTCATGAAATAGACCCTATGGGGCGATTCGGAATTTCCGACTCAGGCGGTGAGGCCGCGAGTCAGGTGGTGAGGGTACGAGTCAGGTGGTGAGGCCGCGAGTCAGGCGGTGAGGGTACGGGGACGGACAACGCGTCCTCAGCTCACCGTGCGCGGCAGCCGCAGGCTCAGCAGCCCCGTCAGCAGGATCAGCCCCATCATCGCCACCAGGGTGACCGCCAGCGCGTCCCCCATGCCGTCGGAGTCCGTCAGGCTCAGGAACAGCGTCCCCAGCGTGGCCACCCCCAGCGCCAGCGACGCCTGCTGCGCCGTGACCATCACGCCACTGCCCACGCCCGCCCGCTCGGGCGGTACGTCCGAGAGCACGATCCGGAACAGGTTCGGCAGCTGGAGGCCACCGCCCAGACCGGCCACAGCCACCCCCGGCAGCAGGTCCAGCGCGCCGACCGACGGCCAGTCCCGCCAGACCAGCAGGGCCAGCAGCCCCAGCCCGGTGAACTGGATCGCCGCGCCGACCGTCAGCACCCGCGTCCCGAAGCGCGCGAGCAGCCGCGGGCCCGCCAGCGACGCCGCGAAGAACGTCACCGCCAGCGGCACCAGCGCCAGCCCCGACCCGATGGCGCTCATGTCGAGGCCCTGCTGGAGCGCGATCGCGAGCACGAACATGAACCCGCCGAAGCAGATCGCGAACGGGACGGTCAGGCCCACCCCGCGCCGCAGCGAGACCAGCCGGAACAGGCTCGGCGGCAGCAGCGGTATCCGCCCCTGCCGGTCCTCCCGCCGCTCCACCCAAAGGAACGCCGCCGTGGCCACCGGGAAGACCCCCAGCGTGACCCAGGTCCACAGCGGCCACCCCGCCGCCCGCCCCTCGGTCAGCGGCACCAGCAGGGTCACCAGCGCGGTGGTCAGCAGCAGCGTGCCCGGTACGTCGATCGGCGCGGGCTTCTGCGACTTGGTCTCCGGCACCGTACGGAACGCCAGGAACAGACCGACCAGCGCGACCGGTACGTTCACCAGGAAGATCACCCGCCAGCCGGTCCCGGCGATGTCCGCCGCCACCAGCACGCCGCCCAGGATCTGGCCCGCCACCATGGAGAGCCCCGCGGTCGCGCCGTACAGGCTGATCGCCTTCGCCCGCCGTTCCCCGGCCGTCGTCGCGTGGATGGTGGCCAGCACCTGCGGCAGCATCAGCGCCGCCGCCGCGCCCTGGGCCACCCTCGCGCCCACCAGCGTCCAGGCGTTGGGCGCCAGGCCGCAGGCCAGCGAGGTGATGCCGAAGGCCGCGATGCCGGCCATGAACAGGCGCCTGCGGCCGAGCGTGTCGCCGAGCCGTCCGCCGAGGACGAGCAGGACGGCGTACGCGACTCCGTAACCGGCCACGACCAGTTCGAGCAGGGCGGGGCCCGCCGACAGGTCCTTGTCGATGGTCGGGAGGGCGACGTTGACGATGAAGAAGTCGATCAGCGGAAGGGCCGCCCCGAGGAGCACGGTGAACAGGCCGAGGGTGCCGAGGACCGGACCGTGGTCATGGACGGCCGGGGCGGATCCCGGGGCGGATCCCGGAGCGGGAGCGGGGACGGAGGAAACAAGAGGAGCCGGGGCCGGAACGCCGGACTGAGGACGGGATGCTGTACTCACGAGAGCCAGAGTCACCCCGGACGAAGCCTGGTACCAGAGTGTCTTTATCCTGGTACCAGGAGTACCTGGCAATGGGCTGAGGTCTCCCGCAACCTGGAGGAATGGCAACGATGGTGCAGGAACACGGCACGATGGCCCCCCAGGCGGCGATACCGGGCGCATCCACCCCCGAAGGACACGCCCTCCGGGAGCCGGACATCCGGCGCCACGAACTGGCCGGCTTCCTGCGCAGCCGACGCGAGCGCATCATGCCCGAACAGGTCGGCCTGCCGCGCGGCATCCGCCGCCGTACGCCAGGACTGCGCCGGGAAGAGG
Source organism: Streptomyces sp. NPDC087420 (assembly GCF_044744165.1). Lineage (NCBI taxonomy): Bacteria > Bacillati > Actinomycetota > Actinomycetes > Kitasatosporales > Streptomycetaceae > Streptomyces > Streptomyces sp. NPDC087420. Next base: position 472,978 of record NZ_JBIUXU010000003.1, read on the forward strand.
TCGCCCAGCTCTCCGCCGTGGGCGTCACCTGGTACACCTGGCTCGAACAGGCCAGGCCCATCCAGGTCTCCGCCCAGGTGCTCGACGCCCTCGCCCGCGCCCTGCTCCTCGACCCCAGCGAGCGCTCCCACCTCTTCGCCCTGGCCGGCGCCGTGGACCCCGCGCCCGGCGCGCCGAGCCCCACCATCACCCCGTCGGTACGGCGGATGCTGGAGCGCCTGGAGCCCTTCCCGGCCTGTGTGCAGAACAGCCGGTACGACATCCTCGCGTACAACCGCACCTACGCCGTGATGATGTGCGACATGGACGCCCTGCCGCCCGAGGACCGTAACTGCATCTGGCTCGCCTTCACCAATGCGCAGTGGCAGGCCGCCCTCACCAGTCCCCGGGAGACCAAGCAGACCCTGGTGGCGCGCTTCCGCTCCGACATGGCCGAACACCTCGCGGAGCCGCCCTGGAAGGCCCTGCTCGCGCGGCTGCGGAACGCCTCACCGGAGTTCTGCGAGATCTGGGAGCGGCACGAGGTGATCGGCAACACGGGCAGGAGCAAGCGGTTCGTGAACGCCCAGGTCGGCACGCTCAACGTGGTGCACACGAATCTCTGGCTCGGGCCGACGTCGGGGCCCCGGCTGGTCAGTTACGTCCCCGAGGACGACGAGTCCCAGGCCCGGCTGGAGAAGCTCCTGATGCTGAAGACGCTTGAGGCGCGGCAGCCGGCGGCGGTCTGACCGTACGGAGGCGCACCCGTCTCCTACGGAAGCGAACCCGCCCCTTACGGAAGCGAACCCGTCCCCCTACGGAAGCCGGCCCCGCCTCCTACAGAAGAGGACCCTTCACGCCCGCGCCGCCGCCGCCTGAGCCCCCGTCGGATCCAGCCGCTGTGCCGTACGCACCGCCGTGCCCCGCGCCCACCGCCCGCTGCTCAGCAACCCCACCAGCAATACGGCGAGACCACACCCCGTGATGATCCACCACGCCGGCCGGCTCGCGTCCGCGAAGTCCTGCCTTCCGGCAGCCGAGGCCATCCGGCCCGTGGCCGACAAGGCCACCCCGCCCGCCAGTACGGCCCCGATCACCGCCACCCCCAGCGTCTGCCCGATCTGACGGCTGGTCGAGGCGACAGCGGCGGCCACCCCCGCCTGCGCGTTGGGCATGCCGGAGACGGCGGTGTTGGTGATCGGCGCGTTCACCATGCCGAAGCCGATGCCGAAGATCACGTACCCGGTGAAGAGCAGCGGAGTGTGCTGCTCCGCCTTGAACACGGCGAACAGCACCCCGCTCGCCGTCATCGCGACCCCGGCGACCAGCAGCGACAGCCGGGGCCCCCGGTTGCCCACCAGCCGCCCCGACAGCGGGGCACACACAAAGGTCATGGCCGCCATCGGCAGGATGTACAGCCCGGCCTTCAAGGCCGACAGCCCTCGCACATCCTGGAGATAGAGCGTGTTCAGGAAGAGGAACCCGCTCAGCCCGGCGAACGCGCACACGGCGATCAGCGTCGCGCCGCTGAACGGCGCGCTGCTGAAGAACCGCAGGTCGATCAATGGCTCGTCGCGCCTCGGCTCGTACAGGATCAGCGCGACCAGCGACAGTATCGAGAAGCCCACGAAGGACAGGATCTCCGGCGAGGTCCAGCCGGACTTGGGCGCCTCGATGATCGCGTACGTGAGGGTCGCCAGCATCCCGATGACCAGCAGCTGGCCCACCGGGTCCGGCCTGCGGGCCTTGGGCGCGCGGGACTCGGGGACGTACCGCCAGGTCAGGATCAGCGCGGTGATCCCGATCGGGATGTTCAGCCAGAAGATCGCCCGCCAGCTGATCGTGTCCACCAGCAGCCCGCCGATGATCGGCCCCAGCGCCAGGGAGATCCCGACCACCGCGCCCCAGGCGCCGATGGCGCGGGCGCGCTCGCGCCGCTCGGTGAAGGTGTTGGTGATGATCGACACCGCGACCGGGTTGAGCATCGAGCCGCCGACGGCCTGGAGGATCCGGAACGCGACCAGCGACTCCAGGTTCGGCGCGGCGGAGCAGAGCGCCGAGCCGACCGTGAAGATCACCAGCCCGGTCATGAAGACCTTGCGCCGGCCGATCCGGTCGGCGGTGGAACCCGCGAGCATCAGCAGCGAGGCCAGGACGAGGGTGTACGCGTCGATGGTCCACTGGAGCCCGGCTACCGACGCGTGCAGTTCCTTCTGCAACGTGGGCAGGGCGACATTCAGGATGGTGTTGTCGAGGCTGACGATCAGCAGGCTCATGCAGCAGATCACCAGCACCAGCGTCCGCCGCCGGGGGCTCAGCTCAGGCATGCGCACGATAGTACGTCTAACTAACCATTCTCGGCGGGAGGGGGTGGTGGGCCACAATGGTGAGATGACCGCAGCACTCTCCTCGTCCGCCGCGCCGCTCGCGACGCTGTCTCCGCTGGCCATCGGCCCGTACGCGGTACGTCCGCCGGTGGTGCTCGCCCCCATGGCCGGGATCACCAACGCGCCGTTCCGGACGCTCTGCCGCGAGTTCAGCGGGGGCAAGGGACTGTTCGTCAGTGAGATGATCACCACACGCGCGCTCGTGGAACGCAACGAGAAGACGATGCAGCTGATCCGCTTCGACGCGTCGGAGACCCCGCGCTCGATCCAGCTGTACGGAGTCGACCCGGTCACCGTCGGCAAAGCGGTCCGCATGATCGTGGACGAGGGCCTCGCCGACCACATCGACCTGAACTTCGGCTGCCCGGTCCCCAAGGTCACCCGCAAGGGCGGCGGCTCGGCGCTCCCGTACAAGAGGCCCCTGCTCCGCGCGATCCTCCACGAAGCGGTCTCGAACGCCGGCGACCTCCCCGTGACCATGAAGATGCGCAAGGGCATCGACGACGACCACATCACCTACCTCGACGCGGGGCGGATCGCGGTCGAGGAGGGCGTCACGGCGATCGCCCTGCACGGCAGGACGGCGGCGCAGCACTACGGCGGTACGGCGGACTGGGACGCGATCGCGCGCCTCAAGGAGCACGTGCCGGAGATCCCGGTCCTCGGCAACGGCGACATCTGGTCGGCGGACGACGCGCTGCGGATGATGCGCGAGACCGGCTGCGACGGAGTGGTCGTCGGCCGTGGCTGCCTGGGCCGGCCGTGGCTGTTCGGCGACCTGGTGGCCGCTTTCGAGGGTACGGGGGCCCCGGCGCGCCCCGGCCTGCGCGAGGTGTCGGTCGTGATGCTCCGTCACGCGCAGCTGCTGGGGGAGTGGATCGGCGACGAGGCGCGGGGCGTGATCGACTTCCGTAAGCACGTGGCGTGGTACTTGAAGGGCTTCGCGGTCGGCTCCGAGATGCGCCGACGCCTGGCGATCACCTCGTCCCTGGCCGAACTGGACGCGCTGCTCTCGGAGTTGGACCTGGACCAGCCGTGGCCCGACGGCGCGGATGGCCCTCGGGGCCGCACGTCGGGCAACAACCGGGTGGTCCTGCCGGACGGCTGGTTGAAGGACCCGTACGACTGCTCGGGCGTGAGCGCGGACGCGGAACTCGACACGTCGGGCGGCTGAAGCCGCCTTTGCGTTGGTACGGGCCTCAGCGCGCGACGTACGCGACGAAGTCGCCCCACGCGGCGGCGGGGAGTGTGAGCGTCGGCCCGGTGGGGATCTTGCTGTCGCGGATGGGGACGAGCCCGGCGAAGCCATCGGCCACTTCGAGGCATTCCCCGCCGTCGCCGCTGCTGTAACTGCTCTTGCGCCAGTGGGCGGTGCTGAGATCGGGTCGGACGTTGCTCATGACTGCGTCTCCTCTTGTGTGTCAGCGGGCGATGTGGGCCACGAACTTCGCCCAGGCGGGGGCGGCGAGCGTGAGGGTGGCGCCGCCCGGGTTCTTGCTGTCGCGGACGGGGACGAGACTGGGGAAGTCGTCGGAGACCTCCAGACACTCTCCACCCTCGCCGTTGCTGTAGCTGCTCTTGCGCCAGCGAATGGCGGCGTCGTGACTGCTGATCATCTCCGGATCTCCTTCATCGCGGCCTGGATCAGGTCAGCTGACTCTGCGGGGCTACAAGCCCTGATCCGGGAGTGATCATAGGCCAGCGCGTACTTCGCAACTCGCTCCGGATTCATGAAGAGTTGGCCCGTAAAGGCTCCTTCAAGGTAAGCCACCCTTGGCCTGTCTGGAAGGTCCAGAAGGCACAGTGTCCCGCCCAGCGCGGGGTGGGCGCCCACGTCGGTGCGGATGATCTGAATGACGGCTCTTGAGCTCTGCGCCAATTGGGCCAAGTGGTCGAGCTGCTCGGCCATGGCCTCGGGCCCGCAGGTGGGGCGCCGGAGCAGTTCCTCCTCCAGGACGAACCAGAGAGTCGGTGACTTCGCCCGGTGAAGGATCTCCTGACGTTGCAGGCGGTGCTGGATCCGGCGTTCCACCTCTTCGTCGCTGTCCTGCAAACGCGACCCATTGATCAGGGCTCGTACGTATCCCTCCGTCTGCAACAGCCCGGGGATGAACGACGACGTGTAGCTGCTGATGGCTGTGGCGGCACTCTCCAGGTCCGCGTATGGCCGGACCCGATCCGTGGAACTGGGAGACATACTCGCGAAACTGTGCAGCCTGGCGAACAACCCGCCCGTCTCCAGCGCGACGTCAAGCGCCGTCGCGTTGGGCAACGTCGCTGGTACGGAACCGAGTTCAATCTGCGCGATACGACTCCCCGTCATATGCGCCACCGCCGCCAATTTCGTCTGGCTCCATCCCCGGGCCTCTCTGCGGAGACGTAACTCCGCGCCCAGGAACGCCTCCGGACTGGTGTACGGGTCCAACTCTTTGCCTGCCAGAGGAATCACCGCTCTTAATGCTCGGGCCGTCAAGGTCTACCCCCTGTTGGAGCCTACTCGCGGACACCGATCCTTGTTGCACAGACGGTGATGAAGCGATGACGGAGGGCCCAACCCCCATGTGTGACCGAGCCCTGGAACCCCCGGCCCCCGACGGATCGGCCCAGCTTGAGGCCGCCGTGGACGGCCGAGGCTTCCATCGCCTCGTACCGGACGACGGGGCGGCCTTCGCCCCGGTGACGGACGAACTGCTGGAGCGGGTGCTCCATGGACTGAGGCGGTTGGCGGAATGACGGACAAGAGCAACGCACGGCGAGTTCTCGCGCGGCTGACGGAGGAATTCGGCAAGGACGGCGTCCTGATCGTTCCGAAGTCGGATCCCGGCGCCGAAGGCGCGGACCTGATTCCGGGCTCCACCCTCCGCTGGCCGCCCTGCGAATGCGGCAATTCCCTTTGCCCCGACTACGAAGAGCCTTCCGAGTCGGCCCCGGGCACCCTCAGTGCGCGCCTTGCCGAGCGCAACAGGCGCAGCCGACGAGGTCGGCCGTAACTCGATTTTGGGAAGTTTTCGTGTCCCATGTGAAGGCATGGTGATCACATGACCGGATCGTGGGGTTCCGGTTGCCCTTGGATTGGTCTACTCCTGTCAAGCTCCATGATCAGTAGATGCAGGCGCCAACTACTTGGTGCCTGGGGGCGGGAGGGGCGGCTGAAGCCCCGTAGGGGTGGGGTGGGTCAGTTGTCGACGTCCAAGGGGTCTGGCAGACCTAGGTCCGCGCGTTGGACCTGGGTGCTGTCCGTGGGGCTCGTGGCGCAGGCACTGGGCGGGTTCGCCGCCCAGCAGGCGGCTGCCGCCACACCGACCGCCACCGGTCAAGCCAGCTCAGCGAGCGACAACTTGTCGCCCGAGGCGGCCGCCTCCCAGAAGGCGGTGTCGTCCGACGCGCCGGTCGTCGTGGCCGACGAGACGACACCGACCCAACTCGTCACCGCCCACCCGGACGGCACGTTCACCGTCGATGTCAGCCCGGGGCCGGTCCGGGTGCAGCAGGGTGGCGCCTGGGTCCCGGTCGATACGGACCTGCGGCTGGACGCGGCGGGAGCGGTCGTGCCCAAGGCCGCCGCCGTGCCGATGGAGTTCTCCGGTGGCGGCTCCACCGCCCCGCTCGCCCGCATGGGCGACGCGGGCAAGACGTACACCGTGGGCTCCCCGTGGACGCTTCCCGCGCCGGTCCTGGCCGGTGCGACCGCCACGTACCAGAACGTCATGCCGGGGATCGACCTGGTCGTTGAAGCCACGCCCGACGGTTTCAGTGAAAACCTCGTCGTCAAGACCCGCGGCGCCGCCACCGGCGCCGACCTGGCCCGCATAGCGTTCCCGGTGTCGCTGGACGGTGTCGCCGTCCGGGATAGCGGCGCGGGCGGCGCGGCCTTGGTGAGCGGTGACGGCAGACCGGTGTTCACGACCGGGACCGGGCTGATGTACGACTCGACGGCGACGGTCGCAGGGTCGGCGACCGTACGGCGGACCGCAACGCCGGCGTCAACGCCCGCGCAGGACACCGGCAGCGTCCTGGACGGCCCCGACCCCGGCGCGAAGACCTCCGTCATGGATGTGGCCCTCACGTCCGCCGAGTTGACGATCACACCGGATCAGGACTTCCTGACCGATCCGGATACGACCTTCCCGGTGGTCCTCGACCCGCAGACGACCAGCGCGTCCCTGTCCGGCTGGACGACGGTCTGGTCCAACTCGACCTCCACCTCTTTCTGGAAGACGTCCCACGCGCTCGGTGTCGGATACGACGCCTTCCTGGACGACAAATTCGCCCGTTCCCTCTACCAGTTCGACACCCACACCCTGGGCGGCAAGAAGGTCCTGTCGGCGACCTTCACGGCACTGGAGGTCTGGTCCGCCAACTGCTCCGCGAAGAGCGTCCAGTTGTGGCGGACGGGGGCCATTTCCTCCTCGACCACCTGGGCGCATCAGCCGTCCTGGTCCGCCCAGGTCGACTCCGTATCGACGGCCAAGGGCTACTCGTCCTCCTGCCCCGGCGGAAACGTCTCCTTCGACGCGACCTCCGCCGTCAGTTACACGGCCGGCCAGTCGTCCGCGACCACGACCCTCGGCCTGCGGGCCAGTGAGACGGACTCGATCGCCTGGAAGCAGTTCGCGTCGCCGTCGGACACCAAGCCCACCCTGTCCGTCACGTTCGTGAGCGCGCCCAGCACCCCGACCGGGCTCAAGCTCTCGTCCCCGCTGCTGGCGTGCGGCGCCAGCTCCAGCGTGGCCGTCAACATCAGGACCCTGACGCCGACCCTGTCGGCCGTCGTGCAGTCGGCGGACGGCTCGCAGGCGACGCTGCGGCCCAACTTCGCCCTCTACCAGTACGACCCGGACATCGCCGACCCGCAGGTGGCGTCCGGGAGCCCCTCGGCCTACGTCACCGACGGCAAGACCGGCACCTGGACCACACCGAAGCTCAAGGACGGGCAGACCTACTGGTTCAAGGCCCGTACCGAGTACCACTACTCGTTCAACGGCACGGCCGCCTCGATGTACTCGGGCTGGACGACCACCGGAGCCTGCGCCTTCCACATCGACACCAAGAAACCGGCCCCTCCGGTGATCAGCTCGACCACGTATCCGGCATGCGCCACCGCCGAAGACCCCGGCACGTGCACGGCCTTCGGAGGTGTCGGCGCCTCGGGGGCCTTCACCGTCAAGACGGCCAACGACGTCGTCAAGTACACCTACACCCTCAACGACAACAAGGCCGTCACCAGGACGATCCCGGCCGGCACCACCAGCAGCGCGCTCACGCTGGCGCCGGACCGGCGCGACCTGAACCAGCTCACCGTGACCACCTGGGACGCGGCGGGCAACTCGTCCGAGAGCGCGTCGTACTTCTTCAAGGTCGCCCCAGGCACGCCGCCTTCGGCTGCCTGGTCCTTCGACGAGAACACCGGATCCCTGGCGGCCGACAGTGCCTCCTCGAACACCATGACACTGCACGGGGCGCAGTGGACACCGCTCGCCCGCCAGGGCGCGTCCGCGCTGTCGACCGACGGGACCTCCTCCTACGCCGCGACGGCGGCGCCCGGCGTGGACACCTCCGGCAGTTTCACTCTCTCCGCATGGGTGCGCGTCACCGATCTCTCCCGTACACAGGTGGCCGTCTCCCAGGAAGGAACCACCAACGCGTCGTCCGCGCTGTACTACTCGCAGGGCGCGAACGCATGGATCTTCGCCGGATACACGGCCAACGCCACGGGCACCACGATCATCCAGTCGAAGTCCGAGGTGCCACCGGTGCCCGGAGTCTGGACGCATCTGGCCGGAACGTACGACAAGCAGGACCAGACCATCCAGCTGTACGTGAACGGTGAGCCGCAGGGAAGCCCCGTCCCGTTCACGACGGCGTGGAAGGCGACCGGCGCCCTGGACGTCGGCCGCGGCCTGTACAACTCCGTGCCCAACAACTACTTCGGCGGTCGGATCGACGACGTACGCGTCTGGAACCGGGTCGTCGCACCGCAGGAGACGGCGGACCTCCAAGCCGAAGAGAATCCGGAGACCGGACACGCCCAGCCCGCGCTGGTGTCCGAGTGGACCATGGAAGACGGTCCGGGCGGCACCCTCGCCGACACCTCCGGCTACGGGCACACCATGTCTCTGGGCTCAGGCGCCTCCTTGGTGTCGGACGCCGGCGGCAAGGGCGACGTCCTCTCCCTCGACGGAACCGCCACCGGCTACGCTTCCGCGCCCGGCCCGCTCGTCGACTCCCGGGGGGACTTCACCGTCTCCGCCTGGACCCAGCTCGACGCGGCCTCCCTGTCGGACACCACCGTGGCCCACACCGTCGCGGTCGCCGGCCAGTCCGGCACGACCCGCGACTCCTGGGCTCTCTGGTACAGCCAGCCGGCCGGCTCGGACCAGGGCATGTGGGTGTTCGGCCGGACCGCCTCCGACTCCACCGGCGCCGCCGTCGTGTCCGTACCCGCCGACATCGCCTCCGCCCAAAAGGTCGACCCCGGGTCCTGGACGATGCTCACCGGCGTCTATGACGGCGCGCGTCATCAACTGCTCCTGTACGTCAACGGCGTACGCCAAGGGGCGCTCGGTGACGCGGACACCGACGACAACACCGGGGACGGGACGGTCTTCGACACTCCGTGGCAGGCCACCGGAGCCTTCTCGGCCGGGCGTGGGCGTACCGCCGGCGGAACGTACGGCAACCCCGCGACCGCTCTGCTCGACGACGTACGCGTGTGGACCGGTGTCACCTCCGCGAGCGACATCAACCAGCGCTACCTGGACGAATTGCCCATCCCCCTGTAAGCGGCGGGCCCCGGCGGCGACGACAGCAGCGACAGCAGCGACAAGACATGCAGCACCCGCACGCGCTCGTGCGGTCCCGGTTCGGCGTGATCTCACAGACGTGGAGTGCAGTGATGGGTGGCACAGGGGTAGGGCTCGCCGGGAAACGGCTGAGCCGAAGAGCCGGTCTGTGGATCGTCGCGGTGACCGCCGGCGCGATCGCCGCGACGGGGCTCACCGCCGCGCCCGCTTCGTGGGCGACGGAGCACCAGGGCCACCGCTCGGTGGCTCTCGCGAAGGTCGCACCCGGCACGGCCGTGCCCTTCAAGGCAGCCGGGCACAAGAAGGCGGACCCGGCGACCGGGGCCGCCGCCGAGCGGACCGCCAAGAGCCTCGCACAACCGGTCACTTGGCCGAGCGCACAGACCACCACGCTGGCCGTCACCGCGAAGGACAAGCCGGCGGTGCGCACGCCGGTGGGGCATCTGCCCGTTTCCGTGAGTCCCCCGAAGGCGGGCGGGACGAAGAAGCAGACAGCGGCTCCGGCGAAAGTCTCGGTGAAGACCGCGACGCGCGACCAGGCCCTGGCCGCCGGGATCAAGGGAGCCCTGCTCTCCGTCGTACGCGCGGACGGCAGCGCCGCCTCCGCCTCGACGGACCTCAGCCTGGACTACTCCGGCTTCGCGGGCGCCTACGGCGGTGACTATGCCTCCAGGCTCGCCCTGGTCCGGTTGCCCGCCTGCGCGTTGACGACCCCCGCCGAAGCCAAGTGCCAGGTCCAGACGCCGCTCAAGACGGCCAACGACGTCGAGCACCACACCTTGACCGCGACCGTCGCCCTCCCCGCCGCGCCCGTATCACCGTCCGGGCCCGCGTCACCGTCCGGGCACGCGGCCCCGGCCGCCGCGCCGACCGTGCTGGCCGCGACGGCGGACACCAAGTCCGGTGCCGGTTCCTACCAGGCGACCTCACTCAGCCCTTCCGCCTCATGGGCCGCCGGAAGTTCCAGCGGCGACTTCAACTGGTCGTACCCGCTGACCGTGCCGCCCTCCGCCGGCGGCCCCTCACCCAGCCTGGCACTGGCCTACGACGCCCAGTCCGTGGACGGCCGCCTGCCCTCGACCAACAACCAGCCGTCCTGGGTGGGTGAGGGCTTCGACCTCACGACGTCCTTCATCGAGCGGTCGTACGACTCCTGTGAGGACGACGGTCAGAAGGACAAGCACGACGAGTGCTGGGCCAACGACAACGCGACCCTGACCCTCGGGGGCAAATCCACCCCGCTGATCAAGGACAAGACCACCGGCGCGTGGCACCCGAAGGACGACGACGGCGAAAGGATCGTCCGGTCCACAGGCGCCTCGAACGGTGACAACGACGGCGAGTTCTGGACCGTCACCACCACCGACGGGACCCAGTACGTCTTCGGCAAGAACCGCCTGCCCGGCTGGACGACCGGCGCCGCCGAGACGAACTCCACCTGGACCGCCCCCGTCTTCGGCGACGACACCGGCGAGGACTGCCACGCCGCCACCTTCGCCGCGAGCGCCTGCACCCAGGCCTGGCGCTGGAACCTCGACTACGTGGTCGACGTCCACGGCAACGCGATGTCGTACTGGTACACCAAGGAGACCAACTTCTACGCCAAGAACGGCGTCACGGCTCCCACCACCGTCTACGACCGGGGCGGCTACCTCAAGCGCATCGACTACGGCATCACCGGCTCCACCGTCTTCGGCACCGCGCCGGACCAGGTCACCTTCACCACGGCCGAACGCTGCCTGACCACCTCCACCGAGACGTGCTCGTCACCGACGACCGCCACGGCCAAGGACTGGCCGGACGTTCCCTTCGACCAGATCTGCGCCTCCACCGCGGCCTGCACCGGGAACACCGGCCCGACCTTCTTCTCCCGCAAGCGCCTGACGACCGTCGCCACCCAGGTGTGGGACGCGTCCCTGGCCACGCCCGCCTACCGGCCGGTCGACTCCTGGGCCCTCGACCAGTCCTTCCCGTCGCCGGGGGACGGCACGTCCGCTGGCCTCTGGCTGAAGTCGATCACCCGTACGGGCAAGGACGGCGGAAGCACCGCCATGCCTCCGGTCACCTTCGGGGGCGTCCAGCTCTTCAACCGGGTCGACACCACCCACGACGACATCGCCGCCCTCGTGAAGTGGCGTGTGCGGACGATCACTTCCGAGACCGGATCGGTCCTGACCGTCACCTACTCGGACACGCAGTGCGCCGCCGGGACCAAGATGCCCGGCGCACCGGACTCCGACACGATGCGCTGCTTCCCCTCCTACTGGCAGCCACCCTTCACCCCTGACGTCCAACTGGACTGGTTCCACAAGTACGTCGTCACCCAGATCAACGAGTCGGACCCCACCGGCGGCGCGCCGCTCAAGGAGACCGACTACACCTACAACGGCGACCCCGCCTGGCACTACGACACCGACAACGTCACCGCGCCCGCCAAGCGCAAGACCTGGTCGGTCTGGCGCGGCTACGGCGGCGTGACCACCACGACCGGCAACGACCAGTCCACCCGTACCAAAACCGTCGACACCTACTTCCAGGGCATGGACGGCGACAAGCAGTCCGACGGCACCACCCGCAGCCACAAGGTCACCGACACCACCGGCGCCTCGGTCGCCGACTCCGACGAACTGGCAGGCACGGTACGGGAGTCGGTCACCTACAACGGCGCGGCGGAGGTCGGCGGGACCATCACCGACCAGTGGATCCACCGGACCGCCGACGACGGCACCCGCACGGCCGCCTTCACCCGCCCCGCCGCGGTCCGCAACCGCACCGACCTCGTGCCGGGCGGCGGCCTGCGCACCACCACGGCCACCACCACCTACGACCCCGCCACCGGCGAGGCCACCCAGGTGGACGACTCCGGTGACGACAAGGCCGGCGGCGACGAGCAGTGCACCCGTACCACTCTCGTCAACAACGACACGGCGTGGCTCAGGGGTGTTCCCGTACGCGTCGAGACGGTCGACGTCGGATGCTCCGAGGCCACCTCCCGCCCGGCCGACGTCATCTCGGACTCCCGGTCCCTCTACGACGGACAGCCCTTCGGCACCGCGCCCACCAAGGGCGAACAGGAGACCACCCAGCGCCTGGCGTCGTACAGCGGCACCACGCCCAGCTATCAGACGGTGTCCACCACCGCGTACGACACACAGGGCCGTGTCCTGTCGGTCACCGACGCCGGGCAGAACAAGACCACCACTTCCTACGTCCCACCCACCGGCGGTCCGCTCACCAGCAGCGTGACTCTCCAGACCGTCGCCACGAAGCCGTTCAAGACCACCACGGCCTTCGACCCGGCCCGGGGCGTCGCGACCTCCGTCACCGACCCGAACAACAAGCGGACCGGGTACGCCTACGACGCCCTCGGACGGCTGAAGAGCCTCTGGCTGCCCAACCGGGACCAGACCGACCAGTCGGCGAGCCTGGTCTACACGTACCAGCTCTCCAACACGGCCGCGTCGGTCGTCACCACCGGCAAGCTCAACAACGACGGCAGCACGTACGACACCACCTACGCGCTCTACGACGGGCTGCTCCGGCCCCGGCAGTCCCAGATCGCCGCTCCCGGCGGCGGCCGCATCATGACGCAGTCCGTGTACGACAGCCGCGGGCTGGAAGTCGAGGCGGACACCGGCTACACCGACACCCAGGCGCCGTCCGGAACGCTCGCGAACATCACCTCCGCCGTTCCGTCGCAGACGCTGACCACCTACGACGGAGCGGGCCGCGCCACGTCCGCCGACTTCTACGCCAACGGTACGAAGAAGTGGACGAGCACCACGGCGTACGGCGGTGACCGGGTCACCACGACCCCGCCCGACGGGGGGACCGTCACCACAACCCTGACGGACACCCTGGGACGGACCACCGAGACCCGGCAGTATGACTCCGCGAGCCTGCCCGCGGGGCCGCACTCCACCATCACGTACGACTACGACGCCAAGAGCCGGCTCAAGGAGGTCCAGGACAACGACGGCAACACCTGGTCCTACGGCTACGACTTGATGGGCCGTCAGACGTCGGCCACCGACCCGGACGCCGGCACGACGACGACCACCTACAACGACCTGGACCAGGTCGCCTCCACCCAGCACGCGCAGGACACCCCGCTGAGCTACACGTACGACGAACTGGGCCGCAGGACCGGCATGTTCGACGGTACGGTCCAGGATCCGGACCACCAGCTCGCCAGGTGGACCTTCGACTCCCTGGCCAAGGGGCAGCCGACCTCGTCCATCCGTTATGTCGGCGGGGCGGGCACCAGCGGGAAGGCCTACATCAGCCAGGTCGGCGCGTACGACGACCTTTATCGCCCGACGGTTACGAGGGTCACCATCCCCTCTGTCGCGGGGGAGGAGGCGCTGGCCGGCTCGTACACCTCCAACACGGGCTACAACCTGGACGGTACGGTCCAGGTGACCGGGCTGCCCAAGGCCGGCGGCCTGCCGTCCGAGTCACTCGAATACGGATACAACAGCCTGGGCATGCCCACCACCCTGCAAGGCGCCACCGGCCTGGTCCAGAACACCGCCTACACCAGCCAGGGTGACGTTCAGCAGGTCACCCTCGGAGTCTCTTCCTCCGCGAAGTGGCTCCAGATCAGCGACAGTTACGAGAACGGCACCCGCAGACTGTCCCGGCAACTGGTCACCGGCGACGTGGGGGGCGCACCGGTCCAGGACACCCACTACACGTACGACGACGCCGGCAACCCGACCCAGGTCGCCACCCACGCCGACGGCACCGACGACGTCCAGTGCTACCGGTACGACGGCCACGACCGGCTGACCCAGGCCTGGACCGCGACCAACGCGTGCGCCACCGACCCTTCGGCGGCGGTCCTCGGCGGGCCGGCGCCGTACTGGCAGACCTACGACTACGACGCGCTGGGCAACCGCACCACCGCCGTGGACCACGGGACGGCGAGCGGGGCGGGGGACACCACCACCGCGTACCGCTACCCGGACGCGGGGACCACGCGCCCGCACACCCTCACCTCCTCGACGACCACCAAGCCGGACGGCACCGCTTCCGACGCCTCGTACACCTATGACTCGTCGGGCAACACCCACACCCGCACGGTGGACGGCGAGACCCAGACCCTGGACTGGGACGACGAGGGCCACCTCAGCAAGGCCACGAACGCCGACAGCTCCTCGGCCTCGTACCTCTACGACGCGGACGGCAACCGCCTGCTGACCCGCGACAACACCGGGACCACCCTGTACGTGGGCACCGACGAGATCCATCTCGCCAAGGGCGCCACCACGCCCACGGGGACCCGCTACTACAGCTGGGGCGGACAGACCATCGCGGTCCGTACCAGCACCGGCAGCCTGCAATGGCAGGTCACCGACGGCCACAACACGGCGGAAACAGCGGTCGACGCCACCACCCAGGCCGTCACCCGCCGCTACCTCGACCCCTTCGGCAACGCGCGGGGCCCCGGGGACACCGCGGGTGACTGGCTCGGCGACAAGGGCTTCGTCAACGGCATCACGGACACGGTCACCGGCTACACCCACCTGGGCGCCCGCGAATACGACCCGACGACCGGCCGCTTCATCTCGGTGGACCCGGTCCTGGAACTCACCGACGCGCAGCAGATCAACGGCTACACGTACGCCGCCGACAATCCGGTGACGGGCAGCGACCCGACCGGGCTCATGCAGATGATGCCGAACGGCGGGGGCAACGGAAAGGTCGACGACAGCGGCAACCTGGTCGACAAGGGCAGCAACGGCGGAGGCTCGGGAGGCGGCTCGGGCTCGGGCTCAGGCTCCGGGGGTGGCGGTGGCGGGAGCACCCACCACAGCTGCGGCTGGTCCCTCTCCTGCCACGTCTCCAGCATCGCGCACAAGACGTACCACGAGATTCAGAAACACCCGGTCATCGCGATCGTCATCGCCACGGCCGTCGTCGTCGCTGTGGTTGTCGCCTGCACGGCCTGCGTACTGGCGGCGGGCGCCGAAGCCGCCCTGGCCTTCACCGGCGCCGCGGAAGCCGGAGCGGGAATAGGCGTCGCGACCGCGACCGGAGCCGCTGCGGGCGCCGCGGAGCTGGGAATGACCTCGGTTCTCGCCACCACCGGCGCGACGGCGCTCGCCAAAGTCGCCGTAACGTCGGAGAAGGCCGAAGCGGGAGCCGCCGCCGGCGCACAGGCGGCGAAGGCCACGGCGGACAGCACCTCGCGCGGCGGCGCGGCGAAAGCCGCCACCCGCGCGGAAAAGTCGGCACCCAGAAGCGGCTCCAGCCCGAGTGGATGCACGCACAGCTTCCTTCCCGCGACCCGAGTTCTTCTGGCGGACGGTAAGACGAAGGAAATCAAGGACGTCAGGGCGGGCGACAAGGTCAAGGCGACCGACCCGGAGACCGGAAAGAGCCAGGCCCGAACGGTCGAAAAGCTCATCACGACGAAGGACGACAAAGACTTCGCCACGATCACCATCCGCGACGGCGCGAAGACTTCCACCATCTCGGCGACCGTCACTCACCCCTTCTGGGTCGCGACCACACATTCCTGGATCGACGCGGGCCGGCTGAAGCCCAGGATGAGCCTCCGCACCGCGGCCGGCGGGACGGCGCTGATCCAAGCGGTCCACGTCTGGCACCACCCCAGGCTCACGCACGACCTCACCATCAAGGTCACGCACACGTACTATGTGCTGGCGGGCGCCACGCCGGTACTTGTGCACAATTGCGGTGGCGGCACCACGGTCTATCGGGGAGTTGCGGAAGTGAGCGGCGAAACCGGCGGCCCCAACCCCGCCTTTGATGATGCGGTGGAAGGAATCGCAACGCCGCGCGGCGGGGACTCGACGCCTGAGATGCACCATCTCGGTATGACCGACAGTGACTACACCAGCTGGACCACCAGTCCCGCGGCCGCTGTGCGGGCGGCCAGCCGAGGTGGAGGCAGTGGAGTTGTTATTAGAGCCACTATCCCCAGCGGACGTTTCCACGTTCATGTAAACGATCAGCCATGGGTCGAAGGTGACCTTCGCGGCGAGGCTGAAGTGATCATTCAAGGGGTCATGCAAGGTCGAGCCAGGGCGGCATGGCCCGGTGCGCGACCAGAGGATCTCGGGTTCTGATAATTAAGCTCTGGTGGGCGGTGCCTGCGGGTACTGCCCACCAACGTTCTCAATGGAGTCATCTTGGCGAGCGTGCAAGAAGTGCCCACTTCGAAGATTGCGGAGCTGCTTCAAAGGGCCACATGTCAGTCGTTGGTTTTGCTGCCGTCTTCCGTTTTGTCGGAAATTCTTGATGAGGTATCCGGTTTGATCCGCGTTGGAGTCGGGCCGAGGTCCACACTTCGAGGCACGTATCGAGACCGGTATTCCACACTGGATGAGTTCCGGAAGAATAGATTTGGATGGCGGGATTTCTTTGCGGTTCTCGACGAGGATGGCCCTCCGGTTGGCCTATTCACCGTCCGGGGGGGTGGGTGGAGCTTGATCGCTCTTACCGACGAAAGTGTGGGAGGTGTTCTCGCGGCTCTGGTGGCGCCACCTCAGTCCTTCGAATGGCCGAAGGGTGCGGAACGTGCCTGACAGGCATCAGTCCCGATGACGGCAATGCTGACGGCAACGTCAGCGGACGACGGCTGCGCCACCGCGGCCGGCCGGCGACCAGGACGAGCCGTGATGACGAAGCTTGAACTGGAGCGATACGGGCGCATTCTGTCGGGGTTCTACGAGGGCTACTTCGTGAAACTCCATGACGACTCCGAGGGCACCGGCGGGTACTACGTCTACCTGGTCAACGACCTGTCCGCACCGACGGACGGGGGCGACTACTGGGTGGCGGACAGGGCGGAGCTCGAGTCGTTCGTGGAGTCTTCCCAGTGGGAGATCGAATGGATCCTTGAGGAGGAACGCGGTCCAGAGGGCGTGCGGAAAACCACTTGACCTGGTCGTTTACGGTTCCTGCATGACGACGACTCTGCGTCTCGCCGAGGTGACCGCCGCCAACTTCGAAGACGCGATCGGGGTGAAGGTCCGCCCCGATCAGGAGCATCTGGTCGCGCCGGTGGTGAAGTCCCTGGCGGAGGCGTACGTCCACCCGGGCGTCGCGTGGCCGCGCCTCATCCTGGACGGCGACCGGATCGTGGGTTTCCTGATGGCGTTCTTCGACATCGACTTCGCCGGGGACGGCACCGGCAAGGACATCCGCTCGGGCCTGTGGCGCCTCAACATCGTCGCCGGCGAACAGGGGCGCGGTTACGGCCGCTTCGCGGTCGAGGCCGTGGCCGCCGAGATCCGCCGGCGGGGCGGCACCCGTCTGACGGTCACCTGGCACCCCGGTGACGACGGGCCCGAGGGCTTCTACCTGGGCCTCGGCTTCCGGGCGACCGGGGAGACGAGCGGTGACGAGCGGGTCGGGGAGCTGGAGTTGGGTCGGTGAGCGCGCCGCCCGCGTGGGTTGACGGGTGGCTGACCGAGTTGCAATCAATCGCGGGCCGAAGAGAAATCGGCGTAGGTCCGCCGCACGTTCTCCCACTGAGGATGGAGAGCGTAGTCCCAGTGGTCCGCCATGCCCAGACTTTTCGCCACCACGCGCCTGTAGAACTGCGGTCGTCGGACGTCTGGAAACTGCCATACGGTGCCATCCGCGTCTGAGCAGGCCAAATATGGGCCTTTGGGTTCCGACTCCATGAATTCGCACCACGAGTCGTGCCGTTCCGGGCGCCCGGGTGTGGCGGCAGGAAGGTTGTACACCCCTGGAACGAGGTGGACATGCGCATGGTCCACGCAGGAAGAGCGCGGACGCTCCTCGGATTCGCAACCGCCGTGTTCGAACATGGTGACAGGGCGGTCATAGACAGCGGACAGGCGGACCTGGACCGACTGGACGAAGTCCGCGAACTCGGCCCGTTCGCCCGGGCTCAGCAAGGATGCGTTGACGACATGGCGCAATGGCAGGACGAGCAGGTAGCCGGGAACGAGTGAACCGACCGCAGGGATCGCGACAGCCGACCCGCAACTCATCAGCGGTCCATTGAACCAGTACCGTTCGAGGAGCGTCGGGCAGAACTCGCAGAGTTCCTCGATCCGCTCGGAGTGCACGTATCCTCCGTTTCCCCGTGCCGGACCACGGGCCCGTAAACCGGTGCCGTAAACCGGCTTGAAAAGCGTTCACGCGTGATTCATTGAGAACCCCTCCGGGGTGTTCTCAAGGGACGCGAAAAGGCGATCGAAGCGGTCGATGTACTCGGACACCAGACGAGCCCCGGAAAGCGACTGGGCATGCACGGTCAACGGATCGCGCACCGTCGCCTTTCCTGGTTCGTCCGGATTCGGGTGGAACAGTCCGTCGATGAGGAACTTGGAATCGAAGATCGCCGTGTACTGCGTCGGGAAGGACTGGTATCTCCGTACTTCGAGGCGCCTTATCTGGCCGTTCGTCACGGCGGCCTTCCATGATCTGAGATGGGACTCGATCTGCGTGACGAACTCCGCCTCTTCGGCGGGCGGAAGGTATACGAGCAGTTGACACTTCTCGACCGCGATGCCCGAGTGTTGAAGGAAGCTGCTCATCTGGACTCCGCTCAGCGCGTGGAGCCTCAGTACGCCTACGCTCGGAGTGAGAGTCGCGGCGACCTGGAAAGCGGCGGAGATCGGCCGGATCTCAAAATTCGAACTTGCCTCACCCAGAAGGCGCGGCTGCTCACGCGCCAAATTGTCCACGGCGTCCTTGAGGCCGCTGAAAGCCCTCTCGAAACGTTGAATGCGACTTTCGAGATACCACGAGAGGAGAATGAAGGACAGGGCGAGGGTGGCGACGGCGACATTTATTTTTATGCTTGTGAGGAACCCCTGCATGAAATTCTGAACCAAAAGAATTACGGCGGTGCCGAAGAGTGGGATGTAGGCGGCCGTCCGCTCGAATCGATGCAACATAGAAGGCATTTTTCCCCCTGAGATTCCGCAACGGCATGCCATGCGCCGGTCGGAAGTGCAACTGTAGCCTCGGCCCTGTTGTGCTGGAAAGGCTTATGGGCATGGAGCATCTGCGGCGGGAGTGGCGTCCGAGTCGACTGTGGCGTATGAGGAAAAAAGGGGAATGGACTGGTCCGATTCCAGTGCTTCGTGCGTTCGCCCGTCGGCGATCCGGACAGCGGGGCGGAGGTTTGCGTCAGGTGTGCCTGAAGGCGATTCGGTGGGCGGTGGGTGGGGCGGTGCTGTTGCCGGGTCTGTCGGCTTCCGGCTCGGGACCGTCTTCGAGATTGCCGAGCTAGGGAGTCCTGTCCGTGCCGTCCTTGTTGAACTACACCGTCCTCACCGATCCGACTTCGCTGCAAGCGTCGCAGCCCGGGGCGCCGTCCGTGGGGACGGTGTACGTGATCGTCTCCAACACCCGCCAGTCCGACGTGAGGTGGGAGTACATCGATGTGGAGATACCGGTCGGCACCGGTCCGTCCGATCTGACTCACGATCCCACGCTGATCAGCGCGAGTGCCGACCCGGACTGAACGGCTTGGCTGGAGCTGGTTCCGGATTTCAGCTGGGACGCCGGGCTCGGGGGATCCGTGATCCGGAGAGCAGCGAGTCGCTGGTCGGTAGAGCGGCGGCGCAGGGGTCTCCGGGTGCGCGGCGCGGGGTAGCCGGAGCAGGCCACAGGCCCTGATGCCGTGGGCCGCCCGGGGCGTCGGAAGCGGAGGCCGGGTTCCGTCGGCGCGCGGGACCGGGGTCACGGGCCTGGCTGTTAAAGCGCTCGTCGCGGGTACGGTTCGTGCGGGATCCTGGGCGGATGCCTCGACGTCTCATGTTCGTTCAGCTGAAGTCCGGTTACGACACCGACCGCGGACCCTCCTGGATCGGGTGGGTGGACTTCTCGAAGACCTGGAGCACCGCGTACTTCCAGGGGAGGACACTGCGCCGGGCAGGCGGGATGTACGACGCGAACTTCTATGACGCGGAGACCCACGAGGAGCTCTGGGTCTCGGGACCGAAGCGGGATCACACCGACACGCGCTACGGCCCCTCCGCCCCCGAAATCGAACCGGATGCCGTCGACGCCTATCGCGCCTTCCTGGAGGGCGCGCCCCTTCCTGGCCGGGAGAACGGCTGACAGCGTTCAGCCCGACGCCGGCTGCGTCATGTCCGGGCCCGCCGTGCGGGCCAGCGGGGCCGCCGCCGCCGAGTTGGAGACGCTGAAGGCCACCGTGCCCGCGCGGTAGCGGTCGTCCGTCCATTCGATCGTGCGGCCCGCCGCCGTGTAGGTCAGGTAGCGCTGGCGCAGGAGGGGGCTGCCCCGGCGGACGTTCAGGAGGCGGGCGTCCTCGCTGCCCGCCGCCACCGCGTCTATCAGGTGCTCGCCGTAGTGGGCCACGATGCCCGCGTTCTCCGCGATGCTGTTCATGATCGAGACGCAGTCGTCGGGCAACTCCCGTACGGCCGGGGCCACCCAGTCCGTGTACGCCGTGCGCTCCACCAGGACCGGCTCGCCGTCCAGGCGCCGCAGCCGCAGCACGTACAGGACTTCGGCCCCCGCCGTGGTCCCGAGCCGGGACGCCTCCTCCGGGTTCGCGGGGCGGGTGACGCGGCTGAGGATCAGGCTGGACGGCTCGCGGCCCATCGCGTGCGCCCACTGCGCGAAGCTGTTCAACTGCTGGAAGCTGTGCCGCAGTTCCTGCCGCAGTACGACACGTCTCGCGCCCTGCCGGGAGCCGATGAGGCCCTCCGAGGCGAGCAGGCCCACCGCCTGCCGTACCGTGCCGCGCGACACCGACCAGCGGGCCGCCAGGTCGCTCTCCGACGGCAGCCGGGCCCCCACCGGATGCTCACCCGCCAGGATCGCCTGCCTCAGCGCCTCCGCGATCTCCAGATAGCGCGAACTCGGCACGCCTGCCCCCTTGGTCGGTCGTCCACGGGCGGTCGATGGTCGGTCGGCCCGTTTGATACGTGAGCTGTGCGCAGGTATCGCTACCCGTCGCCCAGCCGCTCTTCACTCTAACCGCACGTGAAACCTGTGTGTCCAGGGAGGAGATGGCGCGGAAGATCCGGAAAAGTACCCCACTCGCGCCCGTGATCTGGTCGTTATGGGTATTTGTGTCTTCCTCGGGTCGTGTGGTCATGGTCACTGGACGTTCACTCTCCGGACACCTGCGCCGTGCGAACTGATGCCAGCTTGTATGAACAAGTGAGACCCACCCTCGCTCCCCGGGAGACCCAGCGTGACCCGACTCCGCGTCCGTCCCCACGGCAGGCTGATAGCCGCCGTGGCGCTCAGTACCGCCGCGCTCACCGCCCTCACCGCCTGTGGTGCCAAGTCCGACACCGCCGACGCCACCACGGCCGGCGGCGTCAAGGCCGGGACCGCCACCTCCGTCGCCGCCTTCGGCAGCATGGACGACCTCGTCGCCGCCGCCGAGAAGGAGGGGACGCTCAACACGATCGCCCTCCCGCCGGACTGGGCGAACTACGGCGAGATCATCAAGGCCTTCGAGGCCAAGTACAAGATCAAGATCAAGAACGAGACCCCGGACGCCGCCAGCGCCGACGAGATCAACGCCGTCAAGTCCCGCAAGGGCCAGGACCGCGCCCCCGACGTCGTCGACCTCGGTGTCCCGTTCAACCAGAGCGGCGCCGCCGAAGGCCTCTTCGCGCCGTACAAGGTCGCCTCGTACGACAAGATCCCGGCCGAGCAGAAGGACGCCCAGGCCCGCTGGTACAACGACTACGGCGGCTACATCTCCATCGGCTGCGACGCCTCGCGCATCAAGGTCTGCCCCACGACCTTCGCCGACCTCCTCAAGCCCGAGTACAAGGGCAAGGTCGCCCTCAACGGCAACCCGAACAAGTCCGGCTCGGCCTTCGGCGGCGTGTACGCGGCCGCCCTCGCCAACGGTGGCTCCTTCACCGACATCCAGCCCGGCATCGACTTCTTCGGCAAGCTGAAGAAGAACGGCAACTTCATCCCCGTCGAGTCCACCCCGGCCACGGTCGAGAAGGGCGAGACGCCCATCTCCATCGACTGGGACTACCTGAACGCCAGTTATTCGGGCGAGTTCAAGTCCAAGGGCCTCGACTGGAAGGTCTCCGTCCCCACGGACGGCGTCTACGCCCAGTACTACTCCCAGGCCATCAACAAGGACGCGCCGCACCCGGCCGCCGCCCGCCTGTGGATGGAGTACCTGTACAGCGCCGAGGGCCAGAACCTCTGGCTCAAGGGCTTCGCCCGGCCGGTCCTGCTGCCCTCGATGACCGCCGACGGCACGGTCGACAAGACCCTCGTCGCCAACCTCCCCCAGGTCGCCGGCACGCCGACGTTCCCCAAGTCCGCCGACCTCGACGCCGTCAAGGCCGTCCTCGCCAAGAACTGGGACAAGGCCGTCTCCTGATGCCCACCCAGAACGCCCAGACCCTGCCCGCACCGGGCGCCGCCGACGGCACACGCCGTCGGCGGCGGGCGCCGCGCGCCTGGCTCGGTACGCTGCCGCTGCTCGTCTTCGCCGGACTGTGCTTCGGACTTCCCGTCGGCGCCCTGCTGTACGGGGCCGTCACCCACAAGGAGCCGGGCCGGGCCACCTCCCTGACCGGCGAGAACATCACCACCACCCTGCAAGGGCCGTACCTCAACTCCCTTGCCGGAAGTGTGGAGTTGTCCGCCCTCACCGCCCTCATCGGCACCGTCCTCGGCATGCTGATCGCCCAGGCCGTCGTCACCTCGCGCGGAGGCGCGCTGCGCGAGTCCGTCCTCACCGCGTCCGGTGTGCTCGCCAACTTCGGCGGCATCCCGCTCGCCTTCGCCTTTGTCGCCACCCTCGGCATCTCCGGTGTGGTCACCCAGCTCGTGCACCTCGACTCGCTCGGCTGGAACCTCTACTCCTTCACCGGCCTGTCCGTGATCTACCTCTACTTCCTGGTGCCGCTGATGGTCCTCATCAGCGTCCCCGCGCTGGACGGGCTGCGCCCGCAGTGGCGCGAGGCCGCGCAGAACGCCGGCGCCACCGACGGGCAGTTCTGGCGCCACGTCGGCCTGCCGGTCCTCGCGCCCACCCTGCTCGGCGGATTCGTGCTGCTCTTCGGCAGCGCCTTCGCCGCGTACGCCACCGCCGCCGCGCTGGTCGGCGGATCCGTCCCGCTCGTCACCCTCAAGATCGCGGACGCGCTGTCCGGCAACGTCCAGGTCGGTCAGGAGAACGTGGCGCTCGCGCTGAGCCTCGACATGATCGTGATCGCCGGCCTGGTCATGGCGGTCTATCTGCCCCTCCAGCGACGGAGCACCCGATGGCTGCACTGACCCCCACCGCGACCGCCGACCTCCGGGACGACACGCCGTCCGACGGGGGCGGTACGGCACGCGCCCGGCGCCCCCGCCGCCGTATCTGGCGCGGTGTTGTCCTGGCCCTGGCGGGCGTCTACTTCGTGGTGCCGCTGCTGGCCTCGTTCGTCTTCACCGTCCACACCCCCGGACAGGGCGTCTCGTTCGACGCGTACACCGGCATCCTGTCCGCCGACGGCTTCTCCCAGAGCCTGTTCCTCTCCCTGGGCCTGGCCGCCGCGACCATCGCCCTCGTCCTGCTGCTGACCGTGCCGGCGCTGATCGCGGTACGGCTCGGCGCGCCCCGGCTGCGGTCCGTCGTCGAGGTCGTCTGCATGCTGCCCCTGGTGGTGCCGCCGATCGCGCTGGTCAGCGGGATCACGACCGTGCTGCGCTGGGGCCCGGACCACCTGTCCACCACCCCGCTCTACCAGACGTTCATCGCCGTGCAGGACGAGTCGTTCCCGCTGGTGCTCGTCTTCGCGTACACCGTGCTCGCGCTGCCGTTCGTCTACCGCTCGCTGGACGCCGGGCTGAGCGCGATCAACGTCACGACGCTCGTGGAGGCCGCCCGTAACTGCGGGGCGCGCATCCCGTACACCGTCCTGCGCGTCATCCTGCCCAACCTGCGCTCCGCGCTCGCCAGCGCGTCCTTCCTCACCCTCGCGCTGGTGCTCGGCGAGTACACCATCGCCGCGCTGCTCGGATTCCGGCCCTTCGCGGTGTGGATCGTCTCGATCTCCGGTTCCGAGGCGCAGACTTCGGTCGCGGTGTCCCTGCTCAGCCTGCTGATCACGTGGCTCCTGCTGCTGGTGCTCTCCCGCGTGGGGTCCCGCTCGGGGGCCGGCGCCGGTGCGGCCGCCGCCGCGGGGTCCGCGCCCACCGCCTCGTCCACCCCGTCCACCCCGTCCGCCTCGTCCGCCGCCAAGGAGTAGCCATGTCTTCCACGTCCACCGCGACCGCCGAGCGGCCCGACGAGCCGGCCGCCCCCGGAGCCCTGGTCGAATTCCGCGGCCTGCGCCGGGAGTTCGGCCCCACCGTCGCCCTCGACGGGCTCGACCTGACGGCCAGGCCGGGCGAACTGCTCGCCCTGCTGGGCCCCTCGGGCTGCGGCAAGACCACCGCCCTGCGCGTCCTCGCCGGCTTCGAACACCCGGACGCGGGCGAAGTGCTCGTGGACGGCAAGGACATCACCGGGGTGCCGGCCAACCGGCGAGACGCGGGCATGGTGTTCCAGTCGTACAGCCTCTTCCCGCATCTCAACGCCCGGGACAACGTGGCCTTCGGTCTGCGCGTACGGAAGGTGTCGACCGCCGAGCGCCACAAGCGCGCGGACGAACTCCTCGAACTGGTCGGCCTGCCCGCCCACGCCGGCCGCTTCCCGCACCAGATGTCCGGCGGCCAGCAGCAGCGCGTGGCGCTCGCCCGCGCCCTGGCCCTGCGCCCGCGTGTCCTGCTGCTGGACGAGCCGCTCTCGGCGCTCGACGCCAAGGTCCGGCTCACGCTGCGCGAGGAGATCCGCCGCCTCCAGCTGTCGCTCGGCATCACCACCATCTTCGTCACGCACGACCAGGAGGAGGCGCTGTCCATGGCCGACCGGGTGGCCGTGCTCAACGCCGGGAAGCTGGAGCAGTGCGCGGCACCCTCGGAGCTGTACGAGCGGCCCGCGACGGCGTTTGTCGCGGAGTTCGTCGGCACGA
Source organism: Streptomyces sp. NPDC087420 (assembly GCF_044744165.1). Classification (NCBI taxonomy): domain Bacteria; kingdom Bacillati; phylum Actinomycetota; class Actinomycetes; order Kitasatosporales; family Streptomycetaceae; genus Streptomyces; species Streptomyces sp. NPDC087420. The sequence goes on from NZ_JBIUXU010000003.1 coordinate 498,118, forward strand.
TGAACCGGCTGCCCGGACGGCTCACCGACGGGGGCCGCGTCGAGGTCGCGGGCAGTGTCCTGCCCGTGGACGGGGAGATTCCGGCCGGGCGCGAGGTGGAGGTCCTGCTCCGCCCCGAGAACGTCACCGCGACGGTGGACCCGGACGGCACCGCCACGGTCGTCTCCGCGTCCTTCTTCGGCTCGGTCACCCGGGTCCTGCTCGACCTGCCCGGTGGCGGCACGGTCAAGGCCGATGTGGCATCGCGTGACGCGGGGGAGCTGGTGCCCGGGGTACGGGCGTCCGTCCGCCCGGCCGACCGGCCGGTCCTGGTCGTCGCGGCCTCGGCAGCGGCCACCCCGGCCGCCGGGAAGGCGGCGTGAACACGCCGGCCCCACCACCGGCCTCCTCCTCCTCCTCCTCGCCCGCCCCTTCGCCCGCCGCCGTCCTCTTCGACATGGACGGCACCCTCGTCGACACCGAGGTGCTCTGGTGGGAGACGGCCGACGAGGTCGCCTCGGGGCTCGGCCACCGGCTCGGTGACGCCGACGCGCCCGAGGTCGTGGGGCGGGCCGTCCAGGACACCGCCGCCCATCTCGTACGGGTGGCGGGCACCGGTCACGCCGGGCGCGTCGCGGACGAGCTGGCCGGGTCCTTCTTCCGGCGCGTCGAGAAGGGCGCCCCGCTGCGCCCCGGCGCGCAGCGGCTGCTGGCCGAGCTGGAGCGCGCCGGTGTGCCGTTCGCCCTGGTGAGCGCGTCGCCCCGGGCCGTCGTGGACTCCGTGGTCGCCGGGGCCCTCGCCGACGTACGGTTCGCCTTCACGCTGTCGGCCGACGACACCGTACGGACCAAGCCGCACCCCGACCCGTACCAGGAGGCGGCCGACCGCCTCGGTGTGCCGCCCGAGGCGTGTGTGGCGGTGGAGGACTCGCCCGACGGCACCGCGTCGGCGCAGGCGGCCGGGTGCGCGGTCCTGGTGGTGCCCTCGCTGCTGCCGGTGCCCCCGGCGGACGGGCGGTACTTCGCCCGGAGCCTGGAGGACGTGGATCTGGGGGTGCTGCGCGGATTCGCCGCCGGAAGGGCCCCCGGCGATGGCCCTCGCGTTGACCCGCACGGTCCTCGGACCGAGTGATTCTTGCCACGTTTGATGCGGCACTCGCTCAGAAGAGCGAAATCATGATCGCCGCGCGAGGGTGTACTTCTGAAAGGGGTGGCACGCCGTGCCACCCCTTTCGCGTTCACTTCCCGAACTCAAACGATCCGAGGTTCGCTCGTATGAGCGTGTCAGGTCATGGGCAGGTCATGCCCGCTTCGGACTGTGAAGGGGCGCGGGCGGGGGCGTACGCCATGTATCGCTTTCGATCTGCTGGCGGACGGGTGGTTAAAGCCGTACGACGGTCAGGTGGACGTACCCCCACACCTTCGATCTGGGTATGTTCCCTCCACGTCAAGGCAGCCACCGCGTCGTCGAGGAGTCGAGACCCGTGTCGGAAAACGAAGATCACCCCGAGCAGGGCGAGCGCACGGAGAAGACCGAAAAGACGGAGAAGTACGTCTACGACTTCACCGAGGGCAACAAGGACATGAAGGGCCTCCTCGGCGGCAAGGGTGCCAACCTCGCCGAGATGACCAACCTCGGGCTGCCCGTCCCTCCGGGCTTCACCATCACCACGGACGCGTGCAACGTCTACCTCGGCTGCGGTACGGAACCGGCCGCCCTGCGCGACGAGGTCAGCGCCCATCTCGACGCCCTGGAGCGGCGGATGGCCAAGAAGCTCGGCCAGTCCGACGACCCGCTGCTCGTCTCCGTACGCTCCGGCGCCAAGTTCTCCATGCCCGGCATGATGGACACCGTCCTGAACGTCGGTCTCTCCGACGACTCGGTCGCGGGGCTCGCCACCCAGTCCGGGGACGAACGCTTCGCGTGGGACTCGTACCGCCGGCTGATCCAGATGTTCGGAGCCACCGTGCTCGGCGTCGACGGCCACCTCTTCGAGGAGGCGCTCGAAGAGATCAAACACGCCAAGAAGGCCGCCACCGACGTGGATCTGGAGGCCGGGGACCTCAAGAAGCTGGTCAAGCAGTTCAAGAAGATCGTCTCCCGCGAGGCGGGGCGGGACTTCCCGCAGGAGCCGCGCGAGCAGCTGGACCTCGCGATCCGCTCGGTCTTCGATTCCTGGAACACCGACCGCGCCAAGCTCTACCGCCGCCAGGAGCGCATCCCCGGCGACCTCGGCACGGCCGTCACCATCTGCTCGATGGTCTTCGGCAACCTCGGCCCCGACTCGGGCACGGGCGTGGCCTTCACCCGGGACCCGGCCAGCGGACACCAGGGGGTGTACGGGGACTACCTCCAGAACGCGCAGGGCGAGGACGTCGTCGCGGGCATCCGCAACACCGTGCCCCTCGCCGAGCTGGAGACCATCGACAAGAAGTCGTACGACCGGCTGATGGCGATCATGGAGACCCTGGAGACGCACTACCGGGACCTCTGCGACATCGAATTCACCATCGAGCGCGGGCAGTTGTGGATGCTCCAGACCCGCGTCGGCAAGCGCACGGCGGGCGCCGCCTTCCGGATCGCCACCCAACTGGTCGACCAGGGACTGATCGACGAGGCCGAGGCCCTCCAGCGTGTCAACGGCGCCCAGTTGGCGCAGCTGATGTTCCCGCGCTTCGCGGAGGACTCGAAGGGCGAGCTGCTCGGGCGCGGGATCGCCGCCTCACCCGGCGCGGCCGTCGGCAAGGCCGTCTTCGACTCGTACACCGCGATCAAGTGGTCCCGCTCCGGCGAGAAGGTCATCCTGATCCGCCGCGAGACCAACCCCGACGACCTGGAAGGCATGATCGCCGCCGAGGGCATCCTGACCTCGCGGGGCGGCAAGACCTCCCACGCGGCGGTGGTGGCCCGGGGCATGGGCAAGACCTGTGTGTGCGGCGCGGAGGAGCTGGAGGTCGACACCAAACGCCGCCGGATGACGGCCGGTCAGATCGTCATCGAGGAGGGGGACGTCGTCTCCATCGACGGCTCGACCGGCAAGGTCTACCGGGGCGAGGTGCCCGTCGTCCCCTCGCCCGTGGTCGAGTACTTCGAGGGCCGCATGCACGCGGGCGCCGAGGAGGCCGACGAACTGGTCGAGGCCGTGCACCGGATGATGGCGTACGCGGACCGGCGCCGCCGGCTGCGGGTGCGCGCCAACGCCGACAACGCCGAGGACGCCCTGCGTGCCCGCCGCTTCGGCGCCCAGGGCATCGGCCTGTGCCGTACGGAACACATGTTCCTCGGCGAGCGCAGGACGATGGTCGAGAAGTTGATCCTGGCGGACACCGACGACGAACGGGACCACGCGCTGGGGGCGTTGCTGCCGCTCCAGAAGAAGGACTTCGTCGAGCTGTTCGAGGCGATGGACGGACTGCCCGTCACCGTACGGCTGCTGGACCCGCCGCTGCACGAATTCCTGCCGGACATCACGGAGTTGTCGGTACGAGTCGCGCTCGCCGAGGCGCGCGAGGACCACAACGAGAACGACCTGCGGCTGCTCCAGGCCGTCCATAAGCTCCATGAGCAGAACCCGATGCTCGGCCTGCGCGGGGTACGGCTCGGGCTGGTCATCCCCGGGCTGTTCGCCATGCAGGTACGGGCCATCGCCGAGGCGGCGGCCGCGCGGACCCTCGCCAAGGGCGACCCGCGCGCCGAGATCATGATCCCGCTCGTCGGTACGGTCCAGGAGCTGGAGATCGTGCGGGACGAGGCGCTGCTGGTCATCGCCGAGGTCGAGCGGGCCACGGGGGTCGAACTGCGCCTGGCGCTGGGCACGATGATCGAGCTGCCCCGGGCCGCGCTGACGGCGGGTCAGATCGCGGAGGCCGCCGAGTTCTTCTCGTTCGGTACGAACGACCTCACCCAGACCGTCTGGGGCTTCTCCCGTGACGACGTCGAGGCGAGCTTCTTCACCGCGTACCTGGAGAAGGGCATCTTCGGGGTCTCCCCGTTCGAGACGATCGACCGGGACGGTGTCGGCGCGCTCGTCCGCAGCGCCTGCGAGGCGGGCCGCGCCACGCGTCCCGGCCTCAAGCTGGGCGTCTGCGGCGAGCACGGCGGTGACCCCGAGTCGGTGCACTTCTTCCACGAGGTGGGCCTGGACTACGTGTCCTGCTCGCCGTTCCGCATCCCCGTCGCCCGTCTCGAGGCGGGGCGCGCGGCGGCGGCGTCGGCCGGGAGTGACTCCCGGTAACGGTCGGCTTTCCGACACACCCCGAAACACCGGAACCGTCCTTCGGTTCACCCACCCTCGCCGACCCGGGGGACGGTTCCGGGGCACAGAGAAGGGGCGGGCGTCCCGTGCGGAGACGCCCGCCCCTTCGTCACGCGTACGCGCGCCGTACGTCACGCGCACCCGCGCCGCGTACTTCCGGCCGCCATGCTCTCGTCATGGCCGCGTCATCTTTCTTCGCCGGGGCGGAGAGTTATTGAGGAACCATGGAAATTAACAGCGGGCGGAGCGCGGCCTGCGGATCCCCACCCACAGGCCGCGCTCCATTACCCGGGCCGGACATGGAGCCGCAACCGCGAACGACCGCCGCCGAGCGCAGAAAGCCCCCCACGGCCTTCACTGCGCTTTACGCTCGTTCAGGTTTCATGCCCGACGAGGTATAGCTTTTCGCTTGGGACCGCACCTCCGCGATAGGTTTCAACTGTGGCTGAAACTCCGTGGTGACCGCCTGTGATGGCGTGCATACTCGGTGGTGGGGATAATTGCGGATGCAACCAGCGGTGAACGGGTGGGATTTGAGTGCTGCGTATTCATTTCACGGGGAAGGATCTCGGCGGGGTCCGGATGGCCGGAGGGCCCGACCCCCTGTGGGAAACGATTCTCAGCTTTCACCGAATACGGGATCGGCGCGGCCCGGTTGTCTTCGGAGAATGGCGAACGGAAACCCGCGGCCGGTTGAATGGTGAAACACGGCTGCTCTCCGCGCTCGTTCCCCAGCGCGGTTATTTCCCCGATTTCCTGACCCCGGCCGAGGGCCGGTACGGCCTCGACGCCGGCCTGGAGGCCCTGCGCGCCACCACCCCCGAGCGCATCCGCGCGGAACTGGCCCTGCTCGCCGCGGGCCGGGGCGCGCGCAAGGCCCGCCCGGCGCGCAAGGACTCCACCCGGCACGGCGATACCGCGCGGCTTGCCGACCCCACGCGGCTCGCGGACCTCGCCAACGGCGAACCGGCCCCGCTGGCCCGGCTCGTGGAGGTGCTGCGCGCCTACCACCGGGCCGCCGTCGAGCCGTACTGGCCGCACATCAGAGCCAGGGCCGACGCCGACCGCGCGCTGCGCGGCCGGGCCCTGCTCGACGGGGGCGCGGACGAACTGCTCGCCACCCTCCCGCCGATGCTGCGCTGGCGCGCCCCGGTCCTGGAGGCGGACTACCCGGTTGACCGCGAACTGCACTTGAACGGGCGGGGGTTAATGCTCCAGCCGTCCTTCTTCTGCCGCAGCACCCCGGTGGTCCTCCACAACCCGGCGCTGCCGCCCGTCCTCGTCTATCCCGTCACGCACTCCGACGTACCGGTGCCCTACGAACGGCCGGGCGCGCGCCTCTCGTTGGGCCGGCTCGTCGGCCACACCCGCTCCGCCGTCCTCGAAGCCATCGAGCACGGCTGCACGACCAGCGAACTGGCCCGCAGGACCGCGGTGTCCCTCGCCTCGGCGAGCCAGCACGCCTCCGTCCTCCGGGAGGCCGGCCTGGTCGTCACCCTGCGGCACGGCAGCTCCGTACTGCACACGCTGACGCCCCTGGGCGCCGCCCTCCTGCGGGGCGGCGCCTCCACCGACGGGTGTTACGCCCGGAACGGGCCCGTCACCTCGTAGGTGATGCCGCCCGACGAACTCCCGCTCGTGCCGCGCTGGCTGGAGAAGTACAGCCGCTTGCCGTCGGGGGAGAAGGCGGGCCCGGTGATCTCCGAGGCGGACTGCCCGCCGACCCGCAGGAACGGGGCGACGACGTCGTCCGGGGTGATCACGCAGATCTCCAGATTCCCGCCGTCCTCCGCCACGAACAGGTCCCCGGACGCCGACCCCGTGACGTTGTCGACGCCGGTGAGCGGCGCCGTACCGGACACGAGCGAGTCGTCGTAGGCGAGTTCGAGGGTCGAGGCGGCCGCGTTGTACTGCCAGACGCGATTGTCGCCCTTGGTGGTGAACCAGCAGGTGTCGTCGGCGTAGTAGCAGCCCTCGCCGCCGTTGAACCGCTTGGCGCCCGAGACCTGGTTACGGGTGGCGGTGGCGCCGCTCGGGTCGGGGACGGTCTTCCACGTGACGGGCCCGCTGGTGGCCGTGCCCGCGACGAGCACCTCCAGCCGCCCCGCCGACAGATCGCCCCACGTCGTGGGCGTGAAGCGGTAGAAGCACCCGTCCGTGGTGTCCTCGGTGAGGTAAATCGTGCGCCGTACGGGGTCGGCGGCGGCGGCCTCGTGCTTGAACCGGCCCATCGCGTCCCGCCGTACCGCCGCCTTCACCCCCCACGGATCGGTCTCGTACACATACCCGCGGTCGACCTCCTCGCAGGAGAGCCAGGTGTTCCACGGGGTCTTGCCGCCCGCGCAGTTCTGGTGCGTCCCGGAGAGGATCCGGTACGCGCTGGTGATCGCCCCGGTCGAGGAGAAGCGGACCGCGCCCGCGCCGCCCGACGGATCGATCTCCGAGTTCGAGACATAGATCCAGCCGGTGCCGTCCGCGTAGCAGGCCCCGCCGTCGGGCGCGTTGTGCCAGGTGTACGCCGTACCGGACACCTGCTGCCCGGACCGCGCGATCACGCGGCTGGTGAACCCGGCGGGCAGCCGGATGTTGTTGCCGTCCGCCGCGCCGAGGGCCCCGTAGGGCCCGGCGCCCGGCTGGGCGGGCGCGGCGAGGGCGGCGCCGCGCCACAAGGTGCCGCCGAGGGCGGCGGCCGACGTGCCGATGACGGCTCCGCGCAGGAAACTGCGACGTTCCACTGGTCGCTCCATGGGGGTGTCGTGACCGCCCCGCGACGCCGGCCGGCGACGCGGGGTCGCACGCCGACAAATGTTAGGGGGTGCGAATGGCCGTGCGCTGAACGGGAGTTGAGGTGCAGTGGTCGGTGCTTGACCGGCCTTTGACCGGGGCGGGCCCACCCGGGCGGTGTCGCGCTCCCACCTCCGCCGTAAGGTCGCGGGCGTGCCCGACATATCCGTGACCACGCTCCTCCTGCTCTGCCTCGCCGCCGCCGGGGCGGGCTGGATCGACGCCGTGGTGGGCGGGGGCGGGCTGCTTCTTCTGCCCGCGATGCTGCTCGGGCTGCCGCACGTGCCGGCCGCGCACATTCTCGGGACGAACAAGGCCGTCGCGATCGTCGGCACCTCGGGCGCGGCGGTGACGTACCTCCGCAAGGCCCCGGTCGATGTGCGGACCGCTGTCAGGATCGGGGGCGCGGCGCTGGCCGGGTCCATGACCGGGGCGTTCTTCGCGGCCGGGATCAGCAGTGACGTGCTGCGGCCCGTGATCATGGTGGTGCTGCTGGGGGTGGCGGCCTTTGTGATGCTGCGGCCCGCGTTCGGCCGCGCGGAGGCGGGGGGACCGGTCGGCCGGGGCCGTACCGTCACGGCGATTGTCCTGGTCGGCGGGGGGATCGGCTTCTACGACGGGCTCTTCGGACCCGGTACGGGAACGTTTCTGGTCCTCGCCCTGACCGCCGTCCTCCACCTGGACCTGGTGACCGCGTCCGCCACCGCGAAGATCGTGAACGTCTGCACCAACGCCGGGGCGCTCGCGATGTTCGCGTACCAGGGCACGGTGATGTGGCAGCTGGCGGGCCTGATGGCGGTGTTCAACCTGGCGGGCGGGATGTTCGGGGCCCGGATGGCGCTCAGGAAGGGCAGTGAGTTCGTGCGGGGGGTGCTGCTGGTGGTGGTGTTCTCCCTGGTGGCGAAGTTGGCGTTCGACCAGTGGACGGCTTGAGGGGTGGGTGGGGGCTGATCGTGGCGGGTCAGTGGGGCGGTGGGTGGTCAGCGGGTCTCGGTGAGGTGGGCGTATGCCACCACGTTGCCCTCGTAGCCCGTTCGCTTCGAGAAGCCGCCGCCGCAGGTGATCAGCCGTAGCTCGGCCCGGTCGGCGGCCCCGTACACCTTGCGGTCGGGGAAGTCCTCGTTCGCGTAGACCTCGACGGCGTCGACCGTGAACACCGCCGTACGGCCGTCCTGCCGGGTGACCTCGATCCGGTGGCCCTTCCTGAGCGAGCCCAGGGCGTAGAAGACGGCGGGCCCGCGCGCGTTGTCGACGTGGCCCGCGACGATCGCGGTTCCCCGGGCGCCGGGGGAAGGTCCGTCCCGATACCAGCCGGCGAGGTTCGCGTTCCCGGCCGGCGGGACCTCCAGGCTGCCGGCCGGCGTCAGGGCCAGGTCGGTCAGCGGCGTGTCGACCCGGATGCCGGGGATGCGCAGCCGTACCGGGGCGGAGGAGGGGAGGGGGGCCGCTGCTGTGGTTCGTTCGGACCCCGGTGACTTCTGGGTCTGGTGCGACGGTGGGGACTGTTGGTACGGGCCCGGGCCGGCCGCGAAGGCCTCGGAGGGCGGGGGAGTGGGCGGGGTGGTCTCCTCGGAGCCGGTCCTGATGAGCCAGACCCCGGCGAAGACGGCGACCACCAACAGCCAGGCCTGGCCCTTGACCTGCGCGTTCATGGGGCGGCTCCTCCGGTCCTTCGGCTCGCTTTCCGGTTGCTCCGGATGAAGGTGCCCCCGCCCCCGTCAGCGATGAGCGTGACGGGGGCGGGGACGGGGGCGGGGTACGGGGCGGTGGAGACCGGCCCCGTCAGCTGCCCTGCGCGCCGCTCGCCCGGCGGCGCAGGAGCGTGACCCCGCCGACGGCGGCCACGGCCAGAACGGCCGCGCCCACCGCGATCTGGGTGGTGTCGGGGGCGATGCTGCCGCCGACTCCGGTGTTCACATGGCCCCGGGGCGTCCGGCTGTCCGGCTCATGGCCCTCCCGGCCCTCGCCGTCGCGCCCGTGGTCCCCTCCCGGCTCCCGGCCGTCCGGCTCGTGGCGGCCGGGGTCGTGGCCGCCCCGGTCGTGGTCACCGGGCTCGGCGCCGTTCCGGTCGGCGCCGGTGGGGTCGGCGTCGTTCGGGTCGGCGCCGGTGGGGTCGGCGTTGTCCGGGTCGTCCGGCTCGCCCAGGTCGTCCTGGAGGCCCAGGTCGGCCGGCTCGCTGCGGTCGGCGAGGGTGTCGCCGGTGCCCGCCGCGCCGTCCTCGCACGTCATGGGGACGCCGTACGTACCGAGCGGCTCGGCTGCGTCCGGGTCCGCCGTACCCGTGTCCGCCGTACCCGGGTCCGCCGTACCCGTGTCCGCCGTACCCGGGTCCGCCGTACCCGGGTCCGCCGTACCCGCGTCCGCCGTACCGAGCCGTGTGTCCGCGGCCCCACAGGGCGCGGCGAGCGCGGACGGAGCCGTACCGCTCGCGAACGCGGCAGTCGCTCCTCCCGCCGTCAGTACGGTCGCGGCGGCCGCCAGCGCGGTGCCGGTGAGCAGGCGGGCGGTGGTGCGCATGGCGGTCCTCCGGAGCGGCGCGGGACGGGCTTCTTCTCCGAGGTAAGGCGCAGCCCGGCCCGTACGCCTGCTGATGGCCGATCAGATTCGCCCTACACGGACCGTGGCCGTCCACGCCGGGAGGGCGTTGTCGCAGGTCATACGGGAACGGCGGCCCCATCGCCGGCCCGGCCGCCCGCCCGCGCCGAACGGGTGACGCCACACGGCCCCTATCCACGTGCGGCGCCTCCCGGAGGCTGTCACTCTGTGCTCGATGAACGCATCCGACATGACCTCGCTCAGCGCCACCGCCGCCCGGAACAATGCCGACTGGTGCGCGTCCGTCTCCCGGTCCCACGGGATCTCCGGGACCCTCGGCGAGCGGGTGTGGTGGAGCCCCCGCAGGACGCCGCCGTACTATCCGGACGCCGTCACGCTGCGTCCCGACGCGGCCCCCGCCGACTTCCTCCCGTCGGTCGACAGGGGGGCACCGGGGTGCTCGGTCAAGGACAGTTTCGGCGCGCTGGACCTGGCCTCGGAGGGCTTCACCGGGATGGTCGACGCGCGCTGGATCCACCGTCCGGCCGAGCGGCCCGTACCCGAGTGGCCCAACCTGCCCGCCGAACGTGTCCTGACGGCCGACCGGCTTCTGGAGTGGCAGGCCGCGTGGGCGGGCGGCGAGGACACCCCGGACGTGTTCCGGCCCGTCCTGCTGGACGATCCGACCGTGCTGGTACTGGCCTTCCGCGACGGGGACGACCTCGCCGGGGGAGTTGTCCTGAACGAGGGGGCGGGGGTGGTCGGCGTCTCCAACCTCTTCGCCGTGGACAGCGCGGCGGTCGCCGCCGTCTGGTCCTCGGCGGTCACGGCCGCCGCCGACTACCACCCGGGCCTGGCCCTGGTCGGTTACGAACAGGGCGACGACCTCGCCCCCGCGCTCGCCACCGGCTTCGACGCGCTGGGCCCCCTCCGCATCTGGCTGCACACGTCGTGATCCGGACGCTTTTCGGCCGCGCGGCTCTTGAACCGGGACCCCGCGCCCGCCCGGTCAGAGGCGGTCCCCCTCCACTCCTTCGTACAGGTCCGTCACCGTCTTGAGCAGCCCCGGTTCCCCCGGGAACTCCGTCGAGTCGACGCGGGAGACCGCCGCGATGCCACGGGCGTTGGTGACGAAGGCCGCCTGGAAACGCGGGAGTTCGGCGAGGGTGACCTCGCGCCGTACCGATGACAGGCCGGAGCCCGGCAGTTGGGCCTCCAGCAGCGCCATGGTGATGCCGACCAGCACGGGCGCGTCGGGCCATGCGAGTGAAGTGCCGTCCCAGAAGCAGATGTTGGCGACGGCGCCCTCCGCCACCACCCCGCCGTCCCCGGTGAGCAGCGCGCTGTCGAAGCCCGCTCGTACCGCGAGACGGCCGTAGTGGGCCTGGCCGAAGTCGCCGAGGCGTTTGAGGTGGGGAGCGGTCCGCAGGTACGGGACGGACATCAGGGTCACCGGCCGCCCGCCGACCGGGTCCGCGGGCGGCCGGACGGTCACCATGACCGTCGCGTCCGCCGACCCTTCCGGCCACTGGACGTGGACCCTGGCCGAGGCGTCCCGTACGTCACCGAGCGCGTGCCGGAGCAGGGCCCGTACGCGCTCCCCGTCCAGGCCCGCGCCGAACATCTCCCGGGTCGCGGAGTCCAGCCGGGCCAGATGGAGCGCGAGGCCGCGCACCCGGCCGTCCCTGACCTGCATGGCGGTGAAGTGCCCGTAGTGGTCGAGCGCGCGGAACCGCAGGCCGTCCTCGGTGGCGGGCCGGCCGTCGACCTCTATGAGCGGATGCGATGCGGAGAACGTCATACCCCCACCGTAGGACGCCGCATGTCCCGCTTGACCTCAACCAAGGTTCAGGGATGAGGCTCCTCCCATGGACCTCGACACAGCACAGCCCTCAGCGCGACTCACCGCTTCCGAACCAGTCGCTTCCGCCGCTTCCGAACCGGCGGCCCCCGTCCCCCTCAAGCTCGCCGTCATCCTCGGCAGCACCCGCGAAGGCCGCTTCGGCCCGGTTGTCGCCGACTGGTTCCTGAGCCGGACCGACCGGCACGCCGGGTTCTCCGCCGACCTGGTCGACCTCGCCGACATCGACCTGCCCACCGCGCTCTCCTTCCGCCCCGGTCCCGCCGTACAGACCCAACTGGCGAAGGTCAGCCCCCGGTTGGCCGACGCCGACGCCTTCGTTGTCATCACCCCCGAGTACAACCACTCCTTCCCCGCCGCCCTCAAGTCCCTGATCGACTGGCACTACGGCGAATGGCAGGCCAAGCCGGTCGGGTTCGTCTCGTACGGAGGAATCTCCGGCGGTCTGCGGGCCGTCGAGCAACTGCGCCAGATCTTCGCGGAGATGCACGCCGTCACCGTCCGGGACACGGTCTCCTTCCACAACGCGGGCGCCCACTTCGACGACGAGGGCCGGCACAAGGACCCGTCCGCCGCCGAGAGCGCCGCCACCGCGATGCTCGACCAGCTCGCCTGGTGGGGGCTGGCCCTGCGGGACGCCAAGTCCGCCCGCCCGTACGGGAAATGACATGCTGATCCGTCTCCTCGGCGACCGGCTGCGCCCCTACACGCGGATGATCGCCCTGGTCGTCCTGCTCCAGCTGACCCAGACCGTCGCCACGCTCTACCTGCCCACCCTCAACGCCGGCCTCATCAACGACGGGGTCCTGACGGGCGACACCGGCCATGTCCTGTCCACCGGCGGGGTGATGACCGGGGTCACCCTCCTCCAGATCCTCGCCGCCGGGGCAGCTGTCCACTGCGGGGCGCGGGTCGCGATGGGCGTCGGCCGTGACCTGCGCTCCGCCCTCTTCTCGCGCGTACAGGACTTCTCCGTAAGGGAGATGAGCCGTTTCGGCACCTCCTCACTGATCACCCGCACCACCAACGACATCCAGCAGGTCCAGACGCTGACCGTCCTGGTCCTCACCATGCTCGTCGCCGCGCCCCTGACCTGCGTCGGTGGCATCGTGATGGCCGTCCGCCAGGACGCGCCGCTGTCGCTGCTGCTGGTTGCCCTCGTACCGGTGCTCGCGACGGCGGTCGGGCTGATCGTCCGTCAGCTGCCTCCGCTGTTCAGGGGGATGCAGCAGCGCGTCGACCAGGTCAACCGGCTGATGCGGGAACAGATCACCGGCATCCGGGTCATCCGCGCCTTCACACGGGACAAGCACGAGCAGCGGCGGTACGCCGTCGCCAACCGGGAGTTGATGACCACCGCCCTGCGGGCCGGCCGGCTGATGGCGCTGATGCTGCCGACCGTCCTGCTGGTCTGGCAGTGCGCGACCGTCGCGGTCATCTGGTACGGCGGCCACCGGATCGACTCCGGTGAGCTGCGGGCCGGTTCACTGATCGCCTTCCTCAGTTATCTGCTCCAGATCATGACGTCCGTGCTGATGACGGTGTTCCTGCTGATGCAACTGCCACGGGCCGTCGTCAGCGCCGAACGCATCCAAGAGGTGCTGGACACCGAGCCGGGCGTCGTACCCCCGGCTGTCCCGGTGCCGCTCGACCCCGCCCCCGGCCGTTCCGGGGTCGCGGTGGAGATCAGGGGCGCGGGTTTCCGCTACCCCGGCGCCGAGGAGCCGGTCCTGCGTGACGTGGCGCTCACCGCCCGCCCCGGCCGTACGACCGCCGTCGTCGGCTCCACCGGCAGCGGCAAGACCACGCTGCTCAGCCTGGTGCCGAGGCTGTTCGACACGACCGGGGGGACGGTACGGATCGGTGGTGTCGACGTCCGCGACCTGGACCCGGCACTCCTCGCCCGTACGGTGGGCTTTGTCCCCCAGAAGCCGTACCTCTTCTCCGGCACGGTCGCCTCCAACCTGCGATACGGCAAACCGGACGCCACCGACGAGGAGTTGTGGCGGGCGCTGGAGACCGCGCAGGCCGACGGTTTTGTGGCCGCGCTGCCCGAGGGGCTGGACGCGCCGGTCGCGCAAGGGGGCAACAACCTGTCCGGCGGCCAGCGCCAACGTCTCGCCATCGCCAGGGTGTTGGTCGCCCGGCCCGCCGTCTACCTCTTCGACGACTCGTTCTCGGCGCTGGACTACGCGACGGACGCGGCGCTGCGGGCCGCGCTCGCCCGGGAGACCGGGGGAGCGACGGTGGTGATCGTCGCCCAGCGGGTGTCCACCATTCGCGGCGCCGACCGGATCGTCGTGCTCGACGGCGGCCGGGTTGTCGGCTCGGGCACCCACGACCGGCTCATGCGGGACAACACCACCTACCGGGAGATCGTCCTCTCCCAGCTCAGCGAGGAGGAAGCGGCATGAGAACGGACAACGGCCAACTCCCCAAGTCCGCGCGCCAGGTGGGCGCCCCCGAACGCCGGGGACCCGCACCGCAGCGTGTCCCCGGCCAGCCGGCCGTCCCCTCCCTGGAACGCTCCCTGGACTTCCGCCGCTCCAGCCTGCGCCTGTTACGCATGATGGCGCCCGAACGGGCCCTGAGCGCGGGCGTGTTGGCCACCGGCACCGCTGCCGTGGCCCTGTCGGTGATCACGCCCAGGATCCTGGGACACGCGACCGACCTGGTGGTGTCCGGCGCCGCCGGGCCGGGCGGGGTCGACTTCCGGGCGGTGGCCCGGGCCCTCGCACTCGCCCTCTCACTGGTCGCGGTCGCCTCCGGACTCACCTGGGTGCAGCTGCGCCTCACGATGGTGATCGTCCAACGGGCCGGTTTCCGGCTGCGGGAGGAGGCGGAGACCAAACTCGCGCGGCTGCCGCTGTCGTACTTCGACCGCCGGCCGCGCGGCGAGGTGCTGTCCAGGACCACCAACGACATCGACAACGTCACCCAGACCACCCAGCAGGCACTCGGCCAGATGGTCCGCGCGCTGCTGACGCTCGTGGGCGTGCTGGGGATGATGTTCTGGATCTCCCCGCTGCTGGCGCTGATCGTGCTGGCGACCGTGCCGGTGTCGGTGTTCGCGGCGATGGTCATCGGGAAGCGGTCCCAGCCGCAGTTCATCACGCAGTGGGCCGTCACGGGCCGCCTCAACGGCCATGTCGAGGAGATGTACACCGGCCACGCGGAGGTGCTGGTCTTCGGCCGGAAGCGGGAGGCCGTCCGGACCTTCGAGGAGTACAACGAGGCTTTGTACGGGGCGAGTTTCCGCGCGCAGTTCATCTCCGGGGTCATCCAGCCCGCGCTCGGCTTCGTCGGCAACCTGACCTATGTGCTGATCGCGGTCGTCGGCGGGCTGCGGGTCGCGTCGGGCACGCTGTCCATCGGCGACGTCCAGGCCTTCGTCCAGTACTCGTACGAATTCAACGGGCCGGTCACGCAGATCGCTTCGATGGCGAACCTCCTCCAGTCGGGTGTGGCCTCCGCCGAGCGGGTCTTCGAACTGCTCGACGCCGAGGAGGAGTTGGCGGCGCCGGACGAAGCCGCATCCGGACCGGCCGTACGAACCGGTCCGGCGCGCTCCCACGGCAGGATCGCCTTCGAGCGCGTGTCCTTCCGGTACGACCCGGAGAAGCCGTTGATCGAGGATCTGTCGTTGTCGGTGGAGCCGGGTCAGACGGTGGCGATCGTGGGTCCTACGGGTGCGGGCAAGACGACGTTGGTGAATCTGCTGATGCGGTTCTACGAGGTCACCGGTGGGCGGATCACGCTGGACGGGGTGGACGTGGCGCGGATGTCCCGGGAGCAGCTGCGCTCCGGGATAGGGATGGTCCTCCAGGACACGTGGCTGTTCGGCGGGAGCATCGCGGACAACATCGCGTACGGGTCCTCACGTGAGGTCACGCGTGAGGAGGTCGAGGAGGCGGCGCGGGCCGCGCACGCGGACCGGTTCGTGCGCACCCTGCCCGAGGGGTACGACACCGTCATCGATGAGGAGGGCGCGGGTCTGAGTGCCGGGGAGAAGCAACTCCTCACGATCGCGCGGGCGTTCCTGTCCGAACCGGCCATCCTGGTGCTGGACGAGGCGACCAGCTCGGTGGACACCCGGACGGAGACGCTCATCCAACGGGCCATGTCCTCGCTGCGGACCGGCCGTACGAGCTTTGTGATCGCGCACCGGCTCTCCACCATCCGCGACGCCGACGTCATCCTCGTCATGGAGAACGGCTCCATCGTCGAACAGGGCACCCACGAAGAACTCCTCGCGGCGGAGGGCGCCTACGCACGCCTCTACGCGTCCCAATTCGCGGTGCTGGTGGCGTAGGGCGGGTGGGGGCCGGGGAGGTCCGGGGCTGCGGGATGCGGTAGAACCGCCGGTGAAGAGCCCGACTGCCCCGCCTCGCCACCCCCGCCCCACCCGCCCTGAAGGAGCCGCCCCCGTGCCACGGCCCGACCACCACCTGGGCGAAGAGCTGCCCTTCTTCGTGTACGGCACCCTGCGGCCGGGCGAGGACAACTACGAACTCTTCCTTCGCGGCCGTACGACCGGGGAGGAGCCGTCCCGGCTGGAGAACGCGGCGCTGTACGACGGCCCCGGCTACCCGTACGCGATCGAGACCCCGGGAGCGACGATCGTCGGCGAGATCGTCTCGGCGCTGCCCGGGGCGGGGCGGCCGGGGGCGGGGCCGCCGGGGACGGAGGCGGCGGCGGGGCCGGGCACGTACGGCGAACTGCTCTCCGTTCTGGACGAGTTGGAGGAGTACGTGGCACCCGGCGATCCCCGCAACCTGTACGAGCGGGTGCCGCGCGACGTGCGGCGCGCGGACGGCACCACGGTCCGGGCGTGGGTGTACTTCGCCGCGCCGCGCGTGGCCCGCGAACTGAGAGCGGCGGGCCGTCCGATCGCGGGCGGCGACTAGATCGCCCATGTCACCCAAGGCCGGTCCGGGTCATGAGCACGCGCCTGCCCGTGTGATCGGAGCCGGGGGAGGGCAGCGGCCGATAATGGTGTCGACAGCGCCCCTCGGCACCCGGCAGAGTGATCGTCCGTGACGAGTAGTGAACTGTGGAGCCGCGAGACCGCCGACCGCTACGACGCCGGGGAGACCGAAACGTCCTCGCCCGCCGTTCTCGGACCGACCGTCGCCTTTCTGGCGGAACTGGCCGGAGACGGCCGGGCACTGGAGTTCGCCATCGGGACCGGACGCGTGGGTGTCCCGCTCCGGGAAAGCGGCGTCCCGGTCGTGGGCATCGAACTGTCCGAGCACATGGCGGCGGTGCTGCGCCGCAAGGTCGACGAGGACACGCTTCCGGTGACCATCGGGGACATGGCCACCACCGTCGTCCCCGGCGGATTCACCCTGGTCTATCTCGTCTACAACACCATCTCGAACCTGCTCACGCAGGACGAGCAGGTCGAGTGCTTCCGCAACGCCGCACGTCATCTGGAGCCCGGTGGCCGATTTGTCATCGAGCTGGGGGTGCCGCCGCTGCGGTTCCTGCCGCCCGGTCAGGTCGCGGTGCCGTTCGACGTCTCCGAGCGGCACCTGGGCTTCGACACCTTCGACCTGGTCGAGCAGATCCTTGTCTCGCACCACTTCTCCCGCGAGGGCGAGGGCGAGGGCGACGACGGCCGCTACCGTCGCGACAACTCCCGTCACCGTTACGCCTGGCCGGCGGAGCTGGACCTGATGGCACGGATCGCCGGGCTCGAACTGGAGCGTCGCGTCGCGGACTGGGACGGGGCGCCGTTCACCCAGGACTCCGGCAAGCACGTCTCCGTGTGGCGCAAGCCCGCCTGAGGCCGCCCGCCGGGCTGTCGACGCGATCCGGCCGAACCGCCGCTCGCGGCCGGGGTGGTGGTACCCACGCCCAGGCCCACGCTCACCTCGCCGACGCCGACCCCAGTGCCTCGGCCACTCCCGGTTCCGCCGGCCCGAGGAAGTGGGGGTCCGGCCGCAGGGCGGCGTCCAGCGCCGCCTTGCCCGCCGCGAACACCTCCCGCACGCCGCCGTAGTACCAGGTCACGTCGTGCCGCTCGTCCACCCCGACCCCGTACGAGTCGACCCCGGCGGAACGGCAGAGCGCCACCGCCCGCCGGACATGGAACCCCTGCGTGACCAGCACCGCCCGGTCGACCCCGAATATCTTCTTGGCCCGGGCGCAGGAGTCCCAGGTGTCGAACCCCGCGTAATCACTGACGATGTGCCCGTCCGGCACGCCGTGCCCGGTCAGATACGCGCGCATCGCGTCCGGTTCGTCGTACTCCACGCGGCTGTTGTCGCCCGTGACCAGCACGACCCGTACCTTGCCCGTACGGTACAACTCGGCCGCCGCGTCGAGGCGGTGCGCCAGATACGGCGACGGTTGGCCCTCCCGCAGCCCGGCGCCGAACACGACGGCGACGTCCGTGGCCGGGACGTCCGCGACCGTACGGATGTGGCTTCCGGCGGCCGTGTACATCCAGGTCGCCGGTGCCAGCGCCAGCACGCACCCCACCATCACGGCCTGCACGGCGAGGCGTTGGCCGCGCCGGGTGCGGGGGAGGCGTGGGAGACGGACCGGACGCGCCGAGCCCGCCAGGCGCGGGAGGCGCGGGAGGCGCGGGACACGCGGCAGCCGGGGCAGGTGTGGCAGCTTCGGCAGTGGCATGGGTCTCCCTGACTGGATCGTGCTGTGCGGTCGTTCGTGTGGGTGCGCCGACCAGCGTGCGTGTGCGCCTTCCCCTTCCCTGAGGACGATCGGCGGCGCCGATCAGTTCGCCGCCGGTTCCGGTGGTGCCCAGGCGGCGAGCAGCAGTGATTCGGCCGCCGCCGACGCGTAGACCGCCGCGGCCAGCCACGCCAGCGCGAATCCCGTGGGGTCGGCGGGCAGCAGCCGGCCGAGCACGTCGTGGCGCCGGTCCGCCGCCGCTTCGGCGAGCGCCTGGACGCGCTGCGCGCCGGTGGTGAGCCCCACGGCCCGCAGCCGCCGAGGAAGGTCCCCGTCGCCCGCCGCCGCGGCCACCGCCCGCCCACCCGCGACCCCGCGCTCCACCGCCCGCCGCAGCAGGTCGAGTTCGATCGGCAGCCCGGGGAGGGGGGTGCTGCGGGGCACGGCGTCGGGGACGATCGCCCGTGTCGGCGCGGTCGCTCCAACCGGCCCGCCCCCGGCGACCGGCCCACTCCCGCCGCTCGGCGCGGACACCGCGACCGTCGCGCCTCCTCCCGGCGCGAGGTTCGAACGGTTCAGCAGCCGCAGGCCCAGATCCGTACGTACGGTCCTGTCGTCGTGCCCCCGCCAGGCCGCCGCCAGGACGTGCACCCGGTCGGGGCGGTCGTGCACCGCCCGGGCGATCAACCGCAGCGTGAGCCCCGGCCGGGAGGCCAGCAGCCGGAGGTTGTCGGCGTACGGGAGGTCGGGGCGTTCGTCAGGGGCGGCCAGGCGGAGCGTCGGGCCGCCCGACACGACGAAGCCCGCGTCCGTGACCGTACCGTCCAGGAACAGCAGATCACCGCCCGCAGCCCTGGCGTCGGCCGGCTCGGCCGACCAGCTGAGAGCCGCGGCCAGTTGGGCGGCGGGCGACCGCTCCCAGAGCCCGGCCAGGGGTGCTTCGTGCCACCCCGCACCGGGCGCCCGTACGGAACGCACCTGCCCGCCACCACCGATCCGGCCGTCCGGGGACACGGTCGCCGAGGTGAGGATGACGCCACGGCCGTCCCCCAGGTCACGCAGTCCCAGCGCGCAGCCGCCGGGCACGGGCGACCCCGACGCCTGGAGCGCCCGCTCCGGACCGCCCGGAGCCACGTCGGAGAGCGTCCTGAGCGTGCCGTCGGGGGCGAGGGCGTAGACCGTGGCGCCCGCGTAACCGGACGCGGTCACCACCGCTTCGGTGAAGAGCCCGTGCAGCCGCAGCGGGCCTTCGGGCTGATAACTCCGGCGGGCGGGTGCGAGGGCCGCCGCCGGCCTGCGTACCAGATCCAGCAACTCCACCAGATCGGCGGAGAGGTCGGACAGCCGGAACGCCGGGTCCTCCGAGCGCGCCTCACCCAGCCGCCGCGCGATGCGCACGGCGGTGGCGGCGGGACGGTGCAGCCCCGCCAGCCGCGCGGAGTGCGCGGCGTGGAGCAGTTCGGCCCGGTGCACCGCACCGGACCCGGTGACACCGGCGACCAGCACGGCCGTCGCGGCCTCCCGCAGCGAGTCGAGGGCCGCGGACTGTACGGGGGTGACCGCCACGGGGGCGGCGCCGGAAGCGGGGCCGTTGCCGGGCGAGGTCGATACGGCGACCTCCTGACCCGTCCCCTTCTCCGAACCCGCGACCGTCCCCGGCCGCGTCCCGGGCGCGCTCGCCGCCCCGCTCGCCGCCTCCACCTCCCCCTCCGCCTCGGCCGCGAGGGGCGCGCTCGACAGGACGGCCGCGCGATGCAGACAGGCCGGCGCCAGCAGGCAGCCGCACACGGCGTCCGCCGCGTCGGCGACGATCCCCGCGGTGACCCTGAGCGTCACCACGGTGTCCTCGGCGACCCGGATCAGGACGCCGTCGCCGGTGGCCTCCACCGGCCAGCCGGCCACCTTCGCCACGGCCCCGTCCACGCGCTTGCGCAGCCGTACGGGCAGCAGATCGAGCGCGGCGGCCGCCACGTCGGCGGCGACCGGTGGCAGTACCGGAGCGGGATGGGTCATCGGTGCGCACCTCCTACGCGTTCGCCGACCCAGCGGGCCAGCTCCAGTGGGCTCAGCGCCGCGACCGGCATGCCGGCCCCGACCAACTGGCCCGCGATCCCGGTCGAATAACGCGGCCTGCCCTCGTCGTCCAGCGAGGCGCAGCCGAGCACGTGGCACCCGGCGTCGACCAGGGCCCGTACCTCCGCGAGCAGCGGCGAGACCGGGCCGCCCTCCTCGAAGTCGCTGATCAGGACCACGAGCGTGCGGGACGGTACCGACACCAACTGCCGGGCGTGGCGCAGCCCCAGCGCGATGTTGGTCCCGCCGCCGACGCTCACTTCCAGCAGCAGGCTCAGGGGGTCGTCGACCTGGTCGGTGAGATCGACGACTTCGGTGGAGAACGCCACGAAGTGCGTACTCACCGCGGGCACCCCCGCCAGCACGGCGGCGGTGAGCGCGGCCCAGACCGTCGAGGCCTCCATCGAGCCCGACACGTCCACGACGAGGACGAGCCGCCAGTCCGCCGTCTTGCGGGCGCGGGTACGGAACATGGGCCGCTCCGGCAGCACGGTCAACGCGCCGGTGTCCGGGTCCCGGCGGGCGGTCGCCAGGTTGGCCCGGATGGTCCGGGCCAGGTCCAGCGGACCGCCCGGGCGCCGGGTGGGGCGCGGATGGGAGAGGCCGGTGAGCGCGGGCCGCAGCCGGTTGGCGAGCGCCTCGGTCAACTCGGCCACCAGCTTGGCCACCAGGGGGCGCAGCCGGGCCAGTTGCTGCTCGGGGAGGCCGCCCGCGTACGACAGGACGGTCCGCAGCAGTTCCACGGAGGGGCGGGCGGCCGCGGGGTCCAGCTCCATGGCGGCGTCGATCCGCCCGGCGTCGGCCGCGGCGGCGAGCACCTCTTCGCGGACGCCGGGCCCGAACAGCGCGGTCAACTCCTCGGACCAGGACCGCACATCGGGGTACGGCGCTCCGTCCCCACCCCTGGAACCGCCCCGCCCGTCCTCCCCCCGAGCCCCCTCACCACGCCCGAATCCATACAGTTCGTCCAACGCGGCCCCGACCCGTCCAGCTCCACCCCGCAATTCCCTTCCCCGCCCGAGCAACAACCGCCACCGCTCACCGGGCACGAGAGCGATGCCGCCGCGCCCCGCTTCCCCCTCCCACGGAACGCCACCCGCGACGGCCCCGATGCCAACGGTCCCGACGCCAGCGGTCCCGACGCCGACGGTCCCGGCCGTGATGGTGCCCGCGCCAGCGGTCCCGGCCTCGCCGCCCCCGGCCGCAACGGTCCCGGTCCCGGTCCCGACGGGTCCGACCGCGACCTTCCCGACCTCCGCACCACCGACCTCAACCGTCGCGACGACCGCGACCGGCCCTGCCGCGACCGGCTCGGCCGTCACCCGCCCTGCCCCGGTCGGCTCCGCCGCGACCCCCTCGGCTGCGACCCCCTCGGCCGCGACCGGCCCCGCCTCACCGCCGCCCAAGCCCACGGGCTCCAGCAGCGACGCTCGTCCGCTCACCGCCGGCGTCCTGCCGTGCGCCGCGCCCGTCGCCGGGTCGCACCTCAGGTCCGGGACCAGCCCCCTCGCCGTCAGGGCCTCCCGGCCCGCCAGGTCCGCCGATGCCAGCAGCGCCAGCGTCGCCGGATCCGTCATCGGTCCCGGCAAGGTGCCCGCCGCCAGACCCGTGCGGTCCTCCACCGTGGCCAGGAGCCGACTCCTCGCCGCCGGGGAGAGCGTGTCGAAACCCGCGCGCAGGGCCGGCAGCCGGTCCAGGAAATCCCGGTCGGGCAGGGCCTCGACCCGTTCCATCAAGGGGTCCAGAGCGGGACCGGTCTCCATCAGTGCCCCCGCCGCGAGCAGCGCCCCGCGCAGGAATCCACCCAGGTCCGTACGGAGCGCGGACGTGGTCGCGCCGTCCACGCGGGACGCCAGCCGGACGCCGAACTCCGTCGCGTCCCCGCGCCCCAGCAGCACCCGGGCCACCCCCGCCGCGCCCCTGATCAGCGCCGTGGCGTCGGCCTCCAGCCGGACCAGCGCGGCGTCGAGCCGCAGTCCTCCACCGAGCGCCGCCGCGGCCCGCCCCGCCAGGGAGACCAGGGCCCGCGCGTCCTCCGCGTCGGTGGACCCCGCCAGCCCGTCCAGCGCGCGCACCCCGGCGGCGGTGAGGTCGTCGTACGCCTCGGTGAGCGCGGCCCGTTCCCACCCGTCGGGCAGGCCCGGCAGATGGCCGGACCTGATCCGGTCCAACAGGGCCAGCCCGGCCAGCAGTTCGGGCAGGGTCCCGGACGCGGGCAGCAACTCGGCGGTCTCCGAGAGACGCTCCGCGGCGAGGCCCGGGAGGCCGCACTGGGCCGCCGCCTCAAGGCCGGCCAGCACCTCCGGGGCCGTCGGGCCGCCGAGCAGGCGCTCCCGTGTCCGCCGCTGCCGCAGCGTCCCCTCCGTGGCCTGCTCCAGCGTCACTCCGCGCACCCCGGTCACATCGAGCATCGCGGCCGTCGACGGGGACCAGGTCACCGTCCACCGTGTCGTCAGCGGAGCCGCGTCGCCCACGCCCGCGACGCCGCCCTCCTCCCCGTACGGGACGCGGCAGGCCGCCAGCCGGCGCAGGGCCAGCTCACGGCGCCGGTCCAGGTCGCTTCGGTGCGCGTCCAGACGGAGCTCCCGCCGGCCCGGCGCGGTCGGCGTGGGCAGCGACAGTCCGGCCAGGAGCGTCTCGACGGACGGTCCGAGCCCCGAACGCGGCGTCCCCGGCGCGAGCCGTCCCTGCCGGGCGCCGACCAGGACCTTCTCCATCGCGGCGGCCACGACGCGGCCCCGCCCGTACAACTGCCCCTGCGTGAGGACGGTCTGCGCCGCCTCCACCAACTCGCCGCGCCCGGCGGCCGGAAGCCCGCGCAGCGCCGCGAGGTCCCGCGCGACCCGGACCACCTCACGGGCGTCGGCGGGCCCGCTGGGGTGACCGCCGTCCCGTACGGCCGCGCAGATCCGTACGGCGGTCGCCGTCAACAGGTCGTCCAGCAGCACCGGATCGCCCGCGGCGATGTGCACGCCCCGCTGCCACTCCGGATCCCTGATCCCGGCGGGATACCCGGACCGCTCGTCCAACAGGGCATACGAATAAGGCACGAGCGAGGTAACCACGCCCCCACCCTTGGCGGCCGTCGAGGCGCCGCCCCCCACAACCCGACCCTCCCCGGCCCCGGCGGCTCGCGCCTCGTCGGCCCCTACGGGCCGCGCCTCCCCGGCCTCGGTGTCCCGGGTTACGTCGGACCCCGCAGGCCGCGCCTCCCCGGCCCCGGCGGCTCGGGCCCCGTCGGCCTCCGCAGGCCGTTCCTCCCCGGCGCGGGCTGCCCCGGCCACATCGGCCCCTGCGGGCCGCGAGGCGTCGGCCCCCACCGACTGGGTCACGTCGATCCCCGCAGGCCGCGAGGCGTCGGCCCCCGTAGGCCGGCCCCCGTCGGCCTCGGCGGACCGCGCCAAGTCGGCTCCCACGGAGCCGGGCACCTCGGCCCCGCCCTCGTCCGGCCCTCCCCTCACCAGCGCGGGCGCGTGGAAGGCCCCGATCACCGCGGCCGTACGACGGCCGGGCCGTTCCGCCAGGCGGCGGCGCATGTTCGCCTCCCGGCGGAGGTCGTACGGGTCAACCGCACCCGCACCCGCACCCGCACCCGCACCCGCGTCCGCCCGCAGCGCCCAGCCCACCAACAGCGCGGCCCGCCGCAGCGCCTCCGGTCCCGAGCCCGGGGCCGTGGTCTCGACCAGCCGATCCCACAGATCGTCCCCGTCCCGTCCCCCAACCCGCGCCCGCAACGCGGCACTCAACGCCCCGCCGTGACCGTTCCCCTCCACATCCCCGCCGCCCGGAGCCCGCGTCCCGCCGTGGTCATCCCCCTCCGCGCCGCCCCCCAGGACCCGCTCCTCCCGTGCCCCGAGCGGCAGATCGAACGCGACAACCTCCACCCCCGCCTCCCGGGCCCAGCGGATCGCCGCCAACTCCGGGGAGAACTCGGCGAACGGCAGGAACACCAGCCCGCCGCCCGTCCCGTCCCCCCGGCCGCCCGCCAGGGCCACCGGCGGGACCGTCGCCGGGTCGGCGAGATACGGCAGCCAGGGTGCGAACTCCTCCGGCAGCTCGACGAACAGCACCTCCGGTGCCGCGCGCGTCAGCATCGCCGGTACGGCGGCGGCCAAGGCGGGGGAGTGGTGCCGTACCCCGATCAGATACGGCTCCGTGCACCCGGCCAGCCGCTCCAACGCCTCCCCGGGCGCGGCCGCCTCCCCAGCCACCGCCTCCGCTCCGGGCCTCGCCCCCGATTCCGCCCCCGCCCCCGACCCGGGCGACGCCGCCACCCCCGCCCCCTCAGCCCAGTTCATCGCGCAGCTCCCACAGCGTCCTCCACAGCGGCGCCCCCGTTTCCGCGCGGCGGCGGACCGGGCCGTCCCAGTAGCCCAGCAGTCGTGCGTGGTCGGCCGGGTCGTCCTTCTGGACCGTCCCCAGGAGGTGGCCCGGCAGCATGCGGAGTACGTCACGGCCGTCGCCGAGGTAGGCCGCTCCCAGCCCCATCGCCGTCGCCACCTGGACCGCCTCCGCCGTCGACATGACCGTCGAGGGGCGCTCGACCTCCCAGCCCTCCGCGCTCCGCCCCGTTCGCAGATCACGGAACGCGGTGATCAGGGCCTCCAGCACGGTGTCGTCCACCGAGAACCGCGCCCCGCCCCGCACCAGCGCCGCCGTCGCCTGGCCGCGTACCAGCGCCGTCTCCGCGTCCAGGTCGTCGATCGGGCCCACCGTCTCGAAGTTGAAGCGGCGTTTCAGCGCCGCGGACATCTCGGAGACGCCCTTGTCGCGCAAGTTGGCCGTGGCGATCAGCGTGAAGCCGGGCGCCGCGTGCACCGTGCTGTCGCCGTCCTCCCCGCCGGCCAGTTCGGGCACGGACATCCGGCGTTCGGAGAGCAGCGAGACCAGCGCGTCCTGCACCTCCGGCAGACAGCGCGTGACCTCCTCGATCCGGGCCACCGCGCCCCGGGTCATGGCCCTGAGGACGGGGGAGGGGACCAGCGCGTCCCGGCTCGGGCCCTTGGCCAGCAGCATCGCGTAGTTCCAGCCGTAACGGAGCTGGTCCTCCGTGGTGCCCGCCGTGCCCTGCACGGTGAGCGTGCTCGTGCCGCACACGGCGGCCGACAGCAGCTCGGAGAGCATCGACTTGGCCGTGCCTGGCTCGCCCACGAGCAGCAGCCCGCGCTCGCCCGCGAGCGTCACCACACACCGCTCCACCAACGAGCGGTCCCCCACGAACTTCCGTGACACCGCGAGCTTCCCGCCGTCCGGCGCCTTGAGCTGTTCGCCGTCCGTGCCGCAGACGAACACCACCACCGCGCGGGGTGTCAGCCGCCAGCCCGGCGGTCGCGGCCCGTTGTCGTACGACGCCAGGAACGCCAGCTCCGCCGCGAACCGGTCCTCCGGCAGCTCCACCTGCCGGGCGCCGCCCGCCCCCGCCGCCGGCCCGGTCTGTTCCCTCATCGTCTGCCTCCCCGGCCGCCACGGCCCTTGAACTCCTCGAACGCCGGCACATCGCCGTCGCCCACCCGCCGCCACGCGGCCTCGAACAACGCGGGCACCGGCAGGTCGGGCACCACGAAGCCCGGCCTGTCCCACGGCAGCAGCGCCGTCTTCCAGCTCTCCACGGGCAGCCGGGGCGCGTCCTTCTCCTCCAGCCAGCCGCCGGGCAGGAACACCGTGCGTCCCGCGCGTGCCCGCCTGCCCTCCACCACCAGGTCCGTGGCGGTCAGTTCGGCCCGCGCCTTCTTCAACCGGGCCGGCTTCCACCCCGTCCACGCCGCCTGGTTCCGGTCGGTCGGATCGGGCAGGGCCAGCAGCATCAGGTAGAGGGCCGACGCGTCCTCGGAGATCCCGGACCGCCGAGCCACGTCGGCCACCAGGCCCGCCACGCTCAGCTGCGGGTTCTGCGGCGGGCCGGCCGGGCCGTCCGCCGAGACCAGCGCCAGGAACTCGTCACTCAGGACGGCCCGCAGCGCCTCCAGCGCCGACGCCTTCCCCGCCGTCGCCACGAGCAGCTTGAGGTCCGGGTGGTCGGGCCCCCCGCCGCCTCCGCCGTCGACCCCCGGCTCGGGCAGGACGGCCGAGGGCCGCACCCACACCTCCTCGCCCGTCCCCCACCGCGTCGGCTTGAGGACCAGCGCCGCCGACAGCTCGAACAGCTCGGCGTCGCCCGCGGCCCGCTTCGCCGCCAGTCCGTACGCCTCCCGCAGACGCGGTGACACCGGGTCGTAGGCGAAGTCCCGGTCCACCCCCAGGTCCATCAGCAGACCCGGGTCGGCGAGCCGCTCCCGCAGCCTGAGCACCGTTTCCGGCAGCACCGCCCGCAGCGGATCGCCGAACGGCAGCCGGTACGCCAGCCAGCGCAGCGCCTCGACCCAGCTGCCCAGCCGGTCCCCCGTGAGCAGCCGCGCCGCGTCGACCGGTCCCAGGTCGCCCTCCACCAGGCGCTGTTCCGTACGGCCCGTCAGCTCGCTCTGCCACGCGGGATTGAGCACCGCGTCCACCGCCTGGCTCGCGTGCAACTCGGCGGCCACCCCACGGATCACCGAAGGAGGCAGGACCCGCCGCTTGCCGCGTGTCGCGATCCACTCGCCCACCAGCGGCTCCTGCGGGAACCCGGCCGTCCACAGGTCGGCCACCCGCTCCGGGTCGGCCGGCAGCAGCAGTGCGGTGAACGACCGCCGCTGCTCGCTGCCCAGCGCGCTCAGCAGGGACGTCGCCCACTCCAGCTCGGGCTTCTTCGCGTCCAGCGGCTCCAGGTACTCGGCCGGGACCTGATCCGCCCGGTAGCGGTTCAGCCCCGGGCAGCCGAGCTGGAACAGCACGCCCGCCGAGGGCGTGATCCCCACCCGCTCGGCGAACTCGATGCCCCGCTCGGGGCGGTACGGCAGCGGACCACGCTCACGCACCGACTCCACCAGACGGCGCACCGCCGGCGCCCGCACCGGATCGTCCGCCGCGCCCAGCACCCGGGACCCGGTGACCGTGGTGCCCTCCCAGGCCCCGAAGACGCCGGCCGGGTCGTACTCCAGGCACTGCCAGTACGCCTCCTTCTCGTCGGCCCGCGAACAGCCGACGATCAACAGCCGCCGCGCGCCCGCGTGCCGCACCTCGCCGTGCCGCCGCCTGTTGTCGTCCCCCGCGTCCCCCGCGTTCGCCGCGTCCTCCTCGGGGCCGACCGGCATCCGCAGCTCCACGATCCGCAGCCGCCCGCGCGGATCGACCATGATCGCCGCACCGCCGTCCTCACGGAGACCGTCCTCACCGGAGCCGCCCCCACCGGGACCGTCCTCACCGGAATCGGCGTCCTCCGCCCCGCCCGCCCCGCCCGCCCGTACGGCCAGCGCCGCGTCCAGGAACTCCAGCAGGGCCTCCCGATGCGGCTCGGATGTCACCGGTACGGCGGCCCGGACCGCGAGCGCCACCAGCGTGGATCCGTACACGGGCACCCAGCCGCTGTTCTCGGGATCGGCCCCGGGCCGCCCCGGGACGCCGTCCGCCGCGAGCAGCGCCGACAACCGCCCGATCTGGTCGAAGATCGCCGTCGAGCCCTGGGACGTGTTCCGGTAGCCGAAGTAGTACCCGTCGGGCGCCAGGCCCTCGAACGCCTCCTCCAGCACCTTGTCGTACGCATGACGCACCGTCGGCCCGTCCGCCGCCAGGTCCCCGGGACCCCGCTCCGCCCGCTCCGCGAGCTTCGCGAGGCGTACCGCGTGCCGGGCCGCCTCCCTCACCACGCCGGCCACCCCCGCCACCAGCCCGGGGTGGGTGACCTCCGGCAGCAGCGCGCGTACCGCCGCGTCCGGCTCGGAACCGCCGGCGACGGCCGACAGCAGCGACTCCGCGTCCGCGTCCGTCACCGCGCGCAGCGCGGCCGATCCCCGTTCGTCGCGGGGCCGCAGCGCGTGCCAGTGCGACGTCGGCGGGACGAGCGGGGTGCCCGCGCCGTACGTCTCCTCCGTGCCGCCCGCGGTGTGCCACGCCAGGCAGATTCCCTCGCCGTCGTACAGCTCGATCCGCGCGCCGCCGTACGACGCCTTCTCGCGCGGGTGCAGGACGGCTCCGCCCGGCAGCCGCAGCGGCGGCAGCGGGACCCCGGAGTGCTCCGGGACGGCCGGGCCGCGGCTGCCGTCGACCGAACAGGCCGTCAGCGTCCGCCCGTCCGGGTCGTACGTCACGTACCAGCCCAGCAGTCCGTCCTTCGTCCCGAACGGGGAGGACTCCAGGCCGGGACGCACGGGAAGCAGCCGGCAGGCGTTCTCCCGCAGCCGGATCGCGTCGCCGGTCAGAGCCGTCGCGAAGAAGGCGGGCACGGAGACGCGGCCCCGGCGGGCCGACGCGGGGTCGTACTCCCACCAGTGGTCCTCGTGCAGGACCCAGACGGAGATACCGTCCGAGGCGACCGGCCTGCGCTCGTCCGCGAACGAGATGTCGCCCGGGTGGACCGGCCGGCCGCCGTAGCAGCGGCTGCCGTCGGCCAGGGGGAGCGAGGGCATGCCGCCGCCGTTGCCCTGGCCGTTGATCTCGCCCCGGGGCTTGAAGACCTCGGTGGGACGGCCCGACCACACACCGCGCCGGTCGTCACCCCATCCGTTGACGACGAGCCACTGACCGTCCACGTACGCGATGTGGGTCGTGTCCCACGTGGTCTTCGAGACCGTGGGCAGCGTGAGTGTCCGCCGGTCGAGCACCTGGTCGGGACCGACGGCCGCCACCTGGAGGCCGACGCGGACGAGCAGGGCGGGCCAGGCGTCCGTCAGCCGGTACGGCTCGTTCGCGCCCTGCCCGACCCTGCCGCCCGAGGCGGCCTTCCTCGTGACTTTCCCCAGGTGGGGCAGGGCCTCTTCCAACCCCTGATGCCCCAGTTCGTCGAGGATCCCGGCGCGCAGGGTCCTGGCCAGGGCGGGGGCGGGGGACACCGCCGTGATCCGCCGGACCGCCCCCGGCGCGGTGGCCAGCACGGACGGCGACGAGAAGCGCGACAACTGGTGCAGCCTGTCGTTCAGCTCGGGCAGCCCGAACGGCCGGGCCAGGTCGTCGGCCCGCTCCTCCAGCCAACCCGCGAGCACCGTGCGCAGCGCGGGGTGACGGGCCATCGATTCGAGCAGCTCGGGCGCTCCGCCGCGGCCGGCCTCCTGCTCCACGGCGGCTCGCAGCGCCGGGGCGAACCGCGGCTCCGAGGTCACCGCCAGCAGATCCCTGCGGCCCTCCCGCTCGTCGGACACCCAACTGCCCAGGTGCACTTCTCTCCCCTCGTCGGAGAGATCCCCGACCGGCACGCCCCAGGACAGACAGGCGTCCAGCAGGTCCAGGTCCACCCCGGTCCGCCACCCGGTCCCGCTGCTCAGCCGCACCGGCACCGCGTCCGCGACCAGCCGGTCCACCAGCCGCTCCACCAGGGTCAGTTCGGCGGCGAGCCGCGGGGTCTGCCCCCAGCCGCGCTGCCGGTGGGCCGCCCAGGACGTCACCCAGCCGGCCGCCGGGACCGAGCCGTCCAGCAGCAGGTCCACCGCGCCGCACCGCTCCAGCAGCGCCAGCCACGAGTCGTCGAACGCCGCCGCGTCGCCGCCAGGAGCAGGCAGCAGCGTCAACAGCCGCTCCCGCACCGCCCGGTCCCCGGTCGCCACGTCCGACAGGGACGGCAGGGCGGCCTGCCAGAAACTCACCGCCGCGCGGTTCATCGCGCTCGTGTGGATGATCTCCGCGAGCAGGGACCGCTCCTCGGCGCGCGCGTCGAGCCCCGCGCCCTTCGACAGCCGGCGCAGATCCTCCAGCATGCCCGCGTACGGGGCGAGTCCGGCCGCGCACCGCTCCACGGACAGGGTCCTGAACTGCGCGTGCGCCTCCTCGGGAGACAGCCGTACCGCCAGCCCCCTGGCATGCTCGCGCAGCGCCTTACCGCTGAGCGCGCCCGCCGCGGCGAACTCCAGGAAGACCTCCCGCAGCCGCGCCTCGTCCACCGCCAGCGCGTACCGCTGCTCGGCCGTCCTGGCCTTGCCGAAGAACGTCGCCGCCTGCGCCGTGGACTCCACGGCCAGGAAGAGCCGCGCCACCTGTTCGTAGAAGGTGGGCAGGAAGTGCGGTACGGAACGGTCGAGCCGCTCCCCGATCTCGTCGAATCCCTCCTTCGCCAGCCCCGGCTTCGTGGCCACGAGCCGTGCGAGCCGCTCCATCTCCTTGACCACGGCGAGGGCGTGATGCCCGTTCCCCGGGTCGTTCACGAGCGCCCACGCGGGGAAGCCCAGGGACTGCCGCTTCACCCGGCCGACCTCGGCCACCTCCGCGGCGGAGAAGCCCAGATACTCGACGGAGAGGTCCTCGGCGGCCCCGATCGCGCCGGGCACCAGCCGTACCACCGTGCGCCCGTCGAGCACCGGATGGCCGTACGCCCTGGCCGTCAGCACATCGCCCGGCGCGGCCCCCTCCTCCGCGCCGAGCGGCAGCACCGCCCCGGCGTCCAGCAGATCGACGGCCGGCAGATCGGCAGCCGGCAGACCGCCCTGCAACAGCCGCCCGTCACTCACCAGGCCTCCACTCACCAGGCCCCCGCTCACCACGTCCCCGCTCACCACGCCCCCGCTCACAGCGCCCCCTCCTCTTCGCTCTCGACCACACGGCCCGCGAACACCAGCGCGGCCATCCGCTCACCCTCGGACCAGGCGACCGGCCCCACTTCGCCGAGCGGCAGCCGCCGCCCCGTACCGTCCCGCCACTCCAGCGCGCCCGTCCGCGCCTCCGCGTCCGGATAGTCGCCCCCCAGCCAGTACGCCGCCTCCAACTGCCGGCCGTCCTCGACCAGCCGGCACAGCGCCTGGCCGCCCCGCACCCGGTAACCGAGCGTCAGCGCCCGCCCGGTGGCATGCCGCAGCTGGGCGAACTTCCCGTCCGCGTACGCGCTCCAGGCCGTGTCCGTGCCGGTCGCCCCCGCGACCCCCTCGGGCCGCTGCCACACCTCGCGGAACAACTGCTCCACCCCCTGCTCGACCTTCAGCTCCGCCGCGAACTCCCGCAGCTCCGCCAGGTCTTCGAGCAGCACCGGATGGGGGATCAGCACCGACGTCACCCCGACCGGGTCCAGCCACACCGAGTCCCCGTCGAGATCCACGATCCCGAGCCCCTTCACCGGATCCGCGTCCCGCAGGAACCCGGCGCGCGCGGTGTCCGCCGACCCGTCCGCCGTCACCGGCGCCACCACCAGGTCACGCAGCGCCGCCTGCCACGCCGTGTCCGGCCACACCCGCGCCAGCAGCGCGACCGGCACGGGCAGCGACCGCACCAGCCAGGCGTCCACCTGCTCCCGGCACTCGCTCTCGTGCCGCGCCAGCCACTCGGCCAACTGCCGCAGCCGGACCACCTCGACGTCGTCCTTGAGCTTCGGCGGCACCTGCTTCAGCGCCCTGCCGGCGGCATTGCGGCACAGCACCCGCGTGCCCTCCAGCGAGACGGCGTACCCGCCCGCCGTTTCGATCCAACCCATGGCAGGACCCCTCCCCGACCTTCTGGTTCTCGAACTGATCACCACGTTAGGCGGGGGGTCTGACAACGGCCCGGCCGGGCCGGTGAGCCGGTGGAAAACGCCCGGAGGAGGCCGCGCGTCCAGCGCCCGGCCTCCTCCGGCAGTGCGGCCCGCGTCAGACGATGTCCTCCATCTGCTGGATGTCCCGGGGCGAGTTGGAGTGGGTACGGGTCTCCTGGACGCGGCGCGCGAAGGGCCAGTAAGCCGTCGCCAGCAGCAGCGCCCCGGCCAGCGTCACCACGGCGTAGTTCATCGTGTCGATGGTGACGGGGTAGCTCTGCGGCAGGCAGAACAGGACTGTGCAGAAGGTCACCCAGACCACCGCGGTCCAGCCCACCAGGTTGCTCCAGCGGCCCAGGTGCCACGGGCCGCGAGTGAACCGCTCGGGGCGCACGAGCTTGAGGAAGACCGGGATGATGTACACCGGCGTGATCCCGACGACGCTGATCGCCGTGATCGCGCCGTACGCGGTTGTCGACCACAGCGACGGCAGGGTCAGCGCGAAGGCCGCGACGACCGTCATGCACACGGCCCAGTACGGCACCAGGGTGCGGCGGCTGATGCGGCGCCAGAGGTGCGAGAAGGGGAGTTCGCCGTCGCGGCTGACGGCGAAGACCATCCGCGAACCCGACGTGGTCACGGCGATCGTGCAGAAGAACATCGCGCCGATCACCAGGAGCAGCATCAGCGTCGCGCCGTCGGTGCCCAGCGCGTCGATGAGGATCTGGGCGGGCGGCACCCCGGTCTTGGTCGCCTGCGTGGCGGCGTAGTCCTGGATGGCGAACGTCAGGCCGGCCAGCAGGATGAACCCGCCGATCCACGACCACACGATGGACTTGATGATGCCGCGCGGCGCCGAGACGGCGGCCTGGGTGGTCTCCTCCGACAGGTGCGCGGAGGCGTCGTACCCGGTGAAGGTGTACATGGTCAGCAGCAGGCCGAGCGCGCACACGTACAGCGGGTTCGAGAAGCCCGTGTCGTTGACGAACTCACCGAACACGAAGCTGGGCGACTGGTGGCTGTCGGGCAGGATCCACAGCGTGCCGACGATCGTCACGATGCCGACGAGGTGCCACCACACGCTCAGGTCGTTGAAGAACGCGGCGATCCGCACCCCGCACAGGTTGATCGCCGCGACGGCTATCAGGATGACCGCGAGGATCAGCAGCGTCGAACCGGGTGTGGGTTCGTAGCCCGTCTGGAGACTGAGCAGCGCGCCGAGGAAGGCCGCGGCGCCGTAGCCGCTGCCCGCCAGGCCGCCCAGCATGCCGAGCAGGTTGATCCACCCGGTGTAGTACCCCCAGCGCGGTCCGCCGAGGATGCGCGCCATGTAGTACATGGCTCCCGAGGTGGGGTACGCGCTCGTCACCTCCGCCAGGGCCATCCCGATGATCAGGACCATGGCCCCGGCGCCGACCCAGCCCCACATCATGACGGCGGGGCCGCCGTGGCCCATGCCGTATCCGTAGAGGGTCATGCAACCGGTCAACACCGAGATGACGCTGAAGCTGATGGCGAAGTTCCCGAACGGGCCCATGCGCCGGGCCAGAACGGGCTGGTAGCCCAGCTCCTTGAGCCGCTGCGCGTCCGGTGTGTCGGCCCGGTCGCCGATCGCGGAGGTGCCGGAGGTGCCGGAGGTGGCAGTGGTGCCGGTGGGCGAACCGGTCGGTGAGGTGCCTGTCGAGGAAGACAACGGTCGTCCTTCTGCCGTGGTGGGGGATGGGGGGGCGGGGACGGGGGGTACGGGGACGGGCGGGGTACGGGGACGGGCGGGGTACGGGGACGGAGAGGCGCGCTCAGGTGGCCGGCCGGTGCCGGTGTCTGCCGAACCGCGCCGGGCTCCTGCGCGCGGTGGACTCGGCGACACTCAGACACTGGCTGCGGCAGCGCGCGATGTGATCGACGAGCGCGTCCTTGTCACCGGGGTCGGCGAGCCGGAACTGCCACGGACGCGGCGTGATGTGACGCCCCATCGCCTGGAACACCCTCCCCGCCTCCTTGTACTGCTGTCCGGCCCACAGCGCGTGTGCGAGGTAGTTGAGGTCCTGTACGGAACGCTCTGCCTCCGTACTGAGGGCGAACCATCCGTGGAAGGCGGACAGCGCGTCCTGGATCGCGTAGCTGTTCAGCCAGTGCATGTCGAGGGCTTCCCTGGGAAGCCGGAGCCACCGCTCGACCCGTACGTACACCGGCAGCATCAGCAGGGCCGCCGCCGCGGGCTGCTCCGCCCGGCTGAGCACCCACCGCGTGTAGCCGTCCGCGTGGCTGATCGCGGAGGCGTCGGGCCGGCAGAGCCAGTACTGGAGCATCCGGTGGTACGCCTCGCGGTTGTACGGGTCCAGGGCGTCCGCCCGCCGCAGCAGCCCCCAGGGTCCGGCCGGCAGCATGGGGTCGGAGGCCTTCACCCGGTGCTCGCCCGCCTGTTGGTCCTCGTCGATGACGGCGAGGGCCAGGAAGCAGGTCCAGGGCACGGGGTTGTCCAGCGCCGCGTGTACGGCGGTCCGGCAGGCGCCGAGGGCCGTGTGCCACAGGCTGTCCGCGTTCGGGTGCCGGCCCCGGAAGGCCCGGAGCGCCCGTTCGGACGCGACGCGGGCGAGCATCACCGTGGCGGTGGCGTCGGGTTCGTCGTCCGCCCAGGCCTCGACGACGTCGGTGCCGGCGGCGGACGCCGCGAGGACCTGGCTGCGGTACGTCCAGGTCGCCCAGGAGCGCGAGGTGTCCGTACGCGCGAGCAGCGTCCGCATGGACATCCACCGGCCGAACGCGACCTCCTCCAGGGCCACCCTCAACTCGGTGTCGGAGCCCGCGGGATGCATCACCGGGCGCCAGTCGCCTTCCGCCATCATCAGCCCCTCGCAACGCCGGTGCGACGGACGCGAGCGGCGGACACAGCGGTGGTACGGGGCACGCGGCCCACGGGGCGTATCGGCCGGGCACGGCGTATGAGGCGGCTCCGCCCCGTGGTCGGGGCACAGTGCCCGGCGCTCGTCTCCTGGCCGGGCGCGCCAAGAAAG
The DNA here is from genome assembly GCF_044744165.1 of Streptomyces sp. NPDC087420. Lineage (NCBI taxonomy): Bacteria > Bacillati > Actinomycetota > Actinomycetes > Kitasatosporales > Streptomycetaceae > Streptomyces > Streptomyces sp. NPDC087420. The sequence goes on from NZ_JBIUXU010000003.1 coordinate 532,759, forward strand.
TCATGGAGGACAGCGCTCGGGCCGGCCGCGGGACCGTGCGGGGAATGGCCGCGTAAATCCGTGTACAGAACGCCTTCCGGGAATTGGCCGGCGATGTGACGCGCCCCGTGCGGTGCCGCGGCCGACGTGCCGACTCCGGGCGAGCCGCCGACGGCGACCGCCGGAGCCACGCCCCCGGCGCGCGCCACTGACCCACCGTCCGCGCCCAACGCCTCGTCACAGGCCCGCGCCGACAACGGAGTCGGGGCATCCTTACTACGCGCCGCCCGGCTCAGCGGGCCCACGCCGTACCGCACGAGGGCGGAGAGTTCCCGGGGGGAGAGGCCTCGGGCCTGGCGCCGCTTCTGCGACGCGGCAGCGAACATCGTCTCCACAGATCCCCCCTTCCTCCACGGGACTTCCCCGTGAAGCGTGAGGCTTTCCGTTAAGCAGCCCCCACCGCGTAAGCAGCCCCCACCGCGGTCGATTGCACACTACACGGCGTGTTCGAGCCCTTACGGAATCTTTTCGCAAATTAAGAACCGCAACTCGGCCACAATGTGCGCACAATACGCACCACCGCATTGGGGAAATCCACTCACCATTCCATTTTCGCCCGGACCGTACAGGATCGGACCCTCCGGGCCCGTCCGGGACCCTCCGGGCGAAATGCGGTGGCCCGGGGGGATCCGCTGTCAGTCCCTCCGGTTACCTTCGATACATGGCAGGCACCACCGGTACGACCTCGTCCCACCCCCCGGCCCCCTCGTCCCCCTACAACAGCGCCGCCACCGAGCGCTGGGCCACGGAGCCCGACAAAAGGCCCGGCAGGACCGCGTTCCAGCGCGACCGCGCCCGCGTGCTGCACTCCGCCGCGCTGCGCCGCCTGGCGGGCAAGACCCAGGTGGTCACTCCGGGGACCCGTAACCAGGACTGGGACGCCAGCGCGCGCACGCGCCTCACGCACTCCCTGGAGTGCGCCCAGGTGGGCCGCGAGCTGGGCGCGGCCCTCGGCTGCGACCCGGACCTCGTCGAGACCGCCTGCCTGTCGCACGACATGGGCCACCCGCCCTTCGGCCACAACGGCGAGCAGGCCCTCAACGACTTCGCCAAGGACTGCGGCGGCTTCGAGGGGAACGCGCAGTCGCTGCGCCTGCTGACCCGGATCGAGCCCAAGCGGTTCGTCGTGTCCGAGGAGACGGGCGAGCCGGTCAGCGTCGGCCTCAACCTGACCAGGGCCGCCCTGGACGCCGCGACGAAGTACCCCTGGCCGCGCGGCGCCCACCCCACCGAGCCCGCCTCCGCCAAGTTCGGCGTGTACGAGGACGACCTGCCGGTCTTCGCCTGGGCCCGGGAGGGCGCCCCGGCGGGCCGCACGTGCTTCGAGGCGCAGGTCATGGACTGGTCCGACGACGTCGCCTACTCGGTCCACGACTTCGAGGACGGGCTGCACGCCGGCCACGTGGACCCGGCCGCGCTCTCCTCCGCGACCGAGCGCGACTCGATCTGGGCGGTCGCGATAGGCCGGTACGTCCCCGGGGACACCGACCCGGCCGAGCTGTCCGCCGCGCTGGACCGCCTCATGGGACAGCGCTGGTGGCCGCACGGCTACGACGGCTCGGCCGTCGCCCAGGGCCGCCTCAAGGACGCCACCAGCCAGCTCATCGGCCGCTTCTGCCTGGCCGCGGAGGGCGCCACCCGCGAGGCGTACGGCACGGGCCCGCTCACCCGGTACGGCGCCGAGCTGGTCGTCCCGCGCGAGGCGCGCCACGAGTGCGCGGTCCTCAAGGCGGTCGCCGACCGTTACGTCATGCAGCGGGCCGAGCAGGAGACCCTCCGCGCCGACCAGCGCATCGTCCTGGCCGAGCTGGCCGAGGCGCTCACGGCGGGCGCCCCGGAGGGGCTGGACCCGCAGTTCCGGGCGCTCTTCGACACGGCCGGGGACGACCGTGCCCGCAAGCGGGTGATCGTCGACCAGATCGCCTCCCTCACGGACGCGGCGGCCCGCTCCCTGCACAGCGGTCTCCACAGACGAACGCACTGACGGCGGCCGTCCCCGCCCCTCCGGGCCAGCCGTCCGCCGCACAGCACCGGCGCGCCCCCTCTTCCCCCATTACGCTCCGTACGGGACGCTCGCAGATGGCGGCTGAGCAAAAAGGAGGCACCAAGTGGTCGACGCACATCGGACATTTGTCATCGTCGGCGGCGGGCTCGCCGCGGCGAAGGCCGCGGAGACCCTCCGGGCGGAGGGCTTCACCGGCCGGGTGATCCTGATCGGCGACGAGCGCGACCATCCCTATGAGCGCCCACCCCTCTCCAAGGGCTACCTGATCGGCAAGGACGAGCGCGACAGCGTCTTCGTGCACGAGCCCGCCTGGTACGCGCGGTCCCAGGTCGAGCTCCACCTGGGCCAGACGGTCACGTCGATCGACCGCAGCACCCGCTGCGTACACCTCGGCGACGGCACCTCCGTGCACTACGACAAGCTGCTGCTGGCCACCGGCTCGGAACCGCGCCGCCTCGACGTCCCCGGTACGGATCTGGCGGGCGTCCACCACCTGCGCCGCCTCGCCCACTCCGACCGGCTGCGCCAGGTGCTGTCCGCCCTGGGCCGGGACAACGGCCACCTCGTCATCGCAGGCGCCGGCTGGATCGGCCTGGAGGTCGCCGCGGCGGCCCGGGGGTACGGCGCCGAGGTCACCGTCGTCGAGTCCGCGGCCACCCCGCTGCACCAGGTCATCGGCCCCGAGCTGGGCCAGCTCTTCACCGACCTGCACCGCGAGCACGGAGTCCGCTTCCACTTCGGGGTACGGCTCACCGAGATCGTCGGCCAGGACGGCATGGTCCTGGCGGCCCGTACGGACGACGGCGAGGAGCACCCGGCCCACGACGTGCTCGCCGCGATCGGGGCCGCCCCCCGGGTCTCCCTCGCCGAGGCGGCCGGTCTCACCCTCGCCGACCGCGCCACCGGCGGCGGCATCGCCGTGGACGCCTCGCTGCGTACCTCGGACCCGGACATCTTCGCGGCCGGGGACGTGGCCGCGTTCCCGCTCTCCGGCTGGGGCGAGGGCCTGCCCGTCGACCGGGTGCGCGTCGAGCACTGGGCCAACGCCCTGAACGGCGGGCCCGCCGCCGCCCGGGCGATGCTCGGCCAGGACGTGACGTACGACCGGATCCCGTACTTCTTCTCCGACCAGTACGACCTGGGCCTGGAGTACTCGGGCTGGGCGCCCCCGGGCTCGTACGACCAGGTGGTGGTCAGGGGCGACGCGGGAAAGCGCGAGTTCATCGCCTTCTGGACCAAGGACGGCCGGGTGCTCGCGGGGATGAACGTCAACGTGTGGGACGTCACCGAGGACATCCAGCGCCTGATCCGCTCCGGCGCCCGGCTGGACCCGGAGGCGCTCGCCGACCCGTCGGTGCCGCTCGCCTCGCTGGCCGCCGACGGCACCTGACGATTCCGGTGTCCTGACCCCGACGACTCCGAGGGTCCTGACCCGACCGCTCCGAGGGTCCTCCCCCGACCGCGCTGTCCGCCGATGTCGTAGCGCCACCGTAGAATCCACGCGTGGCCGGCAGGATCAACGATGACGACGTGAAGGCGGTTCGGGACGCGGTCCCGATCGACGCCGTCGTGTCCGAGTACCTCCAATTGCGCAGCGCGGGCGGCGGAAACCTGAAAGGGCTCTGCCCCTTCCACGACGAGAAGTCCCCCTCCTTCCAGGTCAGTCCGAGCAAGGGTCTCTTCCACTGCTTCGGCTGCCAGGAGGGCGGGGACACCATCGCCTTCGTGATGAAGCTCGACCACCTCTCCTTCTCCGAGACGGTCGAGCGGCTCGCCGCCCAGGCGGGCATCACGCTGCGGTACGAGGAAGGCGGCTACAACCCGGCGAGCCAGCGCGGCGAGCGCACGCGCCTGGTGGAGGCCCACAAGGCGGCCGCGCTGTTCTACGCCGAGCAGCTGTCGGGCGCCGAGGCCGAGATCGGCCGGAAGTTCCTCGCCGAGCGCGGCTTCGACCAGGCGGCGGCCGAGCACTTCGGCGTCGGGTACAGCCCGGTCGGCTGGGACCACCTCACGAGCCATCTGCGCGGCAAGGGCTTCTCCGACAAGGAACTGCTGCTCTCCGGTCTCTCCCAGGACGGCCGCCGCGGCCCGATCGACCGCTTCCGCGGCCGGCTGATGTGGCCCATCAGGGACATCTCCGGAGAGGTCGTCGGCTTCGGCGCGCGCAAACTGCGCGACGACGACAACGGCCCGAAGTACCTCAACACCCCCGAGACCGCGATCTACAAGAAGTCCCAGGTCCTGTACGGCGTCGACCTGGCCAAGAAGGACATCGCCAAGGCCAGCAGGGCCGTGGTGGTGGAGGGGTACACGGACGTGATGGCCTGCCACCTGGCCGGCGTCACCACCGCCATCGCCACTTGCGGCACCGCCTTCGGCGCCGACCACATCAAGATCCTCAGACGGCTGCTGATGGACAACGGCAGCGCGCGCGTGATCTTCACCTTCGACGGGGACGCGGCGGGCCAGAAGGCCGCGCTGCGCGCCTTCGAGGACGACCAGAAGTTCGCCGCCGAGACGTACATCGCCATCGCCCCCGACAACATGGACCCGTGCGACCTGCGCCTCGCCAAGGGCGACGAAGCGGTCCAGGACCTGGTCGAACCGCGCACGCCGCTCTTCGAGTTCGCGATCCGCCAGATCGTCTCGCGCTACGCGCTGGAGACCCCGGCGGGGCGCGCCGCCGCCCTGGACGAGGCGGCGCCGATCGTGGCCCGGATCAAGAACGGCGCGTCGCAGCACGAGGTCGCGGTCCAGCTCGCCGGCATCCTCGGCATCCTGGACACCCAGTTCGTGGTCAAGCGGGTCGCACAGGTGGCGCGTTGGGCACGCGACCGGGGCGGGCGCGGCCCCGCGGCGCCCCCCGAGCGCGGCTCCCGGCGCAACGACCCGCAGGGGTCCCACGGCGCCCAGGGCACGGCGGGCCGCGGCCCCTCGGGCCCCGCGCTCAACCTCCGCAGCCCCGCCCACCGCACCGAACGCGAGCTGCTCAAGCTCGCCCTCCAGCGGCCGGAGCTGGTCTCCCCGGCCTTCGACGCGTACGGCGGCGACGAGTTCACCGCCCAGCCGTACGCGGCCGTGCGCCGCGCCATCGAGGACGCGGGCGGGGCCGAACAGGGTGTCGGCGCCGCCTTCGAGTACCTGGCCCGGGTCCGCGACGCCGCGCCCAACGACGCGGTGCGCGCCATGGTCACGGAGCTGGCGGTCGAGGTCTTCCACGGCAAGACGATCGACGAGACCTACGCGGGGGAGCAGCTCGTCCAGGTCCGGCTGCGCGCGGTCGACCTGCGGATCCGCGACGTCACGGGCACCCTGACCCGCCTCGGCACCCACTCGGACCCGGAGCACTACGCCGCCGTACAGAACGAGTTGTGGGTGCTCCAGCAGTACGGCCAGTCCCTGCGCAACCAGGGCGCGGCCGCGCTCTGACGAGTGCGGCGGCGCCCTGACCGGCCCGGCCGCCCTCCGACCTGGCCCGCCCGCCACCACGCGCCCCGCCCGCCGCCCGGACGACACCCTTCCGTAACGGCCCAGTCACGCACGGGACTCAGAAAAACCCCGCACGCCCCTCGTGGCGGCGATGTGTCGTACCCCACACTGGTTGCGGTGCCTGAGTCCCCGGGGCGCGGCCGGCCCACGCACGTCGGGTGCCGCACCCCCCGCGGATCCGCTCATCGTGTACGGGACGGATGCGGCCCGGCCGTTTGCGTCCCGCTGCCGCACGCCCCCGAACCGGCAGTGATCACCCTGGAGGTCGCCCCCCGTGCAGACCCAGACCCAGTCCGTGAGCCCGGCCTTGACGCTGACCAAAGACCTCACGGCCTACCTGACCGAACAACCGGCTGCCTCACCGGCCGTCTCGGCCCTCTCACCGGCCGTCCCGGCCCAGACCCGCGCCGCGCACCACCCCGAGGTGCTCCGCCCACTCCACCCGCACCACCCCGACGTCCTCCACCTCACCAGGGGGAAGCCCGACGCCGAAGGCCGGGTGGCCGTCGTCGAGACCCTCATCGAGGATCCCGTGGACGACGTGCCCGAGCCCCGCCGGGGCAGCCGCGCCGACAGCGGCCCCACCTCCGACCTGTTCCGCCAGTACCTGCGCGAGATCGGCCGCATCCCGCTGCTCACCGCCGCCGAGGAGGTCGAACTGGCCCGCCGTGTCGAGGCCGGCCTCTTCGCCGAGGAGAAGCTCGGCACCGCCACCGACCTGGACTCCCGCCTCGCCCTGGACCTCGACCGCCTCGTGGTCATGGGCCGGATGGCCAAGCGCCGGCTGATCGAGGCCAACCTGCGCCTCGTGGTCTCCGTCGCCAAGCGCTACATCGGCCGCGGCCTGACCATGCTCGACCTCGTCCAGGAGGGCAACCTCGGGCTGATCAGGGCCGTCGAGAAGTTCGACTACGCCCGCGGCTTCAAGTTCTCGACGTACGCGACCTGGTGGATCCGCCAGGCCATGTCCCGGGCGCTGGCCGACCAGGCCCGTACCATCCGGGTCCCCGTCCATGTGGTCGAGCTGATCAACCGGGTCGTCCGCGTCCAGCGCCGGCTGCTCCAGGAGCGGGGTTACGAGCCCACCGCCGAGGAGGTCGCGGCCCAGCTGGACGTCTCGCCCGAGCGTGTCGGCGAAGTGCTGCGCCTCGCCCAGGAGCCCATCTCCCTGCACACCCCGGTGGGCGAGGAGGACGAGGTGGCGCTCGGCGACCTGATCGAGGACGGCGACGCCGCGTCCCCCGTCGAATCCGCCGCCTTCCTGCTGCTGCGCCAGCACCTGAACGCGGTCCTCTCCACCCTCGGCGAGCGCGAACGCAAGGTCGTACAGCTGCGGTACGGACTGGACGACGGCCGGCCCCGCACCCTGGAGGAGATCGGCAGCATCTTCGGCGTCACGCGGGAACGCATACGCCAGATAGAGGCGAAGACCCTCGGCAAACTGCGCAACCACACGTACGCGGATCAGCTGCGCGGCTACCTGGACTGACGGCGGCGCCGCACCCCGTGAACCCGGGTGCGGCGCCGCACAGGCAGGAACTCTCCCGCCTCGGTCGACTGACACGTACTCCCGCCTCAGTCGACCTCAGTCGACCTCGGCGACCGCCTGCGCGAACTGCGAGGCGTAGAGGCGTGCGTAGGCGCCCTCCGCCGCGAGGAGTTCCTCGTGGGTGCCCTGTTCGACGATGGAGCCGTTCTCCATGACGAGGATGACGTCGGCGTCGCGGATGGTGGAGAGCCGGTGCGCGATCACGAAGCTCGTACGGCCGTGGGCCAGGCGTGCCATCGCCCGCTGGATGAGGACCTCGGTGCGGGTGTCGACCGAGCTGGTCGCCTCGTCCAGCACCAGGATCACCGGGTCGGACAGGAACGCCCGCGCGATGGTGATCAGTTGCTTCTCACCGGCGCTGACGCCCGTACCGTCGTCATCGATGACGGTGTCGTACCCGTCGGGCAGGGTACGGACGAACCGGTCGGCGTGCGCGGCCCGCGCCGCCTCCTCGACCTCCTCACGCGTGACCTCACGTGAGGACCCGTACGCGATGTTGTCCGCGATGCTCCCGCCGAACAGCCACGTGTCCTGGAGGACCATCCCTATCCCGGAGCGCAGCTGCTCCCGGGACATGCGCGCCACGTCCATCCCGTCCAGCGTGATCCGGCCGCCCGTGACCTCGTAGAACCGCATCAGCAGGTTCACCAGGGTCGTCTTGCCCGCGCCCGTCGGCCCCACGATCGCCACCGTCTGACCCGGCTCCACCGACAGCGACAGATCCTCGATCAGCGGCTTCTCGGGGTCGTACCGGAAGGACACGTGCTCCAGCGCCACCCGGCCCTGCGACTCCTTCCGCAGCCGCTCCACCGCCGGGGAGTCGGGCTCCTGCTCCGGCGCGTCCAGCAGGTCGAAGATGCGCTCGGCCGAGGCGACCCCGGACTGCACCAGGTTCGCCATCGACGCGACCTGCGTCAGCGGCATCGAGAACTGCCGGGAGTACTGGATGAACGCCTGTACGTCACCGATCGACAGGGTGCCGGAGGCGACCCGCAGCCCGCCGACGACCGCGATCAGCACATAGTTCAGGTTCGAGATGAAGAGCATCAGTGGCTGCATGATCCCGCTGTTGAACTGCGCCTTGAACCCGGCCTCGTACAGCTTGTCGTTCTCCGCGCGGAACGCCTCCGCGGACTCCTCGGCCCGCCCGAAGACCTTCACCAGCGCGTGCCCGGTGTACATCTCCTCGATGTGCGCGTTCAGCGTGCCCGTGACCTTCCACTGCTGCACGAAGTGCGGCTGCGACCGCTTGCCGATCCTCGTCGCCACGAAGATCGACACCGGTACGGTCACCAGCGCCACCAGGGCCAGCAGCGGCGAGATCCAGAACATCATCCCCAGCACGCCGACGATCGTCAGCACCGAGTTGATCAGCTGCCCCATCGTCTGCTGCATGGTCTGCGAGATGTTGTCGACGTCGTTCGTCGCCCGGCTGAGCACCTCACCGCGCGGCTGCTGGTCGAAGTACGAGAGCGGCAGCCGCGACATCTTCGCCTGCACCTCCTCGCGCATCCGGAACACCGTGCCGTTGATCACCCGGATCGAGAGGCGCGTGGACACCAGCATGAGCAGCCCGGCGCCCAGGTAGATCAGCAGCGTCACGAGCAGCACTTCGCCGATCGCGTCGAAGTCGATGCCGTGCCCCGGGGTGAAGTTCACCCCCGAGAGCAGGTCGGCCAGCCCGTTGTCGCCCTTGTCCCGCAGCGAGTCGATGGCCTGCGCCTTGGTGGTGCCCTCCCGCATCTGCCCGCCGACGACCCCCGCGAAGATCAGGTCGGTGGCCCGGCCCAGGATCTTGGGCCCGGTCACCGAGAAGGCGACGCTCAGCACCCCGGCGCCGAGCATCCACCAGAGGGTGGTCCTCTCCACGGTGAGCAGCCTCAGCAGCCGCTTGCTCGATCCCTTGAAGTCCATGGACCGCTGCGTCGGGCCCGCGGCCATCATCATGCGTCCGCCAGGACCGCTCATCAGGCAGCCTCCGCCTCGGTCAGCTGGGAGAGAACGATCTCCCGGTATGTCTCGTTGCCCGCCATCAGCTCGTGGTGCCGGCCGCTGCCGACCACCCGGCCCTCGTCCAGGACGATGATCCGGTCCGCGTCCCGGATGGTGGACACCCGCTGGGCGACGATCACCACCGTCGCCTCCGCGGTCTCCCGCGCGAGCGCGCGCCGCAGCGCCGCGTCCGTCGCGTAGTCCAGCGCTGAGAACGAGTCGTCGAACAGGTATATCTCCGGGCGCTGCACCAGCGTCCTGGCGATGGCCAGCCGTTGGCGCTGCCCGCCGGAGACGTTTGTACCGCCCTGGGATATCGCGGCGTTCAGCCCGCCCTCCAGCGCGGAGACGAACTCCTTGGCCTGGGCCACCTCCAGCGCGTGCCACAGCTCCTCGTCGGTCGCGTCGGGCTTGCCGTACCGGAGATTGGTCGCGACCGTCCCCGAGAAGAGGTACGGCTTCTGCGGGACCAGGCTCACCGTCTTCGCCAACAGCGCCGGATCGAGCCCGCGTACGTCCTGACCGTCCACGAGCACCTCCCCGCCGGTGGTGTCGATCAGCCTCGGGACCAGGCTCAGCAGCGTCGACTTGCCGCTGCCCGTCGACCCGATGACCGCCGTCGTCTCGCCGGGGCGTGCCACCAGCGAGACGTCCCTCAGTACGGGCTCCTCGGCCCCGGGGAAGCGGAACTCCCCGCTCCGTACCTCCAGATGACCATGCCGCCGCAGCTCCGTCACGGGAGCCTCCGGCGGTACGACGCTGGACCGCGTGTCCAGCACCTCCTCGATGCGCTCCGCGCAGACCTCGGCGCGCGGCACCATCATGAACATGAAGGTGGCCATCATCACGGCCATCACGATCTGCATCAGGTACGCGAGGAACGCGGTCAGCGCGCCGATCTGCATCCCGCCGCTCTCGATGCGGTGCGCCCCGAACCAGACGACGGCGATCGACGAGACGTTGACGACGGTCATCACCGTCGGGAACATCAGCGCCATCAGCCGGCCGGTCGACAGCGCGACGTCGGTCAGCTCGGTGTTGGCGCCCCCGAAGCGCTTCTTCTCGTAGTCGTCCCGGACGAACGCCCTGATCACACGGTTGCCGGTGATCTGCTCGCGCAGGATCCTGTTCACCGAGTCCAACCGGGTCTGCATGGTGCGGAAGAGCGGCCGCATCTTCTTGACGATGAGGCTCACCGAGATCCCGAGCACCGGGACGACGGCCAGCAGCACGGACGACAGCGGCACGTCCTGGCCGAGCGCCATGATGATGCCCCCGACACACATGATGGGCGCCGACACCATCAGCGTGAACGACATCAGCGTCAGCATCTGGACCTGCTGCACGTCATTGGTGGTACGGGTGATCAGCGACGGGGCCCCGAACTGCCCCACCTCGCGGGCGGAGAAGCTCTGCACCCGCCCGAAGATCGCGGCCCGGACGTCCCTGCCGAGCGCGGAGGCGGTACGGGCGCCGTAGTAGACCGCGCCGATGTTGCAGATCACCTGGCCCACGCTGACGGCGATCATGATCCCGCCGAAGCGCAGGATGTAGCCCGAATCCCCCTTCACGACACCGTTGTCGATGATGTCCGCGTTGAGTGTGGGCAGGTAGAGGGTGGCGACGGTCTGGAGCAGCTGGAGCGCGACCAGCAGACCTATCGCTCTTTTGTACGGGGCGAGATGGGCACGGAGGAGTCGTAGCAGCACGCGGAGTCTCTCGGGGTCGGCAAGATCGAGGGTCGGACCCATCTTGCGACACCCGGGCGGCGGAACCCCATGGGTTTACGCCCAAGGCCGGGTCAAGAAGCGCGCTGTACTGGGCGTGCGGCGCGCGGGGCGGCGCCGAGTGTGCGCTGTCTCACACCTGGAGGCGCCCGGCGCCGGTCACGTACAAGAGCGGCCCCGCGACCTCCGTACAAGAGCGGCCTCGCTGCTTCCGTACTTCCGTCACATCCCGGGGCCGAACGCCCCCGGATGGATCTGCTCACGCGTCGCCGCGTACTGCTGCCGTACGGCCGTCCCGACCGCCGCGTCCTCGCCCGGCTCGAAGACCTGCGCCGCCGCGCCCTGCCAGAGCGGCGGGGTGCGCGGGTCGAGCGTCCCCCGCGAGACCCCCAGCGCCCAGGCCGCCTGACGGGCCGCGCCGAGCGCGGTGTAGTCGGCGGGCTGCGGTACGACCACCTGCGCCCCGAAGATCGCCGGAGCGGCGGCCTGTACGGCGGGCAGCTCGGCCGCCGCGCCGAGCAGGAACACCCGCCGGACCTCCACCCCGCGCCCGCGCAGCACGTCCATCGCGTCGGCGAGCGAGCAGAGCATGCCCTCGAAGGCGGCCCGCGCCAGGTGTTCCGGCTTCATCGACTCGCGGCGCAGGCCGGTCAGCGTGCCCGCGGTGTGCGGCAGCTGGGGGGTCCGCTCGCCCTCCAGGTACGGGAGCATCACCAGCCCGGAGGCGCCGGGCGTCGACTTGAGCGCCAGGGCGGACAGCTCCGCGAGGTCGCCGGCGCCCACCATCTCCGCCGTACCCCGCAGGGCCCGTACGGCATTGAGCGTGTGGACGACCGGGAGGTGCATCCCCGTGGCGTCCGCGAACGACGTGATCATCCCGGACGGATCGGCCAGCGCCTCGTGGTGGACGGCCATCACCGACCCCGAGGCCCCGAGCGATACAACCGCGTCCCCGACCCCGACGCCCAGGCCGAAGGCGGCGGCCATGGTCTCGCCGGTGCCGGCGGAGATCAGCAGCCCCTCCGGGGTGGTGCCGGCGGAGTCGGCGGGGCCGAGCACCTCGGGCAGGGCGGCCTGATGGCCCAGCGCCAGCTCCACCAGATCGGGGCGGTACGCACCGGTCCGCGCCGACCAGTAGCCGGTCCCGGAGGCGGCCCCCCGGTCGGTGGTCCTGCGCGCGGGCCGGCCCAGGAGCTGCCAGACGAGCCAGTCGTGCGGCTGGAGGACCAGCGCGGTCCGCTGCGCCGCCTCGGGCTCGGCCCGCGCCATCCAGCGGAGCTTGGAGATCAGCTGCGCGTGCTGCGGTACGGAGCCGACGGCCTCGGCCCACGCCTGCCGGCCGCCGAGGGCGTCGACCAGGTCCGCGGCGGCGACCTGGGCGCGCTTGTCCTTGCCGAGCAGGGCGGGCCGTACGAGATTCCCCTGCCGGTCCAGCGCGACCATGCCGTGCTGCTGCGCGGCCACGCCGATGGCCTGGACCCCCTCCAGCAACCCGCCGGACGCGGCCTCGCCGAGCGACAGCAACCAGGCCTGCGGATCGACCTCGGTGGCCTTGGGTTCGACGGGATGCGCCGCGAAACCCTGGCGCAGCACGGCGCCCGTGTCCGCGTCACAGACGACGATGCGTGTGAACCCGGACGAACTGTCCAACCCGGCGACTATTCCCATGGCACCCGATTCTGCCCCACGCGCACCGCCGGGGACGATCCCGGGACGTGCCGGGTATCAGGGGGCGGCCGGCGGACCGCCCCGTCCCCCGCCGACGGGGCCCACGGGCAGGGCCCACCGGCAGGGCTACCCCTTCTCCCCTCAGGTGGCGCTGCTGCCCCAGTCGTCCTGCCCGCTCCCGTTCGCGCGGCCGTTCTGGCTGCGCTCCCGGAGCGAGCGCACGCGCGAGGCGACGGAGCCGGGCATCTTGTCCCCGACCTTGTCGCCGACGACGGCGCTGACCGAGTGGTACGCCTTGCCCGCGTACTCCCGCCCGACCGTGCTCGCGGTCTCGGCGGCGTTGCGTACGGCCGGGTTCTGCGACACCTGACGTGCCGACTTCTTGAGCTGCTCGTAGCGCTCGCGCCCGGCCCGCGTGCCGATCACGTACCCGAAAGCCACTCCAGCGATGAACGTGAGGCGGTACCGCATGGCTGCCACCCTTCCCTAGCGTCAAAGTCCCCAGCGTCGGACCGTTGGGCCCTGTCTACCGCGTACCCCGCCAGGACCGGGCATCACCCGACGTGACCCCGGGGATACCGATTGGCGGAGCACCCCCCTGCTTGCGCTAATGTATGTGTCGCAGCGAACGTGCGCCGCCCGGGACGCCCGGGGTAGGTGCGTTCGGTGCAAACGCAGCAATCCCCTGTAGCTCAATTGGCAGAGCAGCCGGCTGTTAACCGGCAGGTTACTGGTTCGAGTCCAGTCGGGGGAGCGCGATCCCCTGTAGCTCAATTGGCAGAGCATTCGGCTGTTAACCGGAGGGTTGCTGGTTCGAGTCCAGCCGGGGGAGCAGCGAAGAAAAAGGACCCTTTGGGGTCCTTTTTCGTTTCCCCGGAACCGCCCGGCGCGGGGCGCGGTCCTCAAGGTCAGGCGTTGCCGACCATCCGAGGCAGGAGATCGTATGAGCGGCTATGCTGCGGCTGACGGGCGCGCACAAATGTGCGCGACGCGCCGTAAGGGGCGGTAGCTCAGCCGGTTAGAGCAGCGGACTCATAATCCGTCGGCCGTGGGTTCGAGTCCCACCCGCCCCACCGAGGCGCTTCGCAGCAGGATCGTTTTGACGTGCGGTTACCAGGATGCACACGTCGGGACGCTCCCCCGCAGACGACACGCCGAAGATCCTTTTATCGCCCCCCGCAAGGCCGAGGGGGCATCACGGCCCCGCTCCCCGGACGAGGCTCTGTCCGCACAGGACAATCGAACTGACGGTATGCAAGGGCCTGAGGCACCCTCACCGGTGGAGGCGGCCGGTCCCGGGTCCCAGAACCGTCGCGACCGTCGCGCGCCGTCGGTATCCGTTGGAGGAGGCGAGGGGGAGTGGGTACTGGCTGGCGCTGGGCTTCGACGCGGTCGAAGCGTGGAACGGCCCATGGAGTTCGGACGCGCCTGGCAGGCGGGCAATGAGGCGGCCCTGGCCGAATGGGGCGGCGCCCTGGCGGCGAGTCGGCGTTCGTCCGCGTGGAGGTCCGGGACGCGGAGGGGCGGATGGCGGCGCTCAGTAATCCGATCGTCCTGACCTGAGGGCCGGAGGTCGGCTTGGTGGGGGTCGGCTTGGCGGGGACGGTTTGTGGTCGCCGCCACTGAGCTACGCGTCGGGCGAACGATCCTGCCTCCTGCGTGTCTTCGTCCCACAGTGGTGACCATGCTGAACCGCGTAGCTGTCCTGTCCGACATTCACGGAGTCCTGCCGGCCCTGGAGGCCGTGCTCGCCGAGGCGGAGGTGCGGGCCGCCGATCGCATCGTGCTCACCGGGGACATCGCGGCCGGTCCGCAACCGGCACAGGTTCTCGACCTGTTGACCGGTCTCGGGGGCCGGGTCGTCTGGATCAGCGGCAACGCCGACCGTGAACTCGTCGAGTACCGCGGGGGGCTGCGCCGCTCGATCCCCGATCCGATCGCCCCCTGGGCGGCCGAGCAGCTTCGAGACGACCACCTCGACCTTCTGGGCTCGTTGCCACGGTCGCTCTCCCTGTCCGTGCGCGGCCTGGGGAAGGTGCTGTTCTGCCACGCCACCCCCCGTGACGACGAAGAGGTCGTCCTGGTCGACTCCCGGCTCGACCGCTGGAAGGAGGTCTTCGGCGGACTCGATCCCGACCTCCGCACCGTGGTCTGCGGCCACACCCACATGCCCTTCGTCCGCCTCGCGCACGGCCGCCTTGTCGTCAATCCCGGCAGCGTCGGCATGCCGTACGGAAGAGCCGGAGCGCACTGGGCCGTGCTGGGGCCGGGCGTCGACCTGCGCACCACGGTCTTCGACGTCGAGGCCGCCGCCGCCCAGGTCGCCCGGGACTCCGCGTACCCCGAAATCGCCGCGTGGGCCGACTACTTCCTGCACGCTCGCGCAACCGACGAGGACGCGCTCGAAGCGTTCGGCCCCCGGGACGGACGGACGCCGGGCGCGTAGAAGGGCGGGCGTCCTGGTGGCGGCCACAACAGCATGACGGAGGGGTACGGCCGCCCGTACTCCGCGATGCGGGAGTACCTGACCGCGCCGGACTCCGCCGCCGAGCCGGTGCCCGCCCAGGGTCGCGTGGTCCCGCGTCATCGCGGCAGCGGCGGATGTTGATCGTCAGGGCTGTCGACGCGCTGACCTGAGCTCGTACACATCCTGGGCGTCGCCGCACCATATTCCGGTGGCGGGCCAGGTGTCCGAGGTGAAACGGCCGCCGGTGTACACCCGGGCCGCCCCCTCGTGCTTGAGCCACTCGCCGTGGCAGACGTAGTCGTCGATGCCCTTGTCGTCCTTGTCGCGGATCACGTTGATGCCGTAGTCCAGCAGCTCCTGGTCGATGGTCTTGACGTAGTCGTGGATGGCCGCCTCGGCACTGGCCTCGGTGGCGTTCGGGACGATGAGATCCACGCTGCCGGTCCGGAACCTCTCGATCTTGTTCGCCACGGTGTAGGCGGGCACTTCGGGCGCGTCCACCGTGGGTGCGTCCTCCGTGGGCGCGTCCACCGTCGGCGTGCTCACCGTGGGCGTGCCCACCGCCCTGTCCGCTCGGCCGGTGCCGCATGCGGTGAGTACGGCGAGGAGCAGGCCGGCTGTGACGGTGGCCGTGGTGCGGGTGCGCAAGGTCCCCCCAAGGACGTGGAGTGCTGAGGGGTGCATGATCGCGCATCTTCCGGCGTGTCGCGATGGGATCCGTTACTTGATTGAGGAATCAACTAAACGGGTGCGTTGTTCTCACCGACATGAAGCGCATCGGTTTTCTGTCTTTCGGGCACTGGTCCGACACCAGGCACTCACAGGCCAGGACGGCGGCGGACTCGCTGCTCCAAGCGATCGACCTCGCCGTCGCGGCCGAGGAGCTCGGGGCCGACGGCGCCTACTTCCGCGTCCATCACTTCGCGCGGCAGATGGCCTCGCCGTTTCCGTTGCTGGCCGCCATTGGCGCCAGGACGTCGCGGATCGAGATCGGCACCGGTGTGATCGACATGCGGTACGAGAACCCCCTCTACATGGCCGAGGACGCCGGCTCCGCCGACCTCATCTCCGGCGGCCGGCTCCAGCTCGGCATCAGCCGGGGATCCCCGGAGCAGGTCATCGACGGCTGGCGCTACTTCGGCTACGCGCCCAGTGGCGACGACACCGAGGCCGACATGGCGCGGAAGCACACCGAGGTGCTGCTGTCCGTCCTGGAGGGCAAGGGCTTCGCGCAGCCGAACCCGCGGCCTATGTTCGCCAACCCGCCGGGTCTCCTGCGCGTCGAGCCGCACTCGGAGGGCCTCCAGGAGCGCATCTGGTGGGGCGCCGCGTCCAACGCCACCGCGGAGTGGGCGGCCAAGCTCGGCATGAATCTGATGAGCTCGACCCTCAAGAACGACGAGGGCGGCGCGCCCTTCCACGTACAGCAGGCCGCGCAGATCCGCGCCTTCCGTGAGGCGTGGGCGAAGGCGGGCTGGGAGCGTGAACCGCGCGTCTCCGTGTCGCGCAGCGTCTTCGCGCTCACCACGGACCAGGACCAGGCGTACTTCGGCCGCGACGGGGACAGCGCCGACCAGATCGGCAACATCGACGCGACCACGCGCGCGATCTTCGGCCGTACCTATGCCGCCGAGCCCGACGTCCTGGTGAAGCAGCTCGCCGAGGACGAGGCGATCGCCGAGGCCGACACGCTGCTGCTGACCGTGCCCAACCAGCTCGGCGTCGACTACAACAGCCACGTCCTGGAGAACATCCTGACCCACGTGGCACCCGCGCTCGGCTGGCGCTGACACCTCTCGGCCGGCGCTGACACCTATGGCGGTGCGGGCCGGAAGCCGTAAGGTCTGCCGGGAGCAAGCGGCCCCGTTCCGGCGTGTACGGGCGGGGCCGGCCGCACCCCGAGACCGGACCGACCCATGCGCCCCGTGAACCAGCCCCGCCTCCTCTACGTCACCGACCTCGCCTACGAGGCCAAGGGGCGCCGCTACTGCGACGAGGACATCCGGCTGTCGTCCCGGCTGCGGAGCGACTTCGACCTCGCGCTCTGCCACCCGCTCGACGCCGTACGGCTCATGGGGTCCTTCGACGCGGTCGTCGTGCGCAACAGCGGGCCCGTGCTGCACTACCAGGCGCAGTACGACCTCTTCCGCGAGCGCGCGACGGCGGACGGCGTCCTGGTGTACAACCCGCTGACCGGGCGCGCCGACATGACCGGCAAGCGGTATCTCGTGGACCTGAGCGCCGCCGGGTATCCCGTCATCCCGACCGTCGACCGCGCCGAGGACCTCGGCCGGCTGCCCGCCGCCCCCGCCTACGTGGTCAAGCCCGAGGCGGGCGCGGACTCCATAGGCATGGAGATCGTCCCCGCGGAGCGGCTCGCGGAGATCGCCTTCGGCGGCGTACTGGTGCAGCCGCTGATCCCGTTCCGCTACGAGGTCTCGTTCTACTTCGTGGACCACGACTTCCAGTACGCGCTCCACGCGCCGGACCCCGCGCGGCGCTGGGAGCTGGTGCCGTACGACGCCACCGCCGACGATCTCGCCTTCGCGCGGCGCTTCGTCGAGTGGAACACCCTGGAGCACGGGATCCAGCGGGTCGACGCCTGCCGCGCCCCCGGCGGGGAGCTGCTGCTGGTGGAGTTGGAGGATCTCAACCCGTATCTCTCCCTGGAGTCGGTGGACCCCGGCACCCAGGACATGTTTGTCGCGCGGATGACGGCCTCTCTGCACGATCTGCTGCGGAGCCGCTGGCCGCTAGCCGCTAGCCGCTAGCCGGCGGCCAGCGGCCGGGGTCGCGACCGCGACCGGGGCCGAAGCCGGTAGCCCGAGCCGGCAGCCCGCGGACTTTGTCTTCGTTTGCTCACTCCCCATTCCGTCGCGCCCGCGATCGGCATGCCCGCAGGTCCGGGCCCCCAGGGGCCAACTTGGCCGGATTCGGGGGTCGTTCGGTGGCCGGTCCGGGATTTTGATACGTCCTTGACAAATTAATTCCACGTTGCCAGCATGCAAACGCCTACCGCGGAACCAGGGCTCCCGACACCCCCACCGACGGACCCCTGCCCCACCCGTAGCACGGCGCGACGGCGCGCGCCTTGCCTGACGCATGTCCCCCCACCGCAAGTCAGGAAGGAAGCACGATGCCAGTACGGCCCCCCGTGTGGTCCAGACTTCTTGTCGCCCTCACCCTCGCGCTCAGCGGCTCGGTCGCCGTCGGCGCCACCGCGACCGCCCACCCCACCGACCCCGCCGCGGACATCCCCGCCGCCGACTACCAGCAAGTCCAACTCGCCACCGGAGCAGCCGAATTGGGCGAAGCGATGTCGCTCGCCGTGCTGCCGGACCGGTCGGTCGTCCACACCGCCAGGGACGGTACGGTCCGGCTCACCGACGCCGAGGGCAACACCAAGGTCGCGGGCAAGCTCGACACGTACACCCATGACGAGGAAGGTCTCCAAGGCGTCGCGGCCGACCCCGGGTTCGCGGACAACCGCTTCCTCTACCTCTACTACTCGCCCAAGCTGGACACCCCCGCCGGGGACGCCCCGGTGACCGGCACCGCCGCCGACTTCGCCCCGTTCAAAGGGCACTTGAACCTCTCGCGGTTCACCCTCAAGGCCGACGGCACCCTCGACACGGCCAGCGAGAAGGTCGTCCTCGAAGTCGCCAACGACCGGGGCCAGTGCTGCCACGTCGGCGGTGACATCGACTTCGACGCGCAGGGCAACCTCTACCTCTCGACCGGCGACGACACCAACCCCTTCGAGTCCCAGGGGTACGCGCCGCTCGACGAACGGGCCGACCGCAACCCGCAGTTCGACGCCCAGCGCTCCTCCGGGAACACCAACGACCTGCGCGGCAAGGTCCTGCGGATCAAGCCCACCGCCGACGGCGGCTACACCGTGCCCGAGGGAAACCTCTTCGCACCGGGCACCGCGGACACCCGCCCCGAGATCTACGCGATGGGCTTCCGCAACCCCTTCCGGATATCCGTCGACAAGCCCACCGGCACCGTCTACGTCGGCGACTACGGCCCCGACGCCGGCGTCACCGACGCGGCGCGCGGGCCCAGCGGCCAGGTCGAGTTCGACCGCCTGACCGGACCCGGTAACTACGGGTGGCCGTACTGCACGGGGACGAACACCGCCGCGGAGACGTATAGCGAGTACACCTTCCCCAGCGGCCCCTCGGGCGCGAAGTACGACTGCGCGGGCGGCCCCGCCAACAACTCCCCGCACAACACCGGCCTCGACAAGCTGCCCGCCCCCAAGGCCGCCTGGATCAAGTACGGCGGTGACGCGGGCTCCCCGCCCGAGTTCGGCGGCGGCTCCGAGTCCCCGATGGGCGGGCCCGTATACAACTTCGACGCCGGTCTCGACTCGGACGTGAAGTTCCCCGAGTCCCTGGACGGCCGCTTCTTCGCCGCCGAGTACGGCCGCAAGTGGATCAAGCCGATCGAGGTCCACGCCGACGGCTCCCCGGGAACCATCGACACCTTCCCGTGGACCGGTACGCAGGTCATGGACCAGGCCTTCGGCCTCGACGGCGCGCTGTACGTCCTCGACTACGGCACCGGCTCCGGCAACCAGGCGCTCTACCGCGTCGAGTACCTCGGCGGCAGCAACCGCAACCCGGTCGCCAAGGCCGCCGCCGACAAGACCTCCGGGCAGGCGCCGCTCGCCGTCGCCTTCTCCTCGGCGGGCAGCTCCGACCCCGAGAGCGGCGCGCTCACCTACGCCTGGGACTTCGGCGACGGCGCCACGTCCACGGACGCCAACCCGAGCCACACGTACACGGAAACAGGCACCTTCCGGCCCACGCTCACAGTCAAGGACCCGGAGGGGCTCACGGGCACCGCGAGCCTCGTGGTGACCGTCGGCAACACCGCCCCCACCGTCAAGCTCGTCGCCCCCACCGACGGCGAGCTGTTCTCCTTCGGCGACACCGTGCCGTTCTCCGTCGAGGGCAGTGACCCCGAGGACGGCCCGATCGACTGCGCCAAGGTCAAGGTGACCTACCTGCTGGGGCACGACAGCCACCAGCACCAGATCACCTCCGCCGACGGCTGCACCGGGTCCCTCGTGGTCCCGGCCGACGGCGAGCACGACAGCGCCGCCAACCTGTACGGGGTCTTCGACGCCGAGTACACCGACGCGGGCGGCCTGACCGCGCACAGCCAGAGCATCCTCCAGCCCCGGCACCGGCAGGCGGAGCACTTCTCGGCGCAGAACGGCCTTGAGGTCGCGGCCCACGGCGGCGCCGAGGGCGGCAACACCGTCGGCTTCACCGACGACGGCGACTGGATCTCCTTCGAGCCGTACGCGCTCGACAACGCTTCCACGTTCACCGCCCGGGTCTCCTCCGGCGGGGTCGGCGGGACGATCGAGGTACGGGCCGGGTCGGCCACCGGCACCCTGCTGGGCACGGCGACGGTCGCCCCGACCGGCGGCTGGGACAACTTCGCCGACGTGACGGCGGACCTCACCGACGCACCTTCCGGATCTACGGAGTTGTTCCTCGTCTTCAAGGGCCCGACGGGCCAGGGGAACCTCTTCGACGTGGACGCCTTCACGTTCACGACGACGGCGACCACCGAAGCCGATCCGTACCAGGTGCTCGTCTTCTCCAAGACGGCCGGATTCCGGCACGACTCGATCCCCGCGGGGATCGCGGCGATCCAGACCCTCGGCGAGGGAAACGCCTTCACCGTCACCGCCACCGAGGACGGCGCGGCCTTCACCCCGGAGAACCTCGCCGGGTACGAGGCCGTGGTGTTCCTGTCCACGACCGGCGACATGCTCACCGACACCCAGGAGGACGCGCTCCAGGGGTACGTCGACGGGGGAGGCGGCTATGTGGGCGTCCACGCGGCCGCCGACGCCGAGTACGAGTCGCCCGCGTACGGGAAACTCGTCGGCGCCTGGTTCAAGAGCCACCCGGCGATCCAGCAGGCGACCGTCAAGAACGAGGACAGGACCCATCCCGCGACCTCGCACCTCGGCGCCACCTGGTCCCGTACCGACGAGTGGTACAACTACCGCACCAATCCGCGCGCGGACGTCACGGTGCTCCAGAGCCTGGACGAAAGCACGTACAGCGGCGGGGAGATGAGCGGCGACCACCCCATCACCTGGTACCACCCGCAGGGTGAGGGCCGCTCCTTCTACACCGGACTCGGCCACACCCAGGAGTCGTACGCCGATCCCCTCTTCCAGCGGCTGCTGCTGGGCGGGATCCAGTACGCGGCGGGAGAGGCGCCCCTGAAGAACTGACCCGCACACGCTCCAGGGACCGTCAGCCTTGAACGGAGGCGGACGGTCCCTACAGCGTGTCCGTCCGCGCCGCCTGCCACGTCACCGTCGTGCCGCCGCCCGCCCCGTCCTCGCGCTCGCCGTTGTCGGTCACCAGCAGCCGTACGCCCCCGTGCCCGTCCGGCAGCCGGACCGTCGCGTCCACCTCCACCTCCATCGCCGTCATCCCCTCCCGCCGGTGCGCCGCCGCCAGCGCGCCGCGCAGCGCCGCCAGGAGCCGCCGGCCCACCGCCTCGTTCACGAGTGTGTCCACCGCGCCCGTGAAGCGCACGGACGGCCGGAAGCCGAAGAGGGCCGCCGCGCCGTCCGTCTCGCGCAGCACACTGCCCCGGACGCTGGTCGGCGCGTCGGCGGGCGGCTGCTGGAGCGCGAAGATCGCGGTCCGTACCTCCTGGATCGTCGAGTCCAGCTCGTCCACCGCCCGCCCGAGCAGCTCGTCCAGCTCGGTGGTCGCCGCGCGCCGCCGCGTCGACTCCAGCATCATCTCGGTGGCGAACAGCCGCTGGACCACCAGATCGTGCAGGTCACGGGCGATCCGGTCGCGGTCCTCGTACACGGCGAGCTGCTCCCGGTTGTGCTGGGCGTCCGCCAGCACCAGCGCGAGCGCCGCCTGCGAGGCGAACTGGGTCGCCAGCAGCTTGTCCTCCGCCGTGTACGGGCGTCCGCCCCGGCGGCGCGGCAGGGCGAGCGTGCCGATCAGCTTCCCGCCGCTCTGGAGCGGCAGCATCATGCTCGGCCCGAAGCGCGAGCGCACATGGGTGGTCATCCGGGGGTCGGTCGCCGAGTCCTCTATGAACACCGGCTCACCGCCGAGCAGTTGGACCAGCACGGGCGCGCCGGGCGCGATGGTCGTACCGAGAATGCCCGCCGGATCGTTGTCCGTCGACGCCGTGACGATCTCCATGCCGCCCTCTGGGGTCGGCAGGAGCACCACCCCGGCGTCGGCGTCGGCGAGCGCGCGGGCCGACTCGGCCACCGTCATCAGGGCGTCGGCCGCGCTCTCGCCGGTCAGCAGGGCGGTGGTGACGGCGGCGGCCCCCTCGATCCACCGTTCGCGCTGCCGGGCCGTCCCGTACAGCCGCGCGTTGCCGATCGCGATCCCCGCCTGCGCGGCCAGCACCTGGAGCAGCGCCTGGTCCTCCTCCGTGAAGGGACCGCTCTCCTTCGCCGTCAGGCACAGGCTGCCGAAGATCTCGGTGTCCACCTGGATGGAGACCCCGAGGAACCTGCGGTGCTCCGGATCCGAGTGCGGCACCCAGATCGCACGCGGATCGGTCGCCATGTCGTCCAGCCGCAGCGGACGCGGATCCCGGAACAGCACGCCCAGCAGGCCGGCACTGCCGCCCGGGATCCGCAGGACGCTCTCGTGTTCCGCGGGGCTCAGGCCGGCCGAGAACAGGTCCGCGAGCGTGCCGGCGCCGGGGTCCGCCACCGCCAGGAGCCCGTACCGCGCCCCGATCAGCTCCGTGGCGGTGGCGACGATGTGCTGGAGCGTCGCGCCCAGTTCGAGATCCGTGCCGATGCCCAGCACCGCTTCCAGCAGCATGGGCAGCCGGGGCATCGACTCCACGGGGTCGGTGTCCCTGGCGGTCCCCCCGCCCTCGCCACCCTCACTCATCGCAGCGTCGTTCCACCTCAGTGGGCGTTGGCCAACGGGTTCAGGACCATCGGCTGGATCTTGCCCTCCAGCATCGCGCCGAGGCCCAGCACCGCGCAAATGTCGGGGCGCTCGGCGATGGCGACCGGCATGCCGGTGGCGTCCCTGAGCATCTGGTCGAGGCCAGGCAGCAGGGCGCTGCCGCCCACCATCATGATCCCCCGGTCGGCGAGGTCGGCCACCAGATCGGGCGGGCAGTCGCGCAGCACCTTGCCGATGCCGTCGACCACGGCGGTCAGCGGGGAGTAGATCGCGTCCCGTACGGCGGCGGTGTCGACCAGCACCGAGCGGGCGATGCCGGTGGCGACGTCCCGGCCGTGGATCTCGGTGGAGGTGGGTCCGTCCGGGCTGAGCCCGTTGCCGCTGAGCGCCAGCTGGAGCGGGCGTACGGACTGGCTGGGCAGCATCAGCTCGTGCTGGTGGCGCAGGTGCTGGATCACCGCGTGGTCGATGGCGTTGCCGCCGACGGGGATCCGCTGGGCGGTGACGATCGCGCCCAGCGAGAGCACCGCGATCTGGGTGGTCGCCGCGCCGCACACCATGATCATGGTGGCGGTGGGCTGCTCCACGGGCAGTCCGCAGCCGACGGCCGCCGCGATGAGGGTGTCGACCAGCTCGACCCGGCGCGCGCCGAGGCCGACGAGCGTCTCCACGGCCGCGCGCTGGGCCAGCGGGTCGCTGTCGTGCGGGGTGGACGCGGCGGCGCGCAGCCGGGGCTTGCGGCGCAGCTGGCGGCGGAGTTTGTCGCCGAGGAGGTGGCGGAGCATCCGCTGGGCCATCTCGACGTCGACGACGGTGCCGCCCCGTACGGGACGCATCACCCGGATGTAGTCGGGGGTACGGCCGGTCATCTGCTCGGCGAGCGCGCCGACGGCGATGAGAGCGCCGGTGCGGGTGTTCACCGCGGCGACGCTCGGCTCGTCCACGACGAGCCCGGCTCCCTTCACGAAGACCCGGGTCCTCGCGGCCCCCAGGTCGACGGCGATGTGGCAACGGCGCAACTGCTCAAGACTGACGGTCACCGCGGGATCTCCCGAGAGCGCTGATCTGATGCACCGGCGGCCGCCGGTCCTGTTCGCATCGTGGGGCCCGGGGGAGCGGGGCGCGCGCTGGGATGAGCCGTCAGGAGTACGGGCGGTTGACCGACGGGGGTACGGAGCTGACGGGACGCCAGACCCGTGTCGCGGGGCCGCCCTGTCCGTACCGCGCGGCCGGTCAGTCCTTGGTCCAGCCCTGGAGCAGTCCCCAGGTGAAGTCGGCGACCGCGCCCCCGCCGCCGGGCGGGTCGCCGGGCAGGGTGAACGCCAGCCGCAGCCGGGTCGGCGCGCTGCCCTCCATCGGCCGGGCCGGCGGGAAGGCCCGCGCGACCTCGTCCACCGTGCACGACCAGGGCCGCAGGTCCTCGGCCGTGCGCGGCTCGGGCCCCGCCAGCCCCGGGGCACGGACCAGCCATTCGTTCCATACGGCCCCGCCGGGCCCGGCCATCGCCTCAAAGCGCAGGTCGGGCCAGAGCGGTACGGGCCACTGGAGGGCCTCGCACTCCAGGTCGCCGACCTTCCGGGGGAAGGTCCGCTCGGGCGGGCCGAGCACCGAGCGGTAGCGGGAGAGCGTGCCACGGGCGCGCGGGGAGCGGACCATCGCCTGCCAGCGGCGATTGGCCTCGCGCATGTCGGCCAGGGACGCGCCGAGTTCGCGGCGGGCGTCGTCGACCAGCTCCGGGTGGTGGTCGGCCATCCTGCGCAGCAGGACGAGCTGGAACTGGAGCGGCCCGAACGGCCCGGTGGACGTCATACGGCCATCCTGCCCGGTGCGTTCCGCCGTACCGCGCGGCGCATACCGCCCGTACCGCCCGCCCTGCCCGGCGCGGCCACCCGCTTTGCGCAGTGCGGCCACCCGCCCGAATCGGGATGACACACCCGGAACCGTCGACCCCTTACAAGATCTTCACAGTCCGGGTTCTCCACGGCGCGCCACGGCCGCATAGCCTGCGGGCGCCATGGACTACTGCCATCAGTGCCGTCGGCACCTCAACGGCGCACTGACCTGCGCCGGATGCGGCACCCCCGCCGAGGAGCTGCGGCAGAGCGCCCCCGTACCCCCCGCACCGCGACAGAATCGCTCCCCGGGACACGACGGCAGGGCCGACCAAGGTCACGAAGAGTTCGCGGACGCGCCGGAGAGTGAGATCGAGCCCCTTGTGGGCCATCGCCCCGACCGCGACCGCTCCGGCCGTCGTGAGCGCCCCGACCGCCGCCGCTCCGCCCCGGCCCGCACGGGGCCCCGCCGGGCCCGCGGCAAGCGCGGCCGCAGGATCGTCGTCGGGGTGCTCGGGGTTGTCCTCGCGGTGGGGGTGCTGAGCCTGGCCCGGCTGGCGCTGGAGCCGCCCGGCGACGACGGGGCCTCGGCGGTCAAGGAGGAGGCGTCCACCGAGTTCGACGGACGCCCGGACGGCACGGCGAAGCCGGTGGCGCCCGACGACCCGGGTCCCGCCACGGCCAGCGGTACGGGGAAGGGCGGATCGCCCGGGCCGGACGGCAGCGGGAAGCCGGGCGACGAGGAGTCCCCGGAGGCCAGTGACTCGGCGTCGTCCTCGGCGTCCCCGAGCCCCGGCGACACGGAGTCGGCCGACCCCGGTGCGCCCGACTCGCCGGACCCCACGGACTCCGCGTCCGGTCCCGGTACGCCGGCGGACCCCACGGACGGGCCCACGACGGCCACCCCGACCTCGGCGTCCCCGTCGCCGACGCCCGAGCCGAGCGAGACCTGCGACCGGTTCCTCTGGTTCTGCGTGTGACGGCCGGAGCGTGACGACCGGAGCGTGACGGGCGGACCGGCAACCCCCGGACCGACAACCCCCCGACCGCGGGCGTGAGCCCGCCGGTCAGGCCACGTCCTCGCCCAGCATCCGCTTGAGCAGATCGCGCAGGACACGCCGCTCGTCCTCGGACAGCGACGCCAGCGGTTCGCGCGCGAAGTTCAGTGAGTCCCGCAGCCGCGCCGCCGTCTCCAGCCCCTGTTCCGTGGGCGCGGCGAGCTTCACCCGGCGGTCGCCCGGGTCCGGCCGGCGTTCCACCAGGTCACGGGCTTCGAGCCGGTCCACGATGCCGGTGACGTTGGACGGCTCGCACTTCAGCTTCTGCGCGATCCGGCGCATGGGCATGGGCTCCAGGGACAGGAGCCCCAAGACGCGCGCCTGGGCACCGGTGAGGGAGTACTGGGCCGCGGCGTGCTCGTACTCCTCGTAATAGCGGGCCACGACGGTGCCGATGAGTTCGACGACTTCGAGGGTCAGCGGGTCTCTGCGGGTGGTGGCCATGGGACCAGCGTACCCATTTGCTTGACAACATGAAATATCTAAGAGCATGGTTCTTTCAGGTAGTGAAGCTTTTTTACGACGGCTCGCCGCCACCCGCACCCACCGAGGAGGCCCCGCACCATGACCGCACTTCCCGAATCAGGCCGCGCATGGCATCTCGCCGCCCGCCCCGACGGCTGGCCCAGGCCCAGTGATGTCGCTCTGCGCGAGATACCCGTGGCCGAGCCGGGGGAGGGCCGGATCCTGGTCCGGAACCTGTACTTCTCGGTGGACCCCTACATGCGCCCCCGCATGAACGACGCGAAGTCCTACGTGGCCGCCTACCAGCTGGGCGAGCCGCTGGCCGGCCAGGCGGTCGGCGAGGTCATCGCCTCCCGCGCGGACGGGTTCGCCGTCGGCGACCACGTCCTGCACAATCTGGGCTGGCGGGAGTACGCCGAGTTCGAACCGGGCCGCGCCGTCAAGGTCGACGCGTCCGTCGCCCCGCTCTCCGCGTACCTCGGCGTGCTCGGCGCGACGGGCTTCACCGCCTACGCGGGCCTCTTCGGGGTCGGCGCCTTCAAGGAGGGCGACGCGGTCTTCGTGTCCGGGGCCGCCGGCGCGGTCGGCAGCCAGGTCGGCCAGCTCGCCAAGCTCAAGGGCGCCTCGCGGGTCATCGGTTCGGCCGGTACGGACGAGAAGGTCAAGCTTCTGGTGGAGGAGTGCGGCTTCGACGCGGCCTTCAACTACAAGAACGGCTCCGTCAGGAAGCAGCTCAAGGCCGCCGCCCCGGACGGCATCGACCTCTACTTCGACAACGTGGGCGGCGACCACCTCGAAGCGGCGATCAGCTCGTTGAGGCCCCACGGCCGGGCGGTGCTGTGCGGCTCGGTCGCCCAGTACAACAACAACGCGCCGGCACCGGGCCCGAACAATCTCTCCCTCGTCGTCACCAAGCGGCTGCGCCTGGAAGGGATCATCGTCACCGACCACTGGGGGCTCCAGCCCCGGTTCCTCCAGGAAGTGGGCCCGCTGTTCGCCTCCGGGCAACTCAAGCACCACGAAACCGTCGTGGAAGGGATCGAGAACGGCTTCGACGCGTTCCTCGGCGTTCTGCGCGGTGAGAACACTGGAAAGATGATCGTCGGACTTACCCGTTGACGACCGCCTATGCTCGACCCCAGGCCGTCGTGGTCCGTGGGCGCGAGCTACGGCGTACAAGCGAAGGAACCTTCCCAGCATGACCATTCAGAAGATCGACGCTCTCTACACCGCCGTCGCCACCGCCGAGAACGGCCGTGACGGCCGCGTCTCCAGCGACGACGGTCAGCTCGACGTGATCGTCAACCCGCCCAAGTCGATGGGGGGCAGCGGCGCCGGTACGAACCCGGAGCAGCTGTTCGCCGCCGGTTACAGCGCCTGCTTCCAGGGTGCGCTCGGTGTGGTCGCCCGCAAGGCGAAGGCCGACATATCCGGTTCGACCGTGACCGCCAAGGTCAGCATCGGCAAGACCGAGGCCGGCGGCTTCGGCCTCGAGGTCGAACTCGTCGCCGTCATCCCGAACGTGGACGAGGCGACCGCCAAGGACCTGCTGGAGAAGGCGCACCAGGTGTGCCCGTACTCCAACGCGACCCGTGGCAACATCAGCGTGACGCTCGCCGTCGCCTGATCGCACAGCGGATAAAACACCACACAGCAAGGCGCGGGGCCCGTATCCCCTCAGGGGACACGGGCCCCGCGTGTCTGTCACCGCGTCCGGTACGGCCCCGGCGGCGGCCCGCTCAGCCGGCCGCGCCGAGCAGCGCCCGGCCCACCTGCGCGAACACCCCCTTGGGATGGTCACGGAACAGCGGCTCGGTGCCGAACAGCACCACCCGCGCGCCCGCCCCCGCCGTACCGCTCACGACCGACGCCCGGCCCGCCGCGTCGGCGGGCCCGCCCGCGCCGTCTTCATTTGCCCGCCAGTGGCCCGAGACCAGCAACTTCCCTGTGCTGTACGACTGTTCCGTCCGCACTCCGGCGCCCAGGGCCGTGAACCACCGCGGCCCGTAGACGAAGGTGTGCGCCGGGGCGCCGCCGGTGATCGGGCCTCCCGCGTTGGCCACCCGCACCACGCCGTTGGCGTCCCCGTTCCCGGCGACCGCCGTCACGGGCAGCAGCGCCGCCGCCGCGTTGAGGGCCGTACCCCCGGAACCGAGACCGACCACCCCGCCGCCCCCGCCGAGGAAGCCGTCCAGCGCCGCGCGCGCGGCCGGGGTGAGAGACCCGTACTGGAGCCCCGTGGAGACGTACAGCACGTCCGCCGACGACCAGTCGAAGTCCGCGTTCAGGATCGCGGTCGACACCGGCAGCACGTCGAAGCCCATCTCCCGCAGGGCGGCCTGCTCCCCGGCCGTCACCGAGGCGGCGACCCGCGTGCGGTGGAGCGCCGTGGTCCCCCGCTCCTTCGTGGCGGCGAAGACCACCCCGTGGCGCTCCGCGAGGACGCTCGCGAGGCGGCGGGCCGACGACGGCACGATCGCCGCCCCGTCGGCCGCGCGCCGCACCTTCACCCCTTGCGCGAGAAGGGAGTTGAGGGCGAGCAGCTCCTTCGGGTCGTCCAGGCGCAGCCGCAGATCGCCCTGGCGCGCCACCGAGCCGGTGGGGGAGGCGGCCGTCACCGGGCGGCCCGGGACGTGCAGTCCGCCCGCCACCGTCCGTACGGTGTCCACACTCGCGCCCCACAGCAGCCCGAGGCTCCACCCCGAGATGTCGTACATCGTGGAGACGTCCGCGCTGATGTCCCGGCCCTCGCCGAGGATCACGTTCGCGATGCCGCGCTTGGGCTGGCGCATGTCGACGACGTACGAACCTGCCTGGTACGCACGGCCATTGAGCCGGAAGCCGGTCGTGGCCCGCTCGACCCGCACGTCGTTGGCGGTCAGGTGGTCCACCAGCCGGGCCGCAGCGGTCGCCGAGCGCTGCGCGGCGCCGGCCGGGATCACGAAGGCGCGGGGGAAGTCGGTGGTGTACACGTCCTCGGGGCCGATGCCCGGCACTCCCGGTACGGTCTCCTCCGACACCGGCCGCTGCGCCTCGCCCGCCGCGCCCCGCCGGAACGTCTCGATCTGGTCGGCGATCACCGAAGTCCGGTGGTCCAGCGTGTAGTTCAGGGTCGCGCGCATCACGGCCCCCGCGATGTCCGTGTTGATGGCGGCCCGGCGGCGCAACTCCTCGGCCGGCAGGGTGTCGTACGACCGGTTGTTGACGGTCATCGGGAACTCGACCGTGTGCGAGGCGACCGCGCCCTGGAACGGCATGTACTGCGGGGTGAAGACCGGCGGCCAGTCGTCCCAGCCCTCCTCCTGGTCCCGGAAGGGGATGACGGGCGGCTCCACGCCGTCCTTCCCGGACGTGTAGCCGAGGTCGTTCACCGCCTTCTCCATGCCGAGGGCGTTGGCGTACGCGTTCTTGAGGAAGAGGTCGTACTCGTAGTTCTCGCCGTGCGGCGGGGTGGTCGGCTCGATCAGGGTGCCGTTGACGTACCCGTGCAGGTCGAGCATGACGGCGGCCTGCTTGGCGATGGCGATCCGCCGGATCGCACGGGTCTCGGGCTGCGACGCCGTGATCATGTCCCGGTTGAGATCGAAGCCGTCGGCGTTGGCGCGGGTCCCGGCGATCCTGCCGTCCGGGTTGGCCGTGACGTTGATGTGGATCCGGTTCGTGGCCAGCAGGTCGCGGGTACGGGCGTCCCGCGCGGTCGCCAGCTCCTCGATCAGCTCCAGCGCCGCGTCCGTGCCCTCCCACTCGTTGCCGTGGATGTTGTTGTTGATGAACAGCGGTGTTTTGTAGGAGGACTTGATGCGGCGGTCCTTGGCGGCCCGCGCCGGGGAGTTCTCGATCAGCTCGCGCATCCGCTCCTGCTCGCGGGCCTCGCCCGCGCTCTCCGGAGCGGTGACGGTGACGAGATACAGCTCATGGCCGCCCGCCGACCGCCCCGCGACCTCCACACTGACCCGATTGCCCAGCTTCTGGAGGGAGTTGAGGCGCGGGGCGAGCGAGTGGTACGGCGCCAGGCCGAGCTTGACCGACTTGTCGGCCGGGTCCACGGGCGGCGCGTCGAGGACCGTACGCCGTGGATAGCCGGCCTCCGGGCGTGAGGCCGCCGGGCCGGTGAGAGCGGATGGCAGGCTCGTGGTCAGGCCGGTGGGAGCGGTGCCCGGGGCGGTCTCCCGCCCGCTCTCCCTGACGTGGTGCGGCCCTTTCGGGCCGTTCGCCCCTCCGTCGTCGCCGCGGACGGCGGACGCGGCGGGCGGTGCGAGCAGCAGGGCACCGGTCAGGGCGGCGGTGGCGATCAGGGCCGGTCTGGGTATTCGCATGCGAGGGCCTCCGGGGCGTGCGCGCGTGGACGGAAGTGATCGGTGACGCAGGGTCTACCGGTTGTGGCCCCCGGACAACAAGAGGGTCTCGGGGGCGCCGGTAGGGTGGTTCCCATGGGCGATATCGGTGTGGGCTTCGGCTACTTGATGAAGGGCCAGCGGTGGGTCGCGGGCCACGGCCGGTGGTTCGGATTCGGGCTCCTGCCCGGTCTGGTCACCCTCCTGCTCTACGCGGCGGTGCTCGTCGGCCTGAGCTACGGAGGGGACGACCTGACCACGTGGGCGACCCCCTTCGCCGACGACTGGTCCTCGCCGTGGCAGGGGCTCTTCCGCGGCTTCCTGGTCGTGCTCCTCTTCGCACTGGTCCTCTTCCTCGCGGTGATCGCCTTCACGGCGGTGACCCTCCTGGTCGGCCAGCCCTTCTACGAATCGCTGTCCGAGGCCGTCGACCGGGCGGAGGGCGGCGAGGTCCCGGAGTCGGGACTGCCGCTCTGGCGCGAGTTGTGGATCTCGGCACGCGACAGCCTGCGGATCCTGGCACGGGTGGCGCTGTACGGCGTCCTGCTCTTCGCCGCCGGGTTCATCCCCGTCGTCGGGCAGACCGTCGTCCCCGCGATCGGCTTCTGCGTGTCCGGCTTCTTCCTGACGGAGGAACTGGTCGCGGTGGCCCTCCAGCGGCGGCGGATCGACCTCAAGGCACGGCTCGCACTGCTCCGTGGCCGCCGGATGCTCACCCTCGGCTTCGGCGTGCCGCTGACGCTGGCCTTCCTGATCCCGGTCGTGGCGATCTTCCTGATGCCCGGCGCGGTGGCGGGCGCGACGCTGATGGCCCGTGACCTGATCGAACCGGAGCGGGAGTTGGGGCCGGTGCCGGCGCCCGGGGACGGGACCGTGCCCGCCCCCGACGCGACTCTCGCCCTGGGAAAGACCGCATGGCCCCCGGCCCCGGGACAGGAGCCGCAGACCCCGCCCCGGTTCTAGGACCTACGCTCCGGCCGCCACCACGATGATCGACCTGATCTGCGCGACGATGTCCAGCCGGTTCTGCACGAACCGCGGATCGGTCACCGTCCCCGTCGCCGGGTCGGTGTTCCCAGGACCGAACTCCAGCACCGGCGTGTGCACATGGCCGCCGGGGATGTCCCGGCCCAGCCGGTCGCGCAGCAGCGTCGCCCGGTAGGCGATCTCGTTGGACAGGTAGTCGCCGCCGCCCCCGGCGCGGGCCGCCGAGCCCGGGGTCGGGCCGCCCGGCCGTACCACCGGCGCGGTCGCGCCCGCCGGCACCTCCGTCACCGAGGTGTTGTCGTACACCGGGAACCGCCCCGTGCCCGCCGCCAGGATCGCGCTGTACGGCAGGCTGGTCGTCGTCCACTGTGGCTGCGAGGCCGGGTCGGAGACCGGGACGAGCCCGGTCCGCGAGAGGTTCTCGTTGTCCCCGAAGCCGCCGCGCCAGGCGCCATTGAAGCGCTCCACGTCGATCCGGCCGACCCGGCCCTGGCTGACGGTGGTGAAGAGGTCGGCCCGCGACAGCGGCCCGCTCAGGGCCTGTTCGACCGTTCCGGCGGCGAAGTCGTCCCAGCGGACGGGGAAGACGGCCGTCTCGATGCGGGCCGGCCCGTCGGCGGTCGTGACCACCGTGCCGTCCAGGGCCAGCGCCGTCGCCCCCGACGGGTTGCTGATCCGGATGTCGCGGTCCAGCGTGAACGGGTCGAAGCCGGTCATCACGATCCGCTTGACCGCCCTGCCGTGCCGGTCCTTGCCGGGGAACGCCATCGAGTCCTGGCCGCGCGACGAGCGCTCCAGCGTGCCCAGCAGCCGGGTCCTCGCGGCGTCGGACAGCGGGAACTCCGGCTGCCAGGCGCGCAGTTCGCGGGTCATCCCCAACCGCGCCCAGTACAGCGGCCGGTCGTCGTCCCGGCTCAGGTCACCCCGCGCGGGACCCCGCCCCTGCACCCGGTCCACCGCCCGCTGCCACAGCCGCTGCCCCTGGCGTACGACCACCCGCTCGGCCGCGGCGTACGACCTGGCCCCGTCCAGCGCCCGCGCCAGCCCCGGCGCCACCGTGTCGAAGCCGCTGCGCCGCAGGATTTCCTGCGGTACGGCCTTGTCGAGGCGGGCCTCCTCGACGGTGAACGCCGGTGCGGCGGGCGGTAGGTGGCCGGACGCGGGACGCGCCTGCGCGAGGCCGGCCGGCGCGGGGACGACGAGGGCGAGCGCGGCCGTGGTGAGCAGGACAAGACCAACGCGCGTGTGGCTCCTGAGCCTCATGGGGTGCTCCTTCCGTCGGATGGCGGAAGTATCGCCTCGGGGCGGCCGGATGACCATGGTGCGATACCGGTCAGGAACACCGCTCAACGACACCGCTCAACGACACCGGTCGGTGAAGTCGGTCGGCGGAGTGGGTCAGCGGAAACCGGTCGGCGACACGGCTCAGGAACCGGGCGCGGGACCCCCGGCCCGCAGCAGCGTCAGGAAGTCGCGGAACGCGGCCGGCATGTCGACCGACTCCGGGTCCAGCAGCCACTGGTACTGGAGCCCGTCCATGACAGCGGTCAACAGCGGAGCCGCCTGTTCCGGGGTGAGCCCGCCGGGCAGGCGGTCGCCGAACTCGTCGCGCAGCACCGCCGTCATGTTGCCGCGCACCTGGTCGTAGCGGTGGGTGAAGAACTCCCGCGCCGGATGGTCCTCCGTCACGCTCTCGCCCAGCAGCGCCGAGAACGTCTGCACCATCCCGGGGCGCATCGCGTTGTACTCCACCAGGGACGTCAGCAGCTCCAGCCGCCAGCCCCGGCGCCCCCGGCCCCCGCCGCCGGTGTCCCACTGGTCGCGTTCCTCCAGGACGGCGACGAGCAGCGCCTCCTTGGAGGGGAAGTAGTGCAGCAGGCCCTGCTGGGTGAGGCCGACGCGCTCCGCCACCCCGCTCAGGGTGGTCCCCCGGTAGCCGCGCTCGGCGATCACTTCGAGGGTGGCGCGCAGGATGTCCGCCCGCCGCTCCCCGCTCCTGGCTCTCGCCATCGGCCCGCTCCTCCCATCCCCGCCGGACACCGGCGCGAATGCCACGGCGAATATCACAAATCAATAACGAACCCTACCTCCTTACAGGATGCCGGGTCACCATGTAACCGTCCACCCGAACTCGACGAGGAGGTACGGCCGTGGCAGGCGCACCCACCACCCGGGCCGATCAGGCACGCACCGCCGCCGTCGAGGCGGCGCTCGGCAAACTCGACCTGGACGCCAAGGCCCGGCTCCTGGCCGGCCAGGACATGTGGTCCCTGCCCGCGCTCCCCGAGATCGGACTCGCCTCCCTCGTCCTGTCCGACGGCCCCATCGGCGTCCGGGGAGTCCGCTGGACCGCCGACGACCCGTCGGTCGCCCTGCCCTCCCCGACCGCCCTCGCGGCCACCTGGGACCCGGAACTGGCCCGGCGCGCCGGCCGGCTGCTCGCCCAGGAGGCCCGCCGCAAGGGCGTGCACGTCCTGCTGGCCCCGACGGTGAACCTGCACCGCTCACCCCTCGGCGGACGCCACTTCGAGGCGTACAGCGAGGACCCGTACCTGACGGGAGAGATCGGCACCGGTTATGTGCTCGGCGTCCAGGACGGCGGGGTCGGCACGACCGTCAAGCACTTCGTCGCCAACGACGCCGAGACCGACCGCTTCACCGTCGACAACCTCGTCGCCCCCCGGCCGCTGCGCGAGCTGTACCTCGCGCCCTTCGAGACCATCGTGGCCAACGCCCACCCCTGGGGCATCATGGCCGCGTACAACCAGGTCAACGGCGCGACCATGACCGAACACCGCTACCTCCAGCAGGAGGTGCTGCGGGGCGAGTGGGGCTTCGACGGCTTCATCGTCTCCGACTGGCTCGCCGCCCGCTCCACCGTCGGGGCGCTCCTCGGCGGCCTCGACGTCGCCATGCCGGGACCGCGGACCGTGTACGGCGAGGCGCTGGCCGCCGCCGTCCGGGCCGGCGAGGTGGACGAACCGGCCGTCGACGAGGCGGTACGGAACGTCCTGCGGCTGGCCGCCCGCGTCGGCGCCCTCGACGGCGCGCCCCCCGTCGTCACCGACCTTCCCGCGCCCCTGGACGGCGACGCGCTGGCCCGCGAGGTCGCCCGCCGCTCCTTCGTGCTCGTCCGCAACGAGGTGCGCGGCGACCACCCCGTCCTGCCCCTCGACCCGGCCCGCGCCGGCACCGTCGCCCTCAGCGGCGCGGCGGCCCGCGACGCCCGGATCCTCGGCGGAGGCTCCGCCGTGGTCTTCCCGCACCACGTCGTCTCCCCGCTCGACGGGCTCACCGCCGCCCTCCCCGAGGGCGCGCTGACCTACGCCCTCGGCGCCGACCCCAGCGACGAACTCGCCGACACCGACAAGGGGTTCGAGCTGACGGCCGTCTGCCGCGCCGAGGACGGCCGGGTGCTCGGCACGTCGAGCGTCCCCGGCGGCCGGGTGCAGTGGGCCGGCAGCGACCTCCCCGACGGCGTCACCCACGACACGCTGCACACCGTGGAGCTGACCGGCCGCTTCGTGCCGAGGGAGAGCGGCGAGCACGCCTTCGGCACGCGCGGTCTCGGCGGCTTCGTCCTGACCGTCAACGGCGAGACACTCTTCGACGGAACCCAGGAACCGGGCGACTCCGCCGACCCGTTCGAGGCGTTCTTCGGCACCCCGGTGGAGCGCGCCCACGCCGTGCTCACGGCGGGCGAGCCGGTCGAGGTCTCGCTGCTGCACACCGTCTTCACCCTCCCGGACGCCCCGATCAGGGCCGTCGCCTTCTCCCTGCTCCACCTCGGACCGCGGTACGACCCGGACGAGTTGATCGCGGAGGCCGTCGAAGCCGCGCGCGGCGCGGGGACGGCCGTGGTGGTCGTGGCCACCACCGCCCGCGTCGAGTCCGAGGGCTTCGACCGTACGAGCCTGCGGCTGCCGGGCCGCCAGGACGATCTCGTACGGGCCGTGGCCGCCGTCAACCCGAACACCGTCGTGGTCGTCAACACCGGCTCCCCGGTGGAACTGCCGTGGCGCGAGGAGGTCGCGGCGGTGCTGCTGAGCTGGTTCCCGGGCCAGGAGGGCGGCACGGCGCTCGCCGACGTCCTCCTCGGCGCCGAGGAGCCCGGCGGCCGGCTGCCCACCACCTGGCCGGTGGCCCTCGCGGACGCGCCCGTCTCGGCGACGACCCCGACCGACGGCCAACTGCGCTACGAAGAAGGTCTGTTCATCGGCTACCGCGCCTGGGAGCGGGCGGGCACGACACCCGCGTACCCCTTCGGACACGGCCTCGGCTACACGGACTGGGTGTACGAGACGCTCTCGGCCACCCACGACGAGGTGCGGGTCAGGCTGCGCAACTCCGGTGTCCGTACCGGCCGCGAGGTCATCCAGATCTACCTCGCGCCGACGGGCACACCGGCCCCGGACGCCCCCGAGCGCCCGGCCCGCTGGCTGGCCGGCTTCGCCTCCGTCGAGGCGGCCCCGGGGGAGACGGCCGAGGTCCATGTCCCGCTGCGGCGCCGGGCGTTCGAGATCTGGGACGAGCGGACGGACGCCTGGGCACTGGTCCCCGGGACGTACGAGGTCGAGGCCGGCCACTCGGTCGCCGACCGCCGCCTCACGACGACGATCGACGTACGCCCCTGACGGCGGGAGCCCTCAGGGGGTAGGGGGACACAGACCGTACGGCCCCGGGGCGGCACCTGACACCGCTCCGGGGCCGTACGTACCCCGCCCCGCGTCCCGTACCCGTCGGCTGCCCGTCAGCGCACCGAGAATCCGTACCTCGTCGTGGAGTCGAAG
This sequence comes from Streptomyces sp. NPDC087420, assembly GCF_044744165.1. Classification (NCBI taxonomy): domain Bacteria; kingdom Bacillati; phylum Actinomycetota; class Actinomycetes; order Kitasatosporales; family Streptomycetaceae; genus Streptomyces; species Streptomyces sp. NPDC087420. The sequence goes on from NZ_JBIUXU010000003.1 coordinate 569,107, forward strand.
ACCTGACCCGGCCTCAGCACCGTGTCCGGGAACGACGGACGGTTCGGTGAGTCCGGGAAGTGCTGGGTCTCCAGGGCGATCCCGTCCCCGGGCCCGTACGGCTTCCCGTCGAAGTGGTCGCCGGTGTAGAGCTGCATCCCGGGCTCGGTCGTCGTGACGGTCAACACCCGCCCCGACACCGGGTCGTGGAGCTCGGCGGCCACGCCCGTACCGTCGTGAGCCCCGTCCAGCACGTAGTTGTGGTCGTAGCCGGGACCCACCGCCCGGGGCTCCCGGAAGTCGAAGCGCGTCCCGTCGACCGGCGCCAGCTCCCCGGTCGGCACCCCCGTCGCGTCGACCGGGGTGATCCGGCCCGCCGCGATCCGCAGCACGTGCCCCGTCGCGAGGCCGCTGCCCGCGCCGCCCAGGTTCCAGTACGTGTGATTGGTCAGGTTGACCGGGGTCGGGGCGTCGGTCTCCGCGCGGTAGTCGATCCGCAGCGCCCCGTCCGGCTCCAGCGTGTACGTCGCGCTGACCGCGAGGCGGCCGGGGAAGCCCTCCTCGCCGTCCGGGCTGACCCGCGACAGCCGTACGCCGTCACCGTCCCGCTCCGCGTCCCACACCCACCGGTCGAAGCCCCGCTCACCGCCGTGCAGGCTGTTCGGACCGTCGTTGCGGGCCAGCCGGTACGTCCGGCCGCCGAGCGTGAAGGCCCCGCCCGCGATGCGGTTCGCGTACCGGCCGACCAGCGCGCCGAAGTACGGCCCCCGGGAGCCCAGATAGCCCGCGACGTCGGGGAAGCCGAGCACGACGTCCGCCGCCGTCCCGTGCCGGTCGGGCACCTCGACCGACTGCACGACCCCGCCGTACGTGAGCAGGCGCACCCGGGTCCCGGCCCGTTCGAGGGTCCAGCGCAGGACGGGCGTGCCCTCGTCGGTCGCGCCGACGTGTTCCGTGGTTATGGCAGTCACGGTCAAGCACCTTAGACCGTCCGGCGGACCGGCCCCGCTCTCAGGCCGGCGGACGCGCCGCCGTCACGTTGCGGTACGCGATCGCGGCCAGCCGGCTCTGCCCGTCCTTGCTCGGATGGAACCAGTCCCAGTGGCTCAGCTGCTCCACGGTGAAGCGGAAGTCGAACACCGCACCGCCGTCGTACCGGCACAGCGGATCCTTGGCGCAGACGTCCCTGAGCACGCCGTTGTACGCCACGATCCGGTCGTACACCATGCTCCGCCTGGCCGAGGCCTTCGCGCTGACGTCCTGCGCGTCCCCGAGCATCGTGGCGCAGATGCCCAGCTTCCAGATCTGCCGCCCCAGCGGGTCGCCGCGCCCGGTGGACCAGAGCCGCTTGAGATCCGGCACGCTCGACACGTACACCTGCGCGTGGGGCGCCCGGGCCCGCAGCCGGTCCATCGACGCCTCGAACGCCGTACGGAAGGCGGCCACCGAGGTCATCCGGGCGGCCGAGTCCCGGCAGGCGTCGTTGGACCCCACCATGACCGTGACCAGGCCGGGGTCGTGCCGGGCCGCGCGGGTCATCTGCGCGGGCAGGTCCGCCATCTTCGCGCCCGTCGCGGCCTCGTTCCAGCTCCGCCCCGCCGCGCCCGGCGCCCCCAGGAGGCGCTGGGCCAGGCTGCGGACCTCGCCGTCCGTCCCGGTCGCCCAGGACGCCTCGGGGCAGTCCGTGAGCACCGCGCAGGCGTCGAAGCCCCGGGTGATCGAGTCACCCACGGCGGCCACCGAGTCGGGAGCCGGGTCCCACGCGGGCGTCGGCCGGGGGGCCGGGGCGCTCCTGCCCGCCGCGCCGTCGGCGGAGGAGCCGCCGGACGCGTCACAGCCGGCCAGCGTGCCACCGGCGGCGAGCACCAGGGCCGTCACCACCGCGACGACCACACGCGGACGGCCGCCGACACGCGGACGGCCATCGCCACGCCGACGCCGCGCGCGCCCGTCGTCCGTACGGCGGCGCGCCGGGGTCGCACTCCCGGTCCGTCGGCTCTCCCGCATCAGCGGTCCTCCCCGTCGGTTCGTGTTCGACGTTGCTTCTCGCTTGTCCTCGCCGGCCTTCGCGGCCTTCGGAGAGCCTCGGTCCCGGCCCTCGTCCGGCCTTCCGTACCGCCGTTCCCGGCGCTTCCGGGCCGCTCAGGAATGGCCCGTACCGCTGGCACATGCGCCTGGCACCCGGCGGCGCCCCGGCGAGTGAAAGCTTCGCGCATATCGGCCCCAGGACCGACGGTACGTCACCCCGGGCACCCCGCCGCACGGTAGCTTTTCCCACGTCGGACCAGAGGCCCCGAACGCGTGGCTCCGGTAAATTACCTCACGTCACATACTGTCCCTTTTGTGGAGTTTCACTCCCGATGCTGTTTACTGAGGCCGCTGGGAAAGGCGAACCTCGTCCCACACTGGAGGTCCCGGTGACGACACGTGGAGTTCTGTACGTTCACTCCGCACCGCGCGCGATGTGCCCCCACGTCGAATGGGCGGTGGCCGGAGTCCTGGGCCTGCGGGTCCAGCTCGACTGGATCCGGCAGCCGGCCTCACCCGGCACCTGGAGAGCCGAGTTCTCCTGGAAAGGCGAACCGGGCACGGCGTCCAAACTCGCCTCCGCCCTGCGCGGCTGGCAGATGCTGCGCTTCGAGGTGACCGCCGAGCCCTGCGCCACGGCCGAGGGCGAGCGCTACAGCGCCACGCCCGACCTCGGCATCTTCCACGCGGTCACCGGCATGCACGGCGACATCCTGATCCCCGAGGACCGGCTGCGCGCCGCGCTCGCCCGCTCCCGGCAGGGCGAGACCCAGCTGGAGGCGGAGATCGCGAAGCTGCTCGGCAAGCCCTGGGACGACGAGCTGGAGCCCTTCCGGTACGCGGGCGAGGGCGCGCCGGTCCGCTGGCTGCACCAGGTCGTCTGAGCGCTCTCGCGCGCCGGAGCGTGCCCGCGGGTCTACCGTGCACCCATGAGCGAACATCTCGCGGTAGCCGTTCTCGGCACCGGAATCATGGGCTCCGCGATGGCCCGCAGCCTCTGCCGTGCGGGACACGACGTCCGGGTGTGGAACCGCACCCCCGCGAAGGCCGAGGCGCTCGCCGCCGACGGCGCGCGGGTCGCGGCCACCGCGGCCGAGGCGGTGACGGGCGCCGACGTGGTGCTCACCGTCGTGTACGACGGGGCCGCCGTCCGGGACGCCTTCACGGCCGCCGCGCCCGGCCTGGGCGCCGGCACCCTCTGGCTCCAGTCGACGACCGTGGGCGTCGCGGACGTCCCCGCACTGGCGGCCCTCGCGGCGGATCACGGTGTGGTCTTCTTCGACGCGCCCGTACTCGGCACCAAGGGCCCGGCGGAGGCCGGCCAGCTCGCGGTGCTCGCGGCGGGCCCCGAGGAGCACCGGGACCGCCTCGATTCCGTCCTGGACGCCATCGGGCGGCGCACCCTCTGGCTGGGCGAGGACGGCGCCTCCGCCGCCGCCACCCGCCTCAAGCTCGTCGCCAACGGCTGGACCCTGACCCTGATCAACGGCGCGGCCGAGGCGCTCGCGCTGGCCAAGGGGCTCGGCGCCGACCCGAGGGCCTTCCTGGACCTCGTCTCGGGCGGCCCGGTGGACGCGGCCTACCTCCACATCAAGGCCGAGATGATCCTCGACGGGGACTACACGACGAGCTTCTCCGTCAACACGGGGGCCAAGGACGCCCGGCTGATCATCGAGGCGGCGGAGGCCGAGGGCGTCCACCTGGACGTCGTGGCGGCGATCGCCGAACGCTTCCGCCGCGCCAAGGAACTGGGCCACGGCGACAAGGACCTCGCGGCCTCGTACTTCGCCAGCTTCGACGAGTGACGTGAAGTCTTCGGCCGAGTGACGCGAAGCCCCCACGCGGCGAGGCCCGTCCCCAGCCGGGGGACGGGCCTCGTGCCGAACCGCATCGCTGCGGTACGAGTCCGTACGGACTCAGACCGTACGGAGCGCCAGAACCACGTTGTGGCCGCCGAAGCCGAACGAGTTGTTGATCGCGGAGATCGTCCCGCCGGGGAGCGCGCGGGGCTCGCCCTTGACGACGTCCGCGTCGACCTCCTCGTCCTGGTCGGTCAGGTTGATCGTCGGAGGGGCCGTGCGGTGGTACAGCGCCAGCACGGTGGCCACGGTCTCGATGCCGCCCGCGCCGCCCAGCAGGTGGCCGGTCATCGACTTCGTCGCGGACACCGCGACATGGTCCAGGTCGTCGCCCAGCACCCGGCGCAGCGCCTTGATCTCGGCGACGTCGCCCTGCGGGGTGGACGTGGCGTGCGCGTTGAGGTGCATGACCTCGGACGCCTTGAGGTCCGTCGACGCGAGCAGGTTCTCCAGCGCCTTCGCGATGCCCCGGCCGGTCGGCTCGGGCTGCGCGATGTGGTGCGCGTCCGACGACACGCCCTGGCCCAGCAGTTCGCAGTAGACCCGCGCGCCGCGCCTGGCCGCGTGCTCGGCGGACTCCAGCACGACGATGCCCGCGCCCTCACCGAGGACAAAGCCGTCACGGCCCTTGTCGTACGGGCGGGAGGCGCCGGCCGGGTCGTCGTTGTTCTTCGACATCGCCATCATGTTCGTGAACGCGGCGATGGGCAGCGGGTGGATGGCCGCTTCCGTACCACCGGCGACCACGATGTCGGCCCGGCCGCTGCGGATCATCTCCACGGCGTAGCCGACGGCCTCGGCGCCCGAGGCGCAGGCCGAGACGGGGGTGTGCACGCCCGCCTGGGCGCCCACCTCCAAGCTGACGTTGGCGGCGGGGCTGTTGGGCATCAGCATCGGCACGGTGTGCGGGGAGACGCGGCGTTCGCCCTTCTCCCGCAGGACGTCGTACTGGTCGAGGAGGGTCGTGACGCCGCCGATGCCGGAGGCGATCACGGTCCCGAGGCGGTCGGGGTCGACGGAGGTGTCGTCACCGGCACGAGCGGTGAAACCCGCGTCCGCCCACGCCTCGCGGGCCGCGATCAGCGCGAACTGCGCCGAGCGGTCCAGCTTGCGGGCGAGCGGACGGGGCAGTACATCGCCCGGGTCGACCGCCGCGACGGCGGCGATACGGACCGGCAGACCGGCGAAGCGCTCGCCCTCCAGGGGCTTCACCCCGGAGCGGCCGGCGAGCAGACCCTCCCAGGTCGATGCGCTGTCGCCACCCAGCGGTGTGGTTGCGCCGATACCGGTGACGACCACGGTGCGATTGGTCGAGCTCACTGGAATTCTTTCTCCACGTGTAGAGGGTGCTGAATTTTATACGGCGCCACCACCGGGTGGCGTCAGCCGCGCTGTGCGGTCAGTCCTGGTGCTTGAGGATGTAGTCCGCGGCGTCGCCGACCGTCTTGAGGTTCTTGACGTCGTCGTCCGGGATCTTCACGTCGAAGCGCTCTTCGGCGGCGACGACGACCTCGACCATGGACAGCGAGTCGACGTCCAGGTCGTCGGTGAAGGACTTGTCCAGCTGGACGTCCTCGACCGGGATACCGGCGATCTCGTTCACGATCTCGGCGAGACCGGTGACGATCTCTTCCTGGGTGGCGGCCATGTGGGCGCTCCTTCGATATTGAGCAGAGGGATATATGGGAACACGTACCGGAGGCTCCGGCGTGACTAGGGGAGGGTAACGACCGTCGCGGCGTACACGAGACCCGCCCCGAAGCCGATGACGAGCGCCGTGTCGCCGCTCTTCGCCTGCCCGGTCGCCAGGAGCCGCTCCATCGCGAGCGGGATCGAGGCGGCCGAGGTGTTGCCGGTGGTCTCCACGTCACGGGCGACCGTGACGCTGTCCGGCAGTTTGAGGGTCTTCACCATCGAGTCGATGATCCGCATGTTCGCCTGGTGCGGGATGAAGACGTCGAGTTCGGCGGAGCTGATGCCCGCCGCGTCGAGGGCCTGCTGGGCGACCTTCGCCATCTCGAAGACGGCCCAGCGGAAGACCGCCTGGCCCTCCTGCGTGATGGCCGGAAACTTCTCCACCGTGCCGTGGCGGTATTCCTCCCACGACACGGTCTGCTTGATGGTGTCGGACTTGTCGCCCTCGGAACCCCAGATCGTCGGGCCGATCATCGGCTCCTTCGCGGGTCCCACCACCACGGCGCCGGCGCCGTCGCCGAACAGGAAGGCCGTGGCACGGTCCTCCAGGTCGGTCAGGTCGGAGAGCCGCTCCACGCCGATGACGAGGACGTACTCCGCCGAACCCTCGACGACCATGCCCTTGGCGAGGGTCAGCCCGTAGCCGAAGCCGGCGCAGCCCGCGGAGATGTCGAACGCGGCCGGCTTGCCCGCGCCGATCGCGTCGGCGATCTCCGTGGCGATGGCCGGGGTCTGCTTGAAGTGCGAGACGGTGGCGACGATCACCCCGCCGATCTGCTCGGGCGTGAGCCCGGCGTCGGCGATGGCCTTGCCGGACGCCTCGATGGACATCGCGGCCACGGTCTCCTCGGGGGAGGCCCAGTGGCGGCTCGTGATTCCGGAGCGGGAGCGGATCCACTCGTCGGACGAGTCGATCGTCTCGAGGATCACCTCGTTGGGCACGACCCGGGTCGGGCGATAGCCGCCGACGCCCATGATGCGCGCGTACGGAGCACCCTTGCTGGGCTTGATCTTCGACATGCTCTCTGGCTCCTTTAGTCAGCCGTGGAGGAGTGCTCGGCGATCAGGGTGCGGGCCGCGTCGAGATCGTCCGGGGTCTTCAGGGCCAAGGTCTTCACGCCGGGCAGGGCGCGCTTGGCGAGACCGGTCAGGGTACCCCCGGGGCAGAGCTCGATCAGCGCGGTGACGCCCCGCTCCTGGAAGGTCTCCATGCACCGGTCCCAGCGGACCGGGCTGGCCACCTGGCCGATCAGACGGGTCAGTACGCCGGCGCCGGTGGCGACGGTCTGACCGTCCTTGTTCGAGACGTACGGTACGGCCGGGTCGGCGGGGTCGAGCGCGCGGGCGGCCTCTTCGAGCGCCGAGGACGCCGGGGCCATGTGGTGCGTGTGGAACGCGCCGGCCACCTTGAGCGCCACCACACGCCGTACACCCTCCGGAGGGTTGGCCTCCAGCGCCGCGAGCTGTTCCAGCGTGCCCGCCGCCACGATCTGGCCGGACCCGTTCACGTTCGCGGGCGTCAGCCCGAGCGTCTCCAGGTGCGCCACGGTTGTGTCGGGGTCGCCGCCGAGCAGCGCGGACATCCCCGTCCGGGTGACGGCCGCGGCGTCGGCCATGGCCAGGCCGCGGGTGCGCACGAGCGTGATGGCCGCCTCGTCGGTGAGGACCCCGGCGAGCGCGGTGGCCGCCAGCTCGCCGACGCTGTGACCGGCCACCGCGCCGACGTCACGCGTCAGATCGCCGGTGGCGGGGAAGAGTTGACGGGCCGACAGCAGCGCGGAGGCCACCAGCAGCGGCTGGGCGACGGCCGTGTCGCGGATCTCGTCCGCGTCGGCCTTCGTGCCGTAGTGGACGAGGTCCAGGTCGATGGCGGCCGACCAGGCCCGCAGCCGGTCTTCGGCGCCGGGCAGATCGAGCCAGGGAGACAGGAAGCCGGGCGTCTGAGCGCCTTGGCCGGGAGCGACGAGTACGAGCACCCTCACACTCTCTCTTGTGGATGGCCTTCACCGCCCGTGACGACAGGGACGAAGAACCGTCGGGGGAATTGTTGGAGTACGACAAAAGTCTAGGACTGAGCCTCCCGCTCGGCCAAGCGCCCGAGGATGAGGGCGATCCGGAGCGTGAACGCGGACCGTACATCGGAGGGCGACCATCCGGTGACGTCAGTCACTCGTCGGAGCCGGTAGCGCACGGTGTTGGGGTGGACGAAGAGCATCCTGGCGGCGCCCTCCAGGCTGCTCGCCTGCTCGAGATAGACACTCAGAGTCTCCAGCAGCGCGGAGCCCGCCTCCTCCAGCGGTCTGTAGATCTCCTCCACCAGCTGGTCCCGCGCGGCCGGGTCGGAGGCGATCGCGCGCTCCGGCAGCAGATCGTCGGCGAGGACCGGGCGGGGGGCGTCCTGCCAGGCGAAACAGGCCTTGAGCCCGGCGGCGGCGGCCTGCGCGGACTTTGTCGCGGCGAGCAGATCGGGGGCCACCGGGCCCGCCACGACGGGTCCCGCCGCATAGGGCCCGATCAGGGCCTTGGCGACCTGGAGCGGGTTGTCGCTGCCGCCCGCGATCACCACGAGCCGGTCGCCGAGCACCCCGGTGAGGACCTGGAGCTTGGCGTGCCGGGCGGCCCGGCGGATCGCCTCGACGGTCAGCTCGCTGTCCCCGTCCGGGGCCGTACCGAGCAGGACGCAGACATGTTCGGGGGCGTTCCAGCCGAGCGCCGCGGCCCGGGAGACCGCGCCCTCGTCGGCCTCTCCGGAGAGGACCGCGTTGACGACGAGGGATTCGAGCCGCGCGTCCCAGGCCCCGCGGGCCTCGGCGGCCTGCGCGTACACCTGTGCGGTGGCGAAGGCGATCTCCCGCGCGTAGACGAGCAGGGCCTCCCGCAGCACGGATTCGTCGCCGGGGGCGGCGACCTCCTCGATCGCCGTCTCCATGACCTCGATGGTCGTCCGCACCATCTCGACGGTCTGGCGCAGGGTGATCGCCCGGGTCAGCTCCCTCGGAGCCGTACCGAAGACGTCGGTGGAGATGGCCTGCGGCGTCTCCGGGTGGCGGAACCACTCGGTGAAGGCGGCGATGCCCGCCTGCGCGACCAGCCCGATCCACGAACGGTTCTCCGGCGGCATCGCGCGGTACCACGGCAGCGTCGCGTCCATGCGCGCGATGGCGTTCGCGGCGAGCCGCCCGGCGGACTGCTCCAGGCGGCGCAGTGTCGCGGGGTGGGAGTGGGCTACGTTCGCTGGTTCAGGCACGGGGACAAGACTGCCTTATCGGTACGGGTGAGCGAGCCGCCGGGGCGGTCGGCATCCCCTACGGTGGGACCTGTGATGCGAGTCGTGCGCGCAGAGGAGCGTTACCGGGGCGGCGATCCCTCCGCCGGTATCGAATCCTGGCACGCCCTGTCCTTCGGACGGTTCTACGACCCGGACAATCTGCGCTTCGGCGCGGTGCTCGCCTGCAACGAGGAACGGCTCGCGCCGGGCGCCGGTTTTGGTGAACACCCGCACAGCCACACGGAGATCGTCACCTGGGTCGCCGAGGGCGAGCTGACCCATCGCGACTCGGCGGGGCACGCCACGGTGGTCAGGGCGGGAGATGTCCAGCGGCTCAGCGCGGCCGACGGGGTACGGCACGTGGAGCGCAACGACGCGGAACTGCCCCTGGTGTTCGTGCAGATGTGGCTCGCGCCGCTGGAGCCGGGCGGGGAGCCGGGGTACGAGATCGTGCGCGGCATCGCCGACTCCACGCCGTACGCCCTGCCGCAGGCCGGGGCGATGCTGCACGTGCGCCGGCTGCGGGAGGGCGAGCGCGCCGCCGTACCGGACGCGCCGTTCGTGTACGTCCATGTCGTACGCGGCCGGGTCCGGCTGGACGGCGAGGAGTTGGGCCCCGGGGACTCGGCGCGGATCACGGACGCGGAGGGCCTGGACGTGACGGGCGGCCCGGCGGAGGTCCTGCTGTGGGAGATGTCGGGCAGGCTCTAGGGGTCGTCTTCAAAGCCGATCGGGTGATGCGGGATTATGGCGGGTGTGATTCGTCGTCATGAGTTGTCGGATGCTGAGTGGGCTGTGTTGTCGCGGTTGTTGCCGGGTTCGGGGACGGCTGGGCGGCCTCGGTTGGATGACCGTGTGGTGCTGAACGGGATCGTGTGGAAGCTGCGGACCGGTTCGGCCTGGCGGGACGTGCCGGAGAGGTACGGTTCCTGGCAGACGTTGTACACGCGTTTCCGCAGGTGGGCGCTGGACGGAACCTTCTCCCGCATGCTGAAGGCGATCCAGGCGGAGAGGGACGCGGCCGGGGACATCGACTGGCTGGTGTCGGTGGACTCCACGATCGTGCGGGCCCACCAGCACGCGACCGGCGGGAAAAGGGGGCGGCCGACCGG